>NZ_FONE01000002.1 GCF_900112825.1 Nitrosomonas sp. Nm166 | reverse complement strand
CCGCACCTATAATCAGCCATCTCTTGGCATTCATCTCCTCTCTCCTTCTCCTTTGTTTTTCATAACTTCCCCCTCTTCTTATTGTTCTAATCTCGAAAGTCTAGCCTAGTGTCTATCTCTCTACCCAATCCCCTACACTAACTCAGCCTCTTTCTTGATGTCAAGATCTCTGAATTGAGAAACATCTAGGAAATATTTGTAACTACTCTTCTAATTGACTCAATTAATTGTATTGATTTACCTAACGATAAATGATTAGATCTCAAACTTCAGAGATATAACGCGAAAGGGCTTGATAACCAGATCTTTGTAGTATTAAACACTAAGAATAAGCGCTAAGCCGAAGCTTCGGATATTTTTTTACGACGCATGAAATAAAATGCGGCAGCACCTCCACCAGCAATGACGATCAAGGCAATTTCCATCATGCCTAAACCACCGCCATGACCAGCATGTCCACCGCCCATACCAACGCCTAATGGAATACGCACAACTGTTTTAACATTGCCTGCTTCATCTTTTTTCTCAAGCTGCACCGCATAGTGCCCTTTTTCATCGAGATTAGCTGCGATCACGATAATTCCAGAGTTATGTACTTGCGAAGGCATGTAGACAATGCCAGGTTCAGCAGCACCATGCCCTGCATGTTCGTCATGATTCATTCCCTCATGCCCATCATGATCCATTTCAGTGCTTGCTTGTTTCTGCCCGGCTGCAGCATCATGCTTTCCGCTATGCCCATCGTGCCCTTCTTTTACAAGGCGTACAGCAAGCGGTATTGTGCGAGCTTCATGAGGCAGCTCTATGGTTAAATTCACTTTACCTGTAGCAGGCAGGTTTTCACAATATGAATGCATTGGCGGTATATTACCTTCTGGAACTTCATAAGCGCTGAAGGTTACTGGAAACTCACCGGTTTTAATGGTACACCCACCGGCATCATGATGCCCCTCATGAGCGAGCATTAGCTGCGCATACGATGGCAGTGCTAAAAAAGCCCCTAAAACCGCGCCGCCAAACTTTGTTATCCAACTACTCCTAGAAACTACCTTCATATTTTCTCCAATTTATTTATCTGTAAGCTATTTTATTTATGTATGCTCAGAATTTCGCCGAACAATTTAGCACAGGATTGTATAACAAAAAGTTCAGAATATTAATCTGAAATAAAAATTTTTCACAGTTCAGCTTCTGGTTAATTGATCATCCATCAGCTCAATCCAGTGTTTGACAGATAATGTGCTACCACTCTGCAGATGCATCAGACAACCAATGTTGGCAGTAGCAATCTGATCAGGCTTACCCGATTCCAGGGCAGTCACTTTGTTTCTCAGTAGCTGTTGCGAGAGTTCGGGTTGCAGAATTGAATAAGTACCGGCCGAACCGCAGCACAGATGCGCATCAGGAACGACGGTCAAATCAAAACCCGCAGCAATCAGAATTTTTTCGACCACACCACGAATTTTCATACCATGCTGCAAGGTACAAGGGGAATGAAAAGACAGCTTTGTTTTATCAGTAGCGACATTTCGTTTATTCATCAGCCGCTCAATATTTTCCAGCTCTGCATGAAGGATTTCGCTAATATCTTTAGCGATTGCTGATATTCGTGCCGCCTTCTCGGCATACACTTGATCATGTTGCAGTAAATGACCATATTCTTTAATAGTTACTCCACATCCGCTCGCTGTCACCACAATCGCTTCAATTTCCTTCTGTTCCACCAATGGCCACCAAGCATCAATATTGCGGCGCATATAATCCAATCCTTCCTGCTGAGCGTTTAGATGAAAAGTAACAGCCCCGCAACATCCCGCATTCTTAGCTTTAATTAAAGATATGCCCAGCTTATTCAGTACACTTGCGGTAGCCGCATTAATATTAGGCGCTAAAGCAGGTTGTACACAACCATCAAGCACGAGCATTTTACGTGGGTGATATGATGCAGGCCATGCTTTCGTGTGCTTAGGTTTGAGGGGAATCTTTCTTTTTAAATTATTCGGTAAAAACGGACGCACGATTTGCCCTGCTTTAAGCAATGCACTAAATACCGCTGTATTCGGCAAAATTTTGCGTAATGTGAAGCGCAGAATATTAGACTGAACATTACGCTTTACCTGCTCTTCGACAATACCACGGCCAATATCCACCAATGCGCCATAACGCACGCCTGATGGGCAAGTGGTTTCACAAGCACGGCAGGTCAAACAACGATCCAGATGTAATTGGGTTTTTTGCGTAATCGGCTGCCCCTCCAGCATCTGCTTCATCAGATAAATACGCCCGCGCGGACTATCCAGTTCATCCCCCAAAATCTGATAAGTCGGACAAGTGGCTAGACAAAAACCACAATGCACACAACTGCGCAGAATGGCATCGGCTTCCTGTCCTTGTGGTGAATTTTTTATAAAATCAGCAAGCTTAGTTTGCATTTAAATCTCAGGATAGAGTCGACCGGGATTAAAGATTCCGGATGGATCAAATTTTTCTTTCAGTGCACGATGAATTTTCATCATACCGGGGTCAAGCGGATGAAATACAGGGATATATGACTCATGATTGCGAAATAAAGTTGCGTGACCGCCCGCATCTTTTGCAGTAGTACGGATGGTTTTTGCATTGATGCCTGCGTTCCCAATTAGCCAGCGCAAACTACCACTCCACTCTATCAATTGCAATCCGGATAAAGGCAAACCGGGTGTTGTTGATTTAATGGATAAACGCCACAAGGGCTTGCCGGATTGAAAAAAATCATGCGTCTGTTCGCGCACCGATTGCCAGAACGCTCCACCTTCACCGAGTTCTTCGCCGCCCAGTTTTAGCTGGGCCGCACGTACCGCAGATTCAGCACCAGAGAGTCTGAGAAACAATTCACCACCCGTATAACAAGTTGCGGAAATCGGCAGCGGCTTACCGGCCCACTGATTCATTTTCTCGATAGCCATAGCCTCATTCATTTCCATACACAACGTAATCTCAGCCACTGGTTTTGGCAAGACTTTGAGTGAGACTTCCAGCAACACCCCCAGTGTACCCATGGATCCCACCATCAGTCGTGAAACATCGTAACCGGCGACGTTCTTCATCACCTGCCCACCAAAATGCAAATCCTCGCCTTTTCCATCCAGTAGCCGTACACCCAGCACAAAATCACGTACGCTACCTGCAGCAGCACGGCGCGGACCGGATAAACCTGCAGCAACACAACCACCCAATGTGGCCGCTGCACCAAAATGCGGCGGTTCAAACGCCAGCATTTGCCCGTGCTGATCAAGCGCGGCTTCCAGATCGGCCAAGCATGTACCAGCACGCGCCGTAATGACCAGTTCGGTCGGCTCGTAATCAATAATACCGTTGTACGCCGTTGCATCCAGCCACAGGTTGCTTTGCTCGATGGGTGAACTGCCATAAAAGTATTTAGTCCCGCCGCCACGTATCTGTAGCGGGATTTTGTGCTCAGCCGCTTCACGAATGATGGTTTTGTATTGATCGATAATCGTTTGCATGAGTTTTAAAAACGTGGCAGTTCAGCAAATTTTTCTTCACCCCGGTGTACATGCATAGCGCCCAGCTCTGCGCAGCGATGTAAAGCGGGCACAGCTTTGCCGGGATTCAGTAACCCTACCGGATCAAATGCAGCTTTCACCGCATGGAACATTTCCAGCTCACCTGCTCCGAACTGTTCACACATCTGGTTGATTTTCTCCATTCCCACACCATGCTCGCCGGTGATTGTGCCGCCCGAATGAATACACATTTCTAGTATCTTGCCGCCAAATTCCTCAGTTTTCTCCAACTCACCCGGCTGGTTGGCGTCGTACAGAATCAGTGGATGCAAATTGCCATCTCCGGCATGAAACACATTCATGCAACGCAACCCATATTGCTGCGAAAGTTTTTCAATACCGCGCAATACATCTGCCAGATGCTTGCGCGGAATGGTGCCATCCATGCAGTAATAATCCGGTGAGACTCTGCCCGCTGCAGGAAAAGCCGCTTTACGCCCGGCCCAGAAGCTGAGTCGCTCAGCTTCATTGCGTGAGGTGCTGATTTTGGTCGCGCCACTTTGCTGCATGATGGCATAAATTCGCTGAATCTCATCCGCCACTTCTTCAGTGCTGCCGTCGGACTCACACAATAAAATAGCTTCAGCATCCAGGTCATAGCCGGCGTGTAAAAACTCTTCCACGGCATGAATGGTGATTTTATCCATCATTTCCATACCGGCAGGAATGATACCTGCGCCAATCACATTCGCCACCGCATTGCCCGCTTTTTGCACATCATCAAACGCTGCCATCACCAGTTGCGCCTTTTCGGGTATAGGAATCAGTTTGACGGTGATTTCAGTGACTATACCCAGCATACCTTCACTGCCGGTCATCAGCGCGAGCAAATCATAACCTGCACTATCCAGACTTTCACCACCAATTTCCAGGCATTCGCCTCCAATGGTCAGAACGCGCAACTTGAGAATGTTATGCACCGTCAAACCATACTTCAGGCAATGCACGCCGCCCGAATTTTCCGCAACATTGCCGCCAATTGAGCAAGCAATTTGCGATGACGGATCCGGCGCATAATATAAACCATACGGCCTCACCGCCTCGCTGATCGCCAGATTCCTGACGCCCGGCTGCACGCGCGCTGTACGCGCCAGCGAATCCACTGCAATGATTTGATTTAGTTTAGCAAGTGACAACAGAACACCTTGGGCGTGCGGCAATGCGCCACCCGATAAACCCGTACCCGCACCCCGTGCCACTACCGGTGTTTTCGTGGCATAGCAAAGTTGCAGAATTTTGGCGATTTGTTCTTCATTGCGCGGCAAAACAACTATCATCGGCAGTTGCCGGTAAGCCGACAAACCGTCGCACTCATACGGCTTTAAATCTTCGGTTTCATGCAACACTGCCTCGGCAGGCAAGAACGACCGCAAACTGTTGACGAGTTCTTGAGGCGACATACTATTACTCCGAATGTTTCTGAATTTCGTGATTAGCCAATTTTTCCAGTATCTTCACTAGCGCTGAATTATCCCATTTCGCGCCGCCCTGTGCGAGACATGCAGAAAACAATTCACGAACAGTAGCCGTATTGGGCAGACTCACACCCAAAGCGGAAGCGCTCGCCAATGCAATATTCAAATCCTTCTGATGTAACTCGATACGAAAACCCGGCTCAAAGCGCCGGTTAATCATACGCTCTCCGTGCACTTCCAGCACACGTGAAGCTGCAAAACCGCCCATCAAAGCCTGCCGCACCTTTTCCGGATCAGCGCCTGCCTTGGAAGCAAACAGCAACGCCTCAGCTACCGCTTCGATGGTTGCTGATACGACAATCTGATTGGCAATTTTGCAGATCTGACCGGCACCATTCTCACCCACGTGTGTAACGCTCTTCCCCATCAATTCGAAAATGGGCTTCATCTTGCCAAACACTGCTGTACTTGCACCCACCATAATCGTCAGCGTGGCATTCTGCGCTCCCACATCACCTCCGGAAACCGGTGCATCGACATACTCATGTCCAAGCATATTAATCCGTGCCGCAAATTTACGCGTTTCCAGCGGTGAGATGGAACTCATATCCACGATAATCTTAGGCTGATCGGAATGAGGCTCCAAACTTTCAATAACACCGTCATCACCAAACAACACTTTTTCCACATCCGGCGTATCCGGCAACATGGTGATAATAATCTCCGCACGCTGCGCTACCTCCCTAGGCAAAGCAAAAGCCTTGCCGCCCAGCGCAACCAAATCCGCAGGCACACCACTGCGCGACTGTAAAAATAAACTGTGCCCGCCTCTGATCAAATGTTGCGCCATGGGCTTACCCATAAGCCCTAAGCCGATAAAACCGATATTTGCCATAATTCCATCATTTAAAAAGAATTTATTGAAAGAACTAGCTACTTCATGTTCTCCCTTAATTAGTATAGGGGTATCGAGCATTATTGTGTGGATTTCCTTATCAGTTGTTGAGGAATGAGGGAAAACCCTGTAAATTGATGAGCCATTGATTACCCTGCCGTTTCATAATTATCTTGATTCAAATGAATAAAAACCTTTTATTATCGCTGCGCTATGGTCTGCTGTGCGGTTTATTCGGCAGCCTCTTTCTACTGAGTGGTTGCCAATCGTTTTTATTCCGGCAATCGGCCTTGCCCGTACCGGTTAAATCATTACCCATTCCATTAGCCAGTCATGAATTTAGTTTTAATCCCGCACGCGACGATGTAGTGGGCACGCTGCAAGTCATCACCGCCAACGAAGACGATACACTCTCCGATATCGCCCGGCGCTTCAACTTGGGTTACGAAGAAATCGTAAGTGCTAATCCCCATGTCGATCCCTGGTTACCAGGAGCAGGTACTCAAATTGTAATTCCTACCCAGTTCGTGCTGCCGGATGCACCTCGTCAAGGCATTGTGATCAATCTTTCTGCGATGCGCCTGTTTTATTATCCAAAAACCAAGGTTGGCGAGTTGCAGAAAGTGATCACTCACCCAGTAGGCATCGGGCGTATAGAATGGAAAACACCGGAAGGCACAACCCGGATCACCTCCAAAAAGGCAAACCCTGCCTGGATACCGACACCGTCAATCCGTAAAGAATACGCAAAGAAAGGCGATCCACTGCCAGCCGTTGTACCACCCGGACCGGACAATCCGATGGGCACTCATGTGTTGAAACTCGACTGGCCGAGCTACGCCATTCACGGCACTGATAAACCGCCGAGTATTGGCCTGCGCGGCAGCTATGGGTGTCTGCGCATGTATCCCGAAGACATCGTGTGTATTTACAACGACGTACCGGTCGGTACGCCAGTACGCGTCGTGAATCAGCCCCACCTGCTCGGCTGGCGCGGTAATACACTCTATCTGCAAACCTATCCGATTCTGGAAGACGACAAGCGCAATCACAATCTACTCCTCAAGAAATTGCTGAGTACTGTACGTTCAACATCCAAGGCAAAACTCGCTACCCGGCCGCATGCCAAGATCAATCAAGCCCTGTTCAACGAAGCAATCAGCAATCCGCGCGCCATTGCCACGCCGATCACGCAGCCAAACATGACCTTGCAAGCCTATCTCGACCGCGCCGCTCGTGTGCAAAACACTTTGCCCTTCAATGCCACGTGGGATGGTGATCTGAGTAAACAACTGACAGCAGCTGAGGTATTGGAAATGACGAATAAGGAAGCAGTCGACTAAGTCATGGTTATTGCAATTAAGTGGTAGAAGCACAATAGCTCGGTACTCTCATTACCATCAAGGTCGGCAGTAATTGGCTATATTGCTGAGAACAATACAAACATCATATGACAGATCATTCATCCATCCGACTGGTGATTCACGGGGGTGCCGGCACTATTGAGCGTAGCAAACTGACAGCGGAGCGTGAGCAGGCTTACAGGCAAGTGCTTGCACAGTCCCTGATCGCTGGCTACACGGTCCTTGCAGCAGGCGGCAGTAGCATTGATGCGGTAATTGCAGCGATCGTGGTGATGGAAGATTCCCCCTTGTTCAACGCCGGCAAAGGCTCAGTCTTTAGCAACGCTGGCCGCAATGAGCTGGACGCCTCTATCATGGATGGCTCCATGCGTATGGCAGGCGCTGTTGCCGCAGTCACGACAATCCGTAACCCAATCCGCGCTGCACACGCAGTAATGACGAAAAGCGAGCATGTGATGCTAATGGGTCAAGGCGCCGAAACTTTTGCTGCCGAGCAAGGCTTGGAAATCGTCGATCCTTCCTATTTTTACACGCAATACCGCTGGGATCAATTGCAAAAAGCTATTGCCAACGAACGCGTGCTGCGTGATCACGACGCTGATTCCGACATACCGCTGCCTAGCAACGATGAAAAGCGCGGAACGGTCGGCGCGGTAGCGCTGGATCACTACGGTAACCTCGCCGCCGGCACATCAACTGGCGGGCTCACGAACAAGCGCTTCGGACGCGTGGGGGATTCACCGATCATCGGTGCCGGCACCTATGCGGATAACCGCTCGGTTGCGGTGTCCGCGACCGGCACCGGCGAAATATTCATCCGCGCCGCAGCAGCGTTTAATACAGCCGCACAAGTGCGGCTGCAACGCATATCGATTGCTGAGGCGGCCGATAACACACTAGCGGAAATCGCCGCCATCGGCGGTGATGGCGGCTTGATCGTACTAGATGCAACCGGTAATTTTGCAATGCGTTTCAGCACGAAAGGCATGTTTCGCGGCACCATTGGCGATGATGGCATCGCTTGGACGAGTGTTTTCTCGGAAGCTGAGACGCCGGTTAAACATTTCGCGGTTTCTTTCCCATAACCATAAGCTATCAAACACAGCTTCTGTAATAGGTAAGCGAATATGCGATAGAAAAATTGCGAGCTAGGGCAATACGATAGTTACGAAGTTTTAGCTCTGCATTTCCGGCTCAGGATGCATTCCTGGAGTTGCTCGCTTGCATTTTCCGTCTTCATTCCTTGAATGGCGCTTTTTCTGGCTCCATGCTCTCAACCTGGGGTATGGCTTTTTGCGGATGCTGTCTGATCATCCGCTTCAATTCGTCATCCTTCGCAGGCCCATGCATGCCGCTCTGCTGAACTTCCATCTCTGGCGAAAACTCCTGAGATTCGGGCATTCTGTGCTCAAGCTCTGCTTCGGCCGCAAGCCAATCATCAAGATCATGCCCGGGAATGTAGCCACGCTTCGCGTAGCGGTGATAAGCAGCCTCGCGAATCATCGCCTCACGCTGCTCAGGGGTAGAAGTCACATCGGAATTACTTTTCTGGTTAACGGGTGTACGTGTCTGTTTAGCCATGTTTTATCTCCATCGTTAAAGATGAGTGGCGGGCAAGGAATGAACCAAGCCCGCATGCTAACCACTCGTGGTTGCCTGATCAGTCTGTCAACACTAATTTCGGTACAAGAACTTCTACTTTGGATAAGAACTGAATGTTTTATTCAGTCCTCTACTTTAATAGACTACCAAAATACGCGGGTTAAAGAAATAGTGAATGATGCACATCCCCATGGCTCGGCTTGACCTGTAGTACACCATAAGATGGAATATCTAGCATGTGCTTCTCATAACACTGCGTAAATTGAAGAGTATGATGTTGGGACATGAGATGACCTATACAATAATCCAGAATTAACAGCACAGAATAACAGCACAGAAATCCAAATGAAAAACTACCAAGTAAAACCCGGCAGCAAATTATCCTTGTCCCATTTCAACCCTGGCAACACCGGCGACTATCAGAGAACCGATGAATACAAGGAAAAAGCCAAGGCAGTCACAAAAAAATTGACCAGTCGATTGAGCGAATTGCAAGAGCGTCTGTATGCCAACGGCAACCGTGCCTTGCTGATCGTACTGCAGGGAATGGATACCAGTGGCAAGGACAGCACGATCAAGCATGTGATGTCCGGTGTCAATCCGCAGGGATGCAAAGTGGTGACTTTCAAAACGCCATCAGCGGAAGAGCTTGGTCATGATTTTCTGTGGCGCGTGCATCAGAAAGCGCCAGCCAAGGGTCAGATCGGCATTTTTAACCGCTCGCATTATGAAGATGTGCTGATTACCCGGGTGCATGGATCAATATCGGACAAGTCGGCGCAGCAGCGATTTGATCAGATCAAGGAATTTGAGGAATTATTGTTTGAGAATGGTACAGTCATCCTGAAGTTTTTCCTGCATATATCAAAGGACGAGCAGAAGAAACGGCTGGAAGAGCGCATGAGCAATCCGGAGAAACGGTGGAAGTTCAACGATGCGGATCTGACAGAACGGAAATTATGGGAAAAATATATCGAGGCGTTTGAAACCATGATAGCCGCCACCAGTACTCATCAGGCACCCTGGTATATCGTACCGGCCAACTACAAGTGGTATCGCAATCTGGTCATTGCTGATCATATCGTAAACGCGCTGAAAGGCATGAAACTGAAAACACCATCGGCACCTGCGGGCATCAATTTCGACACGTTGAAAATTGTGTAACCACACGGCAGTAGCGTTGCTTAGACAAGGAAGCTTTCATGGAAATTGAACTGAAACTGGCTTTGCTTCCACGCCATACTGGACGTATCCGGCGGCATCCCCTGTTAAGCGAAATCGCACCGGAACAGCGTCCCCTACTCAGCATTTATTTCGACACACCGAAATTTGATCTGATGCGGCGCGGCATCGCGCTGCGCGTGCGCCGGGTAGATGATCAATGGATTCAAACGCTGAAAGCCGAAACCCAATCAGTCGGCGCGTTGGCCAGTCGTCCGGAATGGGAAATGGCGATCACTGACGGCAGTCACCCGGATTTTTCCGTGCTACCGCACATCGCCCTGGATCTGCTTGACGGAATCAAGCTGAAGCGTATCGCACCAGTATTTACTACCGAGTTTCAACGTATCACTTGGCAGGTAAGTAATCATGCAGCACATGCCGAAGTGGCGCTCGATACAGGAAAAATCTACGCCGGAGAAGCATACCGGGAGATTTGCGAAGTGGAGATCGAACTCAAATCCGGAGCACCGGCGTTTCTATTCGATATCGCAACGCAATTGCTACAGCAAGTGCCGCTGCACATCGAACCTCGCAGCAAAGCAGAACGCGGCTATTTGCTGAGCGGTGCAGCAAAGCCTGCGCCGAGCAAAGCAATACAGCCGGCAATTCATAAGGATCAAACCGCTGCCGAATCCTGGAATGCCATCGTGCAGACTGCATTGGTCCAAACGGTCGCCAATATACCAGGCTTTCTGGAAAATGCGCACGACATCGAATATCTGCATCAGCTTCGCGTTGCATTGCGCCGCTTGCGCACCGGCGTACTGCTGGCGAAATCGTTGAATCAGGCTCCGCCTGATTGGGATCAGTCACTACGCAAGTCAATGCAGGCACTCAATGCCGCACGCGATTGGGATGTTTTTCTGTATGAGACGCTGCCCAAGCTACTCACCACCTTGGAGAAATCAGCGGAAAATACGCCGATTGAAAGTGCAACCCTGAATCAAATGCACGAAGTGGCTGCGCATGCTCGCCACCGGGCACAGGCGTTATTGCTCAAGCCCGCATTTACCCAACTCGTGCTCGATATTGGTTACAGCCTGCTGCCTGCATTCACTGATGCACCCATGCAAAACATCACGCTATGGGCTGAAGCAGTTCTTGAAAAGCGCTGGCATAGCCTGCGCAAACGCTGTCACGGCTTTGCCAGACTTGACCCAGCCAAGCGCCACTTGGCGCGCATTGCCGCCAAGAAAATGCGTTACATAGCGGAAGCCTTTGCACCACTCTACGGAAAACCTGCTCATCACTTCATCACTGCGCTGTCAGACTTGCAAGATGAGCTGGGATATGCCAATGATTTGCGGATCGGCATGCAATTGCTACAAAGATTGTCCAAGCAATCCCCCGCGCTCAGCTTTGAGCTCGGCCGTATCAGCGGTATGCTGGAATTCGAAATTACGCAACATACCGATTTATCCAGTTCCATGTGGGAAGAACTGGCGCAGTCGGAATTGTTCTGGCGTAAGAAAAATCAGGGCAAGAAGGCGAAATGAACCAGAAATGCGCTATGGGTTACCAATCCAATCATTGATTCAGGCATCAGGAAGAAGACCACTGCCTTAGCACGGTATGCCGGTTTAAAGCCAGCCACTGCAATGCAATGATCACGCTGGCTGAGTTTAGTTTGCCTGAATTCAACCATGTCAGCGCCTTTTCCAGTTTGACGACATGCACCTTGATATCTTCACCTTCGTCAATTGCGCCATGCACACCTCCCGCATGCGTCGCATCGACCCGACCGCAAAATAACGCTACACGCTCTGTCGTGCCGCCCGGGCTGACCAGATAGTCATACAGCGGAATAAGATCAGTAATGACACAATCTGCTTCTTCCACGCTTTCTCGCTTCACCACTGCTTCGGCTGTTTCACCAGCTTCAATCATGCCGGCCACAATCTCCAGCAGCCACGGCCCGCCTGGTGCAGCCAGCGCGCCCGCGCGAAATTGTTCAATCAGAACCACTTCATCCCGGATGGGATCATACGGCAAGACAGCCGCTGCATGACCGCGCTCAAATAACTCGCGCATCATCGGCCGGCTCCAGTCACCATTAAATAATCGATGCCGCAAGCGATAACGTTCCAGACGGAAGAAACCTTCAAAACAAATTGTTTTTTCTAGAATCTCCACATCAGCATTCGTCATATTCAGCTCCTCAGAGTCAAGAAAGCTAACCCCTGCGGTCTATCGAACAAGAAACTGTCCGTTGATAATCTAAGGAAACTCTGAATAATTCGCATCTGTCATTCCGAACGCAGTGAGGAATCTTTAACAATCAATGTCATAGATTTCTCGCTTTGTTCAAAATGACACTTGTTCAGAGCTTTCCTAAAACAATCCCTGCGAATCAAAATCGACATCATCATCTTCTTCGCCATCATCAAAATCACTGAATGTCTCAAATTCATCAATGAAACCTGCAAACCGTCCTATCGGAATCTTGCTATTCATGAGCGTGCCATCTTCGTTATTCTCATCAGCAGCAGGATAAATGCCATTCTCATCATCAAAAGAAAGTTCTTTATTCATTCCCATCCCTCCATGCAATATATTTAAAGAGAATCTATTGATATTACGACCTAATTACTCAAGAATTAAAGATTACCTGCAATTTTTCCCGGCAATTCGACAATCGAAGGAAACTCTGAATGATTCGCATCTGTCATTCCGAACGCAGTGAGGAATTTTTAACAATCAATGTTATAGATTTCTCGCCTTGCTCGAGATGACACTTGTTCAGAGCTTTCCTAAATAAAATCATCAACAAGAAAGGGTACGGTTTATCGTTTATTAAACGGCACAACAGGACAATCCGAAGTTATCGATTACTCAAACCATATTTTGATTTATATTAGTGATACTATAGCCCAATCAAGAACAGGCGGATAACAGCATGGACGAAGAAACAAAAATACTATTACGCAACATCGCTCATCATCTCAAATGGGTCATTATTCTATTATTGGGCATACTGGCCTTGTTGGTTACTGAAAGAGCTGGCGGTCTCTAAGCCTGGCTCATGTTGCACTACAGAATTTAAGCGCTACGGCGCCTGCGCGTGTTACTGCCAGCCGGTAACCTCATAGCCCCTCTCTTGCAAGCATCGGGATACGAAATTCACATAAGCTTGACTAGGCTGCGCCGGTCTTGCCGAGTACAGGATCCCTCTAAGCAAACCTATTGCAGCGCCACTTGCAGCGCCTACCAGAGAGCCTTGCCCAGCCGAGCCGTAAATCGCTCCGCCGACAGCACCGCCTGCTGCACCAACGCCCGCTCCCATCGCGGTACTGGTTGCCACATTCCCTACCTTGCCATGCCCTTCCTTAGCACCCGATGATTCTGCCAGTTGCTTGCAAGATTCGATATCCTGCTCTGCCACTTCTTTTCCTACGGATTGAAAATACGTATTCGGATATAAGATAGGTTTTGTGCTGGAACAAGCAGATAATCCGCCCGCGATCAAGCCAGTAATCAATAACGTGAGTAATTTCATGATATTCTCTCTTTTCATCAATGTTTCTGACTGAAGCAGTATAACCGAATAAGAATGCAGTGTTCTGCAAGAACATAAATGGCTGATTTTGCGTTGCGAAATACGAAGCGGCTGGGATAGAATTTTTCTGCATCTAATCAGCAACCAGCAGCATGGCTATTTTGCTTGATTATTATTGCGTATGATGTTGTTTCTCACTTTTATCCAGTTTTACGGGATAATATTCTTACCTAAAATCTATATTGTTTGCATATGCATCTTTCCATTATTGTCCCCGCCTTTAATGAAGAGCGCTTGATCACGCACTGTCTGGATTCCATTGCTGAGTCATTGGCTGCTAATCAGAAACCGGGGTTTACTGCCGAAGTCATCGTTGTTGACAATAATTCAACGGATAAAACAGCAAAGCTGGCCAAGCGGGCCGGCGCAAAAGTCGTGTTCGAACCGATTAATCAGATCGGCCGCGCGCGCAATGCTGGGGCGGCAGTGGCGACAGGTGACTGGCTATTGTTTGTGGATGCAGATAGCTTACTCAATCCCGGTATGGTAGCTGACATTCTGAAAATGATTGAAACCCGCAAATACGTAGGTTGCGGCAGCGTCATGCATATGCCGAATTTGCCGTGGTGGGGAGCAGCCGTCATGCATTTATGGACAATTACTTCAGTTTTGTGTCGCTGGGCATCTGGTGCATTGGTTGTGTGCCGCGCCGATGCCTTCCGTGAAGTAGGTGGATTCAATCAGGATCTGTTTGCGGCGGATGAAATTGATTTAAGCCGCTTGCTGAAAAAATGGGGGCGCAAGCACGGCCTGAAATTCACCATTCTAACTCGCCATCCTTTGGTTACCTCACCCCGTAAAGTGCAGCTCTATACCGGCCGGGAACTCGCCAGTCAAATGTTAAACGTTTTTCTCAGCCCACGCCGCGCCCTGCAGGATAAGAAAAAATTACCCATTTGGTACGATGGGAGGCGATAATGCAAGTAACCACTACATCAATCCAATGCTGCTGTTGCCAGCGTCAGAAATACAAATTACATAATGAATGCCTTACTGATCTGGTTTGAATTCGGCACTTGTGCCGTGTTGATTGGCTTTGCTGGTGCCAAGCTATGCCGCTACGCCGATGTCATTGCAGACAAGACCGGCCTGTCTGGTAGCTGGATCGGGCTTATTTTGCTGGCCACTGTCACTTCACTGCCAGAGTTGGCCACGGGCGTCAGCGCACTGACATTAGCAAATGTACCTAATATTGCAGTCGGCAGCATACTGGGCAGTTGTGTATTTAATCTGGTCATTCTGGTGATACTGGATTTCCTGGTACGTGGCGAACCCATGTACCGTTGCGCCAGCCCAAGTCATATTCTGTCCGCAGGATTTGGTGTGATACTGATCGGTTTCGTAGGTTTGAATGTGCTACTGGCGGATAAAGCGACTCTCAACATTGCTCACATAGGAGCTTATACCCCCGCCATCATATTGTTCTATATCGTTGCCATGCGGGCAATATTTGTCCATGAACGCGCGCAGATAAAGGAGTTTGCTGAGCAAGTGGCAGACCGCTATCCGGAAATAACTAAGAATCAGGCATATATATACTATATGCTGTCCGCCATCGCTGTTATTGCTGTCGGCATATATTTACCGTTTGTAGGTACACGGCTGGCTGAAGTGATGGGGTGGCACAATACTTTTGTAGGTACGCTGTTTATTGCTGCGACCACTTCGTTTCCTGAACTGGCTGTAAGCATTGCCGCATTCCGTATCGGTGCGCTGGATATGGCCATTGCCAATCTACTAGGCAGCAATCTGTTTAATATTTTTATTCTGGCTTTTCAAGATATAATTTTTTTCACCGGTCCACTACTGACACATACCTCATCACTGCACGCTTTTTCCGCCATGTCTGCTGTCATCATGAGCGGAATCGTCATCGTTGGCCTGGTTTATCGACCCCAAACCCGCTTGTTCATCAATGTCGGCTGGATTAGCCTCGGCCTGTTCACGCTCTATCTGCTCAACACTTATGTGTTTTATTTACATGGAGAGTAAATAACATTTCGCACTACAAATCTTTTCTGCGCTATAGCAATATCGAAATTTATACTGATCGCACCATCGATGCCTGTTGGTACCAACGATACGTATTTTCCAAACCTTCACGAAGACCTATCTTTGCGGACCATCCCATATTCTTCAACCGCGACACATCCATCAGTTTCCGAGGTGTGCCATCAGGCTTGCTCGAATCAAACACAATCTTCCCGGAAAAATCCGTTATTTTCGCAATTAACTCAGCAAGTTCAGCAATCGATACTTCCTGCCCTGTACCTACATTAATATGCGACAGCATCGGCAACGTATTCGCCTCATAGATTGCCTGCGGCAAATTTAGTACGAAAAGCGCTGCCTCGGCCATGTCATCCACATGCAGAAATTCACGGTAAGGCTTACCACTACCCCAGATCACAACTTCCGATGCATCTGCCGCCACAGCTTCATGAAAACGTCGCATCAAGGCTGGTACCACGTGACTGTTTTCTGGATGAAAATTATCGTTCGGTCCATATAAATTGGTTGGCATTACACTTCGGTAATCGACGCCATGCGACGCCCCGTACTGTCTATTATAACTTTCGCATAGCTTGATGCCGGCAATCTTTGCGATTGCATACGGCTCATTAGTCGGCTCCAACGTTCCTGTCAGCAAACTATCCTCACGCATCGGCTGTGGCGCAAACTTGGGATAAATACATGAACTGCCCAGAAACAGCAAACGTTTCACACCCGCCGCCCAGGCCTGATGCACCACATTGCATTCCATCATCATGTTGTGGTAAATAAATTCGGCAGGATAAGTGTTATTGGCGTGTATCCCTCCCACTTTTGCCGCTGCCAATATCACCACATCTGGCCGTGCATCTGAAAAGAAACTTTTGACGCAAGCTTGATCGGTTAGATCCAATTCAGCGTGCGTGCGGATAATCAATTCGATTGCTTCGCCTTCCTCTTGCTTTGCCTGCAAACTGCGAACAATTGCCGAGCCCACCATTCCCCTATGTCCTGCCACATAAATTTTTGTCATTAATCTACCTTTTAAAAGAATTTAAAAGTACAGAGGCTGCATCAACAATCCTCACAACCTGTATGCGATCATTTAATTCAGAATTCTTCTATCGTTGCACTATACCCAGCCTTTGCCGTAACACATGCAAAACAAAGATCGGCGCCGACACAAACATTCTTCGCCAAAGCCGCCGCGGTTGCTGAATCAGTCTGGGTAACCATTCCAAACCTATACGCTGAAAGAACGGATGCGAACGTTTCACCTGGCCGGTATAAAAATCAAATACTGCTCCAATCGCGCCTGCAAACTTCACATTCAATCGTGTGCGATTCTCGTAAATCCACTTCTCCTGTTTGGGTGCTGTCATACCTACCCATAATACATCCGGTGCAGCGTCATTGATCGCTGTCACCATCGCATCTAATTCTTCCTTGGAATAGACCGGCTTGAAAGGTGGTGAATACGTTCCTGCTAATCGAATATTTGGATAATCCACCACCATACGCGCTCGAATGGCAGCCAGCGTTTCATCCGTTGAGCCCAGAAAAAACACGCTATAGCCATTTGTCCGATTCAATTCCTCGAGCACCCCTTGAAAAATATCGCTTCCAGTTACTCGTTCACGAATATGACCATTTAGCAATTTCGAGGCAAAAACTACACCGGCCCCATCAGGAATAAGCCAATCAGCAGCGTGCAGCGCTCGCGAGAACACAACATCATTCAGGGCAACCGCATACGAATGCGGATTTATACAAGCAAGCCAGCGGCAATTTTCATCTTTTTTTCTTACTTGTTTCCTGTTTTTTATCCATGACACGATATCCGTCACACATGCTCGCACGCTCTGGGCGCCCACCTTATATCCTGCTATGTTCTCAACTGGCCCAATCATTGTGCATCTCTCTTCTTTGTTGACCTACTTCCATTGACGATTCACTAATTGTCATTTACATCCGGCAAGTCATCTTATCGGCAACCACTGCTCCGCAGCCAAGCAAGAAGCAGGAACTGCCGTCACGCCTTCCGACATTGGCCAAGGTTCGCCGGTACCGTAACACATCACATACAAGTGATCCAACTTTAACGTTTCTTTTGAAGAACGCATTGAGGCGGTGACTTTTGGTGACCTGGTTAACTTAATTTCAAAACCCAAGCGTCGGCCATCCTGAAGAATCAGCAAATCCAACTCAGCCCCTGCATGCACGCTCCAAAAAAAAACCTCACCCTGTTTTGCATCAGTGCGACGGATAACTTCGTGCAGAATAAATCCCTCCCACGAAGCACCACATTTTGGATGCGCCAACAGAGCATCCTGATCACTGATACTCAGCAAGCTATGCAGCAAACCCGTATCCGCCACATAAACCTTAGGAGATTTTATTTCCCGTTTGCCCACGTTCGCATGCCAAGGCATCAGCCTGTAAGTCATGAACGTGCCTTCCAAAATATCCAAATAACGTGACACCGTTTTATCGCTCACCCCCAGTGACCGCGCTAACTCACTCCCATTCCATGTTTGCCCGTGATAATGCGCCAGCATCGTCCAAAATCGGCGCAGCGTCAACGCGGGAAGATTGATACCCAATTGCGGCAAATCACGTTCAAGATACGTGCGGATAAACGCATCACGCCATTCACGACTAAGCTGCGCATTGTCAGCCAATAAGGCGCGCGGAAAACCACCGCGCAGCCAACGCGTATCCAACCAGTCAGAAGAAGAAATTCCTTGCGCAATCTCATGCAGCGCCAACCCATCCAGCTCATGAAAAACTACTCTTCCAGCCAAACTCTCGGCAGTGTGTTTGAGTAACTCGGGAGCCGCACTCCCCAGAATCAAGAATCGTGCAGGCGCATGGGGTCGATCAGCCAACACTCTCAGCAATGAAAAAATATCCGGGCGTAGCTGAATCTCGTCTAGCACCACCAACCCTTTAAGCTCACGCAAAACAAAAGCTGGGTCTGCAAGCCGTGCCTGATCATCCGGATCTTCCAAATCGAAATACCGCTTGGGCCCATCCCAACCATCTTCTAATTGACGGGCAAGCGTTGTTTTGCCCACCTGCCGGGCACCCAAAACAGCAACGATAGGAAAATTCGCAAGCTGTTGTTTAAGCAACTCAAGATGATGAATTCGTAAAATCATAACAGCATTATATTTGAAAATTCGGAGTATTAATCCGATTTTTCATTTAAATCTGCTGATATTTTGATCCAAATTTTGACCTCACGGGGGTTGGCCAGCCGACTCCATTCCCTTACTTCCTCCGAATTAAACTTGTATGCTGCCTTTCCTTGATGAGAGAGCTTCCATCGCCTGCTGATAAATCGTCATTAGCATGCGGTAATTTACCTCCTCGTTATACAATGTTTCATAAGAACGACGTGCGCCCACTGCCAGCTGATCCAGTTCTCCAGCCTTTTCCCATGTAGTACGTACTACACTCAGTAGTGATTGTGGGTTACCTGGCGCGAAGGTCACGCCATTTTCTCCTTGTCGCACGATTGAGGGTAATGGACCAATACTTGACACTGCTGTTGGCGTACCAAAAGCAAAAGCTTCTCGAATCACCATGGGGAAGCCTTCAAAGCATTCAGAAGGCAGCACCAGTAGGCGAGCACGGGCAATTTCCTTTTGCGCCGCATCACCTGTCAGCTGACCAAGAAAACGAATCGGCACTTCAGGTACAGTTGCAGCTAACTGCTCGAGTTCTGCACGCAACTCGCCATTACCTACGATACGCAATTCCGGCGCCGCCGCACCCCACATCAACCACGCTTGTACCAGCACCAGCACACCCTTTTCAGCCGTCAAGCGCCCCGCAAAAACCACGCTCTGCCGACGATTTGCCCAAGGCACAACGATTGGATTGCCGGGATAAAAGTTCGGCTTGACGTGTACTCGATCAGCGGGTAATCCGGCTTCAATCATTTTTTCACGTTGAAAATCAGTCAGCGCGATAAAAGCATCGACCTGCTTTGTCCAGATACCTAAGTATCGATGCAAAGTTACATTAGCAGCCAATGGTAATGTGGCCAGACGGCTGCCCCGATAACAGCCATGGCGCAAAGCAGGTAGGACAGAATGACGGTCCATACAATCAGTACAGACCTTACCGTTTCGCATCGGAATCGCTGCAGGACAGAACAGGCGGTAGTTATGCAATGTCAGCACACGTGCCGCACGCTGTCCAATGGCGTGAAATATAGCGGGTGAAAGTAATGGAAAAGTGTTATGCACATGCACCACTTCAGGGCGGCAGGTCTCAACGGTTTGCCGGATCATCTTAGCGGCAAAAGGATTCCATGGTGTCGAGCATGCCCCCTGAACCGCACCCCATGCACCCTTAGCACGAATGGTGTCACTGTGACGAAGAAATTCGCTCACCTCATGACCCCGCTGCCGCAGTAAATTACCTTCCGCTTCAAAAACTTGATTTTCACCAGAAGGTGCAGAAGAACCATAATAATTATGCGCGAGCAGCACTTTCATGATTCATCTGTCTAGAAAGTGGAGGGTCTCCTACCTTGGCTCGGTAAATTTGATCAACTAATCGCGCTTTCTCTTCCCAGGAAAAATGGCGCGCCCGTTGCAATGCACCGCGTGCTAATTCTTGTCGCTTGCCCTCATCTTGCGCCAATTGCTCTATTGCTCGTGCGATTGCTACAACCACTTCGCTCGGCGTAGTTACCGGAATTTTTACTCCGCAAGTCTCATCCACCACTTCAGCAAAACCACAATGATCAAGGCATACTATGGGCAAACCCAAGGCAAGCGCCTCCACGGTTACACTCGAAGTCAAATCGCGTAAGCTGGTAATCAGCATTCCATGTGCATTTTGCATTACATCTAGCGCTTGCTCTCTCGGCATCCAACCATAAAAATAACATCGTGCGCTGACACCCAGCTTATGAGCATATTTTTTCCATGCCGAAGTCTGTTGACCCGTACCCAAAATGTGCAATTCCCAATTCACATTAACCGATACACGGCTGAGCGCCAGCAATGCAATATTCAATGCTTTGCCTGGAGTATGGGATCCAGTCCAAACCAAACGCAAAGGCTCACCCGACATCCGCTCGCGAATCTGCAGCAATGGCTCACGAGGCAAACCTACTTCAGTCACTACTGTGCTAGCACAACCCCAGTATTTAACTGCGCCATCTCGATTCTCTGGCGTTGCCGTAATCAACCCATTAGCAAAGCCGGATGCAGCACTACTGGCAGCTTGCCGGGGACGTTCGAGGAAGTGCGTGTGTAGCCAGTTTAAAAGATTATAGCCCAGATAGTAGCATGCCCCATACATACCCATCACCGGAAGAAATTTCCATGGAAACAACCCCATACCCCCAATCGGTCCCCAAACAAAAGGAATGCCTAGTTTCCACAAATATCCGGGTTCGCGAAAGCCGACCATGGTCAACTGATGCGTTAAATCGAACCTCACTCTCGTGTGCAATTGCTGCGCCAAGCGGTAAGCATCCTGGTGCCAGCGGCGGTAATACCAATAATACGAAGGCGGCCACAATTTACGTAACCAGCGATTACGCAGTTTTTGTATAAAGTAAAATCGCACATGCTTCCCCAGTTCGGGATTCTCATTTAGATATTGCTCAATATCAGCGCGAAATTTCTCTTCTTCGACGATTACCCATAGATCATGGAATTTTGCTAATTCTGAAACAAAGCCCCAACCCACACCCGGTTCAGACCCCTTATAAGGACTGCATGCATAGGCGGAAATGAGTATCCTTAAACGCTCAGTCATGGCCAGCTTCTCGCTATCAACACGAGCATCTTCTCGTATAGGTCACCTTGATGCAATCGGCTTAGAAGCCAAAGCGCCAAATATATTTCCACTTCCGTTTCGTCGATATTCACAGCGACTGCTATCTTCCCAGACATTTGCAAGGTCGCAGTCAGTACTGCCTGCGCATTTGCATTGTGTTGCACCAGTAGTGCCGGAGCAGTAACATAATAAAATGCATCTCCAAAGGTTAAATCCCGTTGCTTACTCGCTTCCCAGTCAAAAACAAATAATCCCTGCTCTGTCCAGGCACAGTTCCACGGCGCAAAATCTCCATGGCAGCGATGCATTGAGATTAATGCACCAGATTCAGCGAGCTGTTGTAATTGAATACACAATTTACGATAGGCTACGACAGTCTCTTCATGCAATTCCTCACTGACAATCGCAGGTAATGTTGGCATTAAATCTGCAAGTGGTACTCTCACAGCACTCAACTGCGATAGCTCGGCAAGAAACGCAACCACGGCCTCGTTCATCCGTTGCCGGTTGACTAATTTACGAGGCTGATATTCTAGATAAAGGGTTAAAGTGCTATTGGATTCTATCGTTTCATATAATTTGGGAACGCGAGCTGCAAGAGAAGACTTGCTTAGTATATGCAAAGCATCAGCTTCATTTTTAAGAGAAGCATGTGCTCTTGATGTTGCAGCTACCTTGAGAATTGCAGTAGGTGACGATGACCCCAACGGCAAAACCACTGTCTTTCGGTTATCATCAGGCGTGCCAAGGTACAGAGCATAATCCATAACCTGCTTGTCATAACGTGCGCAACCTGTTGCTTGCACCGCATCTTTGGCGATGTCGGTGGATTCCCGTGATGCAATCAGTAAAACACGGCTGCGCAGCAACGCAAAATTCCCCACACTGGCCAGTACGCCTGCCAAGCACAGACCCAGCCGCGCAATCAAGCGACCGGGACGATGCAAACCTAAGGCTGTTACTGCCATCTGCGAGGTGGTTAGCGGTATTACTACACGCGGAACTCCCGCCGGTAACAATCCATATTCCCTCAATTGCGGAAAAGCTACTTTCAGTCTCTTACGCCAATGCCAGCCTTGTGTTCTGTTGGCTATCACACAAACCAAATGGGCAGCATCGATTTCCGCATCCGAAGGACCAGAGTGCTCGGGACAATGAGTGCCATTCACCAGTAGTATTTCAGGGTAACGAGCATCTTCCTTGCATTGCATAGCCTCTCGCCAGAACAGTTCTTCCTCGGCTACAAATCCAAACAATCGGATATCACGACCTGCCTGTAGGGGTAACAGCCAGCGCCAGCCAAACCGAAAATCCAGTGTTGTATCCATTATTTATAGATTCTTCCTAGCCTTGGCCCGCAAAAACTCACACAGAGATTGCAATATTCGATCTCGCGTCTCCTCAATACTGCTGTCCGTGGAAATCAGCACCGCACGTGGTTCACGGCTTGCAAAATCCCGCAGCGCATCGACCTGTCGCCGGGTTTCTTCCAGCGGCAATTCCTGCTTCCGCGCCACGATCACCTCAGGGTTGCCGTGCAGGCAAATAATAAGATCCGGCTTGGGTGCAAGCGCAGCAAACCACCCCGCCACCCGGCTCGATAGGCCAATACGAAAGCGGCGCGGGTCTAGCGCCATGTCGTATGCATAGCGATCAAAAATTACCACAGTAGGCTGCTTGGCAATTTTCGGGCGCGTCCATAACCAGTAGCCGATAAGGTAATCAAGAGTCAGGTAGGCCAAGCGGAATAAGGAGCCCAATTTGCCGGATGGCTTTGAACCATGGGGCTCCAGCACCGGGCCGGTATGTACGTGCTGCTTCCCTTTCAAACGGGCCAATGGCGGCAGTAAGGTGGGGCGCAAATGCTGTACAACCACCGCATTATGTGTCGCTGCATTCAGGGCAGACAAAATTGCATTGATCACAGTGGATTTTCCGGCACCGTCTACACCCAAAATAGCAATAACAGTACCAGATGGCCTAACAAATCGACTCAATCTAAAGAACTCATGCCCAAATCTTCTATATGTGAACAAGAATGGGTTTCGAATAAATGCCAGAGCCAGCATGGAATAACGAAACTTCATGATCCTTGATGCAGTTTCGAAAGGAGGTTTGCCATCCAGCACACCCGAAAGCAAATTACGGCCACACGCACCCAAAGGAAAAAATATCTCATCAAACAAATTCGGTCTTTGATTGACAAGGAATGCGGCACTCTCCTGATACTGTGGTTTGTCTTTTCTAAAGTCATTGTGAACAAGAATTTCTTTAATGTAGCCAATTGTATTTCCGATTTCATGAGGAACAATCGCGATGTTATTATGTAATTCCAAGTGCCGCGAGAGAGCTTCCTGGTTAACTAAGGGAACTGCGCTCTTGAATGCAATACTACTGTAAAATTCGACACAAACTCCCCACCATTGTCCATCAAGACAACCTAAAACATAGGCTTCAAAGAAATTCCAAGTCTGAACCACCCCTATAATCTCACCATTTACACGCTGCACAACATCAATTAATAGATTCTTAGCTGCCTTAACATCAACGGGGTTTACAAATATATCCAAATCACTACCACCTGTGCTGTAGGGCAGCGGTTCGTGATTGCGCATAACGGCGTAATGAATACCAGTCTTGTTCAATCCAGAGAATAAATCCTGAAGAAATTTTCCTTCTCCAACTTGAAATTTATTTGATTCATCAGTGCCTAGAGCCGCATACTGTCTATTCATTTCACTATCACCGTTTTTTTGACTGCACACTTTGTGCTTGCATAAATACCGAAGGAATGGATTCCAGAGTGGCAACGACCAAGGTCAGCAACATCAGAAGGTTCCAATGCAGCACCTGAAACGAGGCACCTGACAAGGAACGCACGAACATCAGAAAGATAAAACCTGCCGCGACGACTAATGGTATGTTAAACGCTGTGCCTGTACGCACCGATTGAATGAATAGCATCGTCATTCGTATCATCACAAGCAGAATAAACAAAAGAAGAAATGAAGCACCGAATACTCCGACGTTTACAAAAGCTTCGATATAAGTGCTGTCGAGTGTCGAATATTCCATGCCTATCGAGATGTTGAGCGTTTTATGGCCTGCAAATCCGATACCAAACCAAGGATTTTCCAGAATCGACTGCCAGGCGATTTCCCACATGTGAGTACGCCCGGACAAGCTCTGAAACTGGTCAATATCTTGTCCCCGCATATAATATCCAATCAGCGGCTCAGCACCTAGTGCGCTAAACACCAGGATAGGCAGAAGCAATAACTTTCCTGCAGCTTGCTTGCTTGCAAGCAACAAAATCATAATCAGCAAAGCAACCGCTGCGATGGAGCTTCTGGCATGGGCCAGAACAAGAACAATGCCACCAGTCACAATAAAAATCAGATTCTCTTTGCCAAGTTTTCCAGATAAAACCCAACTCGCCACGCCAGCAAACAGCACCATGGCGGCGAACTGTCCGAGTGAATTGGGAGAAATTCGTGGCACGATGCCCCCCAGTGATCGCGATAGGCTCTCGCTCCCGAGGAAACTCCATTGATCATAGCCGTATTGAGGAAAGGTTAACCAACCAATGAATGCGAACAGCACGGTTACAAACAACAGCAACATATAGATGGAAAGAATCTCATTCAGCGTAAGCAAGCCACGTCGAATGTCGATTCGAACGACTGAGGCAATCATTAAGATCACCACCAACTCGAAGGATTTCCATAACGCCTCGCGCCAGTCAAGGGAATAGATCACAGAAACTAAGCAAGCTAAAATATACAGTAGATACCAATTCAAGATTGAACGTTTCAGCCAGATTGGTTCCTTCAAGAATCTTGGCAGCAGAACTAGAAAAAGTCCGCAAGTAATCACGATGCGGAGCAGCCGTTGAGTACCCAGATCAACATCTGCAGTGTAAGTCTGGACAGAATCATTGGGCCAAAACAACAAAGCAAACAACAATAGAACGGGCCAAGCAAACCAGCGTTTGTGAATTGCAACGGACACACCGTGCCTCAGGGTTGGCAGGAAGAGCAATGGCATCAGTAACACGCTGCCAATAGCCAGAATGGTGAGAATGGCACTTACGGGGATCTGCATGATTGTTACCGCTTGGGAACCATTGGCGGCACCATATCGCCACGTTGCAACGAATCCTGGTTTTGGGATTTCCCTACGCTGGCGACAGCGCCATGTGATTCAGTTTTGCCTTCATCGGCTAATTTTTCTTTGGTAAGCGCGCGCATTAGTACCCGATACAGCAGTAAGCAAAGAATCAGCTCAGCCATCGCAAATGCCCATACCGCACCCATGCCGCCCCAAAAAAATGAAAAACCTGCAGCCAATATTATCGCAACCAAGGCAGCCGAGGAGTTTACGATCAGCATGTCTTTAAATTCTTTGCGTATCTCCAGCCCCATGGTTAAGCCGTTTCGCGCAGCCATGAATACCGTAACTGCACACCAAGCCAACACTACTGGTTCGAGAGCAGCATAGCTCGGTCCCAAAGCCAGAGGCAAAGCAATATCCAGCACTGACAGCAAAGCTGCAGAATAGATCAAGGCAAAACCGACCAATCCTGCAACGGTTATCCAGATGTGACGCTGCACGACCACAGGATTACGGCCGCGCATTTCGGCCAGGCGCGGCATAACGACCTGATAAAGAGGTGGAATCGCCATCACTGCCGGGGTCAGCAGGATGCGCGTGGCATTCACCTCAGCCAATGCAGCCAGTCCAAGAATGGGTAGGATGACGAAGTTATGTGCCTGAGTACGCACGCTGTAGACAATGCTGGTCATAGCGTACCAGCGTCCGCCCTGCCACGATTCTACAAAAGCCTTTCGTAACTCACCGAAACTCAATTGGCACCAGGGCAAACGAAGCATATATAGGGTAAAGACAGCGCCTATCAATTGACTAAAAGCAACGATTCCAAGCCCCATAGATGCGCTTTGATTGATTGAAAGAATGTGGATTATAAAAAATGCAATCGCGGTGCTCGTTGCTACACTCATAGCACTACCCAACACCAGCCATTCCCTGCGCTCCACAAAGGCAATGCGTACCACCATGTCTCGGGTAGCGAAACCAAGTGTAGCCATGGCCACAGGCAAGGCCAAGTCTTGCACTATGTAAATAAGCTCTGAATCTATAGAGAGTGCTACTTTAAGCATCGCTGCTAACAACACGATTAAGATGCTGATAATGATCATGGCTACCACATGATGCATGGCATACGAACGCCGCTCATGCTCTGCGCGATCTGGGTTATTTACTACGTACTGTACAGCAAATATTGCTGCCAATAATGCTGAAATAATAAGATAGGAGGCAAAACCGAGTGAATAAAGACCAAAATCATCCTTTTCCAAAATCCGAACCAAATACAACACAATTCCAAAGTTAGTAAGGCTACTGATTATTTGGCTCGAACCACTTAATGCAAAAGCACCACCATTACGTTTTAGGCTGTCAAACTGTGATTTGAGTGCGCTACTCATACATTTACATTATTGATGAGATACTACTGGGTGTGGTGTCATAGGATGGCGAATCAAGTATTACCTTAATGCATTCTTCATTCTTAAAATTTCTTCACAAAAAAATTTCATACTTTATACTCGTTTGTACTTCACATTACTTCAATAACAAGTAGCGTAGTCTATCCCTCTATTGTTTTATCTCTGACCGCAATGGCATTGAAGTTTCGGTTAATCTACTTTCGGGAAGTTATCCAGCCTCTTGTCTCCAAATCAACCAATATTCTAGTAGCATCCGCTGTGAGCGTAGATACATGCTCATGCCCTCTGTTTAGCGCTTCTGCCAGTTTATCCAGATCCTCCATATATTCATGTACCATCTGATTGCGCAAATCACGTAATGCCATCCATATCTCCGTAGACTCTACCAAGCCAAGTTTTTCTGCCCGATTTAAATTATCCACAGCAGGGCCGGTTGTTTCACCCACCGCGTTCAGATAAGTTGGCAGTAGTTTATCTCCTACTGTATCCTGCAATCGCCCAAAGCGACTCACAAATGCATCCACGCGCTCAGCAAGATCCACATCCTTCTCTAGCCGCTCCGCCTTTTCACGAGTAAAAGGAACATCAAAGAGGCGCCGATCTGTTAGTTGTAAATAATGTATTTCCTTGCTTACCACCCTTGCCAGAAATTGGAGCCGAAGCTTTTTCTGTGGGGAAATATTCATAGTATCAAGCCCTCTTTTTGCGCCACGTCATGAATTGGGAAGTGCTCCAAATTAGGGGCAAGCAAGATGACATCAATCTTTTGACCTCCTAGCAGGTAACTTATCCGCCCCGATATTCTTGCACTCAACCAGGCAGGGCTTTCCACTGAGTGCGGGATCTCTACAAGCAGATCAATATCACCGCCGCGCGCATTGTCATCTGTACGGGAACCAAACAAGCGCACTGTTGCATCTTTTCCTGCCAATTCAGAAACAGCTTGCTGGATGACATTAATTTGCCGCGAATTCAGTCGCATAAGTATTCAGGCTCTCTTGGAAATTAAGTAAGTTAAAAAATACGCCTATTTATCCCGTACGATAACATCGGTATCCCTTGATCTGTTGCAATCATACTGTCATCCGCTTTTGATCCACACTACTGAACAGTATACCGAATGCCGACTGCACGAAAATTGCGATATGCCAATCTATTCTTTGTAGTCATATACCTTATAACCTTGACGCTTGATCAGCGTATCTACCTCGGCTAACTTCAAATCCTCACGCATCATTTCCGCAACTAATTCTTCAAAACTGATTTCAGGCGTCCAGCCCAACTTATTTTTGGCCTTGGCGGGATTGCCCAGCAGCGTTTCGACTTCAGCCGGGCGGAAATAACGTGGATCAACGCATACAATGACATTGCCTTTCTGATCGCTTCCGGTTTCGTGCACGCCTTCACCCTGCCAGTTTATTTCTATTCCCACTTCTTTGGCGGCAATGTTGACAAAATCACGTACTGAGTATTGCACCCCGGTGGCAATCACAAAATCTTCAGGCTCATCTTGCTGTAACATCATCCACTGCATGCGCACATAATCCCTGGCATGCCCCCAGTCACGCTTGGCATTCAAATTCCCAAGATACAAGCAATTCTGCAGACCTAGTTTGATGCGTGCCAAAGCACGAGTAATTTTTCGGGTAACAAAAGTCTCACCCCGATTAGGAGATTCATGGTTAAACAAAATGCCGTTACAAGCATAGATGCCATACGATTCCCGATAATTTACTGTAATCCAGTAAGCATATAGTTTGGCTACTGCATAGGGAGAGCGTGGATAAAAAGGCGTAGTTTCTGATTGCGGTATTTCCTGTACCTTTCCATATAACTCAGAAGTTGAAGCCTGATAAAAGCGCGTTTTCTTCTCCATTCCCAGTATGCGAATCGCTTCCAGTAGACGGAGTGTGCCAATAGCATCGGAATCAGCAGTATATTCAGGTTCCTCAAAGGACACCGCCACATGCGATTGTGCTGCCAGATTGTATATCTCATCGGGTTGCACCTGTTGAATGATACGAACCAAGCTAGATGAATCTGTCATGTCACCGTGATGCAAAAAGAAACGCACATCCTTTTCGTGTGGATCCCGATAAAGGTGATCAATACGGTCGGTGTTGAATAACGAGGTACGGCGCTTAATGCCATGCACTTCATAACCTTTCTTCAGCAAGAACTCAGCCAGGTATGCGCCATCCTGACCGGTCACACCTGTAATTAAGGCTTTCTTATTCATGGCATTATATTTCCTTATTTTCGCGGGTAACTTCAAATGCAATCGTTTGATGACCCAAGCCACGCCAGCGGCGTATTCTCGACTCATCGTAGGGACTTTCAGAATTATAAGGATTCAGATCTTCCTTACGTCTAAAAAAACGGCGTAGCTCTATGTCCTGCTACTCTTTCAATTGCTGCTGTAGCGATGCAATATAGGGTTCTAATTTCTCTTCTGTGGTGCATATGTTTTTATTCAGCCAGATGTTTAAAATAAACGCAAAGCATTTGCCTGAATTATTGGGAAATTTATTAGGAGATGGTGCCTGCTCAAAAACTCTGATCGAAAAATTCATGTCGGGTCCGAGTTCTTCGTTAATTATCTTTGCTATCTCTTCGGTTTCTTGGGCGCTGTATTTACCAGAGAGAGTTCCTTTATTTGCTGTTGGAGCAAATCCTAACCGGGTTCTAAACAATATACGGAAGTTTCGTACCATTGTTACAAACCGTCCAGGACGTAACGTCAATGCAAAATAACCGAAAAATACCAGGAGAAATGCAATCAGCATTGTGAATTCTGAAATGCCCAGGTATAGACCGGCTAATCCTATTGTTCCAAGTAAAATATGTAAAAATGTAATCAAGCAAGTGGTTTCATTTACAAAAAAACCAGCTTTTAGTAATAAGTGATGTAAATGAAGACAATCAGGCATAAATGGAGACTGACCGATACATATCCGGCGTAACATTACGCTGATAGTATCCATGAGTGGAATGGAAAATAGCCAAATTGCCGTTACCGGCGTCATTGCCGGATTCTGACCTTGAGAAAGATCAACGAATAACCAGGCTAATAAAAAGCCGAGCAGCATGCTGCCGTTATCCCCCAGAAAAACCCGCGCATAGCGCTTAGTAGAATAACGAAGGTTAAAATATAAAAAACCCACCACGCCACCAGCAAGCGCGGTGATGAGTATTAAGTTGTGCTGATCTTCAGCCAGGAACGCAACAACACCGATTAACAAAAGCGTCGCCAGAGAAATCGATCCTGAAAGACCATCAACGCCATCGATCATATTCAATGCATTGATTCCACCAATGGTTGCAAAAACGGTAAAGGCAACAGCAAAAATTCCCAGTTGCAAAGGAAGACCAAAAAGTAAATTACCGAGATCACTTACTATCATTCCACCAATGAGTGCCATGATAAGGGCAACCATCGCTTGAACCATAAAACGTAGCTTGTAGCTAAGCTTGATAGCATCATCTACAAAACCGGTAACAAAAATGATAATTGAGCAAATTCCCAGAATAAAACATTCCTGGGAATGCTCAGTATAAAAGTTAGTCAATATGCCGAATGCGACAAAGAAGGCTGCCAATACCCCTACACCACCCACAAAAGGCGTACTGATATCATGCAGCTTATGCCCACCATCTGGTTTATCGGCAATGCTAAGATTTGACATTAAAAAGATACTGAGCCGAATAATCAAAATTGAACAAAGAATACTCAGCGAAAATGAAATAATATTCATCGAATTAAAGATTATTAATTTGATTTCTTGTAGCTGTATTGATAAACATATCTGCCATAGTTGTAGCCATACCCATAACGAGATGATAATTCAGGCATATCATTGAATATAAATCCTTTAATGGAGGTCCCCGATTGAGAAAATTTCTTCATGCTTTGCTCCAATTCTCGCTTGGTATGTAATCCTGCTTTGATAACCATAAAGGTCGCACCAACCATTCGGCTAATAATGGCGGCATCTGTAACAGCCAGGATAGGTGGCGAGTCAATAATGATGAGATCATATTGTTTGGTAAACCCTTCCAGAAGGGCACCAAAGCGTTCGTGTAACAATAGCTCAGAAGGGTTGGGCGGAATTGTCCCTGTAGGAATAAAATCGATGCTGGTCAGCGGCAGTTTATGCGTCGCATCCTGAACAGTAATCGAATTTAAGATCATTTCAGATAAGCCGTTTTCTCTCCTTACGCCAAGCAATTTATTAATAGTGCCTTTACGCATATCAGCATCTATCAATAATATTCTCTTACCGGCATCAGCCATGACTGCAGCAAGGTTAGATGATATAAAAGTCTTGCCGACGCCTGGCCTTGGCCCAGTAATCAAGATGACATTGTTTTGTGCTTCTAATAAAGAAAAATGCATTGTTGTACGCAAACTGCGTAAACTTTCAATCGCCAGATCTTCTTTATTTTGCAAAGCCAAAAGATTTGGCATCTTTTGATCTAGCTTGACGGGCTTACTAATTTCTTTATCAATTTTTCGTTGGCTTCTGCTATGAGAGACCGTCGCATAAACCGGAACACTCAGATATTTTTCAATTAAATCAGGATCTTCAATGCCACGATATAACAATCTACGAATAAACACTGCGACAATACCTAAAAATAATCCTAAAACAAACGCTACGCCAATAATGAGTTTTTTATTAGGTTTAATCGCTTCTATGGGCAATACCGCATAATCGATGACTCGTACATCCCCTACTGTTCCTGCTTTTGCTACGCGTAAAGCTTGCGCATTGTTAAGCAACGCGTTGTAGAGACTGGTCGTCACTTTTACGTCTCCAGACAACCCCAAAATGACTTGCTGTGTTTCTGGTAGCACCTTAACCATTTTTTCATGTGCACTCATCTGTTCCTGCAAACGGGAAATCTGCTTGTCTACAGCAATAACATTAGGATGGGATTCAGTAAATCTCTGTCTTAATTCATCACGTTTCTGTTGTAATAGCGTAATTTGAGTTTTGATTTCCACCACACCCTTCAAAATATTTTGTGTCTCAATATCCAGATCAACAGAGCCTTTTTTATTTCGATATTCATTCAGGGTAAGCATGGCTGATTCCATTTGATCTTTAAGGGCAGGTAACTGCTTATCCAAAAATTCCAAGGTTTTTTGTGATTCAGCAGATTTATGCTCAACATTTTGTTTTACATAAATGCTGGCTATTTCATTCAATACCCGCGCAGCATGACCTGGATCCGGTGATTCCATTGTCAGCTCGAGTATGCCTGTATTTTTCCCTTTCTCAGATACAGTCAGACTCTCTTTCAATTGCCGAATGGCCCTTGTTTCTGACTGCCGGATGAGAATAAATTGAGTGTCTGGGCGCGCTTTTAATTGCGACACAAAAATCGTTACGGGTGGTTGGTTATCAGAAATTTGTTCACTGATCAACTTGCCAACTTTACCTGTTAAGATAGTCTCGTCATTATGCAGGATTTGGAATTGCCCTTCGTTTTCAGTCAGCAAAGTTAATTCTTTATCCTTTAAATTATCCGGTACGGTAAAAGTGCTGACCTGTATCGCTTCACCACCCCAGGCAAAATGTGGTTGGCCAAATAAAGGACTGGAAATCGCGTTATCTTGATTTTTTTGATCAAACCTTCGGACAATGGTCTCACCTACAAGCGGAAAATATCGCGGTCTGGCAATAATCTCTAAACCCAGATTTTTAACGGCTTCTCCTAATACCATCCTGGATTTAATAAGCTCAATTTCCGCCATTACTGGCATATTACTTTTTAATATATCGTTCAATGGCTCCAATCCTGCCATCGTTTTAGGCTTCTCATTGACTTGTAACAAAGCATCCACTTTGTAGATCGGTGTATCGAGAAATGCTTTTGCTATACCTATCGAAAATACAATGACGGTAACCACAATAACAAGCCATTTACCATCTATTAATATACCCAGCAATTCACCTAAATCGATTTCATCGTTTTCTGGATTCGCCAAGTAGTAATTAACTGGATCTTTAGGGGCGTCAGTTGAAGAGTTGAACATATACGGAGTTTGAATAATTAAAGATCAAGGTAATGTTCTAAACGGTTGAACTCTTAAGGATCCGTCAAATAAATTCAGCAAATCAACGGTCGGTTGTATTTGCGCAATAATCTGGTTCCAGCGAATACCTTCAGCCCGATCAACAAAAACCACATCGCGCGGTTGCAAAGGGAAGCGATCTGCCAAGATGAGCGCATCTGGAGATTTAGCATCCAAATGAAAGATTGCTGATCGTCCCAGTGCGCTTCTGAATACAAAGATTCTGGCAGCATCAGAAGTTTCCTGATCAAAACCTCCTCCTTCAGCCAACGCTTCGGTCAATGTCATGCGTGCTTTATTCATAATGACACTTCGTGGCCTGACACCAAAACCACGTCCTAACGTGGTCTCACCCAAAACAAAAACTTTATTAAGGACATTATCAGGCACGTTGAGAACATCTCCATGTCTGAGCAATACGTTTTGTTTGATATCACCGCCTTCGTAAAGACTCAACAGGTTAATACTGTATGTCTTGTTGTCACGTGTTAACGTAATGTTACGTAGATCCGCTTCAGGTTTTACCCCGCCCGCACTATTAATCGCTTCCAGTACAGTCAACGGTATATCCTTGACCAGATGAATCCCCGGTTGTGCAACTTCACCCACAACATAAACCCGTTGACTACGATATCCAGCTACGCGCACATCAAGCTGAACATTTTCAATATATTTAGAAAGTTTTCGAGTTAACTCTGCGCGAATTTCCTCAACTGTTCTACCAGCAGCCTGAATCACACCGGCATAAGGATAAAAAAATGTACCGTCTTCTCCAACGACATTACCTGCCGTTTCAGCACTACGAAATTCACCAGCAGGAATTGTTAACTCCGGATGTCCCCAAACAGTAATATTAAGAATATCTCTCGGACCCACACGATATTGATCATAGGGTTCTTTCTCAGGGGTACCTTTTATGGTTTTCGAACCAATGCGATAATCAAAATAATGATTAGCGACATTGTCAGGGCCTAAGCTACGATTATTGATATCTTTTTCCATATTAACAATTAATTGAGCATTAATTGTCTGAATGTTAAGCCTTTTCAGAATTGTCTCGTTATCTTCCTGAGTCGGCATTTCTACACTAGATTGAGTGGAAAATGCTCGCATATGCTGCCCTGGAATCACTGTACAACCTGTTAATTGACTCAGTATCATCAGAATAAGAAAAATATTCGCCGAAATAAATTTTATTTCTTGTATAAACAATACGTTATTTATTACCATACTCACTGCTTCGAGTTTGCCTAAACAAAACCATGTAAAACTCTTGCGAGAAAACCATTATTCCGATGCCAGGAATTTATAATCCAAAGGGCTTACCCTACATGAAACTGATCTATTCCATATAGAAAAAAAGATGTATTTTTCCCCATTTTCTTATTGCTTTATTGCATAGGACAATATGCAATAAAAAATACGACCCTCACCATTTTGTATGGAAATAGGATCGTCCAAGTTCAGCAAACTCAAAAAAACTTCCTAAAAAACTGCAAGCCCCCTTATCCTAAATAAGATTCTCTTTTATCCATTAATTATGGATACTTGAAATAATACTTATCTCTCTAACATTAGGATGAATGGAGCCTCTAAATTAAACTCAAAGATATTATTTACTATGGGAAAAGATATGCTCGCTATTTTTTATTTTTATTAATTGCTTATCTTAAAAGCCTATTCGCTATATTTACATTTACTGAAACTTATGAAGTGCTCGCATTATAGTTATATTTCTTTTTAAATCTATAGGGCAAATGTCCTTTGATGCATATTCTCTATAAGAAAGCAAATATCGCATTTCCTAATCGTTATCAGTAAATTATAAAAGGAAAAATAAGCAGCAAAGGTTTAGATATTCATTAACGAATATTGCATCTGAAACTGCATCTTAGAATTTAAGCCAGCTTATTACTAACTTCTCAAACTGTTTACTCAAAATAAATTACAACTTTTTAATCCATTGTGATATGCCTTGTTCGATCAAGACAAACGATCTTTCAAAGGCAGAGAGTTCTTTTTGATATGGGTCTGCGATGTCAAATTTTCCCCACTCACCTAATCGAAAGATTTTCCCTCTTGCACTCGGTTCATTTTCTTCAAGCGCATTCTTCTGATTTAATTCCATTACTAAAATGAGTTCCGATTTTCGAATCATCTCTTGATTTAATTGGCAAGCACGATAGCTTGAAATATCAATGCCTTTTTGCATCATTAGCTGGCAAGCTTTTGGATCTGGGGAGCGCCCTATTAATGCACCAAGCCCAGCAGAATTGACGGAATAACTCGGCTTATTAGCTTCAGCGAGAGCTTGTTTGAATAATCCTTCAGCCATGGGGCTTCTACATATATTTCCGACACAGACAATGAGTATATTTTTTAGCAAAATGATTCCTTCAAATAGTTACCTTCAATTGTTTCAGTCTCATAGTCCCCCGAATTTTGATCTGTTTAAAAATAGAGTCGCTCGCTACATAGGTGTCACACAAAATCGGCAAATTAGCTAAGGAAACGCTGATTCTCCTCAAAAAAATAGCGTTTCTTTTAAAGAAACGCTATTTGATATTAAGTACCTGATAAAGATATTCTCTTAATTTATACCAGCGCAGCTTAGGTAAAAATAGTATTTACCAATTAGGCTGATGATTCACAGATAGCTTAAACAAAATTATTTATTATAGTAAAGCCATTTTCTCATCACGAACATTCCAAACAAGCCTAAAACTAACAACATATACATTGACGGTTCAGGAACAGCAGAAATTGTTAACTGTGCCCCCGTAAATAAAAAATCCTCATAAGTGCTTTGTGTTAAGGCAGTGTTGAAACCAAATATTGCTGCTGCGCTTGTAAATGCAAGAGGTAAGGAAGCCGGATCATACAAATTAAGTGCTACTAAATCAAAGAATACATTACCACTTGGTGCTGAAACATTTATCAGAGAAGTTACATCGAAATTATATCCCGCTACGCTAGGCTGTATAAGTCCAATACCGGCAGCTGCGCCAACTAATGCGGGAACAGTTATGGGATTAGCCGTTAAAGGACTCTCAAAACCATCACTACCAGTAAATGTAGTATTAAATGGGAAAGTATTTGCAGGATCAAACAATGGATTAGTTTGCTCTACCTCAACTGCTGCTTGCGATCCTAAACTTGAAGAGCCATCACTGATATTAGTAACTTGAGCCCACTCTCTGGGAATATCAATTGCATTAAACCCTTTAAGTGTTGTTGAGACATCATCAGATAAAAACAAAGTCAGCGTGGCTGATGAAACAGTGCCAGGATTCCACAAAGGTGTATAGCTTATTGAGCTGCTATAAGTACCGCTATCCTCACTTATTAAGTCCGATGCTGGAGCACTAGTGAAAGTATAGGTAGTACTGGCCATTACTATATTAATGCTTAATGCCAATGATAATAGAACTAAAATTTTAAATAATTTTTTCACGATTCTTCCCTCTTTTTATATTGTTGTTATTAAGAAAATCCAATCAGAGAGTTTATAAAATTTCATACATTGATAAATCTATGCCACCTTATAGTTACTCTATAGCTAATTTTGATTGAATTTTTTTAAAGCTATCAGCTTGCAAAACATTTTTACTAATTGCCCTAAACTGAAGTATTATTTGTGCACCCCCTACTTATTTTCAATCAATTTCCCTAAAGATCAGACGATTGAATTCAAAATTAAAACAAAAATTAACATGTCGTTAATTTCAATATTTTAATTCAAAAAAAAAGTTAGAAAATAGTACAGTATGCCTTATTTAACAGGACATTTAACCTGAAAGTAAACACAAAACAAAAGGTATCGCAGAGTAAAAATGCGTGTATTGATTACAGGTAAATAGAAAGATATTAGCTGCTTTAAAGGGCCCATTTTGCGTTCGGTAGCTTCACGGTCATTTTATTTTCATGATGACTCCGCTCCAGATTTAGCAGCCGTTGCTGCCGATCCTTAACAATCAAATAAAAAAAATCAAATAAAAAATAATGCGCTACTCCCAGAAACCATGCAATATTGAGATATTTAGATTATGGGGAGGAGCGTAACATCATACTGCTTTCCAGTTGTTCAAACGAAAGCGGAGTCGTCACCATATTGATCCATAATGCTGATGCAGCACTGCAATCATTTTATAGCAACCCTGCCCGGAACATATCCAGTATGTCTGTATATAGTCAGTAATCAGAATTTCCTTTCTATCCATTAAGTGCCTTTTATCCAACAGATCGGAATCAATCTGAATAATTTGAATTCAATTATTCATTACAGCTACAATGGATAGCATTCTTTTTCACTTGGCACATCAAATGGAGTTTATATGAAATACTTTATCACTCTGATGACATTAGTGACCATTCTGTTTGCAAATGCAGCACAAGCTTCCGGCCGGATACCCTTTGGACATCAGCTTGTTCCTGTTCAAAACTATAGCCGCGCTACGGAACAAATCGCGATCTCGGGTCTTATCGGTGATGGTGGCGCTGAAGCATTGGCTTCGCATGGTTTCAAAACGATCATTGATTTACGTACTGCAAATGAAGGCACGGCTGATGAGAAAGCATTGATTGAGCGCAACGGCATGAGTTATATCAATATCCCGATGACTGTTGCCGGTATCAGCGAAGAACAACTGGCTGCCTTTACGGCAGCCTTCGAAGCAGCCCGGATGCCCGTCCTCATTCATTGCGGATCAGGCAATCGCGCCGGTGCCATGTGGGCCAGTTATCAAATCAGGAAAGGCGTTGATCCGGAAGTAGCGCTTGAGGCTGGTCGTAAAGCAGGTATGCGCCCGCCCATGGAAGAGAAAGTCAGAGCTGCTTTTGTAAAATAAATTTTTATCATATCCCTGGTTTCTGCTGCATACTACCAGATGATTAAAAAGATAAGATGATAGGGAATGACATTTCAGCATTAATGCTCATATATCGCTGACATAGCAATCGGGGATGGTCTCGGTCCCCTCCAGTTCAAATGACTTGATCAAGTTCGCTTTGGGAAATACATGCAAAAACCTTCGTCAGATAGCGAGGAAATAAATGGTGCCCCATGTTAAAGCATTTTTTGATCCGGCAACCTGTACTATCAGCTATATTGTTTTTGATGCCCCGAACGGAAGTTGCGCCATTATTGATCCAGTTCTGGACTATGAGCCAAAATCGAGCAGAACAAGCACTCACTCAGCCAATAAGCTGATCGAATTTATTCACCAGCAACAACTATCAGTTGAATGGATACTTGAAACACATCCGCATGCAGATCACCTATCATCGCTAGATTATCTTAAAAATCAATCAGGTGGGAAAACTGCGATTGGGCATCGCATTCCGGTTGTGCAGCAGACTTTCAAAGAAATCTTCAATTTTGATGAAGATTTCATTCCAGATGGCCATCAGTTTGATCATTTGCTTACTGACAATGAGTTATTTCAGGTAGGTAAATTAACAGCCAAAGCCATTTCTCTGTCAGGGCACACACCTGCTGATATGGCTTATCAATTTGATAATGTCATTTTTGTAGGCGACACGCTTTTCATGCCGGATCTTGGTACTGCCCGTGCTGATTTTCCAGGGGGCAATGCGCATCAGCTATTCAGATCTATTCAGAAGCTACTGACCTTCTCACCTGAAACAAAATTACTGATGTGTCATGATTATCCGCCTGCCAATCGCTCAGCAGCGTGGGAAAGCACAGTTGCGCAACAACGCGCTCATAACATCCATGTGCATGATGGTATCAGTGAAGACGAGTTTGTAATAATGCGTAATAAACGAGATGCTACCCTAGAAATGCCCACTTTGTTGCTGCCTTCGCTACAGGTCAACATTCGAGCCGGAAAATTACCGCCAGCGGAGCAAAATGGAATTGCGTATTTCAAAATACCGATTAACTGGATCTGATTAATTCTGAACGTCAATCCAATCAGTAGTAAGTAAATGCTTTTTATAGTCAGGGCTAGGCATGAGCGGTAATAAAGTTTCCCCGCTGTTGATCAAATTTTACCGTAATAAAGCGGCCTCCAACCGAAATCTCTTTACCTTCCTTACGTTGATGAGCCACTTCAATGACTGCCTGAAGGTTAGGTGCATCGATTTTTATAATGCCGTGCAAATCAAATGATTGTTCAGTTAGAAAACGTATCCCTGTGGGCGACAAGTCTTGCAATAATCCCTGATAAGGCCCGCCTGGCCAAAATAAATAGAGCATGAGCTTTCCCCTCAGATTCATTCGCATCATTGTCCTGTATGATGGTTTGAGACCTTCATAAGGCATAACAAATAGCGGGCTTGCGCACTCCAGGCAGCTCTCTCCTTGATACACAGTCGCTTGCGGTAGATACGGCGTCTTACAGAAAGAACAGTAATGAGTAATTACTGCCTGGTAAGCGTTCATTGCTGATTGAGAGATATTACTGACTGAATCAGCAGCTGTGGAAACAGATTCCTCAGCATCATATGAAAAATTATTGGCAACCAATAGCACATCATATTGTTCACGCATTACAGGATTTGACAGTGTTTGATAGGCTTCATCCAGTAACGCAATATCCTGTGGTAAGCTTTTTTTTAACGCTTGATAGCTAGCTGCAATAATCATAATAGGCGCATCAGGCTGAACTTGAAGTATTCGGTAATAGTTACGTTGATTCTGTTGCTGCGTGAATCGAAAGTTTCTCTCGTTCTTTACCCTAAAATTAGCATTCGAACAAAATCCGCCCTGGCTGAGCGTTTTAATATGGTAGCGTTTCAATAACTCATGATCATAAGCTGCTCGCTTAAGGGGATCCCGCAAAGTGTCATAAGCCATATCAAGCAAATTCTCATTCCAATTCGAATCGCCCAGGTCTGGATGTATTTTTAGTTTTTGCATCAGAACACGGTAATTTTCTCTAATCACCGCCATCGAAGCATCGGGTTGAACATAAAGAATTCGATAAAAATTTCGTCGCTCGATCATATAAGTAAGAACTTAGAATTCTTATCAATACAGCTGATAAGTATTTGAGGAGGCATCATTCTACCATTGCTTAAGCAAACAAACCGTCTACATTCCACAGCAGTCTTCATTAAAAAGCTCAAATTTAATCATTAATTTCTTGCTGAGGTCTTGTACTTTCTCAAGGAATTAAATATAATGAGAATCATTCTCATCTAAAACACGGACTCAATTATGGATACTGCATTTTTCTCTCAAACAAGCATAAGAAGCTTGCATCAGTCTAAAATATCTGATGTAAAAAAACCTATTGATAGCGATACTCTATTTAAGGATAGTGATGTCATATTCATCCTGCATAACGGCGAGCAATATTCTTTACGACGTACGCGCAATGGCAAGTTAATTCTGAACAAATAGTGGATTAAAGCCGTATATCATGTATATTTACACCTGTAAGCTATCATTCTGGCAATGCTATTCGTGAAACTGTTTATGAGTTGTAGAGTTGATCGGGTACGTACGAAATACTAGACGATATCTTTTGTTTTGAATTCAATTTCTTACAGGCAATACCTATCTTAGGAGACGAGCATGAAAGGTAATGTAGATATTATTCGCTGTCTGAATCAGCAGTTACAGCATGAATTAACGGCCATTAATCAATATTTTCTCCATGCACGCATGTTTAAAAACTGGGGATTTAGTAGTCTTGGGAAACACGAATTCGAAGAGTCTTGTGAAGAAATGAAGCATGCAGATAAGCTCATTGAGCGAATTCTGTTCTTAGACGGTTTACCCAATTTGCAAGATCTTGGCAAACTGATGATCGGGGAAACTGCCGAAGAATGTATCGAGTGTGATCTAAAGCTTGAGTTCATCGCGCGTGAATCTCTGCTTGCTGCTATAGAAGCCTGTGAATCAACGCACGATTACGCATCGCGGGAAATTTTTAAGCATATTCTGGAAGATACCGAAGAACATATTGACTGGCTGGAAACTCAGCTTGAGGTCATGAAAAAAATCGGTATACAAAACTGGTTACAAAGCCAGGTATAAGTTTTTTCCTTGCCGCTGGAGTTATCCTCCTTCTTCAGCGGCACCTTTAGCCAGCCAACCTGCTCCTTCCAGGTCAGCCAGCCGATTTTTTTAGCTGATGATTTGTAGGAGATTCGATTATGAAAATTCTTAAGAAATTGGCATTAGCCAACATGGCTTCATCAGGCACTATTTCTTATCATTATTCCTCTAATCTTGCATACACGGATATTTTTTTATCCTTTTGTCTGCGCAGTTTAGAGAAGTTAGCCAATCGAATCAATCAATATCTACTCATCCGTAAAAAAGCCAATTCATTGGAATGGAAATTTAGTCATTCTCGTCAGAATATTCTGAACGTTTCGTCAGTTCCGCTTAAAAATTCTCATGCCAATGACTGGGCGTTACTGATCAAAGCCAACTCTCGCAAGAACTATAATAATAGCGATCATATTAGTGACAGTGATAACCTTCATTTAGTAGGACGATCAGTGCTATGTGTAGGCGGTCGCGCAAAACTTTATCCAGAATATCATCAATTGATTGAATGCTCTGGCGGTAAATTAGTAACATTTCATGGCGATCCAAATGATCATTTGCATCGTTTGCCCCAACTCTTGGAAGAGGCTGACATGATCATTTGCCCGATTGATTGTGTTAATCATGAAGCTTTCTTTATCGTCAAATATTACTGCCAGTATTCGGGTAAACCTTGCGTATTACTCGATCGCTCAGAAACAAATACTTTCCGTAAAGGAATTAGTCGACTAGCCATTTTGACAGAATAGATAAAGCCTCTGATTAAGCAAATCTAGAATTTTATTTTATTGTGCCTTGATTTAAAAGGATAAATATGATTTTTCAGTATATTAGGAAAATTCCGCTAATGATACTTTTTTTTCTAAGTCTCGTATCTTCATTATCAGTACATGCGGCTGTGAGAGAGTACTGGATAGCCGCGGAAAAAGCATCCTGGAACTACGCACCTTCTGGGAAGAATTTGATTAACCCGGACGATGGATTGGGTGTTTGGGGGCAGTCTCTAACATATACCAAGTACCGCTATATTGGCTATACAGATGGTAATTACTCTACACCACTGCCGCAACCTGAATGGATGGGAATTTTGGGACCTCAATTGCGTGCCGCGGTGGGAGATACATTAAAAATTCATTTCTTAAATAGGACAGACCGGCCGCTTTCCATTCATCCGCATGGTGTAATGTACGATAAAGATAGCGAAGGCGCGGATGGAGGTAAAGGTGCCAGCATTCTGCCTGGAAAAAGCTACACCTATACCTGGATAGTGGACGAAGACGCCGGGCCTGGACCAACTGACCCATCATCCATCGTCTGGCTTTATCATTCTCATGTCATGTCAGAAGATGAAACGAATCTCGGTTTGATCGGTACGATTGTGGTTACTCGTGAGGGTAAGGCACGTTCCCCCTCTAACCCCATGCCGCAGGATATTGACCAGGAATTTACCGCTTTATACATGATCTTTAACGAAGAAAACGGTGAGGAAAGCGGAATGAAGCACACGATCAATGGTCGAATCTTTGGCAATCTCTCTGGTTATGAAACCCGTATTGGAGAACGTGTCCGCTGGCATCTCGTTGCATTGGGTAATGAAACGGATAATCATACTATCCATTGGCATGGGCAAACCGTGCTCGACCATGGCCGCCGCACTGATGTCGTTGAAGTATTGCCTGCCAGCATGACATCGGTTGATATGATTCCCCGCTCAGTAGGAGATTGGTTATTTCATTGTCATGTCGATGACCACATGACTGCGGGAATGTCTACTCGATGGCAAGTTATTAATAGCAAGAAATAAATATACCTGTCTTTACAATTACTTTTAGAAATCATTAATACATCTTTTACTTAATCATTCATGTCGAAAAAATTATAAGATGTAACAGAAATAAAGACTTCATTTTAATTTGGAGTTATTATTCCCTGTTACTAATTTATCAATCTTTTATGGGAGAAACTGTATGTCGAAAAAATCAATCAAACCTGTTTCACTTGCCCTAGGTACTGCTTTTGTTACCGGTATCGCTGCCAGTAATGTATCGGCAGATACCCATACCAATCCTTTTGCCATGAATGAATTAGCAGGTGGTTACATGCAGCTTGCTGATGCAGGTAGCACCACCAAGTCAGAGCAAGATAATAAATATGGCGACAAAAAATCTGAAAAAGAAGGCAAGTGCGGGGAAGGCAAGTGCGGTGGTGCTATGAAAAAGAGTATGGAAGATAAAAGCGGTGAGAAAAAATCCGAAAAAGAAGGCAGTGGCGACCCTAAACAGTAATTCACACAGCATTTAGCCATGCACAGTCAGCATTATCCTGTTCATGGTGCAGGTCTTGGTCTGCGGAGAACGCTCATGCGTTCACTCCCGGATCAACCCGCTAATACGGTAAATTTCTGGGAAATAGCGCCAGAAAACTGGCTTGGAGTGGGTGGCTATTATGGCAAAAAATTTCGTGAACTCGCTGAGAAATTTCCCTTTCTTTGTCACGGCTTATCCCTTTCTATCGGTGGACCAGCACCATTAGATGAGGCTTTTCTGCAGCGACTGAAGCGTTTCCTGAACGAACATCATATTCGCTGTTACAGTGAACATTTGAGTTACTGTAGTGATGATGGTCACCTGTATGATCTGATGCCCATCCCTTTTACTGAAGAAGCAGTTCATTACATTGCTCAGCGTATTAAGCGAGTACAAGATATGCTGGAACAACGCATTGCGATGGAAAATATCTCCTACTATGCGGCACTTGGCAAGAAAATGGAAGAAATCGATTTTCTCAACGCAGTATTGCAGGAATCGGACTGCGATTTATTACTGGACGTCAACAATATTTACGTCAACAGCATCAATCATCACTATGATGCTGAAGCTTTTCTCAAGCAGCTTCCAGCAGAACGTATCCGCTATATTCATATCGCTGGACATTACCAGGAAGCAGATGATTTGATTGTGGATACTCATGGTGCAAATGTCATCGATCCCGTCTGGCAACTGTTAGATCAGACTTATCAACAATTTGGTGTTATACCTACGCTACTGGAGCGTGATTCTAACTTTCCACCACTTTCAGAACTGTTGGAAGAGGTCAATATCATCCATTCATTACAATCCAAGTGGCAGAGCCAAAACAGTGATCACCTACAATACGGCCGATCGTCCTGATTTTGTGCGGCACCAGTACGCTTTTACAGCCCATATCCGTAATCCGGATAAAAACCCGCTTCCAGAAGCTATAGAAGAGCGGCGCATGAAAATCTACCGCGAACTGTTTTATAACAATGTGGAAGAATTTATCGCTGACACTTATCCAGTGTTACGCCAGATTACACCGGATGAACGCTGGCATTCGATGATCCGTGATTATTTCGCTAACCATCGATCGCATACCCCGCTGTTTCCAGAAATGCCGCGCGAATTCCTGAAATACCTGGAACATGAACGTAAACCGCACCCGGATGATCCGCCTTTCATGCTGGAACTCGCTCATTACGAATGGGTTGAATTAGCACTTTCATTACTGGATGAGAAGGTGGATGAAACAAAAATAAATTCAGAAGGCGATTTGTGGGATGGAATCCCTGCGATTTCTCCCTTGGCCTGGCCACTCAGTTATCACTTCCCGGTTCACAAAATAAGCCCGGCCTTTCAACCCAAGGAAGCCAGCAAAACTCAGACTCACCTGATGGTTTATCGTGATAACAATTTTGATGTGCATTTTATGGAAATCAATCCGGTAACAGCCCGACTGATACAACTGATCTCAAGCAATACCAGTCAAACCGGACGAGCCTTGCTAATACAAATTGCTGAAGAACTTAACCATCCTGAAGCCAATATCGTTATCCAAGGCGGTATGGAGATATTGGATAGTCTGAGAAAACGAAAAATAGTTTTCAGAACCTGTACCTAACCGCACACCGAGTGGTGGACATGATACCGGCTTGTTTTCTACAATCCCAGAAATCCCCCTGATTGATGACTCCACAATTGCGCATAAAGTTGATTATTGGCAATGAGTTTGGCATGGCTGCCTTGTTCAACAATTTGGCCCTTATCAAATACGATGAGTCGGTCCATTGCTGCAATCGTCGATAGGCGATGCGCGATGGCTATTACTGTTTTACCCTCCATCAGCTGATACAAACTTTGCTGGATACTGGCTTCTACTTCTGAATCCAGTGCCGATGTTGCTTCATCCAGTACCAGAATAGGCGCATTTTTTAATAGCACACGGGCAATGGCAATGCGCTGCCGTTGTCCGCCAGAGAGCGTGACACCCCGCTCGCCTACATGGGCATCATAGCCTGTTCGACCCTTGATATCTCTGAGTTTCTGAATAAACTCATGCGCTTGCGCTTGTTTGGCAACGGCAATCATTTGCTCATGGGTGGCATCTGGTTTGCCAAACAGAATGTTGTCACGGACTGAGCGATGTAATAGCGAAGTGTCTTGTGTCACCATGGCAATACTGGCTCGCAAGCTATCCTGAGTTATTTCGCGAATATCCTGCCCGTCAATGGCGATACTTCCTTGTTGAACATCGTAAAAACGCAATAATAAGTTCACGAATGTCGATTTGCCTGCGCCCGAACGGCCGACAATTCCAACTTTCTCACCCGGTGCAATAAGCAAATTGAGATCGTCAAAAATACACGATGATTTCTGCTGATCTGGGTGATAGGAAAAATAAACATGATTGAAATGAATTTCACCACCCCGACAAATCTGCAGCTCTGTTGCGTTTGGCGCGTCAGTAACAAGCTGCGGTTTGGATAAGGTATTGATACCATCCTGTACCGTACCGATATTTTCAAACAGGGCATTGACTTCCCACATGACCCAGTGCGACATACCGGTTAGCCGGATGGCCAAGCTCATAACGATCGCAATGGCTCCAGGACCGATGGCACCGTGCAACCATAAATGAATTCCTAGTGCTCCCGTCACAAATACCAGTAGCATATTGATAATCCACACACAAAAATTGAGCAAAGTCGACAAGCGCATTTGTGGGTGTACTGTGGACATAAATTCTTCCATACCCGCCTTGGCATAGGCAGATTCCCGCTGACTCTTGGAAAAGAGCTTAAGTGTAAGGATATTGGTGTAGCTATCGACGATACGTCCAGTCATCAAAGAGCGGGCATCGGCCTGCAAGGTGGAAATGCGTTTTAATTGCGGAACAAAATGAGACAGAATGCCAATGTACAAAAATAGCCAAACCAGTAATGGCAGACACAAGCGTGGATCTGCATTAATGACTAGTATTAAAGTAGTAGTGAGATAAACGGTTACAAAAAGTATAACATCCAGTAACTTCATTACCGTTTCTCGCACCGAGATTGCGGTCTGCATTACTTTAGTGGCAATACGACCACTGAATTCATGCTGAAAAAAAGTGTAACTTTGGTTGAGCAAGTAGCGATGTGATAACCAACGAACACGCATCGGGAAATTACCCATGAGTGTCTGATGAATGACTGCTGAGTGTAGCAGCACCAAAACCGGGATCAGTATCAGAATAAACACAGACATGGCCAATAAAGTTGGCCATTCATCTTCCAGAAAATGCTCCGTCTCTTTTTCCGCCAACCAATCAACAACTTGACCAAGCACACCATATAACATGGCTTCACTGATGGCCAGACAGGTGGTCAATAATGCCAATAAAACCAGATAAAACTCAATTCCACGGATATAGTGGCGGCAAAACCGATACAGTCCTTTCGGCGGCTCGACGGGATGTTCCGGTGGATAAGGATCTATCAAACGCTCAAAGAAGCCGAACATATTCGTTAACTGCTGCTCAGTTGTTCAAATATCCTGAATCCGGCTACATAAGTGCCGAGAGCGGCACCCAATGTAGAGAGTATAAAAATCAGCAGAATTCGCGTCACTTGATTATTCCACCAACCCTTCAGGCTAGTTGTGTCCGTTCTGAGTTGATTAAAGTCACTGACCCTGGGTTTACGTACATAAGCCTCAACTGCAGCAACAACCATACCAGCACCAATTGCCGGATGTAATGTAGTGATGGGAGCCGCCAGAAAAGCACTCAGAATTGAGAGCGGATGAGCAAAAGCAATCGCTGTTCCCGCCGCAGAAAGTCCGCCCGTGATGAGTATCCAATCCATCACCATACTGATACCTATTTCAGAGCTGCGCATAAAGCCGATAGCGAAACCTCCCAAAATGAAAATAACAATCATCCACGGGATAAACTTGAGCCATCTGGAGGGTGCTGGGATAGTATCCAATTGTGCAATTTTATCTTCCGGGTTAGCAATACTTTGTGTTCTTAGTTGTTGCGCTATACCATTCAAGTGCCCGGCACCAATCACAGCCAGCATATGCTGATAATTATTTTCTTTGCATTCTTTAATGATACGGGCTGACATATATTCATCACGCTCGCTGATGAGCGGCCGGAATAAGTCTTTCTCATCCTCAGCAAATTGTGAAAAAGAACTTTCCAGCACATCGCCTTCTTTTAATTTCTCAATCTCATCCGGGCTGATTTTTTCTTTACTGATTACGCTTTCGATCAAGCCGGCAAATAAAATAAAACGCTTCCACCAGGATACATTATGATAAATTCGTTTCAGAGTTATACCAATCTCGCGATCAATCAACAAAACAGGTAATTTGGCTGCCTGGGCTTCTTTGATTGCAGTCCGCATTTCGGCACCTGGTTCAATACCAGACTGCTCCGCCATGCGTTGCTGGAAAGCGCCTAACGCAAGACTAGCGGCCACCATACTGGCTTGGCCGTTCTTGATCACCTGGAACAAATCCATTTTGGCCATCGCATCAGGATTAACGATCGCTCTATGACGGCTCGGACATAATTCTACAGCGACAGCATCATATCTTCCTGTAGTAATCAACTCTTGGACCTTATCCGCACTGGCTTTTGAAACGTGAGCAGTTCCCAGTAGGGTAATACTACAGTTATTCACTTTAACGATTTCGAGAGGCTCAGTTTGCACATCGTTTTCTCTCGAGAATTCAACGCTGCATTCTTTTAATTTATTCATTTGCTTGTATTTAAGAGTTTTAAGAATTGAAGTGAATGTGTACACAATAACTTAAAATCGCAAAGCAAGGTTATCATGCCGATGACTAAAACGAAATTCGACTGGTTACCTATACATTAATATCTGATACAGATATGTCTGTTAGACACACACTCATGTATCCATAAAAAAGGAAGAGCTTCCTCCTATAGCCCAGAAATAGAACAAACCTAAATAGCATGTAGCTAATTAATAATCATTCACTATCCTACTTGACCTTGACCTTTACCATGAGCCACAGAGTAAAATGACTAGTGATTTTTATTTTTATATTTAACAGGCTCTAGAGTAATACAAATGTACTACCCAAGGGTGTAGTTATGTCCCAATAAAACAGGAAGAGTTTCCTATGGCTCCCGAAATAGAACAACCTAAAATACGTATGTGGCTAATAATCACTGGCTACCGCTTAATTTGAGCGCGCTATTCATGCACGTGTTTGTGATTAATCTAGGTTTTGTAAACTCACTTTGGAGATTTTAAAATGAAAAACAGTTTTAAACTAAAATTAGTAGCTGCTGCTGTTCTGATGGCAAGCGGTGTTGCTCATGCAGGTATCGCTAATGTACCCGGCGATGGATCAGTAGCAAATCCCTATCTAATGGGTGTAATAGGCGCATCACCCTCTGTGCTTGCTGCAACTGTGACTGGTAGCCCAACTTCATTCTTCGAAGAATTTGCAAATTTTACCATTCCAACACTATCAACAACCTCCGGCTCTGCTAATACCTATTCACTGAATATTGGAGGTATCAACGTTGCTGAAATTACAGGACTAACCGTTGAAGTATGGGATGACACGCACCCCAGTGGAAGTACTTTGTTTGCAACCCTTTCAGGTAATAATGCAACCAATCTTATTGGTGATCTAGCTGCAGGTCAATACCATCTCGATATCAGCGGTAACTTAGGAAGTTCTGCTCATATCGGACAATATTCAGTTGCACTGCAAGCTTTACCTGTGCCAGAACCTGAAACATATGCCATGTTGCTGGCTGGCTTAGGCTTAGTAGGCTTTTCGATACGCCGCCGCAAGATAGCTTAACTTGACCTCTACTATGAGCCACAGAGTAAAAATCACTCTGTGGTTTTTATTTATTGCTTTTTAATATACGCACCAGGTACTTAGAAAATGCGAAATTCCCTCGCAGAAGAATGAATGATTATACCCCCTATACTTCAACGATTATAGAAACTACGTGCAACTTCCATAGTTAAAACTCAACCTGTGTTTTAATAAAGCAGGCGATTTTATCTTATTAAATTTCTTTCATAATCAGCCCATTAAATACAATTGTGCTCTTCCTTCTATTTCACATGATTTGTTCGGAATTTAATTTATTGTCTAATGATTTTGATCATCCATCAATATCCCAATGCTTCCTTGATCATGATATCGATTGTTCCAACAAATAAAGCTGAAAAGCTCAAATAACGATACAATTTAAATTGGAATCAGGAAAATTGCTTGCAAGTAATATCGCAACCGAAGAAATTCGAAAGGGAAAGCATGTCATGAAAATATTAATTAAGATTATATTGCTGATTATTGTTGCCATGCTACTGGGTTGTGCAGCATCTTCAGGAAATCATCAAGCGCCTTATATTTCCCCTATACAATTTCAAGCTTATAATTGTAATGAATTATTGGCAGAAATCGAGCGAATTCAGACCAGAGTTAGTCAATTGACAAGTAAATCAAACACCAAAACCCCAACTAATGATAAATGGATTCTCGGCTCAGATCTATCACTTTCCTGGGCTGCATTGTCTGCTTTGGGCGGAACTAAAGAACAAGAAGCCGAATATGCTCAATTGAAAAATGAATATGATGCGATCCAGCAATGGGCGGCCGCCAAAAAATGCCCTGGAGTAATTCCACCCCTCGATAAACCTCCTGAATTTGATCCCAACTTGGTGGAAGAACTTAGATCAGATAGGGCAACCAATCAGCAATAGCCCATAATAAATTTATCTGAGAAATATGGAATGATTAGCGCATCCCCCTGCTTATATTAATGCGGGAATTATGCGATTCTTCCCTGTACGTTTTGCTTGATAGAGCGCCCGATCAGCGCGGTTTATCACTGAATGTTGATGCTCGCCAAATGAACGCAGCGCAACTCCTGCACTAAATGTTATCGATATTGATCGTTCATCTATTTGAAGTAAACTATTTTTTATTAGGTTATTCTGTAATCGATGAACAATCGTTAATGCATCTTCTAACTCAACATCAGGCAATAAAATCACAAACTCTTCCCCACCAAAGCGCGCCACAGTATCAGAAGGACGTAATGTTTTCTTAGCAATAGTTACTAAATTAATTAATATATTATCTCCATAGGAATGACCCAATGTATCATTGATCTGTTTAAAGTTATCTAGATCAATCAAAACGACTCCCAATGACTGCGCATTTCGGTCAGCACGAGCTGCTTCTCGTTTAAAAATGTCATCTAATCCACGACGATTGAACGCACCGGTCATCTGGTCAATTTGTACAAGCTCTCTTAACTGCTCCAATTCATTTTTCAATGACTTAATTTTCTGCTCGGCACATTTTACCTGTTCCTGTGCAGTGAATATCTCATCACTAAGTTTCAACCCTTTAGTCATGGATAACACAATGTCAAGAATTCTAATAATCTCATCCGCACTACTTGTTTTGCGAATCTGTTCAGCATAACGCTCTACCTGCTTATAATAGTTTCCAGAATCAATCATGGGTTCCTGCTCAATTTTAATGACATCTGGTGATGATTTAACCAGTCTTAGCATTCTTGTTTGTTTTTGCTTAATAGCTTTGCCCCCAGCTTTACATCAAAGTGCCAGCCATGCCAGGTGGTATGATCGTTGGATTGCGAAGGAGAACCCATTCCGGTGCAGGCTGCCACGTAGCAAAGTTAGCAAAGCAAATCAGGAACAGATTGAATGAATAAAAAGGGGAATTGGTACTATTTACTGAAGAATATGATATTATTTATAATTAACAATCAGTTATAAAACTACTCAGCTGTGAGTATTTGATTTTTACCGCCCTTCTTGGCGCGATACAAAGCATTATCAGCGCGCTTAAAAATACTTACTTGTGCTTCTCCTGGTCGAAGTTGAGCCACTCCAGCGCTAAAAGTGATTAACAAGCGCTTATTCTCATGCATAAAGAACTTCCTGGTCAAATTACGCCGTATTCTGGATAAAATATGCACAGCCTCTTCAAGTTTTGTATTTGGCAGTAAAATGATAAATTCCTCACCACCATAACGCGACATAATATCTTCAGGTCGAGTCGTCTCTTTTACTGATTTAACTAAGTACACCAGTGCATCATCACCAACTTTATGGCCATGGGTGTCATTCAGCTGTTTAAAATTATCAATATCTAATAATGCAAAAGATAAAGGAGTCTGATGGCGAGCCGCATGGGAACTTTCGCGTTCAAAAGCATTATCAAAACCACGTCGATTCAGAATCCCAGTCAGGTGATCTTCGTGCACTTTCTCACCCATTTCCAACAACTCGGTTTCAAGCTGACTTATTTTATTCTGTGCCATGTAAACTTCTGCGCGAGCTGTCAGAAAGTCATTACGATAATTTAATGCGCTTTTCTGCATCTGCTTGGTTTCTTCCATAATTTCTACGAGAAATTGGTTGAGTACCTCTATATCATCAATTTGATTAATCTTTTCGGAGTAATACCCAAGTCTGGCATGATACTTTCCTGTTGAATTATACAGTTCTTCAATATTACTAATTAGGGAAGCTACCATTTGTTTCGTCATCAACTTAGCTTCATCCAAGCGCCGTTTTATGATCTTCTGCCGTTGGATGATTTCTTCGAGATAATGCTCAGCTTGCGCTATGTTTCGCAGACTCAATGGTTGAGCTATTTCTTCCTTTAGCATAAGGATCTTACTTTTAAGCCACTGATCTTCTGAGAGTAAATAATTAGCATTATTTATCAGCAAATTCAGCAACCTCAACAAACCTTGTTGCAACTTGACATCATTCTCACCCAGTAAATCAAATTTAAGGCAAAACTCTTTAAAATTAGAAATCCATTGCTTAATTCCTTGTTCATCTTGAATTTTTTTTAATTGCTGTGTCAGTGCTTTGGCTTCTTCGGCCAAAACAATATTATCCATTTGAGAATCAGCAAATTTTTCTAGCACGTACACCTGCAGCTCCAGTAATTGATTAATAAAACGAATGGTCGCATGATATTTCCCCGATTCAGCTTTATCTACATACCAATTCTGAACTGATTGATTATTCTGATCAGTGAATGATGAGATTTCTTCTAAATGATCAATCTGTATTCGAGAAGATTCTGATGACTTTCTCCATGAGTCAATTAAAGTTTCTAACTTGATATATAACTGCTTTGGATCTTGAGAAAATTTTTTAAGGACGTGATTAAGAGCTACTCGCTTTTTTGCAATCGTTAAAGTACCGTGGTTGTTCTCCAATTGTTTTAATAAGGCTTCTATCAAGCTTCCCCACGGAGCGATAGCTTCAGGAACTATATTGCCAGGCGCTATAAGCTTATTTTCTGGAGTAAATTCAGTTTCTATAAAATTAATGAACACAGCTTTATAGTTATACCAATTCTTAGCCTCTAACGCTTGCTCTAAGGCGCTAGCATATTTGGATAAATTGGGTGTATGTCGTGGAAATACGGATATTAATTCCTCCAAAACTTTTGCAGTGCTTTCAGAAATGGTATTTTCTGATTTACCCGCAATTTGATTGTAGACTCTGTGATAGTTTTCAGGTGTGGGAGGAATCTTAAGTAACGAAAGCTGCTGCAATGTTTCGCGAGCAAGCATTAAAGGAGTAAGGTTCCTATCTTGACTCATGGACGTAATTGAAATAGATCATCTCCTATAAAAAATAAAAAATCTTGTCAATTGGAACAAATTCAGCACCAAACTTAATCAACTAATTTATTTTTTATAGCGTAACGGATTAATTCTGAATTATTTGTTAGCTTCAGCTTTTCTAACAAACGTGCACGATAAACACTGACAGTCTTCGGGCTTAGAAACATCTCGGCTGATATTTCGGACAAGGTTCTACCTGCGGCAATAAAACATAACGTTTGATATTCCCGATCAGATAGTGTGGTATAAAGTGGTTTATCGGCATCAATGCTAAGAGTGTTAGCAAGTTCCTGAGCAACAGCTGAGCTAACATACTTATCACCCCCTGCAACTTGGCGAATAGCCACAACAAGCTGTGATGGCGCGCTTTGCTTATTTAAATAACCAGCTGCCCCTGCCTTTAACGCACGAATTGCAAATTCGTGCTCATCGTGCATACTGAGCATTAAAACTGCGAGATTTGGCTTGTCCTTCTTTATCTGCTTCAGTATCTCGATACCATTCCTATCCGGTAAAGAAATATCTAATAACATCACATTGAAGTGGTGCTGCCGTGCAACTTTGATAGCTTGAAATCCCGTCTCTGCTTCGCCTGTTACCTGAATATCATCTGTTTCGCTGAGTATCTGTTTCAAACCTTGACGAACAATTGCATGATCATCAGCAATCATTACATTTATCATGTACATCTCTCCAGCTATTCAGAACGCGAAACACTCTTTTTATCATAGGATGGAGTTTTAAATTTATTTTTTAAACTGACCACCTGCCCAGTCTGTTGCTCCAGATCTCCAGTAGGAATAAGAATAGTTACTTTAGTGCCCTTTTCTGGATCTCCAGAAATATAAAAATTTCCTCTCAATTGTTGGCAACGTTCGCGCATACCCCGAATTCCAAAAGAATCTCGCTTCTCCATATCGGTATGGGTAATTCCACATCCATTATCGATTACTTCGAGAAGAATTAGCTTATCCAATTCCAAAAGTTTTACTTGAACTCGAGAGGCATGAGCATGTTTAGAAATATTCGTCAGTGTTTCCTGGAAAATGCGAAAAATTGCTATAGCTAAATCCGAATCTAAAGATATTTCATCATTTTCACATGATACTTTGCACGTAATACCTGTGCGATCACTAAACTCTTTCGCCTGCCATTGCACAGCCGCAACGATACCGCAATCCAGAATACCCGGTCGTAAATCGAGTGAAATTCGTCGCGTGCTATCAATTACTCGATCCACCAGAGATTCTATAGATTTCATTTTTTGTTGATAAAATTCAGGTTTTCTTGGCATTGTATCCATACAAGGAAATAACTCGTATTTAATCGCAGTTAATGTTCCTCCAATATCATCATGAATCTCTCGTGCAATTCGAGCGCGCTCTTGCTCCTTAATTTTTTGCAAATAAGAAGATAACTCGGCTAATTGCTCACGTGAACGCGCAATCTCACGCTCGGCTAACTTATTTCGCGTAATATTAATCATGATACCATCCCATATTGTCACACTATTCGATACCCTCCTGGGAGTTGCACGTAAGCTAATCCATTTGATATCACTATCACCTTTTACTTGAATGCAACCTTCCCAGTTCCAGGTTGAAAGCTGTTCAGCGGATATCATCATTAATTGATAATAAGACTCCCTGTCATCTGCCAGAATCAATTCGGGGAATAAGCTTGGATTATCCATAAGTCTACGGGGAATCAACCCCAACAGTGTTTCACTGGCATCACTCACATAAGGGAAACTCGTCTGATTATCAGCAGTTGTTAACACAAATTGAAAAACAACACCGGGAAGGTTAGACGTTATTGCCTGAAAAAGTGTTTCGCTTTTTTGTAGCGCGCTTTGCGTAATCCTAAATTGCTGATAATTTCCTGCTTCATGCTGGCTACGTCGTATGGCTGGCACCAATCTGGCGAGATTTTTTTTCATCATAAAATCATAGGCACCTGAGGCCATGATATGCCCCGCCGCTTCTTCGCCTATCTGACTGGATACGATTATCAGAGGGATATCCAGTTCCTGGTCTTTTAGGGCATTCAAAACATCCTGCGCAGTGAGTTGTGGTAAATCGTCCGACAAGACTACATCCCAATCTCGAGTTAAGAGTGCATCACGCAGGGCACTAATCGTTGAAACACACAAGCAATCGGGCTGGAATCCGCCTCGAGTCAGTATCTGCAATATCCGATCACCATCTTCTTCAGAACATTCAACCATCAATACTTTCAATTTCTCTTCATTGACCATCTCAGCACCCTGCGCGAAGCCAATAAACCTCTAGAATTATTCCCACTAACTGACTGAATTTTTATCTCATTTTACAAGATAATTCTATGAGAAAGAAAGAATTTCCAGCACCTACAGATGACACAAGCTCATAAATTTGACAAAAATCATGAAACATAAAAATCCTAAACTTTCCAAATCGATGTCCGATAACTGCAAGCAACGGCGGTTATAAACCTTCTTGGATTGCAGGGAAAACCAACGGAATCGGCAATCAGGCCAAGCACATTGTTATTAAAGGAGAACCCAAATGCCACAAATTATTAACTCTAATGTAGCTTCATTAAATGCACAACGTAATTTAAATACCTCTCAATCATCATTAAATACATCTCTGACTCGCTTGTCATCTGGTTTGCGTATTAACAGTGCCAAAGATGACGCTGCTGGTCTGGCGATTTCAGAAAGAATGACTGCGCAAATTCGCGGTTTAAATCAAGCTGCCCGCAACGCTAATGACGGTATCTCACTAGCGCAAACCGCTGAGGGTGCGCTAGGCGAAATCGGTAATAACTTGCAGCGCATCCGTGAATTGGCTGTACAATCCGCCAATGCATCTAACAGCACCAGTGATCGTGCTTCACTACAAGCGGAAGTTGCACAATTGTCTTCCGAAATCACTCGAGTTGCCAGTCAAACCCAATTCAACGGCTTAAATCTACTAGATGGTTCTTTTCAAAATCAGAGTTTTCAGGTTGGTGCCAATGCCAATCAGACCATCGATATTACATCCATTAGAGATGCACGTGCGAGCGCCTTAGGTAGTCATACCTTAGCAACTGCCGGTACAGCCATGAATACCGTCGTTGTCGATACAGCAGCCAATACTACTGCAAATGGTAATGGTGTTACTGTTGAAGCTGATCTTGCATTAACTACCGATAAGGGCACGGTAAGCAATATCTCATATGCTGCAGACTCAGATGCGGCTGATATCGCTAGCGCCATCAATACAGCAGCTTCTGGTATCGGCATTACCGCCACTGCATCCAACAGTACCACATTGGATACAGTCAGCGCAGCAGGAGACATTACATTTAACTTAAACGGTACAGCGATTTCTGCCACTATTACAGCCACTAATGATTTGAGCGCCTTAGCAGCAGCTATCAATGGATCGCAATCCAGTACAGGAGTTACTGCGTCGTTTACGACCGTAGGTGATAAGTCATCACTTACTCTGAGTACTACTGATGGCCGGGATATTGTCCTGGATACTTATGCTAATACCGGTGCTGCCGGCGCAACTGTATCAATCGGTGGTTCAACAGTAACAGAAGGCGGTACTGATTCTGCTACAGTAACGGGCTCGGTAAACCTCACGAGTTCTCAAGGGCAAATTATCACAACCACCGCAAATGCTGATGTTTTTGCTGTTGCAGGGACTAATATAAGCTCTTTCCAGTCGGTTGCCCTGCAAGATGTTTCTACTGCAGCCGGGGCACAAAATGCTATTGAAGTGTTGGATGCTGCCTTGAGTCAAATCAACAGTGCACGTGGTGATCTGGGTGCAATTCAAAATCGTTTCAGCTCAACCATTGCAAATCTGCAAAGTTCCGCTGAAAATCTTTCAGCTTCGCGCAGTCGCATTCAGGACGCAGACTTTGCGGCTGAAACAGCCAACATGACACGCGGGCAAATTCTACAGCAAGCAGGTGTAGCGATTCTTGCACAAGCAAACTCATTACCCAATAATGTTCTCTCACTGTTGCGTTAGGCAATTCGTATCAAATAATCAAGCATTAAATAAAGCTGATGAATGCGGGATCATAAAAATTTTTCCGCATTCCTCAACTAAGGAGTCTTAATGAGTATCAATCAGTTAAATGGAACTGACGCATTTTTAATGCCTTCAGCAACAGTATCAGGAACTCAAAAAACATCTATGCCTGATACAGATGTCATCTCAACACCTGCTTCAACTATACGACCCAAGATTGGCAATAAACCAGAATCAGAAGAACAAATCAAACAGGCTGTTCAGAGAATTCAAGAAGCGGTGAACAATTTGGCACATAATCTGCATTTCTCAATTGATGAAGATACCGGCAGAACGGTCATTAAAGTAATGGATGCTCACACTGAAGAAGTCATCCGACAGATTCCGACAGAAGAAGCGATTGAAATAGCTCGCACTTTAGATAAAGTTCAAGGGCTGCTATTCAGCGATAAAGCATAATCAAATGCTAATCTAACAAAGGCAGGACTTAGAAATGCTTTCATCACCAGGAATTGGATCAGGTTTAGATGTTAATGGTATTGTTAGTCAATTAATGACCTTAGAACGTCGCCCTCTAACATCTCTCGATAGTAAAGAGGCTAAACAGCAAGCTCAATTAACTGCTTTTGGTAGCCTGAAAGGAGCACTATCTTCATTTCAAAATAGTCTTGCTGCACTAACCAGTCCGGCAAAATATACCGCTATAACAGCCAGTCTGGGAGATACCACCCTGGCGAATGTGAATGCAACATCAGCTGCGGTCACAGGAAGTCATTCGGTGGAGATTCAGACCCTCGCACAATCTCAGAAATTAAAATCTGCTAACTTTACCACTACCAGTACTACCATTGGTAGTGGCACCATAACCATACAATTTGGTACTTACAGTGGTGGTACATTTACCCTTAATCCAGATAAAGCTGCTCAATCAATCACCATTTCTTCTAATAATTCATCACTGGCCGGCATCCGCGATGCAATCAATCTGGCCAATGCTGGAGTCACTGCCAGTATTGTGAACGATGGTACGGGCAATCGTTTAGTGATTACTTCAAGCGATACCGGTTTAAGTAACGCTTTAAAAATAACTATAACCGACGCTGATTCCAATCATATTGATAACTCAGGATTATCTCAGCTTGCTTATGATGCATCGACAGGTGGCACAACTAACCTTACTGAGACTGTAGCTGCCAGCAATGCCACCTTAGTCATCGATGGCATTCCAATCAGCAAAGCGTCCAATAAAATCACAGATGCCCTTGAGGGCGTCACGTTAGATTTGCTAAAAACAAATTCGGGCAGTACCACAACTTTAAATTTGTCTCGAGACACAGCAAGTATTCAAGGTGCAGTTTCATCGTTTGTGAAAGCTTTCAATGATCTGAACAAAACTATCATCGATCTTTCAAAATACGACGCAACCACAAGACAAGCATCTATTTTAACAGGTGATTCAACAGTTCGATCCATTCAAACAAAAATACGCAGTGCAATCTCTGATCCGTTGGCTACCGCAAGCGGTGACCCAAGTACTTTATCGGAAATAGGTGTCTCTTTCCAAACAGATGGAACACTTAAATTTGACTCAACCAAACTTGCCAGCGTACTGAATGACCCAGCAAAGGATATTTCAGCACTATTTGCTTCCATTGGAAAAACCACTGACAACCAAGTCTCTTTTGTCAGTGCAAGTCCCGAAACGGTTGATGGCAAATATTCACTGAATATCAGCCAAATTGCGACACAAGGTACTGCAGTTGGTAACACTTCGGCTGCACTTACCATCAATTCCGGCATCAATGATACCCTAGATCTTACTATCGACGGTGTAAGTGCCAGCATAACACTTACAGCAGGAACTTATACGGCGACCTCATTAGCAGCTGAAATTCAGTCAAAGATTAATGGTGAGCCAACAATCTCCTCAGCTGGTATCAAGGTTACCGTGAGTGAAGCTGCTGGTAAGTTAACCATTACTTCCAATCAATACGGTTCTGCATCCACTGTATCGATTACGGGAGGAAATGGTAAGTTGGATTTATTTGGCACACCGGTTGAAACGAGCGGTGTGGATGTAGCAGGTTCGATGAATGGCGTAACTGCTACTGGCTCTGGTCAAACTTTAACTGGCGCTGCCGATAGTAGCGGATTAGTCCTGAAGATCACTGGCGGTAGCACAGGTGCTAGGGGAGATATCGATTTTGCACATGGCTTTGCAGCAAAATTAGATCAGTTATTGGAAGAGATACTGGATGATCGTTTAATTGATAGTCGTATTGACGGCATTAATTCTTCAATTAAAGATATTGATGCTCAACGTGAAACTCTGAACCGTCGCCTTGTAGATGTAGAAAGACGTATTCGTGCGCAATTTACCGCGCTTGATTCAATGATTGCCGGCATGACTCAAACCAGCAACTTCTTGCAACAACAATTATCCAGACTTCCTGGTACAAATAACTAGCCTATGAACCAAGCTCTTCAATAGATAAAATAGGAATATAAAATGTATGCTGCCATGAATAACGCGATTTCTGCTTATCAGAAAATAGGTGTTGAAACAGGTGTTGAAACAGCTGACCCACATCAGCTTATTCTGATGCTGTTCGAAGGTGCACAAGAAGCTTTAGCAAAAGCCAAAATGCATATGCAACATCATGAAATTGCTGAAAAAGGACAGATGATTTCAAAAGCGATCATGATCATTGATCACGGCTTAAAAGCAAGTTTGGATATGAATGCAGGCGGTGATTTAGCAGTAAAACTCCAAGCACTCTACGATTATATGACACATCGATTATTGATAGCCAATATCCAAAATAACCTTGAGATAGTTAATGAAGTTAATAAAATTTTATCCGAATTATATGATGCCTGGAAGAGTATTGGGAAAGATAATAAACTCAAACTGTAACCGCAATCCAAATTAATATTAACAAGAGCATGTATAAGAATGGATGATATACAAACGATTATGACTTATAAAGCTATTCTAACAACTACCGGTAAGATGTTAATAGCTGCACAGAATAATGAATGGGATGAATTGATATCTTTAGAACAAGAATGTAGGCGGCTGGCCGAAATTCTCACAAAGGAAGATCCAGAACCTATATTAGATAAAGAGCTATTACAAAAGAAAGTAAAAATAATTCATCAAATATTAAATGATGATGCTCAAATTAGAGCAATTACCGAACCCTGGATGATGCGATTACAGGATTTGCTAAGCACCAGTGAGCGCACACGTAATCTTCAACAAACATATCAACTCATTGGCAATACATAGAGTCATGATATGTTGATCTGGGAAGTATAACAAAAGATAATTGAATTGTCGTGATCTCAGCTATAGCCAGAACTGACTTAATTACATCTCTAACTCAAATAAATTCTGGTATACCAGTAACAGCAATTTTAGATTCGCAGAATTCTTTAGTTGAATTTGAACAAGGCAATAAATATCAAGCATCTGTTGAAGCGCGATTAGTTAACGGTAGCGCCAGGGTTTTAGTTGCAGATCAGTTCTTGCAAATGCATCTTCCAGAAAAATTCCAACCCGGCAACAAACTGGAGCTCGTCTTTCTATCCAGCGAACCGAAGCTAAAGTTTCTTATCCTAGGTGAAGCCCCATTTGAGAAAATCAAAGAAAATAATGCATCAATCAGCGCTACCGGACGTTTTTTAGGTGTTTTGCTGCAGGATGCTTTAAAGCATGCATCGACAAGCACAACCCAATCGCTTACAAGCTCTTCTCCAATTCTGACTGGAATGCTAATAAATAGCAGTGAATTATCTGGTTTATTGCAAAAAGCGATTGTTCAAAGTGGTTTATTTTATGAATCGCATCAGGCCCAATGGATTAATGGAAAAAAGACACTTGAGAATTTGCACCAGGAACCTCAGAATAAATTAATGTCGGTAACAGTTGATTCTACTGCTGCAAAAGCAAATTTGCCCGCTTTGCCCGGCCCTGACATGCCGATCAATGCTCAAAATATTCCTTTGGTACTGCAGCAATTAAATATTCTAGAAACCGGCCATCTGTTCTGGCATGGAGAAGTCTGGCAGAACCAGTCGATGCAATGGGATATTTATGAGCGATTCCATGGCAGCCGAGAGAATGTGCCTGATTCAGTCATTCAATGGCATACACAGATACGTCTATCCATGCCCAAACTCGGTGATATCACAGCCAGAATTACCTTGAATGCTCAGGGTATTCATATTAAATTAGATGCCTCACAGCTAGAAACTGCAAGTTTATTGAGGAATAATCAACTTCCCCTCGCAACTGATATGCAATCAGCCGGGTTAACTATTCAATCCATAGAGGTTCAACACGATAGTGGAAAATGAATCTTACCTCAGCGCAGTTGCAGTTGCACTTGCTTATCGGGAAGGTCAGGTAGCGCCCAAAGTGGTTGCAAAAGGCCGTGGTCTTATTGCTCAGGAAATTATTAAACGTGCAAAAGAAGCCGGAATTTATGTTCATGCATCAAATGAATTAGTTTCATTACTGATGCAGATCAATCTCGATGATCGTATTCCACCACAACTTTATGTTGCAGTTGCTGAGTTATTAGCATGGTTGTACCACCTGGATCAGAATGGAACAAAACCTTAGGTTATATTGGATAAAACAAAGCTTGTAAATTTGCTTACCTGAATTTTAGAATAGAATCATCAAAAAGGCAGTATAAAATCAAGAGAAAACAGAATCTGATCTTTATTGCCACCAAATGGCCTGTAAGCAGGTGCGCGGTAGGCATCGACTCTATCATAACGAATATTTGGGCGAATATTGAGCTTCTTTAAAAAGTCCCATTTAAGTTTCAGTGTCTTGGCCGCTTTCCAGTTTAATCCTATCGTTGCGGCATAATAGTCTGCCGGCGTAATCGTGACGCTACTGAGATCACCTGCATAACTTACGGCTGTACCGTTCACATGATTGGTAGCAGCGGCTACTCGAAACGGGGATGGATTACGAAAACCTGCTTCATCACGATACCACTCCCCCCGGACACCTGCTGATAAATTATCCGTCAAATCATGGTACAAATGTACGATAGCGCTAAACCATTCCGCATCTTTCGTTACATTCGTGTATTTCAGGTTGTTTAGTAAAACTCCACCTGCGTGCCCATACACATGGTGTAAAACTAATAGAGTTTTAGGCGTAATCCTGTGTTGCAACACAGCGTTATAAAATCCCCATATTTCGCTACTTCGAGTGGAAATTTCACCATAGGTGCCAGAAAAGTGAAATGAGGTAGCCTGACTATCACTTGTCCAGGTAAAACCAGCCAGCCCGCTCCAGTTTCCGAGTTGTTTATCCCAACCTCCGTCCCAGCCACCATTGGCACTGCCCGTAAGAGGCCCTCCTAAGATTAGCCAGTTCTGGTTAATTTTATAGTTTGCCAGCATACCAGTATGCGTAAAAGGTTCACCGACATTTAATGTATAAGCGCGTGTGTAGAAAAAATTATCAGGTGCTGGAACAGTTTCAAAACCTGTTGGAGTATAGAAGTGGCCTAACTTGACGTTGAGCCCATTGCCAACTGGCACATACGTTTCCAGATAAGCCTGTGGAAGAGCAATTCCGTAAGTTTTTGTGGAAGCACAACATAAATCGAGATCCCAGTTACTCCTTTTCAGCGGTTCTCCCGTATTCACGTCAAAGGCTGGCACACCAAAAGCTTGTGTAAATATCGCATCAGTTCCAAACATGAAATCGAAGCGCCCACCAAAATCCCATACCCTACCTTCTGAAACGACCGGACGTCGCATAAATAAATTCAATTGGTTCAATTGAAACCGGTTAGCCTGATCAGCAAAAATAACCGGACCATTAAACCCATTAGACTGACTGGGATTAAGAGTAGCACCGCCATGAATCCAGCCACCGAACTCTAGTCTACTATTGCTAAATAATCTTCTAAGATTATTAGCGTAAATATTGTCTGAATCTATTGTAAAAATTATTACACTGCTTGTAATGGCAAATAATAGCCACCTTGTAAGTTTCACGATACCTTGCATTTCGGGATTATTTTGAAGAAAAGAAGTGGATGCTATGTCAACATTGGTTCTTGTTTGTTTGATTCTTCATGCTGTGTAACTAAAGTGTTTTATAGAGGAAGCTCGTGATTATAAATGCTTTAACGAAACATTCCCATCGACGTGCTTCATCTAGACAGTAAGAATCTTCAGTACCGCTAAATCACAACTTATCACTCAGATAGCTCAGTTGCTTGGCTACTTCACCAAAATCAGTACCCTCTGCAAGACCATGTTCATTAAAAAACAGCTGAGTTATCTTAATATTACATGCATAATGGTTAATGGTTTCCATTAATAAAAAACAATGGTTTTCCCAATATACACGTTGTGCTGACCGAATTAAGATGATGCCATTCGTTTTATTTTAGGATGATGGAGGTACTCATCATGAAAGCAATAAAATTTTTATTATTGTTGCTTGTATTCACCGTATTAACCTCCTGCGCACAAATGAGTTCATCTGTAATTGCACCGATTGGAATTGCTGATAATGATCACGAAGCTTTGGTGAATTACTACGAAAACTTAGCTAAGGAAGCAAAAATAAGACTGCAAGCGAACAAAAAAATACTGGAGGCATACGAAGCGCGTCCTTATTACTATGGTAGACAAGGCCTGGATCTGCCATCACATACTTCGGCGAATATCCGTGCCTATGAAAAAACTGTGAGACAGAGCCTGAAATATGCTGATCTTCATAGAAGGATGGCACTTGAACAAAAAAATAGTCAACTCAGTCAAGCAGAAGCCAGCCTGGATTCCGACTTCACTATGGAAAAACCAGAGCATTCTGGCAACAAGGGGCTTTGAAAAGAGCTGAGCAACCGCCAAACTGAAATTGGTGGTTGCCACTTTTCAATTGCTCACTTCATCTTTCAAAAAGGCAGCACAAAATCAAGCGAGAATAAAATCTGATCCTTGTTGCCGGCAAATGGCCGATAGGCAGCGGCATGATAGGCATCGACTCTGTCATAACGGATATTTGAACGAATATTGAGTTTTTTTATGGCATCCCATTTAAGTTTCAGTGTCTTGGCTGCTTTCCAGTTTATGCCGACAGTCGCTACATAATAGTCGGCCGGTGTAATAGTGACACTACTAAGACTGCCTGCATAACTGTCCGGGATACCATTCACAATATTAGTAGCCGCTGCAATTCGGAAAGGGGACGGATTACGAAAACCTTCTCGGTCACGAAACCACTCTCCCCTCGCCCCTAACGATACATTCTCTGTAAGATCGTAGTATAAATGCGTAACGAAACCAATCCATTGCGCATCCTTTACCTCATTGGTGTATTTTAGATTATTCAATAAAACATTATCAGCAAAACCATGGACATAGTGTAAAACTAACTGGGTTCTAGGATTGATTCTTTGCTGAAACACGATGTTATACATTCCCCACGGCTCATTGCTTCGTACAGAAGTTTCGCCATATGTGCCAGTAATGTTCAATGAAGTGGCATGGCTATCGCTGGTCCAGGTAATGCCGAAAACTCCACCCCAATTACCCAACTGTCTATTCCATCCCCCATCCCAGCCGCCAGTAGCACTGCCGGTAACAGCGCTACCAAGAACCGACCAATTATTATTAATGGTATAGTTTGCCTGTAAACCAGTATGTGTAAAGGGTTCACCAGCATTAAAAGAATAAGCGCGCGTGTAAAAAAAATTATCTGGCGCGGGAATTGTTTCAAAACCGGTCGGAGAATAAAAATGTCCCGCCTTGAGATTAAGTCCATTTTTACCAATCGGCACATGTGCTTCCAGATAGGCTTGCGGAAGCGCGATACCATAGGTTTTCGTGGAAGCGCAACATAAGTCAAGATCCCAGTTATTTCTTTTTAATGGTTCTCCGGAATTCACATCGAAAGTCGGAACACCAAATGCTTGAGTGAAAATAGCATCTGTGCCAAACAAAAAATCGAAGCGCCCACCTAAATCCCATTTACTGGTTTCAGATATAACCGAACGTTGCAGAAACAAATTAAATTGATTTAATTGAAAACGGTTAGCCTGATCAGCAAAAGCAACCGGACCATTGAATCCGTTCGTCTGACTAGGGTTAAAAGTTGCACCGCCATGAATCCAGCCACCGAATTCTATTCGATTGTCTTTAACAAGTTTTTTTAAAGTATTCGCATGAAGATTGACTGGATAAATAGTAAAAAAAAGCGTACTGCCTATTATGGCAAATAACATCCATTTTGAATATTTCATCTTTGAGTGACGATAAGGGGATCCGTTGTTAAATGGGCAACATCCGCCAAAGTTATTGAACCGCTTGCAACTGTCGCCAGTCTAAAACCAGAACCTGTGAACTTTCATAGACTTATATGATCCATAAGCCTGACTCTCTCTTGACTGAGGAAAGCAAGACTGGATATAGCCAAATGTTAGGTTTAAGTTTCTGATATAGCATCATAAAAATGAAAAGCTAAGGTATCGGGAGTATAAGACATTCATGTTCAACCATATATTGTTGTTCGTTTATTTAATTGTTTCGGAATTATGCCAGTGCTAGCGTAAAGCATGCATTGGATGTTTAGTTTTCCAGGGAATGAATGCTAAATTATTCTGACTCTTTTATCCATATGTTGCAGATAAATTCGTAGCACGCAAGGTTTATCAGGACCGGATAAATCTTAGAGATTTCTTTTACAGCTTAAGCAAAACACCGTTGAGATCTCTGGTCCGATTATGTAGGCGCCGACACGGCGATAAAAGCTTTATCACCTCGTACAGTCAGTTCAATTCAATTGAACAATGAAGGGTTTCTCAAGCAAATACTGATATTGATTCACAGCAAAACCCAGGTTTGGTTAATAAAAGTAGCCAAACCTGGTCCGACCAAGACTAAATACATTGAACTTCCTAATGGCACACAGCCATGAACATGCTATTTTCTGGATATTTGCATCAGCATAAGCTCCATAAATAACAGTTAATCAAATTAACAGGAGAGCCTTTCTTTAGGGAAACGCAGGCACTCTAGGCTCTGTGCTTTCAACTTCCACTTCAGGTAAATGTTGTTTTATACGCTCCTCGATTTCATGCACTCGATCTGCTGATACATCAACCAGAACTAAGAAATGACCAGCTTCAATTGCATCCTCAAACTCTTTAATTCGTCTGCTACCCGTACTCACACCTATCAGAGCGCTTGCCCATGCTCCAATACCCGCGCCTGCAAGTGTGGTCGCCAGCAAAACACCTCCAGCTACAACCGTTGATGCGGGAGGGAGGATAATTGCAATCAAACCGGCGAGCATACCGGTTGTTCCCCCGACCGCCAAGCCCTGTTCTACTGCCGGAATAAAGTCAGTTCTCTGTAATAAGCTGGCCTCTGGCAACTCTTCAAGCGGCGTACCGCGTTTCGCAATCACATGGATATGCCTTTCCTCGATTCTTGCCGCCAGTAAGTCGTCTACGATGCGTTTGGTAACAGTGATGTCAGGAACAAGAAAATAAATTCGTCGCATGATAATCTCCTTAAAATTGTGTATTAACACTACTACTAAATAAGATGAGTAAAATTTTATTTCTCATCTCACTAGTTAGTTATAACTGATAAAGATATATAAGGATATGTTTCCTTGCATAATAATTATCTTATGCCTTTCGCTCTATCTCAGTCAGTTAAATCTTCTAAGTTTACGCTTTGCCTTACTTTTTACTTGTTAGAGATCCTAAAAATGCTGCTATTCAGATTTGGAATCATTCGAGCTGATGCTCAGTCATCCATAATTTAAGAATAGCAATTAACAAATCGATTGTATACCTATAGTTCGCGTTTCTTATATTCTCCATTACGGAGGTTGTTACTGAACACTTCTGCTATGGTCTTGGCACAGTGAAGAATAATCTGCCAAGGTTCAATTAATAATGGAAAACAAATCGAGTTAAAAGGCTCTGCAGTTTTTAATTTCCTGTTGCCTACTCGCAAAAGCAACTTTTTAACTCCGATCCTGATTCGCTGCCACTAACTCGGACTGTACAGAAAGAAAATTACTGGTCAAACTACGCTCCAGCAAGCGATGTGATAGCTGCTATGTTAACTCTGGATGATTTTAAGAGTGAGATTAGTTAGCATACTGATCCTAAGATATCCCAGCCGAGTGCGACAGATTTCTGAGTTTATCCTGATGCCACTCGACATTAGAGTGGCATCGTCTAAAAAACTTATCGTAATAGTCTTTGACAGCAATTACGTTTAACTCTCCGGCTTGTTTTAAGCTTCCTATCACTCATCCGGTTTTGGATAATGAAGTACCAAAATGTTCCTTATTCATGATAATAGCTCTAATACCTTAGATGGGACTAGACTTGCATTTAAATTAATTAACTTTCTATTTCTCTTCCCCAGATTTGCATTTATCAATGAATGCTTGCCGTTCAGCTTCGCTGCTGAAAGTCGGAAGCACCTTCTCCATTCCAGAAGGTGAACAATTTATCGAATTTGGTTCGGGAGCCCCGCCACAACTGATCAAAGCGGCACTAAAGCCTAGTATGAATATAATATACTTGGAATTCATTATAAAATCTCTCTCCTTAAGATCTTGATAAAACTTGATTTAACCTGCCAGTTTCTCAAGCGTTCGGCGCAGGCTCGACCACTTATGGCTAGCTTTTAATTCTACCCGAATTTTGATGGTCATATGCTTCCTTTACCTTTATAGGCTGCACACCTTTCTATTGCTTTAAGACAGTTAGGTTGAGTAGAAATTGGTTCAGTTAGCCTCCAAGGTGAAGCTAAGTACTTGAGTGTTGTTTAAAAAGATGCGAATCCACCTAAGAATTTCACGGTTATTACTCTGCCCCTGTAAGTATTTGAAAGTCATAGAATTAAAGTTATTTTAGGTTATGTCGTTAAATACCGAGCAAAAAAGCTTTCATTAGAAAGCATGATAAGTATCTTCAACATCAATTTCACTTGCTTTTAGTCTATAGGGGTTAATGATCAGAGTGCCATAAACGGCAGAGTATAGGCCAGGCATTTGCATTTAACAGTTTTAGACTGGCAAAGAGGGAAAATTATGTCAGAAATACAATCAGTAAGTGACAAAATTGATAATCAGACTATGGATAAATTAATGCCGCTAGATCAGGATGGGATGTTGTGCAATGCTGAGGCTGATGAATACTTTCTCAATATTAAGAGTGAATTAAGTCAGATTGACCGGTTAGTCAGTGATGCAGTCAATAACTTGGTTATTAATTTCAAATATATCAGCAAGTTAACCAAATCACATCATGACATGGTTCTGACCATCGAGAAAATGGCCGTTCCTGAGGAAAGCAAGCCTATCCTTGAGCTATTGGAAAAACAGATGATTATCGCCGACAAAATTGAGCAAGAATTAGAAATGGCAGTTACTTCACTACAGTTTGGTGATCTCGTAACACAATTGCTCGCACATACTACACGTCAAGTTGAAATGTTAAATATTGAATTGCAAAGAATTGATCGGCAAAGCACCTGGAAGGAGAAAACTGGGGAAAAATCCTTGCATGCCGTACATGAAGGAATCTCAAAGGCAGTTAATATGGCAAGCACTAAAAATATAAGAAAACCGGTCGTACAGCAAGGTATGCAAATGGGTGACATTGAGCTTTTTTAATCAAAGTTGTTGGCGCACATACTTATCAGCAAATTAACTATTAGAAGAGGAGTAAAAAATGGCTAAGACGATACTCGCAGTCGATGATTCTGCATCAATCCGGCAAATGGTAACTTTTACGCTTAAAGGTGCCGGTTATGAAGTCATTGAAGCAGTTGACGGCCAGGATGCGCTCGATAAAGCGAATATCCATAAAGTCAATCTGGTATTGACCGATATCAATATGCCACGTATAGATGGATTGAAGCTTCTTGAGTTACTGCGCAAATTGACTCATTACAAGACGGTTCCAATCTTGATGCTAACGACCGAATCAAGTGATGAAATAAAAGCAAAAGGCAGGGCAGCTGGCGCAACAGGCTGGCTGGTTAAGCCATTTGATCCTAAGCGGTTACTGGAAGTCATCGGTAAGGTTATCGGCTAAAAGCCAATATTAGCAAATCACAAATATTAAGTAATTTTTATTCCTCTGTTTTTTAATTTATTTGCTTAGCTAAGGTGCTAGGCTAATAACTCAACTTGAAACAGGGTTACACCTATGAGTACAGATCTCGAACAGTTCTATGAAATATTCTTTGAGGAGTCTTCAGAATTACTTGCGGATATGGAAACATGTCTGCTAAGGCTTGATGTAAGTTCACCGGATTTGGAAGATTTAAACGCTATATTTCGTGCTGCGCATTCTATTAAGGGTGGAGCTGGTACATTTGGTTTTACAGATATGACGGAGATGACGCATATGTTGGAAACACTGCTGGATAAATTACGCAAAGGAGAACTCGAGGTACGCAGTGAGATGGTGGATGCCTTTTTGAAGGCTGGCGATGTCATTAAAGAACAATTGGCAGCACACCGTGGAGAAGGTCAGGCTGATCCTGTTGTTGCCACAGCAGTTTGTGAGGAACTGCAAAGGCTGAGTGATGAAACACAGGCATTAGCACCCGTGCCGGTCAAAGAGACAATAGATTCCGATATTAACACTGAAACAGTGTCAGAAGAAGAAGCTAAAATTACTCCAGTCAAAATCCCATCAATAGATGATTTACCGAGAATTACATACTGTATCGAATTTTCCAATAGAGGTTTAAGTAATGCCGTGTTGGAAGATTTATATACCAATTTAAGGGAGTTGGGTACTCTGGAAAACATTGCATCAGCTATTGAAAATGTGCGTCAATTAAAACTTACTACAAGTAATAGCGAAGAAGATGTTTGGGAAGCGCTAGCGTTCGTCGTTGATCCGGCAAACCTGAAAATCGAAGTAGATACTAGGAGTGTTATTGCTGAACCGCTAGCCATTGAAGATGAGCTTTCAATGGCCAAGATGCCGCCTGCACCAGGATATGGCTTTTTCCCAGGGGCACCGGCTGCGCCAAGAGATATCGATGATCTGGAATCCAATTTGAACTCGCCACAGCAAAAAAATCATATCAACGAAGCGCATGGGTTTCATAAATCTTCAAATAAAACTACTGCAGTAGCTTCCGTCAATGAAACCTCATCAATACGAGTAAGCATTGAGAAAGTAGACCAAATGATTAATTTAGTTGGCGAATTAGTAATTACACAAGCGATGCTTGCTCAGACTGCTTCCCAATTTGATCCGGTAGTTTTTGAAAAACTTCATAGCGGCATGAATCAATTGGAGAGAAATACTCGTGATTTGCAAGAATCTGTCATGTCAATTCGAATGATGCCGATTAGTTTTATATTTAGTCGATATCCACGTGTTGTGCGTGATTTGGCAGTAAAACTGAATAAGCGTGTTGAACTGAAGACTGTCGGTGAAAACACGGAACTCGACAAAGGTTTAATTGAAAAGATCGCCGATCCGTTGACGCACTTGGTTAGGAACAGCTTGGATCACGGTATAGAAGTACCTGAAAAACGAATTTCTGCTGGTAAACCAGCACATGGCACGATTACGCTGCGCGCCTTCCACCAGGGAGGCAGCATCGTCATTGAAGTCAGCGATGATGGGGCCGGATTAAACCGGAGAAAAATTCTTGCAAAAGCGCGGGAACGTGATTTACCAGTACATGACGGGATGACCGATCAGGAAGTCTGGCTATTAATATTCGAAGCAGGTTTTTCTACAGCCGAAACCGTCACCGATGTTTCTGGACGAGGTGTGGGTATGGATGTTGTAAAACGTAATATACAAAGCATGGGCGGACGCATTGACATCGAATCGGCATTTGGAGTGGGCACACGCATATCCATTCGTCTGCCATTGACACTAGCTATTCTCGATGGATTGTCGGTAGCAGTCGGAGATCAGATGTTTATCGTGCCGCTCAATTATATTACCGAGTCGCTGCAACCGGTAGCTACTGATATAAAAACAATTAGTGGCCAGGGACGAGTAGTGCAAGTGCGTGGTGAATATTTGCCGGTAATTGCCTTACACGAAATCTTCAGATTACGGCCCAAAGTAACTGCAGTGCATGAAGGCATTCTTGTTATTTTGGAAGCTGAAGGTCATAAAGCGGCACTGTTTGTGGATGATTTAATCGGGCAGCATCAGGTTGTCATTAAGAGCCTTGAAAGTAACTATCGGAGAGTGCAAGGTGTCTCAGGTGCCACAATCATGGGAGATGGTAAGGTGGCGCTTATTCTTGATACCGCGGCCCTAGTAATGTCATCGCAGCAAGAAGCATTATAAATTTCATATTAAATGTGATGGGCATGATATGCAGTACTTGCGTTACGAGAGTGAAAACAGATTTAATTTCTGAACTATACAATTAATATTAAATAAGTATTTAACTTTTATAAACAAAACGACCCTCTAAAGATTTCACTTCATATCATCAGTAATTATTGAAGCTCACCGGTTTTAGTTAGATCATTGCCACTCATGTATTTTTCATAAGTACCTGATATAGTTAATAAACAGCCCGGAGAAATGTTACAAAGAATAATTATTTGGTTCGAATGGGTTTAACATGAAGATAATTTCAAGTGGTTTCGAAGAAATTGCTGATAATAAAACGCGTGAATATGCCTTTACTCAGGCTGATTTTGAACGCATTAAAAAATTAATATACAAGCATGCTGGCATTTCCCTTTCTTCGGGCAAGCAGAACATGGTGTATAGCAGACTTGCCCGGCGTGTGCGTGTCAATAGTCTGAATAGCTTCCATGAGTATTTGGATTTCCTGGAGCGTGGAAATCCTGAAGAATGGGAGGCATTTACTAATGCCTTAACGACAAATCTAACAGCTTTCTTTCGCGAACAACATCATTTTCCTATTCTAGAGAAACACGTAGAGCAACGTAAAAATCAGAACAAAATCCAGCTTTGGTGTAGTGCATCATCTACCGGAGAAGAGCCTTATTCAATGGCTATGGCAATGGTACAGGCATTTAAAACATTTACACCCCCTGTACATATTTTAGCGACAGATCTCGACACCAACGTACTTGCAAAAGCACAACTAGGTATTTATTCATTGGATAAGTTAGAAAAAATACCTAAAGAGAAACTTAAGAAATTTTTCCTGAAAGGCAAAGGACATTATGCCGGATCGGCAAAAGTACGACCGGAATTACGTAATATGATTACGTTTCGTCAATTAAATCTACTAGATGAGAGTTGGCCCATCCGCGGTCCATTCGATGCAATATTTTGTCGTAACGTGATGATTTATTTTGACAAGCCAACACAATACAAAATTCTGAAGAAATTTGTACCGTTATTGGCCCCGGATGGGTTATTGTTTGCCGGCCATTCTGAGAGTTTCCAGCATGCGGTTGATTTATTTAAGCTACGGGAAAAAACTGTTTATGAGCTAACGAATAGACCGGGGTAATAATTGTATGGCTATGATCATTGACGAGCAAGTTGCAACGAATCTATATTTTGATAAAAATTTCAATAGCCAAGCAGTTAAGTTATTACCGGGCGAATACTATGTCACAGATAAAGATATATTACTGGTAACAGTGCTCGGTTCATGTGTAGCTGCTTGTATTCGTGATTGTTATAGTGGCATCGGGGGTATGAATCATTTTATGCTTCCGGATGGCGGAGGGGATGTAAGTAATCCATTGAATGCCTCAGCTCGTTACGGCACTTATGCGATGGAGATATTGATCAATCAACTATTAAAACTGGGAGCTCGCCGAGGCAACCTTGAAGCCAAAGTGTTTGGTGGTGGAAATGTTCTGGATGGGCTGACGATTGCGAATATTGGTCAGCGCAATGCTGATTTTGTCCTGAAATTCTTACAAACAGAAAAAATACGAGTCGTTGCACAAGATCTGATCGATATTTTTCCACGCAAAGTCTATTTTTTTCCTAAAAACAATAAAGTGCTAGTGAAGAAATTGCGTAATTTGCATGGCACGACAATCTCTCAGCGTGAGAAAGATTATAGGCAACGTTTAGATAAAGTGAATAGCGGTGGCGAGGTAGAGTTATTTTCTTAAAGCGGGCTACTTCTTGAGTTAGTGGGTTTTACCATGAAAAAAATTACAGTTCTAGTCATTGATGATTCAGCTTTGATTCGTAAATTATTAACCGAGATTATTAACAGCCAATCTGATATGGAAGTCATCGGCACTGCCGCTAATCCGCTTGTGGCACGGGAAATGATTCGTGAGATGAACCCTGATGTACTGACATTAGACGTTGAAATGCCAAAAATGGATGGACTTGATTTTCTGGAAAAATTGATGCGCTTGAGGCCGATGCCAGTAGTCATGGTTTCAACTTTAACTGAAAAAGGCTCTGATGTCACATTCCGTGCTCTTGAATTGGGCGCAGTTGATTTTGTGGCTAAGCCAAAGATTGATATCGCGTCAGGTTTAAAAGAATATGGCAATGAAATTGCGAATAAAATTCGCACCGCAAAATCAGCAAGACTTAGGCGCTATATGCCGGTGCTCGCTACCAAGAGCGCAACTGCTGATGCAATTTTGCCAGCAATTTCCAATCGTGTTGCTTCAACAGAAAAATTAATTATTATCGGTGCCTCTACCGGCGGCACAGAAGCTATAAAAGAATTTCTCATGCATATGCCGCCCGATGCACCAGGAATTCTTGTCACACAACATATGCCGGAAACATTTACCAAGTCATTTGCCAATCGTCTGGATAGCCTTTGCAAAATATCTGTTGTAGAAGCCCAAGGTGGTGAAAGAGTACTACCAGGACATGCATTTATTGCGCCGGGGCACTCGCATTTATTACTTAAACGCAGCGGCGCTAACTATATGACTGAATTAAATCAAGGCGATCCGGTCAGTCGACATCGACCATCGGTTGATGTATTATTTCGCTCAGCGGCCAATTATGCTGGCAAGAATGCAATTGGTGTAATCCTGACAGGTATGGGCAAAGATGGTGCTGCAGGTATGTTGGAAATGCACAAGGCAGGGGCTTATAATTTTGCTCAGGATGAGGCAAGCTGTATTGTTTTTGGAATGCCTAAAGAAGCAATCTCAGCAGGTGGCGTAGACGAGGTTGTCACACTGAGAGATATGGCTAGATGTGTTTTATCAAAGGCATCAAGTATGGGAGCACGTAGTAATCGTATCTAATTTACACAAACACAAACTTTCGCTTCTTGATTTTGATTAAAGCAAAAATACATCATCAATGAAAAGAAATTTTTCGCAATTTATTATATTGATTAGTATCAGCTTTTTAGTAAGTTGTGGATCTCTGCAGGAAAGAAATTCGGTAAGGCTTACATCAAATCCTGATGCTAATAAACTAACCGATTCTAATCACGTCAGAAAAGCGCTCTACTCTCAATTTAATGATTGGCAAGGTGTGCGTTATCAACAAGGTGGACTTAGTCAAAAGGGAATTGATTGTTCAGGATTTGTACATCTAACGTTCAGATCAAAATTTGGATTGCATTTACCCAGAACAACCTGGATGCAAGCAAGAATTGGAAAAGAAATTAAAAAAGATGATTTGAAGGCAGGTGATCTGATATTCTTCAAGGTCGGTGTAGCTTCAAACCATGTAGGAATTTACTTAGAACAAAATAAATTTCTACATGTATCTCAAAAGAAAGGAGTTACCATATCCCGATTAGAAAATGTTTATTGGAAATCTAGCTATTGGAAAGCAGTTCGAATATAAAAATACTAAAGTGTTTATTCATTCTTTTAGATTATACGATCCAAAGGACAAAGGAGCTATTTCGGATATCAATTGATCAGCATGTTACCACTGCTTTTTAAGCTGCTTATACTAACCTAGTTCAGCATCTGTATGACCTGTATGAAAGCTCAAAACCTTTATCACCACAGTTATTATATCCCTCAGCAAAATATTCTTCATAGGATCGGTCGCAGATCATAAGTTGAAGCATGCCGATAACTTCTTAATAAGAAAGCTATTAGTAATATACATCTGCTTCAGTCAGATTCGATTGCTGTAGAGCATCAGCCTGTGCAATCGTATGATCCTTCAAAACAATAACAATATTCTTTCTACTTGATATCGATAAATTTTCTTACCTAAATTGCATAGTGCATAATTTTCAACAATCAACTTGTGCCATATGCAAATAGTAAAGCATAAAATTTAAATGAACTTTCAGCACTCAATAATTATGACATAATTAATTGTCTTAATTTGTAATCTTTAGTCCAAAAAGTGATTCAGCAAAATTCTTTTATTTATTATTTATTGATTGGATTGTTTAGTCTGGTAATGATGCCTCGTATTGTTCTAGCCGACAATGGCATATGGATTGATATAGATACGACCGCGCATACTTTAGCAGTGATGCAAGGCGATACTATCCAGGTGATTTTTAAGAATGTAGCTATTGGACGCTATGGTACTACCTGGTCCAAAATGACAAAAGACGACAAAACCCCCTTGGGTAGATTCAGGATTAGCTGGATCAATGAAAAAAGCCGTTATTATCGGTTTTTTGGCTTGGACTATCCAAATCTTGATACAGCAAAACGCGCACTGGATGAAAACAGGATTTCTGAAGAAACCTGGCTATCGATATTGGAAGCAAAAATTATGGGAAAGACACCTCCTCAGGATACACCGCTGGGGGGTCATATTGGCATACACGGAATTGGTAGAGGAGATCAAAAAATTCATCAAGAATACAATTGGACCAATGGTTGCATTGCCTTGACTAATGAACAAATCGACCAGCTCGGTAAGTGGATAAGACCTGGTATCCTGGTTAATATTCGGTAGTAGTTAAAAATCGATAGTCTGTCCTAATATAGATGTGTTGCTAAATATACAAATGGAATTATGAAAATAAATATGTTGTATATCATCGACATATCTTATGATTTATTTCCCAACATTGGGGTCGCTTAAATTTATCATATTAATCCATTTATTTTACAAAAAAAATCGGATAAGATTTTAAGAGGTTGCTGATATTAACTATCAGTGGCTAACAAAAAGAAGTGGCGGATGTTTATGCGCATTAAATAGAATAAACAGTGAGGAGATCGGAATGAAAGAAAAAAACAAGCATCCAGTTCGCATGTTAACACTGGTAGTAGTGGCAGGCACTTGTATTGGATTAACAGGTTGTGCAACGACAGGTCAGTTTGAAGAATTACAAAACAAAATTAATGCTGTTGCAGCCGATGCAGCAGCGGCTAAAGCAGAGGCAGCCGCTGCTAATGCTAAGGCAAATGATGCAGTTCGTATCGCAGATGAAGCAAACAGACGTTCAGAGAAAACAGAATCAGAAACAAAATCAAGACTTGATAATATGTTTAAAAAATCCATGTATAAGTAATGTAAATAAAATTAAAAAACCCCTCATTTGAGGGGTTTTTTATGAGTGAAGTTTCTAATTAGCTTCCTTAAAAAGAAAAGATGAAAATACTATTAATTATCTTGCATCTGATTGCGTGACCGTGAAATTAGAACTGGTATCCCGCTTTTTTCCATAATTGCGTTTCTTAAAGCTTCCTGATCTATCTCAAAATCTTCAGTAATATTTTTCTTGCTGCTATTTAACGCAAGAAAGTCATTGATAGCAATAAATACCATTTGTTTATAGTCGGTGTACTTTTCTTCATCCTCTTCCAATGGTGGATGCAACTCAATAAAAAGCGAATCTAGCAACCAGCCAAGTTTAATCGGTTGATTGACTATTTGCACTTGAGTTCCAATTGAAACTTTATCAAACAGTGCCTCAATGTCTTCGGGATACATACGTACACACCCCGCTGAAACTCGCATTCCAACACCAAATGGCTTAATAGTACCATGTATCAGATAGCTGCCACTTCCGATGCTTAAGCGCATGGCATGCCGGCCTAAAGGATTGGTTGGGCCAGGGGGCACTATACTGGGATAGGGCTGCTCCCCATTCGCTATCCTATCCATTTGAAGTGATTTAGGAGGTATCCAAGTAGGATCTTTCTTCTTTTCAATTATTTTTGATACTCCCAAGGGCGTTACCCAGTCCATCCTGCCGATTCCTACCGGATGCGTAACAATCATGGGCTTGCTTCCTTTAGCAGGCTCAGGAAAGTAGTAGATTCTCATTTCAGGTAAATTAATTACCAGTCCCTTGCGATCAGCATGAGGAATAATATAACGGCTAGGCAAAATAACCTTTGCACCATCCTCAGGCAGCCATCTATCAACAGTGGGATTAGCTAACAAAATCTCGATCTGACCGATATCATATCTACGTGCTATGTCTAACAGTGTCTCTTCACGACTTGCATGGGCAGTTCTTATTTTACCAAAAATATCAATATCTTGCGGTGGAAGTATCCATGTCTCAGCACAAAGTGAAGAGACAGTAACAAGATTGGTCATAGTAAAAATAAATAGAAAAAATTTATGCATAAGTCATGTCGCAGTCAGTATAAACAAAATAGAATAACTACAAGGGATGAAATAATAACTGAAATCTTCAGAAACAGTAAAACAACCACAAATCAGTGAAAATTAGCTATTAGCTCATGGCTATTTTCATCATTACATCGACTTTGATAAAAGCACTTCAGGAGGTACAGCTTCAGGAAGTACATCACGATAACGCCAAATTTACAGGTTTGAGCAATCCCAAATTTTGGGTCTCGCTATTCGGCTAAGTTCAAACAATATGCCTGAGCATCTTTTATCTCACATCCAAGAAACTGGTTTTTCGTTTTAATTAATTATTGTCAGATAATCTCTGTGCTCTAAGCGCCTCAACTTCTAGAGCCAATCAAGTAATTAATATTATTCTAATAAAATTTTTTGCATCTAATAAAAATGATACTGATGTATTAAATTTATAGTTAACTTTGGAAATAAAAGATAAAATTATTATATCTTATTGAAATAAATATGAATATAAATTATGTTGTCAGAAAAGCAACAAGCGTGTTGTCTATATACAACATAGTTGTTATTAAATTTACAAAATCTGCTTGTTTTTCTTGCAGTACAGTTCTGCGTTGGGCACAATCCAATCAAACCTTCCAGCTGGAAGGTCCGAACAAACGGGGAGCATTCCATAAGGAATGTAGCAGGCAAAAATATGGCGACCCCAGTCGTTTTAACATTAAAGGAGAACTTCCGTATGAAGAAGAAACTTATTTCGTTGGCAGTAGCCGGTGCACTTGCAACCCCAATGGCTGTGTCAGCGCAAGGAACAAATGTAACGCTTTTTGGTAGTGTCCAAGCTGAATACGCTACAGTTAATAGAGACTTGCAAAGCAGTCAAGCTCTTATCGGTGATGACACAGGTCGCTCACGTTGGGGTGCGCATATAACTGAAAACCTGGGTGGCGGTTTAAAAGCAAAGGCACATGTGGAATATGGTTTCAATACAGGTAGTGGTGCATTAGGTGTTGCGCGGGAACGTTGGGTTGCGCTGGCTAACGATAATTGGGGCGAAGTGAAATTTGGTCGTGTTCAATCTCCATTTAAAGATTTTGCCGGTGGTATGACCATTGATCCATTTGCATACACCACTCTCCAAGCTGCAGGTAGTGGTGGTACCATGACAGCTTCAGCCAATGGTTTGGGATCAGGTGCTCAGAGTTTTGTAAACAGTGCTGTGCGTTATGATTCCCCCAAAGTTGAAGGTTTCAGCTTTGCAGGTATCTTAATGCCGGGGGATGCCAACAGATTGGATCCAGGAAATTTTATCTCTCCATCAAGTACTTTTCAGGGAAGCCAATCTAATTCCGGTGGTGAAGACGGTGAATGGGACTTCCAAGTCGCAGGCAAATATGAAGCAAATATAGCAGGACATAATCTAGGTGCGTTCGGTGGGTACTCTCGCGATAACGTCAGCACTCGCCAGAGAACTTTAGGTGTGAGCAGCAATGAACATGTCTGGCGCGGTGGTGTAATGTGGGGCTTCCAAAACTTCAAGTTTGGCGGTCAATATGAAAGGATTAGCAATGCAATAGGTGCAGCAACCTGTACCAATGCTGCTGCGTTAGGTAATCCGGCGACTGGCTTGGGCCAACCAACGGATACTCGTGGGCAGTGTAATTCAGCAATGAATTTGGGTGGCGATGGCCATCTGTGGTTTGCAGGTGCTCAATATGATTGGGGCAATACCAGCATTGTTGCTCAAGGCGGTATGGCAGATGCCAATGCAACTGCTTTTGCGGCAAAACGTGAAGTAAGTCAGTTTACTGTCGGCTTGATCCATAATCTCAGCAAGCGATCCAGCCTCTTCGGTGGTTACCAACGTGGAATGGTTGATGACAGAAATGCGGTATTCAGAGACAGCAATACCTACACAGTGGGTATGCGTCACAATTTCTAAACAAAGTTGATTTAATAAAAAAGGCACCAGCAGGTGCCTTTTTTATTTTAAAAAGAAAAAATAAGTAATATTGTTTTTTGTCTGATTATAAATTTATACTTCTAAAAAATACCAATCCACTTTAATGGAGTACTGTAGCTATGAGCATGAGAAAATGGACTGATGAAGAATTGATTACTACGCGCGATAAGCTTGAAGCGTGGAACAGCCGAAGTAACAGCTCAGGAACTGGTTCAAAATTATGGCTATTGACAGCTTTTTTAGGCGCGTTTGCCATTTCAACCGGGATTGCGTTCATCTTTTTCGATGGTGTCGATATAATGAACGTTGTATTGATAATTATGGGTACTGTTACCTGCGCATCTTGGTATAAAAGTGATAAACAGCGTAGAGACAACATTGCGCTTCTTGCCGAGATTAATAAAGAAATAAAATCCCGAAAAATAAAAGATACTTCAAAATTGGAAGATAAGCCGGATCAAGTGACTATACAAAAAGATTCATCAGCCGCAAAGCCTCAAGCTACAGAAATGAATTCCAAAAGTGATAAGAAAAATTGAAGGATTAGTTTAAGTATAAAAAAATGAGTAATTTATTGACAACATTTGTGCAATTCATTACTTCCAGCATCACTCGCTCAGAAAATATTCTCCCAAACGCTAGCGCAAATATTAAATCTGATCATTTAAATCCACAAGACAGTCAACTTTTTGAAGCTTTATGTCAATTCTTATGGATTCAGGGCGATCCATTGCCTCTCATCTTTGATGTGGAAAATGAAGTGTATACGAAGCAGGGAATTACACGAGCATCATTAAAACATCTCAAATCCCTGGATTTAATTAATTTTGAAATCAATGGCTTTATTAAAAAAGGATTCGGTAAGCATACGCGACTGTTTTATGGTGGCAAACCAACAAAAATAGGCTTTCAGAATGATCGAAATAACTATCTGGACTTGGGGCATGTACTTCTTACAGAGCGGGGTAAAAAGCTAGCTGTGGCTTTTAAGGGCTCAAGAAACCAGCAATTCTATGAATATGTAATTGAAAGATGGTTTCAGCAGGGACTGGTGTTATCATCCATACAAATTGACCGACCCCCGATAATTGGCTTCGCTAAATAGCATCCCCTTATTAAAGCACTAGGACGGCACGGTAATCATTCACATTGGTATAAGTTGGTCCCGTTATCACTAAATCGTTTAATTGCTCAAAAAAAGTATAGGCATCATTATTGTCCAGTAATGAGGCGGCATTCAATCCAATTTCTTGGGCGCGAATGAGTGAATCAGGAGTAATGAGCGCTCCGGCATTATTTTCACTACCATCCAATCCATCCGTATCACAGGCAAGAGCATAAGTTCTCTCTTGACCAGCCAGCCCAATCAATAGCGATAACAAAAATTCTGAATTACGGCCACCACGTCCATTGCCTTTGAGAGTAACTGTGGTTTCACCACCTGATAAAAGCACAGCAGGTGCCCTTAACAGTTGTGGATATAAGTGAATTTCTCTGGCTAATGCTGCGTAGCTTTTGGCAATTTCCCGCGATTCTCCGGTTACCGTATCTCCCAATATGAAAGGAGTGATATTAAGGCCCTGAAAATAATTCGACGCTGCAATCAGTGACTGATGAGCATTTGCAATGATTCTGTTTTCAACACGGAAAAAAATGGAAGAACCAGGTTTAGGTGTTTCATTAACTGCCTGTTCTTTCCCTGCAAACAAAATTCTTCTGACCGTGGATGAAACTTCCAAATTATAGTGATCAAGCACAGCCAGCGCATCAGAGTAGGTAGTCGGATCAGGCGCGCAGGGGCCAGAAGCGATATGCGTTGCCTCATCACCGGTTACATCGGAGATAATTAACGCCACTACTGGCGCTTTGCAAGCGGCAGCAAGCTTTCCACCCTGAACGGCCGATAAGTGTTTGCGCACAGTGTTGATTTCCTGGATGCTGGCTCCACACCGTAATAACTGATGAGTAACTTCTTTAAGGTCCTGTAATGAAATTCCATCAATCGGCAGAGAAAGCAGACTGGACCCACCTCCACTGAACAAGCAGAGTAATAGATCTTCAGATTTTAACGCCTTGACCGCGGACAAAATCTGTCGTGATGCTTGTTCCCCATTTTTGTCTGGAATCGGATGCCCGGCTTCAATCACTTCAATTTTATGAGTAGGTAATTTATGCCCGTAACGAGTGATCACTAAGCCATCTAGTCGCGCATCAGCAGGCCAGGAATTTTCAACGGCCAGCGCCATGGCAGCAGCAGCTTTGCCAGCACCGACTACAAGCGTACGGCCTCTGGGAGAACTGGGAAGATGTTGCGGTACCACATGAATCGGATCAGCCGCCTTAACGGCAATTGAAAAGCTTTCCAGCAACAAATCGCGCGGATTCATTTGGTAAGCATCGGTTGCAGATAATGACCGGTATAGCTGTTTTGATTGACTGCGATCGCTTCCGGTGTCCCTTCCGCAACAATACATCCCCCGCCATCACCGCCTTCCGGCCCCAAATCAATAATCCAGTCGGCCGTTTTGATGACATCCAGATTGTGCTCGATAACCACCACAGTATTACCCTGATCGCGCAGTCTGTGCAGGACCTTCAACAGCAAGTCAATATCCTGAAAATGCAGACCAGTGGTAGGCTCATCAAGAATATAGAGCGTGCGCCCTGTCTCACGTTTGGAAAGCTCTAACGAGAGCTTTACCCGTTGCGCTTCACCGCCGGAAAGTGTAGTGGCTGATTGCCCTAAAGTAATATAGCCTAAACCTACTTCCAGAAGTGTTTGTAACTTGCGTGCAATGACCGGTACCGGTGTGAAAAATTCAAATGCATTTTCCACGGTCATCTGCAACACTTCATTGATATTTTTACCTTTATACTGAATTTCCAGGGTTTCTCGATTATATCGCCGGCCATGGCATACATCACAAGTGACATAGATATCTGGCAAAAAATGCATTTCCACCTTAATCACACCATCGCCTTGGCAAGCCTCGCACCGCCCGCCTTTGACATTGAAAGAAAACCGGCCAGGCGCATAACCGCGCTCGCGCGCCTGTGGTACGCCGGCAAATAATTCCCGGATGGGTGTAAACACACCGGTGTAAGTAGCTGGATTGGAACGCGGCGTTCGCCCGATAGGGCTTTGATCCATATTGATCACTTTATCGAAAAAAGCCAAACCCTCAATGTGCTGATAGGACGCAGGCTCGACATTGCTGGCGTAAAGATGCCGAGCTACTGCGCGATGCAATGTTTCATTGATGAGTGTAGATTTGCCGGATCCCGAGACTCCTGTCACACAGACAAATAATCCTACCGGCAGATTAAGCGTGACATTTTTTAGATTATTACCGGAAGCACCGTCAATCCGAAGTATGCGATTATTATTGGGTTCGTGGCGTTTCTCCGGTATTTTGATCGATAATTTGCCGGCCAAGTATTTACCGGTCAGAGAATCATTATTTCCCTGAATAACTTGTGGGCTACCCTGAGCGACAACGAAGCCGCCATGCTCTCCGGCACCAGGCCCCATGTCAACCACATAATCCGCAATTTGTATAGCATCCTGATCGTGCTCAACCACAATAACGCTATTACCCAAATCACGCAGATTTTTGAGTGTATCCAGTAGACGTCCATTATCACGTTGATGCAAGCCAATCGAAGGTTCATCCAGGACATACATAACCCCCGTCAAACCAGAGCCGATTTGACTGGCAAGGCGTATGCGCTGGGATTCACCGCCAGATAACGTGTCAGCAGAGCGATCCAGAGATAGATAATCCAACCCGACATTGTTGAGAAATTGTAGGCGGCTGGAGATTTCTTTGATGATCCTCTCGGCAATGGATTGCTTGTGACCCGATAATTCAATTTGGTCAAAAAATAGCTTGGCCTTTTTCAAAGGGAAAGCACTAATCTCATAAATCGCCTGCCCCGCAACCTGCACATGGCGTGCGGCCCGACATAAGCGTGTACCATGGCATTCCGGACAAGTTTGTGCATTGAGGTATTTTGCCAGCTCCTCACGCACGACCTGTGATTCCGTTTCCTTATAGCGCCGTGTCAGATTGGGAATAATTCCTTCAAAAGGATGTGTCTCCTGATGCTTACGACCACCTTCTGTGAAATACGAGAAATGGATTTTTTCTTTACCAGAACCATACAAAATAATATTACGTATAGGTTCCTCTAATTTCTCAAAGGGTGTTTCCAGGTCAAACTGATAATATTCTGCAAGGCTTGTTAATAGCTGAAAGTAAAATTGATTGCGCCGATCCCAGTTTTTTACCGCCCCGGCGGCTAATGAGAGATGCGGGAAAGCCACTACGCGCGCCGGATCAAAAAAAGTGATCTGTCCCAGACCATCGCATTTATTACACGCACCCAAGGGATTATTGAATGAAAATAATCTGGGCTCTAATTCAGGCAGAGAATAGCTGCACACTGGACAGCTAAATTTGGCGGAAAAGAGGTGTTCATGGTCTGTATCTATTTCAACCGCTAAGGCACGCCCGTCAGAATGGCGTAATGCCACTTCAAATGATTCAGCGAGACGCTGCTTAGCATCTGGAGAAACTTTTAAGCGGTCAATTACTACTTCAATCGTATGTTTTTTGGTTTTTTGCAACTTGGGTAACGCGTCGATTTCATAAACTTCCCCATCAATCCGCAAGCGAATAAACCCCTGTGCACGCAGCTCATCGAATAATTCAACCTGTTCACCTTTGCGCTCAACGATCAACGGTGAAAGAACCATCAAGCGCGTGTCAAGCGGGAGCTGCAATACATGGTCAACCATTTGCGAAACACTTTGCGCAGTTAGAATAATATTGTGTTCAGGGCAATACGGATCACCAACACGGGCAAATAGCAGGCGCAAATAATCATGGATCTCAGTAACTGTCCCAACCGTTGAGCGTGGATTGTGCGAGGTTGCTTTTTGCTCAATGGCAATTGCAGGAGAAAGGCCTTCGATCAAATCGACGTCCGGTTTTTCCATCAGCTGCAGAAACTGCCGCGCATAGGCCGAAAGCGATTCCACATAGCGACGCTGGCCTTCAGCATAGAGGGTATCAAATGCCAGCGAGGATTTACCTGATCCAGACAGCCCAGTGATGACAACAAGCTTGTTGCGTGGCAGGTCGAGATGGATATTTTTCAGATTGTGAGTGCGCGCACCACGTATTTTTATGGATTCCATTAGCTATCTATGTATGAGTCAACCTGTTAATATACCCAACTTTTTAGGAATATCACAACCTGATTCATGTCTGTTCCATCTTCATCTGAGAAAATGTCTCCAGTAGAACTGCGTGCAACCATCGGTCTGGCCGGTGTTTATGGCTTGCGAATGCTTGGGTTGTTTATCATTTTACCGGTATTCGCTTTTTATGCTGAGGATCTGCCCGGCGGCAATAACTATACATTGATCGGCATCGCATTGGGTGCATATGGCTTAACACAGGCCATCTTGCAAATTCCCTTCGGCTGGTTATCCGATCGTATCGGACGTAAGCCTGTCATTTATTTGGGTTTGATTTTGTTTGCCATCGGTAGTCTGATTGCTGCTGTCGCAATCGATATTTACTGGGTGATATGGGGACGCATTATCCAAGGTGCTGGCGCAATTTCAGCTGCTGTGATGGCGCTTGCTGCAGATCTCACGCGTGAAGAACACCGCACCAAAGCAATGGCAACCATCGGCATGACCATCGGCACTGTTTTCGCCATTTCCCTGATTGCCGCTCCAATTCTCAATCAGTGGATTGGCGTACCAGGGATTTTTGCTATGACCGGCGTTTTAGCACTTCTGGCAATGGTTGTAGTAAAGAAAATTGTTCCCGATCCGCAAATTAGCCGCTTTCATTCTGACACCGAAGCATCAGTTGCGAGCTTTGCAAGCGTACTGCGAGATACGCAATTGTTGCGTTTAAATTACGGTATTTTTGCTTTACATGCTACGCTGATGGCGCTTTGGCTGGTAGTACCGCTCACTTTGCGTCAGGCAGGAATGGCAGCAAATGATCATTGGCAGATTTATTTTCCGGTTTTATTTTTATCAATAGTGCTGATCATTCCGGCAATTATTTATTCTGAAAAAAAAGCCAAGTTAAAATTCGTATTTATTGCAGCTATCGCTATTTTAGCAGCAGGCCAGGTATTACTGGCCATTACCTCTGATTCTGTATGGGGTACAGCCGGTGCATTATTAGTTTTCTTTACCGCATTCAATTTGCTGGAAGCCAGCTTGCCATCCCTGATTTCTAAGATAGCACCGGTCGGTGCAAAAGGAACAGCGATTGGTATTTACAGTAGCACTCAGTTTATGGGTGCTTTTGCAGGCGCTGCTGTGGGTGGCTATTTATTTAGCGCTTTTGGAAGTGATGCGCTATATGCATTTTGTGGGTCGCTGGTACTCATATGGCTGATACTGGCTTTAACGATGAAAGCACCTGCTGCAGTCCGCTCTAAAATGTATCATGTACAGGAAATGGATTTGAATAAATCTAGAGAATTATCGCGTCAGCTTGCAGCCATACCCGGTGTATATGAAGCTCTGGTACTGGTTAATGAAGGAGTAGCATATCTGAAAGTTGACATGCGAGGCTTTGATGAAGAAGAAGTAATTAGACTGCTTGGGGAGGAAACATAATGGCATCAGTCAATAAAGTTATACTCATCGGTAACTTGGGCAAAGACCCGGAAACTCGTTACATGTCCAATGGTGATGCAGTAACCAATATTACATTGGCCACAACAGATACCTGGAAAGACAAGAATGGCGAAAAACAGGAGAGGACTGAATGGCATCGAGTAACCTTTTACCGAAAACTGGCAGAAATTGCAGGAGAATATTTAAAGAAGGGCCGCTCTGTTTATATCGAGGGCAGACTGGAAACCAGAAAATGGACTGATAAGAACGGTGTAGAACGTTATACAACAGATATTATTGCAAGCGATATGAAAATGCTGGGCAGCCGATCGGGAAGCGGCAGTTTTGAATCGCCTGATCATGATGAAGACAATTCTGCTTCCAGTCGGCTACCCTCTTCAACCAAGAGCACCAGTGGATTTGATGATATGGATGATGACATACCCTTCTAATCGAACGATGAGATTAAGGTAGTTGAGCATTACCGTCTATCAGGCAACCGGAGTATTCCTTCCTGCAATTCTGATCTAGAGAGATTTGATTGACGACGCGGAGGTAATGAAAATTCAATACTTTCTATGTTACCACCAATTTTTTTAGCCATATTTCTGAACTCAATCGCTAGCATAGACTTGGGAACAATAAATATTTGTTTAAGTCCAGATTCAAAATTAACAAGAATTTTCATAACCCTATTTCATGCCTCTAATTTATTTAAGAATTAATTAATTTTTAAACACATACCTTGTTTTGATTCTAACGACTTCAATAAATTAAACTTTAGTACCCAGATTTCCTGTATGGGTGTTGCTTTAATTAGCAGCCGGTAACAAATAAAGCCTTTTCTCGTTGAAGGTAATTCATAACTTTAATAGCCAGACAAATTTTTTGGAATAAGTCCTCATCTGCTATCTAGATTGCTTTTTTTGCATGCTTCTCTCTGATAAACTCAGCGCTTTGATAATATAACGAAAATATATCAGCTAATTGAGGAGCTCCCGGATGTTTGACAAACCCAACCAACTTATTTTTTATATCAATGTAATACTGATCGTCTTTGGTGTTCTGGTAGTGTTACTGACTGATTACATTGTGATTGGGCTAATATTTGCTATCAGTGCATCAATACTGATTTATGCGCAAATCAGACAAAATAAATCTGCATTTACCATTGCAGATTTAAAAAAAATACTGACTGTTCATGATACGGGTGGTAACAAAGCAACTCTGAACCAAACACAAATGACAACTGCTTGCCATATTGATAACTCGGAATACTGGTTCAGAAATATTCGCGCTATTGGAAGTATTAGCAGCTTCAAAATCAATGATAGGGAGCCGGCTGAACAAATTAAAGAAAATGGCTACTACCATGTCTGTGCAAAGCTTCCGCCTGAATTAAAAATAATCAATGGTTCTGATCTGACTTTATCATACGAATATGAAGGAGCTTTCACACAAACGGAAGGGATGCTATCTCATGTTGTTGATCATGATACGAAACAATTGCATTTGACCGTCGAATTACCCCAAGGTCGCCCTATTTCATCAGCCAGGCTTTTCTGCAAGCATGATGGCAAAGAAGAAGTGTTACTACCACCTGTTGTCAGCGGACAAACAAAATTAGAAGCTGATATAAAAAACCCGAAACTTGGCGCAGAATACTGCTTGCAATGGACTTGGCCTGAAGAAGGTTTCATAAAAAAACTGAGCCGCCTTTTCTAAACTTCGTAATGGAGAATTTCTATTGGCTTGACTTGCGAATGAGTACAGCAATTTCTTTTTTCATTTCCTGCTGCTAACACAGAAAATTAAATACCGTTGAATTTACTCAAAGTCCTCGCAGCTGTTAGCAGCATGACCTTCATATCGCGTATTCTGGGGTTTTTGCGTGACATCTTGATCGCACGGATTTTTGGGGCAGGGATGGCAACCGACGCTTTCTTTGTCGCTTTCCGCATTCCCAATCTGCTGCGGCGCTTATTTGCTGAAGGGGCATTTTCACAAGCATTTGTTCCCATACTTGCTGAGTACAAAAATACTCGTACCCTAGAAGAAACCCGCAGCTTGATTGATCATATTACCCTGCTTCTAGGCATCGCACTTATTATTGTCACGATCATTGGCATCATCGCAGCGCCATTGATTATCTATGCCAGCGCACCTGGTTTTTCTGCCGATCCGGAGAAATTCAGCTTAACCGTTGAACTCTTGCAGATTACGTTCCCTTATATTTTATTTATTTCGCTAGTTGCTTTAGCAGGAAGTATACTCAACACGTATGGCAAATTTAATATCCCTGCGATCACGCCAGCGCTATTAAATTTAGCGTTTATTGGTTGTGCATTATGGCTCACGCCATTGATAGACCCACCGATTCTGGCATTGGCCTGGGCAGTTTTTATTGGCGGCGCATTGCAACTCGCTTTGCAGGTCCCATTTCTGCTACGCCTTCAATTATTGCCACGCATCCGCTTCAGAAATCCGGATACCGGTGCCTGGCGTGTAATTAAACTCATGGGCCCGGCCGTTTTTGGCGTATCGGTGAGTCAAATCAGCTTGCTGATCAATACCATCTTCGCCTCTCTTCTCATGACTGGTAGTGTGTCCTGGCTTTATTATGCCGATCGGTTAATGGAATTTCCGGCAGGTCTGCTGGGGGTCGCATTAGGTACCATCCTGTTACCATCGCTGGCCCGGCATTATAACAGTAGCAGTAACGAAGAATATTCCCGCCTGCTCGACTGGGGCATGCGGATGACGATATTGCTCACCTTGCCGGCAGCGTTGGCATTGGCATTATTGGCAATACCCTTAGTCACAACGCTTTTTCATCACGGCGCATTTACTGATCATGATGTGTGGATGACACGCGAAGCACTCATCGCCTACAGCGCGGGGTTGCTTGGGTTGATTCTGGTCAAGGTTCTTGCGCCGGGGTTTTATGCGCGCCAGAACATTAAAACACCCGTAAAAATTGCAGTCATTACGCTAATTGCAACACAACTGATGAATCTCGCCTTTATTATTCCTTTTCAACACGCCGGATTGGCATTGGCGATCGGTTTAGGCGCTTGTCTTAACGCAGGACTACTGTATTACAAACTGCGCAGCCATAAAATTTATCAGCCACAGCCTGGATGGGGCATTTTCTTTTTGAAGATACTGATAGCATTAACCATTATGGGAATTGTTTTATGGTTTGCTATGGGAAGTAATGTATCCTGGCTGGCTGATTCGGCAATGACGCGTGCCATTCGGCTGTGCTGGGTAATCATAATCGGGGCCTCCAGCTATTTTGGCGCGTTATGGTTATTAGGATTCCGCATAAAGGACTTTACCAAGCAGCAAGCAATATAAAAAATACTGCACTATTTAGGGTATTAGTTTATTCGCGGCGTTGCTTGTCATTCTCAATCAGCGCATAGGCTGAGTGATTATGGATGGACTCAAAATTCTCCGATTCGACAATATACGCATCAATACGTGCATCATGGTTTAGCACTTCCGCAATATCTCTTACGATATCCTCAACAAATTTAGGGTTATCGTACGCCCTCTCAGTCACATATTTTTCATCAGGTCGTTTTAGCAGGCCGTAAAGCTCGCAGGAAGCATTCATCTCAGCAATCCTAGTAATATCTTCGATCCATACAAAACTGTTGGTGCGCACAGAAATAGTCACATGCGAACGTTGATTATGTGCACCATAGTTAGATATTTTCTTGGAACAAGGACATAAGCTTGTGACGGGAACGACGACTTTCATGGTGAAGAAATATTCATTATCTTTAATCTCACCCGTGAATGTCACTTCATAGTCCAATAAACTTTTTACTTGGGAGATAGGTGCGGATTTATTGATGAAATAAGGGAAGGTCATCTCAATATGGCCCGAATCCGCTCCCAGCTTTTCTATCATTTCCTGCAGCATAATTTGAAATGACTCAACAGAGATTTCCCGTTCATGACTATTGAGTATCTCGACAAAACGAGACATATGCGTGCCTTTAAAATTATGTGGCAAGTTCACATACATGTTAAAAACTGCAATGGTATGCTGCACACCATCATCTTTGTCAGCCACAACCACCGGATGACGGATTGCTTTGATTCCTACCCTGTCGATTGCAATACGCCGGGTATCAGGCGAACTCTGCACATCGGCAATGGGCAAATCTACTTGCTTATTCATATTTCTCTCTCCTGTGTAATACCACCAAGAACTTTCTGACAATAGTAGGATAACAACCAACCTTTAATCAGAATAGACATAAGAGTATCTCTAAAAATTCAAAATTTTAAACAAAGCGAAGCACGAACAAAAAGGTAATCAGCATACTTATGCGATATAAAAGAAAATTTATTCTGAATCATCAAACATTTTGATGAGATGGGGTATCGGAAATATTCTTTAAAGTGAAATGTTCCAAATCCGGATTCTCAGAAGGACCCATCAAAATTACTCGAAAAATATTGATTGCACTGATTGAACGATACCATTTTTATCTAATCCGCAATCTGCAATCATTTGCGCATGATCACCTTGATCTATAAAAACGTCAGGCAACCCTAGTTGTAACACTCTGACGTCAATTCTCTGGCTGTTGAGTGATTCCATTACAGCACTGCCCGCCCCACCGATCACGGTATTTTCTTCCACAGTCACCAACAAATCATGGCTGCCAGCCAGAGATGCCACCAGATCATCATCTAGCGGTTTAATAAAGCGCATATTCACCACTGTTGCATTCAGCGCTTCTGCTGCTTCCAGGCACGGCGCCAACATACTGCCAAAAGCCAGTAAAGCAATCTTTTCCCCCTGGCGCCGGATTTCACCTCGACCGATGGGCAGCGCTTGCATCTCTTTTTGTACCTGCACGCCCGGCCCGGTTCCTCTTGGATAACGCACTGCTGATGGCGTATCCAATTGAAAGGCGGTATATAACATCTGCCGACACTCATTTTCATCGGCCGGTGCCATGACGGTCATATTGGGAATACAGCGCAAATAAGACAGATCAAAGCTCCCTGCATGCGTTGGTCCATCCGCTCCCACCAAACCAGCCCGATCAATGGCAAATACAACCGGCAGATTCTGAATAGCAACATCATGAATCAATTGATCATAAGCACGCTGCAAAAAGGTTGAATAAATGGCCACTACCGGCTTTAATCCATCACATGCCGCACCTGCTGCAAATGTAACCGCATGTTGCTCAGCAATACCTACATCAAAATAACGTTCAGGGTATTCCTGTGAAAATCGCACCAATCCTGATCCTTCGCGCATTGCCGGGGTGATGCCTACTAAACGAGAATCTTGCGCAGCCATATCACACAACCATTCACCGAATACCTGTGTATAGGCAGGTTTTGTGTTTAGATTAGCAACAATACCTTTTTGTGGATCAAACTTCCCAACGCCATGATATAGAATGGGATCCTCCTCAGCTACCTTGTAACCGGCCCCTTTACGGGTAACTATATGCAGAAACTGCGGACCATCCAGGAATTTAATATTGTTCAGCGTTGTAATGAGAACATCCAGATCATGACCATCAATTGGGCCAATATAGTTAAATCCAAATTCTTCAAACAAAGTACCTGGCGTTACCATCCCCTTCACATGCTCTTCCGCCCGTTTGGCGAGTTCCAGCATGGGTGGCACCACACCCAGCACTTTCTCGCCAGCACGTCGTGCTGTGGCATAAAACCGTCCCGACATCAGCTTGGCTAAATAATTGTTCAGCGCTCCAACCGGGCGTGATATCGACATGTCGTTGTCATTCAGAATAACCAGCAAATTAGCGTCCATTACGCCTGCATTGTTCAGTGCCTCAAACGCCATACCCGCACTCATGGCGCCATCACCAATAACAGCAATGGCACGCCGGTCACTCCCGTTTAATCGCGCAGCGACTGCCATTCCCAACGCAGCACTGATTGAAGTGCTCGAATGTGCAGTGCCAAATGCATCATATTCACTTTCATCACGACGGGGAAACCCGGCGATGCCACCCTGCATGCGTAGCTTACTCATGCCATTTCGCCGCCCTGTCAGAATTTTATGCGCATAAGTTTGATGACCCACGTCCCAAACAAGTTGATCATACGGTGTATTAAAAACATAATGCAGGGCGATAGTTAATTCGACCGTACCTAAATTGGAAGACAAATGCCCACCGGTTTTTGCTACCGACTCAATAAGAAAATTACGTAATTCCCTGGCAAACTGAGGTAATTTCTTTTGATCCAGTTTACGTAGCTGAGAGGGTAAATTAATGGTATCTAACAGTGGATACATTCAGAGCCTGAAATAAAAATAATAGAGAAAAAACTTAGAATTTACGTTTAATTATGAAATCAGTTACTTGGCGTAATCTTAATGCGTCATCACCAAAACCATCCAAGGCCTGATAGGCATCATGTTGCAATTTCTCCGCCAACTCGCGTGCCTGACTAATTCCTAGGATACTGACATAAGTAGGTTTATTGTTTTCAGCATCTTTACCAGCCGTTTTTCCCAGCGTGGCCGTGGTTGCTTCGATATCCAGTAGATCATCGACCACCTGGAATGCCAAACCGACACATTTAGCAAAATGATCTAATTTATCCAGTTGATCAACATCCAAGCGGCTACTGCAGCGAGCTCCCAGCATGGTCGCAGCACGAATCAATGCACCGGTTTTATGAACATGCATAAACTCCAACTCCGGCAGGCTTAAGGTCTTGCCCACACTATCCAGATCAAATGCCTGTCCCCCTGCCATACCACGCGAACCGGAAGCCTGCGCCAGTTGCGCGATCATCTCTAATTGTGTCTCTGGTGTGTCAGCCAAACGCTTTTCTGCCAACAATTCAAAAGCTAACGTCTGCAAACTATCCCCAGTCAACAATGCAGTGGCTTCATCAAATTCTATATGACAAGTAGGCTTGCCGCGTCGCAGGATATCATCATCCATACATGGTAAATCATCGTGCACCAAAGAATAGGCATGAATGAGTTCCACCGCCGCAGCTACAACCGTCACGCGCTCAATGTCGACAAACGCAAGCTCTCCAGCGGCAAAAGACAGCAGCGGGCGCACCCGCTTTCCTCCGCCCAGCACCGAATAGCGCATGGCTTTATGCAGTCGCATGGGAACACAATCATTAGCCGGTAGTCGAGAATCAAGGAATGCTTCGATACGCGCTTGACAGTTACTGGCCCAGCTCTGGAAATCAACACTCATCAATATCAGGTCTTGTGAAATTTTTTAACATATCTGCTTCAAGTATTTTTACCTGTTGTTGTGCGCCTTGCAGTTTATTTTGACAATATTGCAATAACTCGGCCCCGCGCTGATACGCTGCGAGAGAAGCCTCCAATGACATTTGACCCGATTCCATCGCTGCCACTATTTTTTCCAGTTCAGCCGATGCCGCTTCAAAACTTTCCGGTTGAGGCAAAGCAGCGTGTTTAGATGATTTTGTCATAAAACTGGTAACCAATATAAATATAAGTGATTCTATTCAAAAAAATAGATAAAAATAACGCAATAAGCAGTATCTGGTCAATTCAAATTTAGTAATAGCTGTTGCTATCACTTTCCGAAACTGAGTGGCGAATATCTTAAAAACTTCACAAATTACTGCTAACAGTAATGAAGAATTCTTTAAAAATAGTCATCTATGCCACGCTTCGCTTTCAAGAAAAGAGAATGGCGGAGTTTCCTCCGTAATGGGGCAAAATCAATTGTGGAATTTGGGCAATTCTCTTCCAATAGGAAAATAGTCGATTCCATGTGCTGCAACAGTGTTAGGGTTATACAGATTCCTGCCATCAAAAATTACAGGATATTTCAATATATCTGCAATCTTGTCAAAATTAGGAACGCGAAATTCTTGCCATTCAGTAATGATCATGAGTACATCCACACTTATCAGCGCAGATTCCTGGGTTTTAGTTAATTGCAAATCTTTGCGTTGACCATACAGAGACTCAGCCTTGCACATCGCCTTCAGGTTAAATGCCTGCACCTTTGCACCAGCCGCTCACAAAGCTTCCATCAGCACACAACTCGGCGCTTCGCGCACGTCATCCGTATTATGTTTAAATGCTAATCCCCGTAAGGTAATGTTCTCCTTTGAGATCTCCATCGAGAAATTGGTAAAGCTTATGATACAACACGTTCTTTTGCTCGTCATTGCGTGCTTTCACCGCTTTGAGAATCTTCGGATAAAAACCGATGTTTTCAGCAATATGTATTAAAGCTTGTACATCTTTTGAGAAACAGTTTCCGTCATAATCAGCGCCTGGATAAATGTAATGATAACCAATTCGAGGATCACTGTAGCCCCCCTTGCGTACCTCTTCGATATCCCCCTAGCTCCTCAGCCAGATTCGCCATCTCATTCATGTAACTGATTTTGGTGCCAGCAGTTAGCGACATATTTCGTCAATTCTGCACTGCGCACATCCATCACCATAATCTTATCGCGATTACGATTAAAGGGCGCAAATACTTCTCTTAACAGCTGCTCTGCCCGGCGTTGCCGGGTACCGATGATAATGCGATCAGGTCGCTCGCAGTCATGGACAGCAGCTCCCTCCTTCAGAAACTCAGGATTAGATACCACAGCAAATTCATGCTGAACATTCCGGTTTGTCAATCCTTCACGTACACCATGGTTACTTTGTCAGCAGTTCCAACCGGAACAGTGGATTTATCCACAATACATCGATAATCTTCCATGTAAGTAGCGATTGATCTGGCGGCATCTAGTACGCCTCACATCTCTATACCGTTCTTGCGTCGGTAGCGCTCATAAAGGAAGTGGCTTATTGGATTTAGCTGATTGTTGAAAAAGCAAAGAACCTTTATAGTTGTCCTTTAGTTTTCAATGGCATGTATTTGTAGCCCCCGTGTAAAAACGGAGGTATTTTAATGGGAATGGTAAGGCTATTGGTAATTCAATATGAATGAGAATCTGACCTATATTATTACTTTATTAGGGTGTGTACTTTCCCTACTTTCAATACGACATTTGTTCTTCGGTGAAAGAATCCCTGTAAAGGATAACGGGTTAGAGAGACTTCGATTTCTGCTTCCACCTAGTATCCATTTTTTTATCTCAAATCTTGGTTAGTTGCTGGATAGCCATAATGAACGATCTGTTCATGCGGTGGATAACAGTCACTTAATAAATGTGCCAATTTATTTTAGAGGTTGCGCTTTAGCTAAAAATGTTATCTTAATAATTTGCTTGGAAATACTAGCATATTCTTTTGTGTTCGTTACGTCCTCCAGAAGTGAAATAAAAATCTCTTTCTAAAGATCACCTTCGTAAGAATTTATAAATATTTTTTAAGAACAAAGGCATTTAGTAAAGTTGCAACAATTTACTATCCTGTCAAGTTTTCTTGTAACTTTTTATTGCCTTGGTTTATTGTTTTGAGGTAATTTTTTTATATGGAGTCGAAAATCTAAAGTCTGGTTTTTAGGTGGAAGTTTAAAAAATGAATACCTCTATGAAAATTTTGGGTTTAAGTTTGTTGTTGATTTTTAATACTTTAAAAGCCGAAATTATACGCATTCCAATTGAATCTGGGCCAGGTGGAACTGTAACAGTTGATACCAATATTTCGAATGATGGAACAGGTTCTCAGATGAACTCGATCGGTAGTAGTTTTTCAAGTGTAAGTGGACATCGTGCAAATGCAGCAATTAACCTAATAAAATCTGATGGAACAATAAATTACACACACAAGAATTCGAATGGAACTATAACATTTGATACCAATATTTTGAGTGTCGGAACAGCAACTCAGATGAACTCGATCGGTAGTGGTTTTTCAAGTGTAAGTGGACATCGTGCAAATGCAGCAATTAACCTAATAAAAGGTGATGGAATAATAAATTACACACACAAAATTTCGAATGGAACTATAACATTTGATACCAATATTTCGAGTGACCGAACAGTACCTCAGATGAACTCGATCGGTGGTGGTTTTTCAGGTACAAGTGGACATGGTGTCAGTGCAATAGTTAATACAACAGGAAGCGGCGGAACAATAAACTACACACACATAAATAATAGAACGAAATTCAAATTCAGCGGCGGAGTAAATGTTAACAATGGTATTCATGGTGTAAATATCGGGGTTCAGATTCCCCTTGGCACTAAATAGTTTGCCTAACCGGTCAGGTAATTAGCGTGAGATAACCGGTATCACATACTGCATTATGCCCATAGGAAAATTTACTATGGAGAAAGTAATGCCTCTGATGGCTAATTGAAATTGTATAAATATCCTGATTGATTCGCAAGTAACAATTAAACTGAGATCTTAATTATCCAGTTACCAGATTTGCCTGTTTTGGCGAGCCAAAAAGGGCTCGAACGTGAACAATCTTGCACCAGATGGAACCGCCGAACGAAACGAACCCTGACCACGCACAGCAACGATATCGACTGCATAACCGCATTCCACGAAGCTGCGCGCCGCCACCGCTGAGACCAGACAAGAACACTTCGACATGCAGAGGTTTCTCTTATCCATGATCAATTCTCTTATCGGCGTATAAAAAAATAAACGCTTGTTTCGTTAAAATTGCCTAATAAGCGATTTTCAAAACTATTCCAGCCCAATCAGCACAAAAATCAATAAATAAAATAACCCAAATTGGGAATCCAGATTTTTAATCTCTTCCTACACGCTGAGTCCTTGGCATGCTTGAATCGACAAGCTCGGTAATATTGATACCCAGGTTTTACTATGGCAAGATATGCGCTTTTGCTGATGTTGTATTACTAACTAAGTTTTTCAATTAGCAAAAAGAGATCTGAAGAAAATGCCTATTTCTTTGCTTCAGAGTAAGTCTTACTCAGGTAAGGCTTCTGGCATTTCTGATCCAAGGATTTATTCTTATTTACTATTGCACTTAAATTGAGGCGACCTTGAACGAAAATATTGATCAAATCGCTAGATATTTCGAAACCGTGCCTTTATGGCCATTTGTTTTGTTTGGTCTGCTAGGTCTGATAGCTGTATTTGTTGAAATTCTTAATCGCAAACGCCGCGCCAATGCGATTGATAACTTTCGCTATACGATTGAAACAGAACTGGCTGCTTTATACCCGAAACATAAAGGCTGGCCCAGAAATATCAACTCGTACCTCTGCTCTCGCTTACCCGAAATGCAGCATAATTTTGAAGTCTTACGTGTCTTTATTCCGCAAGATCGTCTGCTCAGCTACAACACCGACTGGAATAATTTTTGTGATTTCTGCCGTACAATCACGGATGAAAAATGTGCAGTTGCAGAACAGTCGTCAGCATCCGATGGGTCCTTCCATAAAGAACCAGATCCCAAAGAAGTTTTCCATACACTTGTAGATAATCTATTAAAACATACTCGCCTATAAGTTTTGTTTGACTGCTAGCATATCAAGGCCCACTAGATATAACCTGTAGCGGGTCTTTCTTAACTAATTGGATCAACATTTCTGACATAATATACTTCGATTCCATTTCTCTTAAGCAGAGTTAAGAGATATTCTATAATCGTTATCATGCACTGCCAATCCACTTATCACCTGCCATGAACAAACAAGATAAGCTGACCGGTTCCAAAGCCGTAGTTGTACGCCCGGTGATGTCTTATCGCGATATGGGAAAATTTATCGATGTGCCTTGGCATGTGTATGCCAATGATCCGATGTGGGTACCGCCTTTGCGTCTGGAACGGCGTTTCCATTTCTCCCGCTTTAATCCTTTTTTTAAGCATGGTGAATGGCAAGCCTGGGTAGCTTACCAAAACGGTCAAGCGGTCGGACGAATCAGTGCGCAGATCGATTCGCTGCATCAGGAACGCTACGGTATAGAGCGTGGCCATTTTGGTCTGTTCGAATGTATTGATGATGCGGAAGTATGCGCTGCGCTAATGTTGCATGCGGAAGCATGGCTCGCCTCCCGGCAGATTCGTCATGTCAGCGGTCCGTTTAATCTTTCTATCAATCAGGAATGCGGTATCCTGGTCGACGGCTTTGACACACCGCCAGCCATTATGATGCCACATTCGCCACGCTGGTATGGCCGCTTGTTAGAAGAACAAGGATATCATCCCATCAAGGATTTACTAGCTTATAAGATCAAGGTCGATTTTGAAATACCCCGTGTCATGCAAATGCTGATCAATCGGTTTTCTTCCAAAATAAAATTACGCACCCTGCGACGTCATCAATTCGATGAAGAGATGGAAACTCTGCGGGATATTTTTAACGATGCCTGGTCTAAAAACTGGGGATTCATTCCGTTTACGCGAGAAGAATTTGCCGAATTGGGCGCTAGCCTACGCCTGTTGCTACCTGATGAATTCATTCAAATTGCCGAAGTCGATGGTAAGCCCGCGGCATTTATGGTGGGACTGCCTAATCTCAACGAAGTGTTAACTGAATTAAATGGCAGCTTGTTTCCGTTTGGTTGGCTCAAACTGACTAGAAGAATCAGAAATCATCAAATACGGACAGCACGCATACCCTTGATGGGTGTACGCAAACAATTTCATAATACACCATTGGGTTTGGCATTGGCGTGCCTAGTCATCAATGCACCACGGCAAACGGGAATCGCTCACGGCATACAGGAAGTCGAGATGTCATGGATACTGGAAGATAACGTTGCCATGCGCAGCATTCTCGACAGCATAGGTAGTGAACAGTACAAGCGCTATCGTATTTATGGAAAAACATTGTGAACGATCCAACACCAAAACGATTTGCAGCACTAGTTCTCGCTGCTGACCGTACTAGCAAAGATCCTATCACACAGCATACTGGCGCTGCTTGCAAAGCCTTTGCGCCTGTTGGCGGCATTCCGATGGTGATTCGGGTTCTGGATACGCTAGCCGACTGTGATCTGATTACCACCATTATACTTTGCGGGCCGCCCGAAGCTCTGCTCACTCATTGCCCGGAATTAAAGCAGCGCATTGCCTCAGGAGAGGTCAGTTGGTTGCCGAATCTGGACTCTCCCAGCCGTAGTGCTGAAAGCGCCCTTAATCACATACCTGATGATATGCCGGTGCTATTAACCACTGCCGATCATGCGTTGCTGACACCCGCTATGGTGCAAAGTTTTTTGCGTGATTCCTTGGCAGCTCAGTGTGATGCCACTGTCGGTGCGGTCAGGGAGCAAGCTATCGCTGCTACATTCCCTGGTGCCAGGCGCACTATCATCCATTTGCGCGATGGCGGATTTCGCGGTTGTAATTTGTTCACTTTTAATCCTCAAGGGCGGGCATTGGTTAGATTCTGGCGGCAAGCCGAGGATTTGCGCAAACGACCTTGGAGACTAGTTGCACAAGTGCTTGGATTCAGAGCAGTATTTTCGTATTTATGCGGGTTTTTAACGCTACAAAGAGCTCTGGCATCTATATCGGAAAAATCAGGGATAAACATACAGGTGATTATGCTTGATGATCCATGCGCTGGTTTAGATGTCGATAAAATTGAGGATTTAGTGCTTGCTGAATCGATACTCAATAGAAAGTAGCTAACTATTTATAGCGATTATGATTCTCGCCTGCTCTTATCACTGATATTCGCTCTTCTCAGCCTCATGCTGATCGAGTAGTCATATGAAATTAGTTGAACGGTATATCGCACGCGAAATATTACTGCCTTTCACGGTAGTAATCCTTATTCTGGTTGGTCTGTTTGCCAGCTTCAGCAGCGCCCGTCTTTTGGCCGGGGCTGTCACTGAATCATTGGGAGTTGCCGGTCTGCTCAAACTCGTGCTTCTGAAGACCCTGATTGCACTAGAAGTATTAATCCCTATCGCGCTGTATATTTCAGTCATCATGGGCCTCGGCAGACTCAACAAAGATCAGGAACTGAATGTGCTTCGCGCTAGCGGCGTGAGCAGCTCGCGCATTGTGTTCACGGTACTGACCGTGGCAGTACCCGTGGGTATCGTCAGCGGCATGCTGTCATCCTATGTACGCCCCTGGGCCTACGCGGAAAGTTATATTCTGGATGCGCAGGCGGAAGCTGAACTAAATACCAACCGCTTTCAGGCCGGGCGTTTTTACGGTAGCGAAAAGAGCGGCAGGATTGTCTATATGCGCAGCAAAAATGATGTTGACAAGCAAATGCAGAATATTTTTCACTATATCCGGAAACCGGAAGGCAGCGAAATTGTCATCGCCAAACAAGCTCGCCAGATTCAGCCAACAACAACAGAACCAAGACCGAGCATTCAGTTATCCGACGGCGTAATATATCGACTCAGTAGTACAGCCAGTATCGATGATGTCATCGCATTCAAGAATATGACTTATTTTATTGATAATGATTTTGTACTTAACTACCGGCGCAAGGCAGCTGCCACAAGAACGCTTTGGGAATCTGATCAGCCGCGGGATATTGCAGAATTGCAATGGCGAATTTCGCGTCCGCTCGCTACCATCCTGCTGGCTTTAATCGCTGTGACATTTATTCGCATCACGCCGCGCCAAGACAAGACAGAGCGTATGTATCTTATCGCAGCTTTAGTCTTTGCTGCTTATTATAATTTGGCTGGACTGGCTAAAACCTGGGTCGAGCAAGGTGTCGTAGGTAGCATACCGGGCGTCTGGTGGCTGGATCTATTTATGATGCTAGCCCTTGTTTTCTATGCTCTGTTATCCGGGCGAAAGCGAATCTCATGATGATCATTTATCGCTATATCGCTTATCAAGTTTTCATCGGCTTCATAATTGCCACTGCGGTTCTGCTTCCTTTATTCAGCTTTTTTGATTTATTGGATCAATTGGACGATGTCGGCAGAGGCACCTATCGAGTCAAAGATGCTTTCCTGTACACAGCAATGTTATTGCCGCGCAGATTTATTCAGATCGCACCCTTTGTTGCCCTGCTCGGCACTGTTATTGCACTTGGAAAATTGGCAGTCAATTCAGAATTAATCGCCTTGCGAGTTGCCGGGATCTCTCCCTTGCGCATCAGTTTAGCGCCTCTAAGTGTTGGTATTTTACTGCTGCTCAGCATTGCAGTTTTAGAGCAATCTGTAGCTCCCCAGCTGCAACAAAAAGCCATTACTCACCGGGCCGTCGCACTGGAGCAAAGTGCCGAATTAGGCAAGAATCTTGGAATCTGGACCCGTAACGAACAAAATATTCTGCGTATTGGCCATATGCTACATCCTAAAAAAGCAGCCGATATCGAAATCCTGCAATTAGATGAAGAAGGCTACCTACTCACCCATATCCTGGCGCAATTTGCGGATATTATCGATGACGACATCTGGGCATTAAGCAATGTCATCATCAGAACATTTAAAGATGATCAGATTTCAGCAACCCATGTAAATTCGTTGAACTGGTCTTCATTTCTTAATCCGGAAGATATTTTAACCCTCACCAAACCACCTGAAAGCCTTTCACCGCTTGAATTGGTAAGACATGTAGAATTCCTGCGCAGCACTGGTCAGGATGCAGACTCGTATGCACTCGCGCTATGGAGAAAGATTGGCAGTGCATTGATGACAATTGCTATGCTGCTGTTATCCATTCCCTTTGTGTTTGGATCGATTCGCACCGGCTTAAGCAGTAAGCTGGTATTTGCCACGCTGATCGGTATCGCTGTTTACTTACTGGATCAGATCATTGCAAATGCCGGCTTGATATTACGCTTTAACCCCGCACTCATTGCCCTGGTACCAGGTTTACTCATGATCCTGCTGGCAAATTTATGGTTACGCAGAACTGTTTAATCCAGACTTCCATTAAAGGCAATATACGAAGACGCAATCTTGAAGCTGAGTCAATACGAGGAAAAAATGGGACAATTTGCAGTAATAGGCTTAGGTCGGTTTGGTTCAGCAGCATCGCTGGAATTGATGCGTCTCGGTCATTCTGTAATTGGCGTGGATATTAATGCAAAAATTGTGAACCAAATGGCGGATCAACTGACCCTTGCCGCAATAGCGGATGCAACGGATGAGCACGCGCTTAAGGATTTGAATATAACAACCTGCGACGCCGCTTTAGTAGCGATTGGTGAAAGCCTGGAAGCCAGCATATTGTGTGTACTGCTGCTCAAGAACATGAATGTCAAAGAGATCTGGGCCAAGGCTACTTCAAAACCACATCACACCATTCTCTCCAGGATTGGAGTTTCCAGAATTATTCATCCTGAAGAAGAAATGGGTATGAGGGTAGCACAATCGCTTAATTACCCTATGGTCAATCAATATATGTCGATTGGTCAAAGTTTATATATAGTTGAAATTAAAATAACTGAGAAATGTCAGAGTATTTCAATTGAAGAATTGTTAAGAGAAGCCAAAGATTCTATAGATCCTTTATTGGTAAGACGAAAAAAAGACATTTTTAAGCTGATCAAGCTGAACTTTGTTTTGGAAGCAGGTGACTCTCTGGTATTAGCAGGGTCATTAAGCGCGCTTAAAACAATTGCACCCAGGCTAGTGTAATCATGAAGCTATGGGATCCCCACGTTTTACCTTATAAAGTAGTAAGGACAGCAAAAAAGAATACATTTAATATCAGCCCGCCAGCGGTATTATTCCTGGGATTTATTTTGCTTATTGCAATTGGCTCTCTGTTATTAAAGCTGCCATTTGCTACGCATGCGGAAACCAGCTGGCTACAGTCCATATTTACCGCAACTTCAGCGGTAACGGTTACGGGTTTGGTCGTTCTCGACACCGGCACTCACTTTACCCTGTTTGGCCAGATCGTCATTGCGCTACTCATTCAAACAGGCGGATTGAGTTTTATGACTTTTGCGATTGTTGCGGCATTAAGCCTGGGTACAAGATTGGGAATTGGCCAGCAAGTAATTGCGCAAGAAGCATTTAATCAGACCAGTTTGGAAAAGGTCACGCATACAGCAAAATACGTACTGATTTATTCTCTGTTGATCGAATTAGCTGGATTTGTATTACTTACCTTAACCTGGCTAGATGACTTAAGTTTTGGTGAAGCTACTTACCATGCCTTTTTCTATACAATCTCCGCATTTAATAATGCCGGCTTTGCGTTAAATAGCAATAGCCTGATGCCCTATTCTGGCAATTTGTCACTTAATTTAATAATCACAACATTCATTATTATTGGTGGTATTGGTTTTCTGGTATTGATTGATCTAAGAAAACAAAAAAGATGGCATAAGCTGAGCGTTAATACCAAGCTCGTATTAATCAGCACGCTGATCATAAATTTTTGCGCATTTGTTTTGATATGGATTCTCGAGGCTCAAAATCCGGCAACATTAGGCTTGTTATCCCATGCTGATCAGGCAATAGCAGCATGGTTCCAAGCGATAACGCCTCGGACAGCGGGTTTTAACACTTTGGCCATAGAAGAGTTGACTAATGCCACAACAACATTGATGATCTTGTTGATGTTCATCGGCGGAGGCTCGTTAAGTACGGCCAGTGGTCTCAAAATAGGTACTTTTGTGGTTCTCATCATGACTACCTATGCCTTTCTTCGTCGCAGAGATGACGTAGTTGTGCTGCAGCGCACTATACCGCAATCACAAGTCATGAAAGCGTTGGCATTAACTACTGTATCTATTATCATGATATTTCTTGGAATATTTATTCTGACTATAATTGAGAAAGCACCATTTATTGATATCGCTTTCGAAGTAGTATCAGCACTCAGCACTGTTGGCTTGTCCAGAGGATTGACTGGTCAATTGAGCGTAGGAGGCGAGATTGTCATTATATTTATGATGATCGTTGGCCGTGTAGGACCACTAACTTTTGCTTATTTTCTAGCTACTCCAAAGAAAAAGCATATTAAATATGCCAATGCGGACATACAGGTAGGCTAATTTTCCTGATTAAGTGTGATTTATGATCTACTGCATTCAACTGAAAAATATTTACAGACATAAAATCAAATAACTATTATAACTGCTACATGTCAACTTCAACCTATATTTATATTTTCGGTGAAAGTGAAACCAGAATCTGGGGATTAACAGGGCGCGAACGCTTACAGCGCATGCTCAAAGCTAAAAAGCAAATTACGCTCACCGAGGATGTTGAAAAAATCCCTATCAGTGCTGCTGTGTTATTTCTAAATGCTAACTTTTTATTCGATGCACGGGTACTCAGCGCCTTACTTGCTATCGATAAAAAAATAGCTTTGTACAGTAATGAAAATTGCCCCGCTGCCATACGCACTGATGGTAATCAGGCATCGCGATTGCTTCGCAATCTTAATAATAATAAAAGCCAGAATTATAAATTCGTATTATTGACCACTCCGCGTATCGGCCTGAAAGACCTGAAAATAGATGTTCAGCAGAATCTGAAAAAGAAAGATCCGCCTTACCTTCTGCCGATCAGCGAAGCTAATCGTCGGCTGCTGGAAAAAGAATTGTTTTCCGGCTCATACAAAGGAGTAACCGACCTAGTCACTAAATGGCTCTGGCCAGTGCCAGCATTCTGGGCTACCCATTATTGCGTGCGCCGAGGCTGGCAGCCCAATCACGTCACTTATCTCAGCGTCGTTTTTGCCGTGCTGGCGGGGGTCGCATTCTGGTTTGGACTTTTTGGCATCGGCCTGTTAATGGGCTGGTTAATGACTTTTCTCGACACAGTGGATGGAAAACTGGCGCGTGTCACGGTGACTTCAAGCCGACTGGGAGATGTACTGGATCACGGCCTGGATATTATCCATCCTCCCCTATGGTATCTGGCTTGGGGAGTTGGATTGGCAGGCACATCAATCCCTCTTGCCAGTCTGGATATGCTGATGTGGCTGATGTTACTAGGCTATATCGGCGGGCGCCTGTGTGAAGGCGCATTCCAGCTTTGGCTGGCGCCCTTTGATATGTTCATTTGGCACAAGCTGGACTCGTTTAACCGATTGATTACCGCTCGTCGCAATCCGAATCTTATTTTACTTAGCTATGGATGGTTAACCGATCAGCCTGATTTCGGACTGCTGCTAGTCGTTCTCTGGCACTTGATCTCGACGGCCATATTAATATGGCGCCTGATAATCGGCTGGAGAACCAAGCAAAAAGAGGGATCACTGAAATCCTGGTTACAGGATATTGATCCAGCGCGCGACCGGAAGATATGGGCAGTCAAAATATTTACGCGTCCCCCAATCAATCTCAGAAAACCCTATCCCCTATTATCTCGTTGAAACCGCACCACTCATGACGCTGCAAACACGAATTGAACGCCTGACAACCGGGGCAGCCAGAGTCGGCTGTCTGCTCAACCCCATGGGCGGTCAGGTGCGTAAACGCAAGCAAGCTATCTGGCAGGCACTGGATGAAATACCCGGTATTCTTGTCTGTGAAGCCACTGATGCCATTACTTTCAAAACTGCAATTGACCGGTTGATACAAGCAGACATTGACTTACTGGTCATTGTCGCGGGTGACGGCACAACGCACGCGATACTCGGCCATTTGTTCACTTCATTAGCGCTCGATGGATGGCCGGTACTGATGACCATCCCGGGCGGCACCACCAACATGACGCCGCTGGATCTCGGTGTACATGACAAGCCTGAGCAAACCTTGCGGCGTTTACGTGCTTATCTGTTACAACCATCAACACCTAAGCTGGTGCAACGCCCGGTGCTTTGTATCGAACAAAATGGCATGAAACCGATTTACGGCATGTTTTTTGCCGTCGGACTGGTTGCGCGCGGCGTAAAATTTTCGCGCAGCCCGGTCAAGCAAATTGGCATCACCGGCGGCATTTTTACTGCTTTGATCATGCTGAGATCGCTCATCGGCATGGTTTTTGGCCGCCGCCAAAGTGAATGGGCGCCGGTCACAATGACGATGACGGAAGCCAATGGCCGGATTCATCAAGGCACCTATTTGTTTGCGCTGGTCAGTGCATTGGATTGTCTGCTGCTCAACATCCGCCCGTACTGGGGAAAGGAACCCGCACCGTTACATGTCACTGCGGTCGATCAACACCATCAGCGCTTATGGCGCTCACTGTGGCCGTTACTATCTGGCGGCGGCCAGATATTGCAGGAAAAAGACGGCTACTATAGCCATAACACGCATTCTTTAACTTTACAGATGGATGATGAATATATTGTCGACGGTGAATTGTATCGATCGACCCGCCCACAGGATCCGTTGCGGATTACCGCAACGGATCCCGTCACATTCTTAGTATTATAGGACCTTGTTTTTTTATTATGTATAACCCCAAGCCCATATTCCCCAAACAACAGTTACCCATTCGCTTGCTTAACGAAGTTGCTTGGGAAAGCAAAAAGGCGGTATCGCCTGATCTCGCTCCCTTGGTAGATTCACTTATGATGCGCTTCGGCGACTCACTGGATGCTGTCATTCTTTACGGCTCCTGCCTGCATTCGAATGTCAGCCTGGATGAAGGCGTTGTCGACCTGTACGTGATTGTTGATAGCTACTACAAAGCTTATTCCGAACGCTATTTGGCCAATTTAAACACTTGGTTGTCACCCAATGTCTTCTATCTGGAAGTACCGCATCAGAACAGAACGCTACGTGCCAAATACGCCGTCATTTCTGCCCGGGATTTTGAGCGAGGTGCGCAATACTGGTTTCATCCGTATATCTGGGCGCGCTTTGCACAACCCTCACGGCTGCTTTATGCCCGAGATGATGCCGTGCGGGAACGTATTTATGCGGCACTGGCACACTCTATCGTCACTTTTCTGAGATCAGGCGTTGCAGCGCTCGAGGCCGGTATATTCGATGTTGAAGAAATCTGGACACGCTGCCTGACGCTTACTTATGCGGCTGAATTACGTGCCGAGCGAAATACACGCGCACGCCATCTGGCACAAGCCAACCTCAGCGCGCTCATCCGTTTGACAGAAGTAGCCTGTCCGATGCTAGAAGGATTATTGGAAAAACAAGAAAATGGAAAATATCGCTGCCTCATTAACCCAGAGACTCAACAGCAAGTACTCTGGCGCTGGCGTTTGCGCCGCTGGCAGGGAAAAATCCTGTCGATCCTGCGATTAACCAAAGCGACCCTTACCTTCAATAACAGCGTTGAATACGCTGCCTGGAAAATAGAACGGCATACCGGTGTAAGCGTAGAAATCACACCAAGGTTGCGCCGCTACCCGATCCTGTGGGGTTTAAAAGTAGCCAGGCAGTTATTACAGCGCGGTATGCTACGCTAGCAAATGTCATAACACTGGATTAGCAATAAAACAATCATTGGAGATACACGCATGAAACATCTAACTCGCTTACTCGCGCTTCCCATACTTCTGATGTTATCGGCTTGCGCCACGATGTCCACGATGTATCTTGAAGGGCTGGAGAAGATTGGTATTCCGAAGCGCGATGTGATGGTATCCCGGGTTGAGAAAGCGCGCGACACGCAGGAAGAAACCAAAGAACAATTCAAATCCGCGCTGGAGCAATTTACCGCCGCCACCCATTTCAGCGGTGGTGATCTTGAAGCCACCTATAAACGGCTGCACGAAACTTATGAAGCCAGTGTCAACAAAGCCGAAGAAGTCAGAAGCCGGATCGAGGACATCGAAAGCGTGTCTGAAGCTTTATTTACCGAATGGAAACAGGAAATCACGCAATACAGCAATGCTTCGCTCAGACAAAGCAGCCAACGGAAGCTTGATACCACGCAGGCGCATTACCGTCAGTTGATTGCCTCCATGAAGCAAGCGGAAACCAAAATTGCACCCATTCTCAGAGTTTTCCGGGATCAGGTCATGTTTCTGAAACATAATCTCAATGCACGCGCTATCGCTTCACTCAAAGACGAGCTGGGCACGATCAAATCGGATGTATCGGCGCTGATTGCTTCGATGGAACATTCGATCGATGAAGCGAATGCGTTTATTAATACGATGGAAAAAAGTAATTAGCGTGTACTACCTCATACTTGCTTACGCAAATCGCATCGACAAATCAATCGCTTGAATATTTTTGGTTAAACTACCGATCGAAATTCGATCAACACCCGTTTCAGCCACCTTACGCACGTTATCCAGTGTGATGTTGCCGGATGCTTCCAGCACAACCCGTTCACCGGCGTGCTGGCGGGTTAGTGCCACAGCATCGGATAACTCGCTTAACGTGAAATTATCCAGCAGCACCATCTGAGCACCGGCAGTCAGCGCTTCCTGTAATTCCTGCAACGATTCCACTTCAATTTGGATAAAAACGCCGGGTGGAGCGATTTCCTGTGCTTTTTTCAATGCCCGTTTAATGCCGCCTGCAGCGATAATATGATTTTCCTTGATCAAAATCCCGTCATGCAGGCCAAAACGATGATTAATGCCGCCGCCGCATTTCACTGCATATTTTTGCGCCAGCCGCAAGCCTGGCAATGTTTTGCGAGTATCCACGATAACGGCTTTTGTGCCTGCCATGGCATCCACAAAACGCCTGGTTTGCGTCGCTACGGCAGAAAGCATTTGCAGAAAATTCAGTGCGGTGCGTTCGGCGGATAATAAAGCTCGCGCATGCCCTTCGATTTCACAAAGCCTTTGCCCTGCTTGCACCAAATCCCCATCCTTGGCAAACCAGTCAAACTTCATTTCTGGTGCGAGCGCCAGAAAACAAGCTTCAAACCATCGTACTCCGCACAAAACTGCGCCTTCTCTACTGATTACTGATGCGCTTAACGCTTTATCCTCTGGAATCAATAATGCTGTCAGGTCGCCCGTGTCAATATCTTCGGCCAAGGCACGCTTCACATTGTCGTGAATTTCTTCGTATAAATTTTTCAATTTCTTACTCGAATTCTCAATGATGAGCAAATTATGGATTGATCCGACAGTATTTCGATGGATTGCCGATGCAATTCAAAATACTCACTTACTCGTTGAGCAAATAGTATGTGATCTTTGCCAGACTCATAAATTTATGACAAGCTATTGTTAGCATATTCAGAATAAGGGGCAAAAATACCCCTAATTATAGCTTAAGTAGAGAAGCAGCTTACCGATAATAGTTAGTGCCGTTCCTGAATAACTATCCCAATCAGCGAGTCTTTGTAAATTTCAGCTTCTAACATAACAGAAATGCCCCTTTTTTTTATTAATCAAGAAGATCGCAGAATTATCACAATCAGTGGATTAACACTGGTAATTCTCATCTTGCTAGCGGGTTTTTCTGTTTATAGGATTATGCAACCACAAACTGAAGCTATAGCTACTTCAGGTCTTCAAGTAGCATTAGACAACATGGTTAAGGTGATCGAAAATAATATTACCTATTCCATATCGAGCACAAAAGCAGCGTCTACACGTTCTCTACTGGTTCAAGACTTAGAAAAAGCCAATTCGTATGAACTCAGAGATGAAGGTATTGCCGGTTTAATTCAATCTTCAGAAAAAATGCTGAACAAAAACTTTTCAGGTATCAGCATCTATGATGAGAGGGATAACTTGATACTCAGTTCAGGTTTTAACTCTAGTTCCCCAGATTTTATTATTAAATTAGATACCGATTCAGACATTCACAGCGATTTATTGTGGAATGAACAATTTATCCTTCGTACCTCCATTCCTCTTCTAAACAATGAAAATAAACTCATTGGCCAGATTGTAACGGAAGAACCTGCGCCTGCGCTCACCAGAATTTTTACAGAAATTACCCTGATGGGCACAACAGGCGAATTCTTGCTTTGTGCTCCCGTGAAAGAAAGTAATCTTGAAACGGACTGCTTCATGCGCGGTTCCGCAGGTAATCAGTTTATCCGCATAAAACGTATCATCAATAATCAATCATTGCCGATACATTATGCATTGGCAAAGCAAAGTGGTATCAAATTCATCAATGATTATCGGCAAGTTGATGTTGTTGCAGCACATTCCCCTATCGCTTATGGATTAGGTGCTGTACTTAAAATTGATAAAGAAGAATTATACAGTCAGCTGATGGATAACACCCCAACAATATTATTATATTTGGGTATGTTGGTATCATTTGGTATAGCAGTTTTACATTGGCAAACTTTACCGCTCATTCAAAAATCAATTAAGTCCCGGAATGAATTAATAGAAACGCATGAAAAGTTACTACAATCTAGAAACCATGCCGAGAAAATCTATTTTGAGCTAACCGCCTATATCAACGCTATCGGCAAAATTGCTTTGATTTTCTTTACCGATCATGAAGGAAAAATTTTACAAGTCAATGAGAGGTGGTGTGAAATCAGTGGCTACACTGAAGAAGAACTGGTAGGGCAAGACTGTCACTTATTAATCTCATATGTTCATTCCGAATTATTTGCTATGGATATGTGGACAACTCTTTCCCAGGGAGATATCTGGCACCAGGAAATCTGTAGCCGTAATAAATTAGGAGCGCTCTATTGGATAGATTCAGCAGTTATACCGATTGCAAGCACGCCTGGAAAAATAGATCGTTACCTTTCTGTCAGTGTCGACATTACTGCACATAAACAAAAAGACCTCAATCTTAAAGAAAGAATTAAAGAAAACAATTGCTTAGATATAATATGGGATTATATGGACCAGGATCTGAGCACCGAGCAAATATGCCAGAGCATATTAAAATCTCTCGTTTCGGCTTTACAATATCCTGAAATGGCTATCGCCATGATAGAGCTTGGAAACAAACAATTTGCCACCGCGGAGTATAAAGAAAAGCTTCACAACAAAATCAGCGCAAAAATTATATCTAATGGAGAATTATGTGGGCGGTTACAAGTCTCTTACCTACAGGACCTTCCATTTATATTACCTTACGAACAAAATCTTATTGATACTATTGCGCGTGACCTGGGCCGATGGTATGAACGCAAAGAAGCTAAACAACGCATCGTCCAAATGGCCACGCATGATGCGTTAACAGGCTTGCCCAATCGGCTTTTGCTCCAAGACCGTATTGAACAAGCACTGGTACAGGATGCTCGTCATCAAAAGCGAATGGCGGTGCTATTTATCGATCTGGACCATTTCAAAACGATCAATGATTCCTTAGGTCATGATATCGGTGACTTCTTGCTAAAAGCAGTAGCTGAGCGATTATTAACCTGTGTTCGCAACGAAGATACGGTTGCACGCCAAGGCGGTGATGAATTTATTGTCGTTTTAAATTCTATTGCGGAATCGCTGGATGCCGCAAAAGTAGCGCAAAAAATTCTGGATTCGTTGGCTCAGCCCTATCATATCCATAAAAATGAGCTACATATCGGGGGCAGCATTGGAATTGCAGTGTTCCCAAAGGACGGAACCAATGCAGAAGCGTTATTAAAGAACAGTGATGTAGCCATGTACTATGCGAAAGAAAATGGACGCAATAATTACCAGTTCTTTACCAAAGAGCTCAATAAGTCAGCGCACGAACGGCATACCTTAGGCCTCGATTTACGTTATGCGTTAGAGCGTAATGAATTGGTTTTATATTATCAGCCAGTCATGGATATGCCCGATAATCAACTTTATAGTGTGGAAGCACTGCTGCGCTGGCGGCATCCTGAACATAAATTGATTGCGCCAGATAAATTTATCAGCTTGGCGGAAGAAACTGGGCTGATTATTCCAATTGGCGAGTGGGTTCTAAGAACAGTCTGCAGGCAAATCAGAATTTGGCAAGATCAGGGTTATGATGTTCCAAAAGTAGCTATTAATCTATCTGGTAGACAATTTCGAGATAAGGAACTCATAAAAAATATCTCCTGCATATTGAGTGAAACTAAGGTTGCAGCGAAATATATCACCTTGGAAATCACTGAAAGCATGTTGATCGATAACATCGAGAAAGTCGTGGAAACATTAAGGTGTTTAAATGAAATGGGCATTCATATTTCAATTGATGACTTTGGCACTGGCTATTCCAGTCTCAGTTATCTGAAACGCTTCCCAATCAATACGCTTAAAATAGATCGCTCATTTGTGCGCGACATTGTAACCGACAAGAATGACCATACCATCGTTGCAGCGATTATTGCGATGGCGCACAGTTTAGAGATAGATGTTATCGCAGAAGGAATTGAAACAGAAGAGCAGCTGCGTCTATTGATAGCGCAAAAATGCAATCACTATCAAGGCTATTATTTCAGCAAACCAGTACCCGTTTCTGAAATTGAAAATATCTTAAAAAAAACCATACCACCTGTAGCCAAAATACGCACAATTCGCTTAGCAAAATAATCGCTCTTGAAATTTCGACATTCATCCCCCACGTAGCAATCAATAACCTATAAAGGGAGAATTTCATGCGCTTTGATAAACTCACTACTAAATTCCAACAAGCTTTTGCCGATGCTCAGAGTATCGCTATTGGACAAGATAATCCAACCATTGAGCCACAACATCTGTTATTGGCACTACTGCAGCAGGAAGATGGCAGCACCCTTTCCTTACTGCAACGTTCTGGAGTAAACACCGCTCCCTTGCTGGCAAGCCTCAAGCAAAATATTCAGCGTTTACCTAAAACGGATAGTTCAAGTGGAGAAATCAATATTTCCCGTAATCTGAATAACCTGCTTAATGTGGCAGATAAAGAAGCGCAAAAACGCAACGACCAGTTCATTGCTTCGGAAATGCTTCTGCTGGCAGCCTTGCAGGATAAAGGCGAGATCGGTACATTGCTTAAGCAACACGGTGCTAATCAAGCCGCACTGGAACGCGCCATTAACGATATACGCGGTGGCGAACAGGTCAGCAGTGCTGAAGCTGAAAGTGGCCGTGAAGCCTTAAAAAAATATACGTTGGATCTAACTGAACGTGCACGCCAGGGTAAACTGGATCCAGTCATCGGGCGTGACGACGAAATTCGCCGTGCAATACAAGTTCTGCAACGGCGCACTAAAAACAACCCCGTGCTGATTGGTGAACCAGGTGTTGGTAAAACTGCAATTGTTGAAGGCTTGGCACAGCGCATTATCAATGGTGAAGTACCCGAAAGCCTGAAAGATAAACGTGTTCTTGTTTTGGATATGGCCGCACTGCTAGCAGGTGCCAAATACCGGGGCGAATTTGAAGAGCGTCTCAAATCAGTGCTGAAAGAACTCGCACAGGAAGAAGGAAAAACCATCGTATTCATTGATGAGCTACATACCATGGTTGGGGCAGGTAAGGCTGAAGGTGCAATGGATGCAGGTAATATGCTAAAACCTGCGCTGGCGCGTGGGGAATTGCACTGTATCGGTGCAACCACACTGGATGAATACCGTAAATATGTTGAAAAAGATGCTGCGCTAGAACGGCGTTTTCAGAAAGTATTAGTGGAGGAACCTAGCGTAGAAGCCACCATTGCTATACTGCGCGGCCTGCAGGAAAAATATGAAGTGCATCATGGCGTTGACATCACTGACCCCGCTATTGTCGCTGCCGCAGAGTTATCGCATCGCTATATTACTGATCGTTTTCTCCCCGACAAAGCAATTGATTTGATTGATGAAGCGGCTGCGCGCATTCGTATGGAAATTGACTCCAAGCCGGAAGTACTGGATAAACTGGATCGGCGCCTGATACAACTCAAGATTGAACGTGAAGCCATCAAAAAGGAAAAAGATGAAGCTTCGCAAAAACGTCTTCAATTGCTTGAGGATGAAATAAAACAAAAAGAGCGTGAATATGCTGACTTGGCTGAAATCTGGAAAACTGAAAAATTCCAGGTACAAGGTTCCCAGCAAATCAAAGAGGAAATGGAGAAAATCAAGCTGGAAATAGAAGCGGCTACCCGTAAAGGAGATTGGCAAAAAGTTTCGGAATTGCAATATGGCCGTCTGCCACAACTGGAAGCGCAACTGCAGTCCCAGCTTGGCGACCAAAAGCAGCAAGCCGGCGGTACTGGCAGTACTCAACCAGAAACTGCCATACCCAAGCTGTTACGCACCCAAGTTGGTGCAGAAGAAATTGCCGAAGTGGTATCGCGTGCTACCGGTATTCCTGTATCTAAAATGATGCAAGGTGAGCGCGAAAAATTGCTACTGATGGAACAAAGATTACATGAGCGAGTAATAGGTCAGGATGAAGCGGTACGGTTGGTATCCGATGCTATTCGGCGTTCCCGTGCTGGATTGGCCGATCCTAACCGACCTTATGGATCCTTCTTGTTTCTTGGGCCTACCGGCGTAGGAAAAACTGAGCTATGTAAAGCTTTGGCAGGTTTTCTGTTTGATTCAGAAGAGCATTTAATACGTATCGATATGTCCGAATTTATGGAAAAACATTCAGTAGCTCGCTTGATTGGCGCTCCACCGGGCTATGTAGGTTATGAAGAAGGCGGCTATCTCACCGAAACTGTTCGCAGAAAACCCTATGCGGTCATTTTGCTGGATGAAGTGGAAAAAGCGCATCCGGATGTATTCAATGTATTGCTACAAGTTTTAGATGATGGACGTATGACTGATGGTCAAGGACGCACGGTTGACTTTAAGAATACCGTTATCGTTATGACATCCAACCTAGGATCGCAAATGATTCAGGAAATGGCTGGCAGTGAATATCAGGTGATCAAGCAGGCAGTGATGGGTGAAGTAAAAACCTATTTTCGTCCTGAATTTATTAATCGTATTGATGAAGTTGTGGTGTTTCACTCATTGGATGAGAAACATATCAAATCGATTGCTAAGATACAGTTGCACTATCTGGAAACACGACTGGCCAAGTTGGGAATACAGCTTGAGGTCAGCGAAGCGGCGCTAACAGCAATTTCTCAAGTTGGCTTTGATCCAGTATTCGGTGCACGTCCGTTGAAACGTGCTATTCAGGCTCAAATTGAGAATCCGTTAGCCAAAGAAATTCTGGAAGGAAAATTTATTGCAAAAGATACGATTAAAGTGGACTATAACGATGATAGAATCAGTTTTTCTAAAATTGAATAAGTGGTTCTGATACTAATTCATCAGAACGTGTCTGAACTGGTAAAATAAAATATGCCGGAATTCATGGGTGAATATACTTAAACATGATGAGATTCGGGTAAAATATATTTTTTTACTGGATAGATTGCCATGTATAAAGGGAGCTTAGTTGCCATCGTCACTCCCATGCATGAAGACGGCGGATTAGACTTAGAACGATTCCGTTCTCTTCTTGACTTCCATATCGCGCAGGGTACCGATGGCGTTGTGGTAGTGGGCACTACGGGCGAATCCCCAACGGTAGATTTTGATGAGCATCATTTACTGATGCGTACTGCCGTTGATCATGTCGCTGGACGAATACCGGTAATTGCAGGTACTGGCGCCAATTCCACACGTGAAGCCATCGACTTATCAATTTATGCAAAAAATGCAGGCGTAGATGCCTGCCTTTCAGTCGCCCCTTATTACAATAAACCTACACAGGAAGGGCTATACCAGCATTTCAAAGCGATTGCAGAAGCCGTTGAGATTCCACATATTCTATATAACGTCCCAGGTAGAACAGGTGTGGATATCCATAACGATACAGCACTGCGTCTAGCAGAGATTCCTAATATTGCTGGTATTAAAGACGCAACAGGTGATATTGGACGGGGTTCTGATTTATTGCTTCGTGCACCATCTGATTTTTCCGTATATAGCGGAGATGATGTTAGTGCATTAGCATTTCTGCTGCTGGGGGGGCGCGGTGTCATTTCAGTCACGGCAAATGTCGCCCCTAAAATGATGCATGAAATGTGCATCGCTGCATTCGCTGGTGATTTAGATACTGCGCGTACTTTGAATAACAAACTCCTGCACTTGCATGTGAATCTGTTTGTAGAAGCTAATCCAATTCCTGTGAAATGGGCTATTGCCCAAATGGGTTTAATAGATTCAGGAATTCGCTTACCGCTTACACCACTATCCGATAAATATCATCAGCTCATTCGAGAAGCAATGCAGTTTGCAAATATCGATAATTTGAAGGAGTAATTTCAAAAATGAAATGGCGAAAAGTAACCATGCCGTATCTGGTACTGGCGCTTTCATTGACAAATACGAGTTGCAAAATGCTCGAACTGTTTCCTGAAACCAAAACTATTGACTATAAATCAGCAGGAAAGCTACCCCCTTTAGATATACCGCCCGATCTCATCAAACCTGCTGTTGATGAACGTTATTCAATACCTGAGATAGGCTCATCCGGCAGTACAACGTTTTCTTCTTATTATAGTGAACGCAACGGACAACCCAAGGCTGGTACATCTCCCTTTGTAGCATCATCTATTCAAAACATCCATATTGAGCGTGCTGGAACACAGCGCTGGTTAGTAATACCTCAATCACCTGAGGCTATCTGGCCTATCGTAAAGGAATTCTGGCAAGAATTGGGTTTCCTGATCAAAGTAGAAGTTCCGGAAGCGGGCATCATGGAAACTGACTGGGCTGAAAACCGAGCTAAGATCCCACAAGATGTCGTACGCACTCTTCTCTCTACTTTCCTGGACAGTATCTATTCAACTGCTGAGCGTGATAAATTCCGTACTCGTCTGGAACGGAATGAGTCAGGTAGTACCGAAGTGTATATCAGTCATCGCGGCATGACTGAGGTGCTGGAAGGGGGTAATCTCAATCGTACCATTTGGCAACCTCGACCAGCAGACCCTGACCTGGAAGCTGAGATGCTGTCTCGCTTGATGATGCGCTTTGGCGTAGCAGAAGAAAAAGCCAGGCAGGAGCTCACCACCAGTAGAAGTATCGCCCAGGAGCGCGCCTATATTGATCGGGAAACAGGAAGTACTCTCGTGGTTAATGAAGCGTTTGACAGAGCATGGCGACGCGTCGGTTTGGCCCTTGACCGTATCGGTTTTACCGTTGAAGATCGCAATCGAGCGGAAGGGATTTACTTTGTCCGTTACCTTAATCCCGAGAAAGACAGTAAGAAAGCGGGTGATGATGATGGCATCCTGTCAGGGATTATGTTTTGGCGTAATAATGATAAAGCAGATGCAAAAGCTGCGAAATATCGCATTCAGGTTGATAATACTGGAACTAATACCAGCAAAATCAGCCTCCTTCATGATGACGGAACAACTGTCAACTCCACCACTGCAAGTCGTATTCTTAACCTGCTACACGAACAACTTAAATAAAGGTAAGCCAGCTTTATTTTTAGAAATTCTGATTATGAAAAACCAAAAGCCGCCTGATAAAGCGGCTTTTGGTTTCTGTTCCTCAGCAAGAGGAGTTTGTTTTTTACCTGCTGATTAGTGTCCAGGTTTGCTTGTTCCACCATATGGACGAGGATCAGCACCTTCTTTCAGGCAATTACCGTTGGCATCAATTCCGTGTGGACATTCTATTTGTTCACCACGCATCATCTTTTCATAATTTTCTTTTTCAGTTTCAGGTAAAGCTTGGCTAGGACGACCACATGCAGATAATGTTAGAGCCAGTAAAAGTAAAGACGCAGCCAGAAGAGTATATTTCATTGTATTATTTCCTATAAAAGTTCTTATTACTAATTAAGAAAGGAAGTATATACTGAACTCAACTAATCATTCAAGCTAGTTTTTGGATTTATATAGCCAGCCGTTTTTTTGCTTCCGGAATATAGAATACAGAAAACGTAGTCTCAATATAAAAAAACAAGTCTCGGAAATCATGATTGACATGCTTAATCAATTAAAATATAGAGTCTTAGAAAGTAAAATTACCAGAGATTCCCCAAGTAGTTAGCACGCTCACTGGGAAGTGGTAAGAAACCTAATTCTCTAAAATTCTTTACTCAATATCTCAGTCAAAGTACGGGATACACCTGCTTGCCAAGCAGGTAAATTTAGATCAAATTGCTTTTCTAACTTACCAGTATTTAAGCGTGAATTAAGTGGACGTTCAGCAGGTAGGGGGAAATCCCTACTTGCTATCGGTAACAAAGCATCTAGTTGTATTTTTAATGGAAAATTTGCATGACTTGCATGCTTCAAGATGAATCTGGCAAATTCATACCACGAGGTATACCCCTTAGCTACCAAATGATATAAACCTGAAACCTCAGGCTGATGCTTGAGTGCAAGTAATGCATAAGCAGTAATATCAGCTATTAACTCTGCCCCGGTAGGCGAACCAATCTGATCATTGACAATGGTTAACTTATCTCTCTGCTGTGCTAAACGAAGTATCGTTTTAATAAAATTATTTCCATGAGCTGCATAGACCCAACTGGTACGAAATATTAAATGCGAGCATCCTGATGCAATAATATTCTTTTCACCCTCCAGCTTAGTTCTTCCATAGACATTGAGCGGATCGGTGGCATCAGTTTCAAAATGTGGCTGATCACCATTCCCGTTAAAAACATAATCTGTTGAATAATGAACCAACCGAGCATTCAGTTGCTTGGCTTCTTGTGCAAGAATACCAGGGGCCTCGGCATTCAAGAGGTGAGCCGATTCTGTCTCGCTCTCTGCTTTATCGACGGCAGTGTATGCTGCTGCATTGACAATAATATCGGGTGCAATTTTTCTGATTGTGTGTTTGATACCAGTAAGATTGGTTAAGTCGCCACATAGCGCCTTACTTGTCGAACTCAATGCAATTAATTCGCCCAATGGAGCCAAGCTCCGCTGCAACTCCCACCCTACCTGGCCATTTCTACCTAATAGCAAAATTTTCATTACTTACTGTAACCCGGCATAATTTTTTTCTATCCATTCCCGGTAAGTGCCGGTTTGAACATCAGCTATCCATTGCTGGTTATTTAAATACCATTGAATCGTTTTACGGATGCCTGTTTCAAATGTTTCCGCTGGTTTCCAGTTTAATTCACGTTCAATTTTCATAGCGTTTATTGCATAGCGGCGATCGTGTCCAGGGCGATCTTTGACATAGGTAATCAGGTGATGAAAGGTCGAACCTGGATATAATTCTTCCAATAAATTACAAATTGTTTGAACAATTTCAATATTGGGCTTTTCATTCCATCCACCAACGTTATAAGTTTCTCCCGGCTTACCCGCTTCTAAAACACGGCGGATTGCGCTGCAATGATCAACCACATATAGCCAGTCGCGAATTTGCAAGCCATCGCCATAAACCGGTAGAGGTTTTCCTGCCAGAGCATTAACAATCATTAAAGGAATCAGTTTCTCGGGGAATTGAAAAGGGCCATAATTATTGGAACAGTTTGTAGTCAATACCGGTAAGCCGTAAGTGTGATGATAAGCGCGAACCAAATGATCACTGGAAGCTTTGCTGGCTGAATAAGGGCTATTAGGCTCATAACGATGTTCTTCGGTAAACGCAGGTTCAATTTGAGTTAATGAACCGTAAACCTCATCGGTTGAAATATGAAGAAAGCGAAAATTTTGTTTTTCATGAACTTCTAACTTGTTCCAATAAGCGCGTGCAGCTTCCAATAAGCGAAATGTGCCGAGAATATTGGTTTGAATGAAATCTTCTGGACCGTGAATTGAGCGATCCACATGACTTTCGGCAGCGAAATTGATAATTGCCCGGGGTTGATACTGCACCAGCAATCGTGAAACCAACTTGATATCCCCAATATCTCCCAGTACAAAAACATGCCTTGAATCTTTCTCTAAGGAGGATAGATTTTTTAAATTTCCGGCATACGTCAACTTGTCAAGATTTAAAATTTTTTCATCAGATTGCGCTAGCCAATCTAAAACAAAATTACTTCCAATAAATCCCGCGCCACCCGTGACCAGAATCATCAAGTTTCCTCTTAAAGAATAAATTGATTAACAATCTTTGGAATTTCAGTCGCTTTAAAAAGCATCTCTTTTTTTATTTGGGACACCAGATGGGTAGAATACCCAACTCACCGGATTTTACTTGAAATTCACAATCGATGCCGATTCCCGGTACCCATATGAGCTTCTCACTACAAAATAACAATGGTAGCGTACTGCGTTCCCACGGCGGAATAGATGCCTCCTGCAGCAAGTTTTTTAAACTTTTCCGCGGACGGTTACAAGCTGGCTTGAAACGCTCACCTCCCTTGCGCGAACGCACGGTAATCGGTTCATTTAATATTTTCTGCTGATTGATCCCTTGATTTTCTGCTTGAGTAAAATAAAGGGTACCATTTAAATATGGAAGTATTAAATAGGCTTCGCCACGCCATACATATGAATATTGCTCAGATTCTTGCGGAAGTATTTTTTTGTGGAGTATGTAGACAGCGCCTTTATAACAGCGAACTTCAGTATTCGCAAAGCTGATATGGAATTGATTATCCGAGGACACCGATAAAAGCTGATTTAGGATTTCTTCTAATTTTACTGCGCTAGGAAGGTTTGCACCTTCCTGTAATAACATATAGCGTAAAAGATTCTTGGCGCGCGGGAAGCTGAGTTTACGAAGATTATCAACTTGAAGCTTACCGGAAACCAAGCAGCTTTCACTATCTGTTACCGCCAACTCATCCAGCATTAATGATGCTTCGGATAAGTGACGGCTGGTACGTAACAGCGTTATAGGATAACTAGGGTAGCGTTTTTTTAATAAAGGTAGAATTTCATGACGCAGGAAATTTCTATTGAAAGTAGTGTCGTCATTACTCTCATCATTAATCCAATTTAATTTATTTTGTCGCGCATAAGTTTCGATCCTGCTGCGAGAAACTTCTAGCAGTGGCCGTAATATTTGCGGTGCAGTATCAGAAACTTGCTTTCTTACTATAGGCATTGCACTTAATCCTTTAATTCCTGCACCACGCAATAATTGTAATAATAATGTCTCGGCCTGATCATCCAGGTGCTGCGCCAATACCACATAGTCAGCCTGTATCCGGTTGAATATGCGATAACGCTCTTCCCGGGCGCTAGCCTCAAGACTTACACCGAATTCTTTTTTAATCTGTAAATACGCAACGTAGATAGAAATGCCATAAGCATGGCAGAGATTACAGCAAAACCTGCTCCAGAGTGTTGCGTTACGGCTGATGCCGTGATTAACATGCACGGCAGAAAGCGTAAAATGTATTTGCTTAGACAGCATAGCCAGCATATGCAGCAACACAACCGAATCTATACCGCCACTCAAAGCAATGGTTAGATGGCTTCCCGGCTCAATATGTGCAAGTAATACTTTTTTAGTATCACCCAAAAGGCTATTCTTTGACTTCCTTGAATGAGCCATATGTCATGAGCCGTTCAAGACGCTTTTCCAGAAGGATTTCGATTGAATGCTCTTGAAGTTTGCGCAGTGACTCCTGTAAAACAATTTTTACTGATTGCATGATTGCTGGATAATCACGGTGGGCCCCTCCAATCGGCTCAGTAATAATACTATCGATCAAATTAATCGCTTTCAGTCGCTCGGCGGTAATACCCATAATTTCCGCAGCTTCTGGTGCTTTGTCTGCACTTTTCCACAAAATAGATGCGCAACCTTCCGGCGATATTACAGAATAGGTGGCATATTGCAGCATATGTACCATATCACCGACAGCCACTGCCAAGGCGCCACCAGAACCGCCTTCACCAATAATTACACATACGATAGGAACTCTTAATTCCGCGAGAACATAAAGATTCTTGCCAATCGCTTCAGATTGCCCCCGTTCTTCTGCATCAATGCCCGGATAGGCACCCGGTGTATCAATAAAAGTAATGAGTGGAATAGAGAATTTCTCGGCTAAGCGCATTAAGCGCAACGCTTTGCGATAGCCTTCCGGTTTGGGCATACCAAAATTGCGGTGAATCTTTTCCCGAGTGTCGCGGCCTTTCTGGTGACCAATCACCATAATGGTTTGACCGTTAAATCGTGCTAAACCACCTACAATTGCATGATCATCAGCGAAATTTCGGTCACCATGCAATTCTTCAAAATCTGTAAACAAGTGCTCAATATAATCAAGTGCATAAGGACGTTGTGGATGCCTTGCAACTTGTGAGATCTGCCAGGGGGTCAGTTTTGCATAAACATTCTTGGTAAGTGATTGGCTTTTTGCCTGCAGACGAGAAATTTCAGATGAAATATCTAACGCAGAATCGTCCTGTGCAAAGCGTAATTCTTCTATTTTTGATTCAAATTCTGCAATATTTTGCTCAAATTCCAGAAAAGTAATCTTCATGTAGGCAAGATATAATCTTAAAATTGCGATGATACAGGATTTATAAACAAATCTGCATGGCAGAGTGAATCAAATCAATATTCATTCAGTAATGTCCTAAGTTTAGGTAAAACTTATTAATTAGTTAATCTTAATTTTGAGTGGAATGCAACTTCAGGCTTTATCCATTCAGCGAGGAATTTCTTATGAAACGACGCACCTTTCTCCAAAGAATCAGTGTAATTACTGCATTGCCTGTCTTTTCATTATCGATACCGGCAGTTGCAAATAATAGCCACCAGACTACGATCGCGCCGCTCAACAAACCGCCCGAAGCTTGGCGCGAATTAGTATCGCCAGAGGCCTATCGGGTTTTGTTTGAGGAACATACCGAGGAACCACACAGCAGTGAACTCAATCATGAGCACCGAGAAGGAATTTTTATCTGTGCTGCATGTTATTTGCCATTATTTGAAAGTCAATATAAGTATGAGAGCGGAACGGGATGGCCGAGCTTCACGCAGCCCATCGCAGGACATGTTGGTACTCGGCGTGACTTTAAGCTGATTTTTCCGCGAACTGAATACCATTGTGCACGATGTAGCGGACATCAGGGACATGTTTTTAAAGATGGTCCGCCGCCAAGAGGTGAGCGCTGGTGTAACAACGGACTCGCGCTAAAGTTTATACCGAAAACTGACCGGCTACCATCGCTCAGAGGATAGACTATATGCAAACATTGACTTCAAATAGACATCTTATGCTTGTGTGGCTGCCCATATTGATATTAAGCGCTTGCCAGCAAGTTAGTGCGCCTACAGTAGAATCAACAGCTGCGCAAATACCGAACAAAAATCTAGAAACAGCAACCTTTGCTGGTGGTTGCTTCTGGTGCACCGAATCAGATTTTGACAAAATCCCGGGCGTGGTTTCAACCACATCAGGGTATATCGGCGGCACAGTTGCGAATCCAACTTATCATCAGGTATCTACCGGTAAAACAGGGCATGTTGAAGCAGTAAGAATTCATTTTGATAATACGAAAACTGATTTTTCAAAATTATTGACTACTTACTGGTTAACGATTGATCCATTGACTGCCAACCAACAGTTTTGTGACATTGGTTCCCAATACCGCAGTGTGATTTTTTACCATAATTCTGATCAAAGAAATCTGGCAGAGATTTCTAAAAAAACGTTAGAAGCTTCCGGGCGATTTACTCAACCCATTATGACAGAAATTTTGCCAGCCACGGAATTTTATCGTGCGGAAGAATATCATCAGGATTATTACCTCAAAAATCCATTGCGGTATGCGTATTATCGAAAAAATTGCGGACGTGACAAACGTCTAGAAGAGCTGTGGGGGATTCAACATTAATAAAGCTATCTCTTTAGGAGGAATGACACCCAAAGAATTTTTACGCGATTACTGGCAAAAACAGCCTTTATTAGTAAGAAATGCCCTGCCTGGTTTTAGTGGCTTGTTAACATGTAATGAACTGATGAAGCTATCGTGTTATGAAGATGCTCAAGCCCGTCTGGTCATCCAGAGTGATGGTAAATGGCGCCTTAAGCATGGTCCTTTCAGCAGCCATGATTTGGCAAAGCTTCCTAAAAAACAATGGACTTTGCTGGTACAGGATGTGAATCATTTTCTTCCATCGGCTCGTGATTTGTTATCAAAATTTCGCTTTATACCACATCCTCGCCTAGATGACTTAATGGTGAGCTATGCCCCCAAAGGGGGTGGTATTGGACCTCATTTTGATTCCTACGATGTTTTCTTATTACAAGGAACAGGATCCCGGCGATGGCAAATATCTGCGCAGTTGGATAATCAGCTTATCGCTGATGCTCCACTCAGAATTCTGAAAAATTTTCAACCAGAACAAGAATGGGTACTCCAAGCGGGCGACATGCTTTATTTGCCGCCTAACTATGCGCATAACGGTATTGCCGAAGATAATTGCATGACCTATTCCATAGGTTTCCGTGCACCCAGTCATCACGAATTGATAACGCAGTTCCTCGTTTATCTGCAAGATAAAATAGAAATGGAAGAATCCCTTTCTCTTACTGATAAAGAAAGGTATTCTGATCCTGACCTGCAATTGCAACCTCATCCATCAAAGATTGGAGCATCAATGCAATCCCAGGTGAGTTCGATACTAAAAAAAATCAAATGGAATCGTGAGGATATTGAAAATTTTCTTGGAGTTTATCTCTCAGAACCTAAATCACATATTTTCTTTGAGCAGCCTCTCAAACCTTTGACCCTCCGTTTATTTTTGCAGCAGATTAAGAAAACTGGTGTGCAGCTTAGCTTAAAAAGTAAAATATTAAGTGGCAATAACAAGTTTTTTGTCAATGGTGAGGTTTATAAAGTAAGTCCACATACTTACAAAATACTTATTAAGCTTGCTGACAATTATGAATTTTTATCCCATTCTTACATTGATAAAGAAACTGAAAAAATTCTTTATCAATGGTATGTTAATGGTTATATTCAAAGTAAAGAGTAGACTACCTGAATATTTTATAAATTTAATCGAATTTATCTAGACAGCATTCTGATATTCTGGTATTAAAGATATAGTCTTTCTTGGCTATGGAGGGGCTGATGAGTTGTTTTTACATGATTTATTTTTCGTCAAAAAGTTTTTTTGAATATAGGAGATAAAGAAATGAAATACGCTCTATTGATCGCTGCTCTTTTGACATCTTTTTTAGTTGGATGTAGTGAACCAAAACCAGGTCAATATCCTCCAAGTTTTTATGATGAGCGTGAAAATGAATCACCTAAGCAATGAGGTATCGGCTTATTCTTATCGTTAAAAACTACCAACCGTCTCTTCTTTTATGGGACGGTTGCTTCTAAATTAAAAATCCCGCCGCCGATCAGAAATTTGGCATGATAGCCAGCTATTTGACTATCTAACTTAAATTTGTATAATCGAATTACTTCGATATTGTGCTGTTAAGCTCAATGAACAGAAGAATACTATAGGAGATTAAATGATTAAATTTTCAGTTCTAGCTACTGCATTTGCAGTATTATTATTAATCGGTTGTGAAGGAAAGAAAAGCTTAGATGGTTACCCGATGGATAAACCACCTCCATCAGCTTATGCACCGAGAGATTCCGAGCCTACTTTTGATAAAAGTGAAGCAAAAGAAGGAGCCGGCGCAACCGAAAAAGATACTGATGACAAAAAATAAAAGTCTCGCTTTAACAATTATCCATTAATAGAAAAACTCTTTCTTCTTGCAATAACATTAATTCCTCGTTAGGGGAATTAATGTTTTTCTTATTGATCATATTATTATTGATAATTTACATCGTCGAAAGGGTAGTTAATAGCGGATCATAGTTCTATGATGCCACGGCTGGAGTTATTCCATTTCTATTTCTTAAGTAAATTTATAATCCAAGGCCATATAACGATGGATTGAACAGTACTAGCTCAGATCAGATTGTACAGTTACGAATTGACTGGGTATCTGTCAGACTAGATTTGGTTCAAGTTTTTGCTCTTCCAAATCTTTTTCTCACTGAGCAAAGTTTCCATCAGAGTTTTCCCTTTTCAGATTTTGCCCTGATGAGTTCTTTCATTATTGTAACGTGAGTTCGACATAAGAAAAGCTGTAAAAGGAATCCGGATTCCTTATGATGAAACGATTATGAGAAAGAGCTTCATCACTGGAGGAGTCAGATTCCGATGGATACTATAGCGATTTTTTGTGCAATTGACGACTTTTGTAAAGGATTTGAGTCATGTGGGGAGCAGCACTTGCTGGAATCCTCGCTGAAGCTGCGTCGGCGGCGAGGGGAGCTGTGTCTTGGTGAAATCATGACGATCGTGGTAGGGTTTCATCTGTCGGGCTACCGGACGTTTAAGTACTATTACCTGAATCAGGTATTGAGGCATGAGCGACCTTATTTTCCAGGGTTGGTGAGTTACAA
>NZ_FONE01000095.1 GCF_900112825.1 Nitrosomonas sp. Nm166 | reverse complement strand
GCAAATTTCAACGCCGATCCAATCAACTCCAACACCTTCTTAAGTTTAAAGTCAAACAGCTGCTTATGCTGTGCTCTGCTTAAGCAGCTTCTAAGCCAGTGCTTTTGCTTGGAATCAGTATGCCTCATTCCTTCATCAGTTGATTATTTCATAAGTATTTTTTACTTGATTTTTATGCTGTGCTAGACTGGTTGTGGAAAGTTTTAATATTCTTTAAAACTATTTTAAACAATAGGAAAAGGAGATCATTATGACCCCAGGAAAAAAATTAACGATAGCGTTAGTTATTTGTTCAGCTTTTTTTATAGGTAGTGCATCTGCTTTTGATCAATCTTTTCATCCAAACCATAAGTTTATTGATAGAGAAAGCATTGGGCCAAATTTCCGGTCTGATCTTGTTATTGATAAAGATAAAGCCGCTAGAGAGAAAACTTCAGAAGAAAATCTACAGATTCCGTCCGGAATAAACCCACATAATCCTTCTGAAGCTAATCCCAATATTCGTACTGGATCCAGATCATAAATAACGTTTGAAGATCATCAGATCAGAATAAAAAAGGCCAAATCTTATATCTGGCCTTTTTTATTTCGGAATTGATAAGTATTCCTCTTTTTCGGCGCTTTGTTGGCGGTAAATCTATATCGACGCAGATGCATAAAGACTGACCCAACAGCTGGAGATTCAGCTGACGTAATCGAGGAGCGAATAAATTAGCCGAGCTTATGCAAGCTGTGCTAACATAAATTTATTATTTATCCATTGTACGACTCGGCTTGATATTGAGAAAAAACCGTACATCTTCTAATCTAGAAAAAGTCTTCTTAATTACAATCACTTTCCGTGAAAATTAGCCAAAAAGACGTATGGCTGAAAAAACGAAATACTAGACTACCTAAAAATGGAAGTTGAAAATTGATGAATGATAAAATCATTGCAAAATCATATGAGTCCTGCCAATCTGGTAATTGTAAGATCAGATCAGATCAGATCAGATCAGATCAGATACAATTTACTGTATTTGAAGGTATCTTTCCCTAAGATAAGCTTGAACTTATCGGGTTTGCATGAAAATCTCTATCATGCATTATCAGTTTGTTAATTTTTTAACTTCTAAAACAAAATCAAGCAAATTATGTCGATAACTTGCGATCCTCGAGAAAATCACATCTTACGCGCGCTACGCCAGGCAGAGTTTGAACTTTTAGAGCCTCATCTTGAACTGATTACAATGTCGCGCGCGGAAATATTGTTTGAAGCTAATGACAAATTGCAATATATTTATTTTCCTGTTACGGCCACTGCATCATTATTATGTTGCTTGGAAGATGGCACTTCAGTGGAAGTGGCAATGGTTGGTAATGAAGGCATATTAGGAGTTTCTGCGTTGCTGGGAGGTAGAAATCTGGCACTGATTCAGGCGATTATTAATGTAGCAGGTCATGGTTATCGCGTTTCGATAAAATCATTACAAAACGTTTTAGCCCGCAGTGGAGGCCGCCGTGCTGGAATGTTACAAAAATTACTCCTACGTTATGCTCAAACGCTTTTTATACAAATGTCACAAACAACTGCATGTAACCGACACCATGCCATAGAACAGCAACTATGCTGCTGGTTACTTTTGAGTTTTGACCGTGGTCATGTAAACAGTTTGTTAATGACTCAGGAATCGATTGCTTATATACTTGGAGTCCGTCGAGAAAGCATCACGGAGGCGGCAAGAAAATTACAGCAAGCTGGCATAATCAATTATCATCGCGGCCACATTGAACTTAAGGACAAGCAAAAATTAGAAGACACAGCTTGTGAGTGCTATAAAGTTAAAAAGGAAGAATCAATTCGTTTATTTACTGATTTCCAGAATGCCAATAAAGAGGCAGCAAGCGTTTGGTAACCAATCGTTGCGCTTTTTGTAATAGTTTGAGTAAGTTATAGCTCTTCTTAAATGCGAGGCTTTGAATGAAGAAAAATAAACTAAGCGACAAAATTCTCCTTTAGCTTAAAAGTGGTGCTTGGCCGGGCGGCAGCTTCGCTGAATTCTTTTTGCGCTCTGCTAATTTGCTTATTAAATGATTCCACGCGACCTCAAAGGCGTCCAGTACTGTCCCCCTTGCTTGGGTTCCAGATAAATCCTGATCTTTCACCGGCGTCAGATAGGGATGACATTTACAAAGACGCTCCAAAGCTTCTTCGTAAGCATTAGGATCCAGATTATCCACAGAGTAAACGCAAAAAAGCGAAAATTCCTGCTTTCTGTTTAATTCATTCCATAAACTTCCAAGTTGCATAGCTGTGTCATACTGACCTTGTTTCCAGAGAATGTTCACCATTTCACCAAAAACACGAGCTTTGCCATATTTTAGTTGGATATCACAGATGGGTGTTCCGACAACTTCTTGAAAGGCTTGTCTTTTAATTATCCCATCGACCACGATACTCAATAGCAGAAATTCAGCATCAAAGAATTTGATTTGCCCTTCATTTTTTAAAGTTGCCACATCCAGACCCAACCACTCCATTTTGGATATGACATTCTTTCTCAGAGCCATTCCCGCGAAGATTATAATTCCTTCACCCTCAAGTACGCCTTCTTTAATGTAGTGAGCAATTGCTTCAGCCCGGAACGACTCATTCTGACACACTTGAACAAGGTGACTGCCAGAGGGATTTGTTAAATACCATGTTCGATTCGTTTTCATATTCCCTCCAAATTAAATTATGGATTTATATCTAAATTCTATTCAAAATAATATATTTAGCATGACGTTAGTAATTAATAGCATTATGTTATTGTTTGAGCTTATCGAAGCCTTTTCTCGTTCATGTAATTAGACAAGGTGCTGCTTAAAACATTCTCAATGACTGCATTATTTAAAACCATTTGATTTCTAGACATTTTTCTTCAAGGTCAGTATTTATTGCAATGCACTTATCAATAAAATTTTCGTAAGTATGATAAATAATTATTAATTACGTCCAATTTTCCAAAAAATTAAATAAATCATTTTTTCAGAACATAGCCACTGTCCCAATCTCAAGCTAAATCTCTTACTTAGTCTTAGGGTCTGTTGACATTTCACATAGGTAACCACAGATATCCGCATGCCATGGCGACCATACTCTCAAAATTTCTCTTCAGTTTGTCATATCGTG
>NZ_FONE01000020.1 GCF_900112825.1 Nitrosomonas sp. Nm166 | reverse complement strand
CTGATTACGACTCATGCGTTCAATGGATTTCATCCATGCTTTGAATTCCGTTGATTTCATTGGGCACACCTCTATTTCTATATCTCAATGAATATGGACAATCAATTCAATAATTAATTGTTACATAGCCTAACTTATCGTCCACGTTGCTGAATCAAAAAAAGCTTTAATGTGGGGCGTCATTTTTTGTTTTCCTGTCATTTAACGAATTTTTATAAGAGCTGAGATCGCTGCAGAAAGGGAAGGACAAATGAAAATACTAACTAAAAAATGCATTCCAAATCACTTTGACAATCAAGCCAGTCGCAACGCAAATTGCTAAAATGGCAAAATTTTGCTGCAATCTATATCCTGCTAAACGATCAGCGAATAATCTGCCAACCAACATTCCTGCGATAGTTCCACCACAAAAGGGAAAAGCAATCGACCATTTCAGTGCACCAATCAGTATTGCTGAAACAACACCAGTCAGAGAAATCAATGCAATAATGGCGAGTGATGTGGCGGATATGGATTGTATGTTCAGATTAGTGACTTTCTTGAGTGTAGGAACGATTACAAATCCACCACCTACACCTAGTAAGCCAGAAAGAAAACCTGCCATCGTGCCTGAAAATGCTAATGCTCTAAAGCAAGGGATGTTCCAAACCAAACGCTCACCGATTTCATCCAGCCGGCAAGGTGGATCAGCCATTATTCTTACGTCTTTGTCATTTTCGTGCAGGCTCTGGTGAAACATGCGAATAGCAACATAAATTAACATACAGGCAAACAACAAGGTCAGCGGTGCGTTTGGCAACTGTTGTGCAGCCCATATGCCTATGGGGGCAGTCAGCACACCTGTCGCTGCGATCAGCATAGCTGCCCGGTACCTGACAATTTTTTGCCTGAATGCCAACAATGCTCCAATTGCAGCTGACAAGCCGACCGCAAGTAAACCAATGGGAGCAGCTTCTGCAACCGTAAGATGCAAGCTGAACATGAGCAGCGGCACCGCAATAATGGCACCGCCAGCCCCTGTTAGTGCAAGAACGACGCCTGTGAATGAGCCAAGCAGGATGCTGATTAGGTTTGGTTCCATTTTATTAAGCTCCGCCTGTTGAACGTGTGAGCCATTCACGACCTTTCAGCATACCGTTCCAGTATAACCAGGGAAATAAGTGGACTTTGAGAAACCAAGCAAATCGACTGGGCACGGTCGGATCAAGAGGGAAAGTAGGCAATAACTTACCGCCAAAACCAAATTCGGCCAATATCACCTTGCCATTCTCTACCGTAAGAGGACAAGCGCCATAACCATCATAAATATTAAGCAATTCCCCTCCTTCTTTGGCCGCCAGGAGATTCTCCGCCACTATGACGATTTGCTTTCTGGCTGCGGCGGCTGTTTTGGCATTAGGTGAAGAGCAGACATCTCCCAAAGAGAAGATGTTGGAGTAACGTGGGTGCTGCAATGTTTTCGGATTGACTTCACAGAATCCGGCAGCATCGGCTAATGGGCTTTTACTAATGAAATCTGGTGCTACCTGAGGCGGTACCACGTGCAGCATATCAAAAGGTTTTTCTACACGCGTAACATTTCCCTCGTTATCCTTGATGTCGAAGATGGCTATTTTGTTGGTGCCATCAACCTTTACCAGATTGGAATTGAATGCTAGTTTTGCGTGATAACGTTTCACATACTCCATCAGTGGCGGGACAAAATTAGCTATACCGAACAATACGGCATCAGCTATATTGAATTCGACTTCAATATTGTCCAGTATGTGATGGCGCAACCAGTAGTCTGATGAAAGATACATAGCCTTTTGAGGACCACCGGCACACTTGATCGGCATGATAGGTTGCGTAAATAAGGCTTTGCCGCTTTTGAGATTTTTTGTGAGCTGCCAGGTATAAGGCGCCAAATCAAAATGATAGTTAGATGTGACGCCGTTCTTGCCGAGTGTTTCCTGTAAACCCTCTATTTTTTCCCAGGCCAAACGGATACCAGGACATACGATTAGTTGTCTGTAGCCGATTGACCGACCATCTGCCAGATTAACTAAATTGTTGTCTGGATCAAATCCAGTTGCCGCTGTTTGTATCCATTTTGCCTTCGGAGGAATCACATCTGCCATGTTCCGCACCGTTTGCGCTATGTCAAAAGCGCCGCCGCCGACCAGTGTCCAGGCAGGTTGGTAATAATGCTTATCACTGGACTCGATGATGGCGATGCGAAGCGCAGGTCTGCGGTGCAGAAGACTAGCCGTCACTCCAATTCCTGCTGCGCCACCCCCTATCACGACAATATCAAATGATTTACCCCAGTTACAAGCTGCTGCCGTGACAGATTCTTCCCTATTTTCGGATGTTTTCTCTTGTTTTTTCAGTTCATATAGTGCTCTAGTTCGATTGCCAGTACTACAAAATGCAAGGATTGGTCCAGGTAATTCAGTAAGTAGCTTGTTGAATGACTCAATTTTTTTAAGGGAGATTGGACCAATCTCAATGGGCAAATAAATAAAATTGATTCCAAGTATGTGTGATGCTTTTTCTAATTCCAGACTGGTAGGCTGAGTTTCCCCTTCTTCATGATCAGGGCGGTTGCAGATAATGGATTTATACCCCGCTGCTGCTATTTCTGCCAAATCAACAACACTGATCTGACCGGTAACAGACAGCTTCTCATCCATTTTTGTCGTAACAATGCTCATTTGTCTCTCCTTGCATAAGGATGGTTTTAAGTTGTATTAGCACCGAACATTGTTCATTAACATTTTAGAAGGCGATGCCAAGGGCTTAAAACATTAATAATTCACATATCAAATAGTTATTAAATTTCCAATACGAAATGAAACAGCCATTGAAGATATACCCACATCCAATACTAATGATGCTTACATCCGCACCCGGGTGCGTGTACGTGATTTACCTGATCATTTTTCGGTTGTAGCGAGCGCACGGCCAGATCACGGCCACGCGTCATGCTGCCATGCATCGCAGGGGCAGAAAGAATCACTTTTTCTGCCGTGCTCCCGCATGCCGAACAACCCGGGTTGGGTGCATTAATTGAATGGCGTGCTTCAAATTGGAATTTGCACTGTATACACAAGTAGTCATAAGTTGGCATTTGGCATCCTCATTTATTACATTATGGGATTTCTCAGAAACGCTAAGATGTGACCACTTGGCATAACAAGTGGTCACGCTGTTAAGTTTATTCTCTTGAACTTAGCTCCAACGAGATGGCTGCTCGCCTTTGACACCGAATTGCGCTGAGGTAACATCAGTCCTGGCCCGTTTTTCGGCATCTCGTGTCGGGGCTCTCAACCGACGTGTCTCAACTTCCCAAACCCAACCGCTGATGACTACATCCTTGGGAATGAGAGGGTGATTTTTAAATGCTTCGATGGTCTTCATGCAGGTTTCATCCACGTCATCCATCATTCCGATCCACTTGGCAAAAGCTCCCTTCTCCAGCTTCTGCTCCGGCAGCGTCGGATCCAACACGATATTATCCGTATCGATCCCTTTGTCGCGGAAAACCTTTTCAAGGTCAGTCGCATTTGCAGACAACATGCCGCATTGCGTGTGTTGCACGATGACAATTTCCTTGGTGCCAAAAAAATTACAAGTCAGCATAGCCGAGCGAATTGCATCGTCAGTGACAATTCCTCCGGCATTACGGAAGCAGTGTGCATCTCCATGGCCTGCCGGGGTATCGACATGGATACCGAGCGCTTCATCTATCGGTAGGCGTTCGTCCATACAAGCCAGTACCCACAATTTCCGGTTATTATGCCCGCCCGGTCCATGACGGCGACGTTGTGCCCAGTGATCATACGCGGCGATGCGTGTATCCAGTTCCTCTTTGAGAGTTTTCAATTTTGAGTCTCCTCTTTAATAAGTTGCAATTTTAATTTCCCTAAAACGATCTACTTTCTTAGTAGAACCTAAAGGGTTTCATAACGGATATTTAACCCGCGCATCTTGTCAGTTTTAGATGCTATAAAATTACAGGCAAATACCATGCCACTAAGATAAAAATAGTATTTATTATTGATTACAATAAATTAAATTTTATTTGTTGTTATATTAGTGAAGCTATGCTTCAATGAGTGAAATTTAACTTCACACATCACTCATAATCCATGAACAACAATCCTCTTTCTGAGTTAACACTGATCTTTTTTTTGCAAACCTTCATTCTTGAACTGATGCATGCCAGCGAACAGCAGGGACAAAAGCATTGTGAAGAGTTGATTGAGCATATAGCCAAAACTGCAGGATGCTTTTTTGAAGAAACTTATCGAGAAAATACTCATAAAAGCGAACAGCTCGATAATGAAAGCTATACTGAACTGATACTCGGCATCAAAAACAATATCGGTGGAAAATTTTCACTGGTTTCCAGTAATCAGGACTGTATTACGGTTACCAATTCCCGTTGTCCTTTCGGCGAACAAGTTACCAACTTTCCTGAATTATGTAGGATGACTTCCAGTGTATTTGGTGGTATCGCAGCCAGAAACTTTGGCTATGCCAAAGTTGAAATCAAAAAAAGTATAGCCCGCAAGGATGGCAAGTGTGATGTATGCATTTACACCAATCCACATGCAGCAAAAGGGCATACTGGAATGGAATATACCGATACAACACCAGTCAAGGAAATTAATGATACGAATGAATTGCAGTGCCGAATTGAAACTAGTATGCAGAGGCTTTGGCAGAAACAAAATAGGCAAGTATCAGAAAAACATCAGCCTCCTGCAATCATCGCAAAATCACCAATGATGCAGAAAATACTGCAATCAATCGAGGTTATTGCACCTACAATGGCAACGGTTCTGATTCAAGGTCAAACAGGTGTAGGTAAAGAACTGATAGCACGTGCCATCCATGCGATGAGCAACCGCTCCCAGAAACCATTCATCGCCATTAATTGCGGTGCGATTCCAGAAAGCCTGATTGAAAGCAGCTTGTTCGGACATGAAAAAGGCGCTTTTACAGGAGCTATCGAAGTACACCAAGGTTATTTTGAACGAGCCGAAGGCGGCACTTTGTTTTTGGATGAAATCGATTCGTTGTCACCAGCAGCACAAACCAGATTGCTTCGTGTAATCCAGGAAGGAGAATTGGAGAGAGTTGGTGGTAAACAAACATTGGCGGTCGATGTAAGAATCATCTCAGCAACAAATCAGAATCTGGAAAGTCTCGTTAAGCAGGATCTGTTCCGCAATGACCTATACTACCGCATCAATGTAGTGCGTTTAAGTATTCCTCCTTTGGTCGAACGACCAGAAGACTTACCTTATCTTGTGCAATTGATCATTCAGCGATTGAACAAGCGATATAACAAGCAGGTTGAATCAGTTAGCCGTAAAGTTATGCAAAAAATACGAGCTTATCATTGGCCAGGCAATGTTCGTGAGTTGGAAAACATCCTTGAACGCAGCATCTTGTTTGTTAGTGGCAAAGAAATGACTGAACTGGATTTGGACCTTCCAACTAAAACAAAAGGTATTGGTGAATGGAAAGACGAAAAAGAACATGCTCTTACCAAAATTGAAAAATCATTTCTAGAAACAGCTTTGAAACAACATCACGGAAATATAAAGAGAGTCTCTGAAAATATGGGAATTACATCACGTGCAATTTACGCTAAATTAAAAAAACACAATATTAACTTGGCAGATTTCCGTGTTCTTGATTAAAAGCCATCACCCACATTCATAATATGCCATTAATTATGAATAATTATCTGATTTCTCTTCTTAATGCTTATGAGTACAAATAGTGAATGATGTTGTTAACCCATAATGGGAAATCCCCGCCTATGCCGGGGTTACAGTAGCAGTTTGAAATATACGGGAGTCCATCAGAGAAACTCAGATCGTAAGCCGCCAGTACACGATAAAAGGAGAAGATGGACGAGAGTGAGAGCCTAGGCTATAGCAAATGGGTAAATACCACATCATGTTTATAAACATGTTAAGTGATAACAAAAATGCAAGCAATAAAACAATTGTATGCATTTTTTATTACTGACCTTTCAATGATCCAGTGTCGCCGTAACCAATTCCGTGTACATGATGGCAATCTGTCCTACCGGTCCGCCGAAACTGATCCAGCCTGGTTTAAACCAGAACAACCATGCTTCACGCAAGCTGATCTGGGTAAGCCACATATTTTTTCAGAAGCAGACTCATGGTGCTAATTTTCAATTAATGATGCTTATGATGATCGGAGTGAGCTTCAGTTTCTACGGGTAGCTCGGTCGTTCCGATCTGATAGGCAGCATGGCAGGTAACACAGTACTGCATGGTAGTGCTTAATTGAGTCAGAGTATGTTTGGGATTTTTCAAAGTTTCTGCATCGGTTGCAATCTGGTCAAAACTTTGATGAACTGACATGCCAAGCTGCATGAAATCCTTCGGTAAAATGGAACGTAAATGATTCTCTCCCTTATGTGTCATCTCCATGCCCAGCATACGGGCATGGCGAGCGACTGCCATCATATCCTCTTCCGAAAGTGCTTGGAGTATCTGCTGCGTGCCAAGCAGCAAGCCACGCATCTCGGTCAGAATGTGATTGCGTTGCATTTCATTGAGTGGGAGTACTTTGCGTTGATCAATATCTTTAGCCATGACTGTAGTCACACTCAAGCATAATACAAGCGCATAAATCTTTTTCATTGGGATCTCCTTAAAGCTTAATAATTAATATGAATAATGAAGTATTGGTCGGTTTTGAGTGATTGTAAAGAGAGTATATGTTTAGAACCTGTTCAAAATCTTCTTAAGATTAAAGCGATAAATGCAAGTGCAACCATTGCCAGAGATGACTGTAAGAAACGTTCGCAGTTTTTCCATAATCTCCGGCATTTTTCCAGCCATGAAAAAGAACGTTCCACTACCCAACGCTTCGGTATCACTTCAAACTTGTTCAGTTCGTTACGTTTGGCTACCTGGACACTCGCCCCAATCAATTCTTTTACACCCTGGGCAAAAGGTTGGCCGGTGTAACCTCCATCAACTAAAACCATCTCTACAGTACCCAGCGAATCTCGATAGCTTGATAAAATGTCAATTGCTCCAGTTCGATCAGTAACATTCGCCGTTGTGATGCCGATTGCATGGGGCAGGCCTTCTATATCTACAGCAATGTGCCGCTTTATACCTGAAACTTTCTTGCCCGCATCATACCCTTTTTGTTCTGCACAATTCGTATTACTTACACTTTGTGCATCAACGATTAAAAAGCTGGTTTCCTCTTTCCGTCCCTGTTGACAACGGGCCTTTCCAACCAATTTTTTTTAAAACCTGTTCTAACAGGCAATGTTCTTGTCCTTGCTGCGGTGTGCGCCAAATCGTAAAGTATTCATGAACTGTACGCCATTTGGGATACTCTTTGGGCAACATTCGCCACTGACAGCCTGTCTTCAATAAATACAAAACTGCATTAAACACGTGAAAAAGATCAATTTTGCGCGGTTTTGTCTTCTTTCTAGCCGCTTCAAGCAATGGCCGTACTGTTTCAAATTGTTCTCGGGTCAGATCACTCGGATAAATTCTATTATCTTCAGACACCATTAGATCTCAAAAAAATACAATGAAATTATTACAATATCATATATTCTTAATAGATCTTGAACAGGTTCTTAGGCGGCCCAGGCAAAACGTCGTTGCCTTGTTAGCTACCCAGTCAGCATGACCACTGCCGTAGTAGAGTGAAAACGGGTGGCCGCTTTGTCCTCCAGGCATCGAGAAATAGCCTTGCTCTTCCTCGCCTAGTGCAACAACAAAACGCTGTGAAGCGCCAAAATTGGATAACTGGATGCGCGGTATATAACTATCGCCCGGCAGTGGGCCACGGGGCATATCTACTCCACCGAGCAATAAATCCTGGCAGTACACGATTTAAGGAATGCCGGATATTCGCAGCATTCTGCTCACTCCACTGGCGCGCGGCTTGCTTGGCTTACGAAGTGCCGATGTCCCAGCATGAAGCGATGTTACGGGTTCGCGGCCAGAAATGCACGTGCCTGAGCCAGCTCCGGTCGTGCGGTGCTCTGGCCTGCAATCTTCATCAGGCATTCGAAATAACGCTTCGCCTTCGCTTTGTTGCCACTCTGTGCCAACTCAATGGCGAGGTTGCGTGTTAATGCATGCACTCCAGCATTGGCTGCTGAATAGGCTGAAGAAGGAGTTGCTCCGATAGCCTGCAAAGCCCATAGAGAGCCAGTCTGAACAATAGAGCCTCCTCCTCGCAGTTTCATCGCTTTTGCTGCAGCCTGGGCCATAAAGAACTTGCCCTTAAGAATTGTGTCTAGAAACCAGTCATATTCTGACTCGGAAAGGTCAATAAATGGTTTGGGTAGGAATACCCCTGCATTGTTAATCAAAATATCAACGCCACCGAAAGTCTGGGTTGTAACATCAACCAGAGATTTGGCAGTTGAGGGAGAAGCGATGTCTACTGCGGAAATGCGAACATTTGCTCCGATTGGGTCAATTTCTGCAGCTGCTCGCTTAAGTTTGGTCTCATCGCGCCCGCCGATGACAACAGAGGCTCCTGCTTTCACTAGTCGAATAGCAACCTCTTTTCCTATACCTGAACCACCACCCGTAATAATTGCAACTTTAGAAGAAAAACTATTCATGGCTGTACTCATTAAAAAATTTAGTGAGAAGTAATAACATTGATATAGGTATTGCTATACGAACGCTACTGACTATGAATACTAGCTCTGGATTCGTGTACTAACAAATGAGATAATCTATAAATAACTGAAAGAAAAACTTTCTCATGAAATTGCCAATTTATTTGAATGCAATGCGTGCTTTCGAAGCGAGTGCCAGACATCAAAGTTTTTCTGGAGCAGCAAATGAATTGAATGTTACGCCTGCAGCTGTGGGGCAACTTGTGCGTAGTCTTGAAGATTGGCTAGGAATACCATTATTTCATCGTAATACTAGTGGCAGAGCCAGACTCATTCCTACTGAAGTAGCTCAACGTGCTTTACCAGAAATACGTGCTGGATTTGATAAATTGAGTTTAGGGCTTTCTTTGCTGCAAGAAGGTTCCACAAATGGCGTATTAACAGTTACTGTTAGTCCCGCATTCGCTGCTAAGTGGTTACTACAACGAATTGATCGTTTCCAGACTCTCTGGCCAGACATTGATGTTAGGCTTGACACAAACCTTAAACTGATTGATTTTGTAACCTAGGGAATAGATATTGGTGTTCGCTATGGTGCTGGCGTTTGGGCTGGATTAGTTGCAGAAAAACTAATGGAAGAGGAAGTTTTTCCAGTTTGTTCCCTTCGTTCTTAAACCAACATCAAGATATTAAGGAGCCTTGTGAGCTTCTCAAACATACCCTCATTCATGATTTGTCAATGGATATTCATGCAGGCTTTGTGTCGTGGGATGCTTGGTTTGAGAAAATTTGTGTTCTAAAAAAAGAAACGATACGGGGACTAAAAATTAATAATTCTGCAGCAGTATTGCAATCAGCTGTTGATGGGCACGGGATCGCGCTTGCTCGTAATGTAATGGCTCAAGATGATCTCAATGCAGGGCGGCTAGTTCGACTTTTTCCCGAGATTAAGTGCCCTTCTCCATTAGCCTATTTTATTGTGTATAGAGCTGAATGTTCGACTATGCCTAAAGTTAGCATTCCGTGATTGGCTTATTGCTGAGGTATCAATCGATCAAAATATGAGACAATAAAATTGTTCTGTTGTCTTCTCTCTGAAAAAATTCAATTCACCTCATGATCACAAATTCTTCTGCAGAGGTTGGATGGATAAGCTGCAGTATTATCGAAATCTTTTTCGTTGCTTCCAACTTTAAGGTCACAGCAAGACCCTGAAATATTTAATCCATCCCCAAAACCTATCCCATGTATACCTACAATTTTTTCCTCTGATCCAACATAGGTCGCACCGCGACCCCTTCGCGAAATACGTCGCACACTTTTTTATAAAGTCACGCTCCATCTTCACTTCTGCTAATTCCCGTTTAACTCTGGATAGCTCTAACTCAAGTTCAGTCAGCAGCTTCTGATGCTTGCCTACTGCAGCGAGTTCTCCTCGTTTGTCAGCATAAACCCAGTTTTCTAGTGTCCCCCTTGGGTAACGACAGCCGTTTTGCTGCTTCAACCAGAGTCAATCCACTTTCTTTGAAAAACTTAACTGATTCCTTCCGAAATTCCTGACTATATTGTGTGCGGGGTAATTCCATCTTCATCCTCCATTTCATGAAACTTAGGACTCCATGAAAATCAGCATACCTCATCATGCATCCGAGGCAATTCGTGTTAACTGCGAATCACCCGATAATTTGCAGTTAATCGGCATTCACTGCCTGGGGCAACTTCTATTACATTATTGGCTGCATTGGTGGTTTCGACACATAGTAAACGTTGATAATCGGTATCTTCCAGATCGGCCATTTCCCTGGAAATCTTCTCCCATGGATTCCACACTACAGCCGTTTTGCTGCCTTGTGAGGTGATCTGAATACGGCGGTTCAAGGCGCTGTCATCAATTGTCAATGGCTTGCTCACATCCAGATAAATGCGATCAACTTCCGAGTTGATCGTTACAGCGTCCATTTGCTGTTTTTGCGTGCTGTTTTCGACTTTATCAATATAATTACATCCTTCTAAACCCAGTACTTTCACTTGTGCAATATTGCCGATCTTGAAGTAAGTATGAAACGCCTGTGTGATAGAAAAATTTTTGTTGCCGGTATTGCGCGTAATCAGAGACAGATTCAAAGTATCGCTGATTAAAATTTCCTGCACCAAGCTGAAGGAGTAAGGCCAGGTGGCCTGCGTTTCGGAAGTATCAACCAAACCCAGTATGACCTTAATGTCGCTATTTGCAGTAGCTTCAGTTGTAATGACGTTCCAGAGACGATTGCGCACAAAACCATGTCCTGGACGGCCCTTGCCTTCCGGATCGGGGCCAAACCATGGCCAGCATATCGGCGCACCGCCTTTAATGGCTTTTCCATTTTGATAATAAGCTTTCTCACTCAAAAACATAATATCTTCCGGTTCGTTAGCAGGTTTAAACGATAACACCTGCCCGGCATGCAAAGATATCAGCGCCTTGGCTTTGGAACTATTCACCTGAATCATCGGTAATCCGCCTTTGCCCGCTATAAATTCAAGTTGACCCGCAATATTGTAATTGGTATTGAGTTGCTCAATATTCATAAGCTTACCTGTTGATGGTTGATTATTTTTGGAGTATCAGTGTCATGGCTTGATGGGCTTTACACAGTTCGCTGCAAGTTTAGCACGACTGCGAGCTTCCTCCGTATCCGCACCATTAGCCAGCGCCACTCCCATGCGTCGGCGCATGAATGATACGGGTTTGCCAAACAACCGTAAATCGCTTTGCGGCACGCTAAGTGCTTCAACCACGCCGGAAAATGCAATGCTCTGTGCCTCCAGTTGACCATAAATCACCGCACTGGCACCGGGTGCCTGCAGGGAAGTATCGACCGGCAATCCCAATATGGCGCGCGCATGCAAATCAAATTCGCTTTGTTTCTGACTGCACATCGTCACCATGCCAGTATCATGCGGCCGTGGGCTGACTTCACTGAACCAGACTTTCTCGCCTTTGATAAATAACTCTACGCCAAAAATACCTAAGCCCCCCAGATTATCGGTTATTTTCTTGGCGATTTCGCGTGCACTTTCCAGTGCCACAGGCGACATCGCTTGGGGCTGCCAACTTTCGACATAGTCGCCATGAACTTGCACATGCCCGATCGGCTCACAGAAATACGTGTTAATGTCGCCTCTGGTATCCAGTGCACGCACCGTCAATTGCGTGATCTCGTAATCAAAATGAATCACGCCTTCGATAATCACCCGTCCCTGATTTACCCGGCTACCGCTTGCGGCGTAGTTCCATGCTGCCTCAACCTCGCCGGCATGATCAATGCGTGATTGCCCTTTACCCGATGAAGACATTACCGGTTTGACAATACAGGGATAGCCGATCCCGCCATCGATCGCTGTGCGTAATTCGTCCAGGCTGTTGGCAAATGCATAAGGCGATGTCGGCAAACTCAACGTTTCTGCTGCCAGGCAGCGAATGCCCTCGCGGTTCATCGTCAACCGGGCAGCGCGTGCTGTCGGAATCACCTTAGCCATGTCCATTTGCTCAATTTCAACCAGCATCTCGGTAGCAATGGCTTCAATTTCCGGCACGACAATGTCGGGCCGCTCCTGTTCAATCAGCGCGCGCAGCGCTTGACCGTCCGTCATATTGATCACATGCGCGCGATGCGCCACCTGATGCCCCGGTGCATTGGCATAGCGATCTACTGCAATGGTTTCTACGCCCAGCCGTTGCAACGCGATAATGACTTCCTTGCCTAACTCGCCGCTGCCCAGCAGCATGACTTTTGTTGCAGAAGGACTCAGCGGTGTACCGATAACGGATCGTTTATTCATATATGTTATTTCGAAGTGACTGTTCTTTTTCTGTTTTGTTGTTCTAGTGCCCATTGCACGTGCTCGCGCACCAGTGCCGAATGATCATCCAGCCGGGCTTGCAATGCCCTGATGATTTCATCCGAATAAGGCGCATTGCCCAAACCCACGGCGATATTGCGCAACCATTGCTGATGACCGATACGACGGATCGCGCTGCCGGCCAGTTTGGTTTCAAATGTTTGCTGGTCCCAACTGAATAACTCAATCAGCGATACATCGTCCAGACCGTTGCGCACATGAAAGTCATTTTCATTGGTGATTTTGGCAAACTTGTTCCATGGGCATACTAACTGGCAATCATCGCATCCATAGATGCGATTGCCAATCAAGGGTCGCAGCGATTCGGGAATACTACCCTTTAATTCGATCGTCAGATAGGAAATACAACGTCGCGCATCTACCTGATACGGTGCAATAATCGCTTGCGTAGGACAGATATCAATACATCGAGAACAACTACCGCAGTAATTGCCAGTCTCATTATCAATAGGCAACGGCAGATCGGTATACATTTCTCCCAAAAAAAACATCGAACCCGCCTGACGTGACAGTAGCAAGGTATGTTTGCCACGCCAGCCCAAACCGGCTTTCTGCGCCCACGCCACTTCCATAACGGGTGCGCTGTCAGAAAAAACCCGATAATTAAATGGTCCGACTTCGGTGGTAATTTTGTCGGCTAATTTTTGCAGACGCGCACGCAAGACCTTATGGTAATCGCGTCCTAATGCATAACGCGAAATAAATGCCCGATCCCCCGCATTGATTACGTCCCAGCTATTTTTGGTAGAAGATGGCGCATAGTTCATGCATACTGAGATAATTCGTTGCGTTCCAGGCTCAAGCTCGGCAGGACGCGTACGCTTGGTGCCATGTTTTGCCATATAATCCATGTCACCATGATATCCTTGCTCCAGCCATTTGAATAACCCTGCTTCGACCGCTGACATATCTGCATACGCATCTGCAATCCGAACATCTTGGAAACCCAGCTCTTTTCCCCATACTTTTATGGCAGTTGCTAAGGCGGCATAATCAGGTTCAGGTAATTTATTTGTTGAGGTATTCTCTTGCATGATACGCATTCTACAGATTCGGATTTAACCCAGAATCTTTCTTTTTATCTCGCTGATGAAACAGCGATGCTAGACCTGGGTAGCAAAATAGCCACTTCTTTACATACCGGATTCACTATTTATCTGTATGGTAATTTGGGGTCTGGTAAAACAACTTTAACACGAGGTATTCTACATGGTCTGGGGTATCAGCATGTAGTCAAAAGTCCTACATATAATTTAGTTGAAATCTATAAAATTTCTAAGTTATACTTGTATCACTTTGATTTTTATCGATTCAATGATTACATTGAGTGGGAAGAAGCAGGTTTTCGCGAATATTTTGACTCAGGCTCAATCTGTATAGTGGAGTGGCCTGAAAAAGCTGGTGATTTATTACCGGCGGCTGATTTACAGTTTTTTTTTAAAATTCTTGATACAGGTCGAAGTATCGAAATCCGCGCTGGCACAGAAATAGGAAAGCAATGCTTAAAATATTTGAAAAATCAAAGTATCTTGTAATTATGAATATTAATAATGGCATTGCATCTATCAAATACGCCTTGCTCGCATCTCTTATCCTGATTTTTTTATTTTCTGCTATATCCTTCAATCAATCCGCCTTGGCTGCAGCCACTGCAATCAAATCCGTCCATGTCGGGTTAACCCCTGATTATACCCGCATCACATTGGAGTCCAATCAGCCGCTTCAACATGAGTTGAGTATGCTCAGTAACCCATACCGGGTTATTGTAGATTTGAACAATATCAAACTTTCTCCAGTACTTATGGCACTTCCCCAAAAAGTTGACGCGATCGATCCTTTTGTACAGAAAATTCGCATCGGACAATTCAAGCCCGACGTTATCCGATTGGTATTCGATCTGAAGGCAAATGTAGTGCCCCGCACATTTGTAGCGGCTCCCAAAGATAATGTGGGGCATCGATTAATCCTTGATATTTATCATCCGGACAAAGCAGCCAAAGCTGACTTGAATACCACGACGGATGCCGACAAGAGTGCTAATTTTGAGACAGATATTCTGGATGAATTAGTTGCTACATTGATACAGGATAGCAGCCATCCAAAAGCATTTCCCGCTCAACTAAACCGCCCTCCCCCGAAGCCACAGGCCTACCAAGCTAAGCAATCCCATAGTCCACCGACAGCCCAAAACCGCAAACCTACGGCGATTCCAAGAAAGATCATTGTTGCCATTGACCCCGGCCATGGCGGCAAAGATCCTGGTGCAATCGGTTCCCAAGGCACCCACGAAAAAGACATTACTTTAGCAATTGCCAGAAAACTTAAAGAAAGAATTGACAAGGAACCCCATATGCGGGCTGTTTTGACTCGTGATGGTGATTATTACATTTCACTTCCTCAGCGTCGCATGAATGCCCGCCGCGCCAATGCTGACCTATTTGTGTCAATTCATGCGGACGCCAATCCAAAATCTCATGCACAGGGTTCCTCGGTATTTACACTTTCCGAGCACGGTGCAACTTCAACGACAGCCAGCTGGCTTGCCAATAAGGAAAACAGTGTTGATAATGATTTGATGGGAGGTATCGACATCACATCGAAATCTAAAGATATCAAAGAAATACTGTTGGATCTTTCGTTGAATGCAACGATCAATGATAGTGTCAAACTGGCTGAATATGTTCTGAAACAATTAGGTGATATCAACCATTTACACAAAAGAAATGTTGAGCAAGCCGGTTTTGCAGTCCTTAAATCACCAGATATTCCTTCCATTCTGGTTGAAACAGCTTTCCTCAGCAATCCGAAAGAAGAAGAAAAATTACGCAGCAGTCATTATCAAAACAAAATGGCCGATGCTGTCTTTTTAGGTATCAGAAATTACTTTGCCAACAATCCGGCATTAACCCGTGCTGAAATGGCTCAAGCAAAATAATTATCTAATTATCGATCTTCGTGAAAAATAATAAATGCAGCAGTTTTGATAAAAGAGCTACAATAGCTTTTATCTGTGCAAAGTAACTCGTATAAATTCCTAACGCCAGATCTCAAATATTCTAGTAGTGTAGAGTTAAAATTAATCCCTTTAGGTTAAAAATAAATATGGGTATTCAGAAATGTTTACCGAGTACAAATGATGCATGCATACGCATAAAACATTATCGCAATGGTATCAACTGAGTAACGACCAAGGCACCAAGCGCATAGCCCTGGTGGGGAGTTATACCATGGCAGCGTTAGACCGTGTGTTAAAAACCTTAGCAAAAGAACTTGCCCAGCAAGCCACAGATCCCAACTTACATTGGGATTTAACCGGTATTCAACAGATGGATACAACGGGGGTAACGCTGTTATGGCATGTCTGGAAATCGAAACGCCCCAGACAACTCCGCTTACGTCCGGAACATGAAAAAATGTTCGAGCGATTGGAGCATTTCCCCCCCTTTCAGCTTGAAACTCAGCATAGAGATTTCCTTTGGCCCATTAGGCGCTTAGGAGAACTGATATGGCTTTTATGGCAACATACCGCAGGTCTTGTTACGCTGATCGGACAGTTGCTGCTTGATGTCGCTTATTTGATCCGACACCCTGTTTATATTCCCTGGCGCGAAATCTCCGCCAATTTATTTCGTACTGGTGCGCAAGCACTCGGAATCACAGCCTTGGTTGGATTCTTGATTGGCATTGTACTCAGCTATCTTTCATCACGACAGTTACAATTATTTGGTGCAGATATTTTTATCGTTAACATACTGGGGATGAGTATCATCCGCGAACTTGGTCCAATGTTGGCTGCCATATTAGTCGCCGGACGCTCTGGATCATCCATGACCGCCCAATTGGGGGTTATGCGCGTAACCCAGGAACTGGATGCTTTGACTGTGATGGGCATTTCCCATAGTCAACGATTAGTATTACCCAAGATCGTAGGTCTCGGAATTGCCATGCCGCTATTAGTGATGTGGACCAGTGCAATGGCGTTATTCGGTGGGATGGTTGCAGCAGAATTACATTTAGGATTGAATTATCAATTTTTTATGACAAAATTACCCGATACGGTGCCCATAGCTAACTTATGGTTGGGATTAGGAAAAGGGGTTGTGTGCGGCATGGTGATAGCGCTTGTTGCCTGCCATTTCGGCCTAAGGGTCAAACCTAACACTGAAAGCTTGGGCGAAGGTACCACTTCTTCTGTAGTCACTTCCATCACGATGGTGATTATTATTGATGCGATTTTCGCCGTGCTATTTTCCAATGTAGGCCTTGCCTGAGCCAATGACACAGCCTGAATGCATTATTGAAATTGAAGCGCTATCCACTCAATTTGGAGATCAAGTCGTCCATCGGGATATTAATTTATGCGTTTATCATGGCGAAATATTGACACTGATCGGTGGCTCAGGCAGTGGAAAGACGACATTACTGCGCCAAATGCTGGGCCTGGAAGAGCCTACGAAAGGCAGCGTCAGGATTTTTGGCGGCGCTTATGATGATGCTACCTTTAATCTGAAGAAGAAGAACATCCATAATCGCTCAGGAGTGCTTTTTCAGCAAGGCGCATTATTCAGTGCATTGACAGTATTTGATAATGTTGCATTGCCATTACGTGAGCTGCATATGCTCAGTGAAAGCATGATTCGTAATTTAGTGATGATGAAACTGGATATGGTGGCCATTGGACCGGAACACGCGGATAAAATGCCCGCCACTCTATCCGGTGGAATGATCAAACGCGTAGCTTTAGCGCGTGCTCTGGCACTCGATCCAGAGCTATTATTTCTCGACGAACCCACGGCGGGACTAGACCCTGAACTAAGCGAAAGTTTTATAGAACTGGTTCTGACATTGCGCAGCGAAATGGATTTAACGATTGTAATGGTAACCCATGATCTAGACACACTCGTTGCATTATCCGATCGTATTGCTGTATTAGCCGATAAGCAAATTGTTATCACAGGCACTTTGGGTGAAGTATGTCAATTTCAGCACTCATTTATAACCAGCTTCTTTAAGAACATACGCCATAAATTCGAACCCAAAAATTATTCGGAGCAAACATGGAAAACCGCGCCCATGCCCTCGTAGCGGGCCTATTTGTCATTTTCCTAAGTACCACAATAGCTTTTGTTGCAATGCGCTTCAGTGGTGATACTATGCAACGCAATTCATATGTCGTGGTTACCAAAGAGTCTGTTAGTGGACTTAATCCTCAATCTTCCGTCCGCTATCGAGGCGTTAACATTGGCAAGGTCGAAAGTATTGAATTTGACCCTGATAATCTACAACAAATTTTAATTCGTATCTTAATTGATCAAAATGTCATATTAAGCGACACTGTTTATGCAAAATTAGGTTATCAAGGCATTACTGGCTTAGCTTATATTCAATTAAACGATGAGGGCACCGGAAAAGAGCCCTTACCTAATAATGCACGAATTCCAATGCGACGATCGTTACTTGATGAGGTTACTGGATCTGGTCAGGATTTACTCACCAATGTCAATCAACTGGTATTGAAAATGCACCACCTGATGGACGATCAGAACCAGGCCCGTATTTCACATATTCTGCAAAATATAGAAAAGGCGACTCGAAACTTTGATGGTATTGCCGGGCACTTACAGCCGGTATTAGAGTCTTTCACTGAACTGACGATCGAGTCTGCTACGCTAGTAAAGCGGCTTGACGAGATTTTGGGTGAAATTAAACATACAGTGGCAAAAGCTAACCAAAAAGAAGGCATTTTTGATAGCTTGACACAAAGTACGCAAGAACTGGCAGCGACTATTCCTGAATTGCATAGGGTAAGTAACAGTATTGCACGTAATTCAAGCAATCTAGACCGTGTACTGCATCAACTAGAAGAAAATCCGCAAAGTTTATTCTTCGGCCGTCCTCCTTCATTACCTGGTCCTGGAGAAACAGGCTTCATACCACCCGCAAAAAATATTCAATGATAAAAACTTTATTTCTGATTTTAATTCCTTACTTGCTCTCGGGTTGCTTGGCTTTACATAAATCACCCTCTTCAGTTTCTGTGTATGATTTTGGCACGCCACAACATCAAAATATGCAACCCTCTAAGCATAGCAAGAGTATTTTGATAGCCGATGCTACAGCGCCATCCTGGTTAGATAACCATGCAATTCATTACCGATTGCTTTATCACAACCCATCTCAGTTATATACTTACGCCAATAGCCGTTGGATCGCGCCGCCTGCTGCCATATTTACCCAGCAAATACGAGACCGTGTCGCCACCCGTACCGATACACAAGTCATCAAGAACAGTAGCACAGCAAAAGCTGACTATATTTTGCATATTGAATTAGAGGAATTTATTCAGCTATTTGACTCACTAAAAAATAGTTACGTTGCCATTGGCCTGCGTGCCAGCTTGATCGAGCGTAACTCACGCCATTTATTAGTTCAAAAAGATTTTAGGATTAAAGAACAAGCATCCACTGCTGATGCAGCAGGTGCAGTAGCTGCTCTAGGCATTGCGAGTAATCAATTAATTAGCGAATTGATTGAATGGATAACTCTTAAATTGCCTCCCAATTAGCATCATCAATTACAATCAAGATTAATCAAAAGTGGATTAATTTATCATTTTCTTGTGTTAGTATCCCGAGAATTATTGTTCAGGAGATCCTCTTGTGCGTTTATTTTTTACTACTCTTCTTTTAACGCATCTGCTCAGCGCTTGTGGGCTTAAAGGACCGCTTTATCTGCCACAAGCTGATGAAGCAAACCGCGCATCATCCAATGAAGCTGAAAAGAAATGAGCGGTTTTCGAGAATTTACCTATCAGAACAATGAACTCTTTGTAGAATCAGTCTCTTTAACAGAGATTGCTGATCGATTCGGTACACCCTGCTATGTCTATTCACGATCTGCATTAGCCAAGGCTTATCGGGAATTCGATTCTTCTTTCGCAAAACGGGATCACTTAATTTGTTATGCGGTAAAAGCCAACTCTAACATTGCCATACTTAATTTATTAGCGCAGCTTGGCAGCGGTTTCGATATCGTATCGGGGGGCGAACTGCTTCGGGTCATTAAGGCAGGTGGAGATCCGCAAAAAACGGTTTTTTCTGGTGTTGGTAAAAGTAAAAATGAAATGCGCATGGCGCTGGATGCCAATATTCTATGTTTTAATGTGGAGTCTGAGGCAGAATTAATCACTTTAAATCAGATCGCAAAGGATATGGGCAAAATTGCACCCGTCAGCTTACGCGTTAATCCGGATGTGGATGCCAAAACTCATCCCTACATATCGACCGGTCTTAAGGAAAATAAATTTGGTATTCCGGCCGATGAAGCTGAAAGAATTTACAAATCTGCACATCTGTATTCTCATATCCGTTTTACTGGGTTGGATTGTCACATTGGCTCTCAGCTGACAGAGCTTGAACCGTTTATGCAGGCCAGTAACAAAATGCTCAGCTTGCTTGATAAACTGCAATTACAGGGTCTGGAGATTGAGCACCTGGATTTAGGCGGTGGATTAGGAATTCGTTATGCTAATGAAACGCCGCCATCTATCAAGGACTATGTTTTCACGCTATGCGCCAGCACGCACCAAGTTAAGCAGCGACTCCTCATTGAACCGGGACGCTCATTGGTAGGTAATTCAGGCATTCTGCTCACTCGCATTGAGTACCTTAAGCATACTCCAGCGCGTAATTTTGCCATTGTCGACGCAGCGATGAACGATCTGATGCGCCCCTCACTTTATAATGCCTATCATGAGATTCTCCCGGTGATCAGAAATAACGAAGCAATCAGAAATTATCAAATCGTAGGCCCCGTTTGTGAAACAGGTGACTTTCTGGGTCATGACCGCAGAATTGGTCTGGCTGATGGAGACTTATTAGCTATCATGTCAGCTGGTGCTTACGGCATGAGTATGAGTTCAAACTACAACACCCGACCACGCGCTGCCGAAGTCATGGTGGATAAAAGTGCTGCCCACATCATCCGGCAGCGTGAAAACATTGACCAGCTCATTGCTACTGAACATATTTTATCTTAATGACACGTATAATTTGAGATGCACACAATTGTAGTAACATGCCATATCGCCTTATGACGAATCTGCAATGAAAAGCCTTTCTCGTATCGATGATGAGCAATATCAGGACCATATCTTGCAAGGTGTATCGCGCACTTTTGCACTGACTATTCCGCAATTGCCCGAAGCTTTACGCCGTGTCATTGGCAATGCCTACTTACTATGCCGAATCACTGATACGATTGAAGACGATAATGCGTTAACTTCTGAACAGACCAGGCAGCTCTCGCAAATGTTTTCTGAAGTGGTATGCGGCAATGCGGCGGCGGAAGAATTTGCACAAAAACTATATCCCCTCCTTTCTAATCATACTATTCCAGCTGAACATGATTTGATAAAAAATACACCCGCAGTTATTCGCATCACACATAGCTTCAATCCCAGGCAACGGAATGCTCTAGAGCGCTGCGTTCGAATTATGGGACAGGGTATGGCTGATTATCAGGAAGCAGAATCCCTGGAAGGGCTGAAAGATTTGTCCGCAATGAATCAGTATTGTTATTACGTGGCAGGTGTTGTCGGTGAAATGTTAACGGAATTATTTTGTGATTATTCACAGGAAATCAGCACTCACAAGCCAACACTGATGAAACTCTCTGTCTCCTTCGGGCAGGGATTGCAAATGACGAATATCCTCAAAGATATTTGGGATGACCGCAAACGCGGCGCTTGCTGGCTGCCTCAAGATATTTTCTTTAAAAACGGATTCAATCTTAGTTACTTGCAGCCAGGCATGATCAATACGAACTTCCAAGCTGGTTTAGCAGAGCTCCTGGGAATCGCCAAGAGTCACTTACAGAATGCACTGCTCTATACCAGTTTCATCCCTCCCGAAGAAAAAGGTATTCGTCGTTTCTGTTTATGGGCAATTGGTATGGCCATCTTGACGCTTAATAAAATTAATCGACACCGCGATTTCTCCGAAGGAACGCAGGTTAAAATTAGCCGGCGCAGCGTTAAGGCAACCATCGTAACGACTAATTTATTGGCTAGTTACGATTGGGCATTAGATTTACTCTTTAAATTGACATCCAGGAATCTTCCTAATGTTGAAGTGCATCAGGAGCTTTTCCTCAGCGATCAAATGAAAAATCGATAGCTTACTTATTATGCTTTGAATTTTTATTTTTAAGGTAATTTTAATAGTCCAACAACAGAATATTATTCATTATGAAATCATTGGTTACAGGTGCAACAGGATTTCTAGGTTCCGCTGTTATGCGATGCTTGCTATCAGCAGGCCATGAAGTTCGGGTATTGGCAAGACCTGATAGTAATCGAAAAAACCTCGAAAATTTTCCTGTTGAAATTACTGAGGGTGATTTACTTGACCATAAATCATTAAAACATGCAGTTAGCAGCTGCGATAATCTATTTCATGTGGCTGCCGATTATCGTCTCTGGGTCCCCAATCCGGAAACAATGTATGAAATCAATGTGAATGGCACCCAAGCGCTTATTATGGCTGCTGCAGAGGCAGGCGTAAAACGTATTATTTATACTAGCAGTGTAGCAACCTTAGGTTTAAATCAAGATGGATCACCCGCTAACGAAGAGACACCTTCCAGTTTCACAGCCATTACCGGATGCTACAAGCGCTCTAAATATCAGGCCGAGCAAGTAGTAAAAAAATTAACGGATGATCACCACTTGCCATTGACCATTGTCAATCCCTCAACGCCCATTGGTCCTGGAGACGTACGTCCTACGCCAACAGGTCGTATCGTAATCGATACCTTAAGGGGACGAATGCCTGCTTATGTCAATACCGGCTTGAATATTGCTCATGTGGATGATATTGCGCATGGACATTTATTAGCTTACCAGCATGGAAAACCAGGAGAGCGGTATATACTGGGCGGTGATAACATGATGTTATTGCAGATACTTCAAGCCATTGATGAAATTAATGAAACACAGACTAATCGCATTAAAATGCCCATCAATTTAATGTTCCCGATGGCATGGTGTATGGAGAAAATTGCATCCTTCACCGACATTGAGCCACGTGCCACACTGGATAGTATTCGTATGGCCAAGAAGCTAATGTTTTTCTCTAGTGCAAAGGCCAGTCGTGAATTAGGCTATCAATATCGCCCTGCAATAGAAGCGCTCAAGGATGCGGTCAAATGGTTCAAAGAAAATGGTTATCATAGGTAACTGAAGTCTACTAAAATAATTCAGTCCCAAGAGTGAAAAATTAAGCTCGAAAGAAATTAAACCGCGTATTCCATATATAACGGAAAATTGGAACTTATTTCATTGAACTAGACTCGTATTTTTTTACCTTCTGTTTATGTCTATTCCACCAATTATCATATTTGTTCTTCTCAAATAGATAGCTGATAATTTACACCGTATTAAATTTTCTGATCGGAATTCTTTCAGGAGATAGAAAAGATGAATTTCTTCAGAATTGGCATATTGATTATTTCAACAAAGCAAAAAATGCACCACTTAGCTTAAAAGGGGATCTTTGATATGAGAATTAATACTACCCTCGGAACGAGAATTAGCCCCCGTCTCTTCACTTCAAACAGCCAAATGCAAGACCGCCTCTTGATCGCCCTACTGTTCGTCTTAGGCACGATTTGGACATGGGGAACAACATATGCCGCGACCAATGTTACTTCACCTGTCACTACGGCAGTCAAATGGCACCCGGGGCATTACTATACACTGATGGGCCAGGGTAAGAATAATCCCCAATATATGGCGCAAGTCTACCGAGAGCTCAAGAAGACCCCCGCATTGCGCGGCCTACAAATTCGCTATGATTGGGCAGAGCTGGAACCCGAAGAAGATGTATATAACTTTACATCCATTGAACAGCATCTCGCTCAACTGACTGAACAAAAAAAACGGCTTATCATTTTGCTGCAAATGAAGTCATTCAATCCTTCATTGCCATTCGTACCAGACTACCTGAAAGAAAAAAAATATGAGGATGGCATATTTCCTTTTAGTGCTTTTGGAAAAAGAAATATTAAAGGCTACAACCTCAAGTTGTGGAGCCCGCTGGTCCATGATCGCTTGGTCGCACTCGTCCGTGCATTGGGAGAACGCTTCAATTCCCATCCCTATTTTGAAGGTATCGGTTTGACAGAAACAGCTTTTGGGGAGCCATTGGTAGAAATATCCAGAAACCAGCAGGATAACTATTACAATAATCTGCTTAGTATCAATCAGCAGCTGCGTAAATCTTTCCCCAATACAATGACGTACCAATTCACAAATTATCCACGCCCTATGCTCAGATCATTCGTAGGTAAGCTAAAAGAAATGGGAACCGGATTAGGTGGCCCGGATATTTTTATGGATGACCCAGGACTAAACGCCAAGGGGGCAAAGCCAAATTCTGCGAAAGGTGTTTATCACCATTATCCTGAACTTTCTGGATGGGTACCTTTAACGCCTTCAGTAATGCAAACCAATTACGAAAATACCCGCCACGATAAAAAAGGTAGAACACCGGCCATCGCCGAACTGTATTCATTCGCACGTGATAGGTTAAGAGCCAATTATATTTTCTGGACACGGGCTCCAGGTTATTTCCCTAAGGTATTAGAGATGTTGAATGAACTTGGCCGGGCAGGCGAAGCCGGCGGGTTAGATGGGACTTGCCCCAGAGCCTATTCTGCATGTATCAACTAGAGGCTTCTGAAAAATACTGCTTGTCACGTCACAAGACCTTGATTATTTGGATATTAAATTTTATCGATAAATCATTTCTTGGTTTATAAAAATGAGCGTTAAACCATGAATAATTGCGTCATCTTCATTCTTAGATTAAAAATAAGACATTGCATCCATCAAAGAACTTATGACATTTATTGCAGAATCCATTACAACTTTCTATGAAAAAGAGCAAGATAGACTTAGCTTAATCTTCAGTAACAAGGGTGAAAGACAGTTATTAGGATTGATGACACGCCAGCTTTTTAAAAGCTTATTAGCTCAGCTTTCTTATTGGCTCACGCTGCAACGTACTGATTCCATGCCTCTAACAGCCGATCAGCAATGGGAAATCAGTCATATTCAGCATCAGGTATCACAGCAAAAAGTGGCTGTTACCTATGAAAAAATAAAACCTAATCATCAGCTTGAAACTTTTCTTATTAAGACTATCAATTTTACCAAAGGAGATTTCAATGACGGTGATCATAAAATCAAGCTTGAATTTTTAAATTCAAACAAAACAATTCAAATCATCTTTGTACTCAACTCTGCACAGCTTCATAAATTGATGGGTGAAATTCTCAAGCAAGTTCAAGCTTGGGATATCGATAATCCATGGCAAGAAAAAAATACAACCCCTGTTTTATCAGATAATAAAGGCAGAACGATACATTAATGCTTTAGCAAGCTATTAATTTCCCAGATTCTATCCAGTTGCAAAACTTACATTATTCTTTAGATGAGGATACGATTAACCAAAGAAATTAATGATATTTTCCGATAGAACATTCTCGCACAACTTAGAAATAATCAGTCAGCATCGGTTACTTGATACGTAAAATGACCGTTTTCTCAATTAAAATTCTATGATTGTCGTGAATATCTTTATATAAAGACAACTTAAAATCCAATTATGCCGCCGTCTTTCAACGTTGTTCTAAAAATAAGTTAGAATATGCGTTTTAGAATTTTTATCTGGAGTTCTTGAATGTCAATGGCTGACCGTGACGGTGTAATCTGGTATAACGGGAAAATGGTTCCTTGGCGGGATGCCAATACGCATGTTTTAACACATACTCTGCACTATGGATTAGGCGTTTTTGAAGGGTTACGGGCCTATGAAACGGCACAAGGAGCGGCGATATTCCGTTTACAGGAACATACTGACCGCTTATTTAATTCCGCGCATATTTTCCTGATGAAAATGCCATATGACAAGGCTACTTTAATGCAAGCACAGTGCGAGGTAGTAAAACAAAATAAATTATCTTCCGGTTATATTCGTCCAATTGCTTTTTACGGTGCCGAAGCCATGGGCCTTTCGGCCAAAACACTTTCAGTGCATGTAGCTATCGCTGCTTGGCCATGGGGTACCTATCTGGGCCCAGAAAGCCTTGAGAACGGCATTCGCGTTAAAACTTCATCTTTCACCAGGCATCATGTCAATATTAATATGTGCCGCGCCAAGTCGGTCACTACTTATGCTAACTCGATCTTAGCCAATCAGGAAGTTGCACTGAATGGATATGACGAAGCGCTGCTATTGGATGCCGAAGGCTATGTCGCGGAAGGGTCTGGGGAAAATATTTTTATCGTTAAGCAGGGCAAGATTTATACGCCTGACTTAACTTCATGCCTGGAAGGAATTACCCGCGCATCAGTACTTGAGCTAGCAGCAGAAATAGGTATTCCAGTCATCGAGAAACGTATTACACGTGATGAAATTTATTGTGCTGATGAGGCATTTTTTACCGGTACTGCCGCTGAAGTGACACCCATACGCGAACTGGATAATCGCATCATTGGACCCGGCAAGCGCGGACCCATCACCGCTCAAATACAAACCATGTTCTTTGATTGCGTCAAAGGCAAAGCTAAAAACCACGCTGACTGGTTGACCTTTGTTTAATATAAGTTACATTGGAGTTATCGTATGAATCAACAAACTAACAATAAAGCACGTGAAATTGAAATTACAGTTGACGATTTACCGTTGCATTGCCCTATGCCCTCCATGAGGTTATGGAATTCGCATCCACGGGTTTTTCTGCCCATAGAAGCTACGGGAGAGGCACTATGCCCTTATTGTGGTACTCATTACACCCTCAAAGGGGGCGCTATCGCAGGACACCATTAAGCTCTCTAATGTCTTTGGGAGTATACGTTCCAGCGCCTATCATATAGTCACATAAAAATTAATAAATATTTTTGTGTTTTATCAACAATCACTCTTAATGATCAATTAATTATGCATGAAATCCCTCCTGGAATTTTTAAAGCTTATGACATTCGTGGCATTGTTGGTGAAACAATCACTGCCAGTAATGTTGAAAAAATTGGACATGCCATTGGCTCGGAAGCGCGTGCAAGGAATCTGACAACGATCGCCATCGGTCGTGATGGTCGGTTATCTGGATCTGAACTATCTCAGGCACTGGCTTGTGGCATTCAGAAAAGCGGCATTCATGTGATCGATGTTGGCATGGTGGCTACACCGATACTCTACTATGCAGCACATGAATTATGTCAATACTCGGGCGTTATGGTGACCGGTAGTCATAATCCACCCGAATATAATGGTTTTAAAATCGTTCTGGGCGGCGAAACCTTAGCTGCTGACGCTATTCAGGCACTGCGTTTGCGCATAGAAAATAATGATCTTACCCATGGGGCGGGTAATTATTCCGAACATAGTATTGTTAATAGCTATCTTGAACGCATCATCGGTGATGTCAAGCTTGCTCGTCCAATCAAAATCGCTGTTGATTGCGGTAATGGTGTAGCTGGTGCATTTGCACCGGCACTCTACCGTGGCTTGGGCTGTGAAGTGCTTGAGTTATTTTGTGATGTGGATGGCTCTTTCCCTAATCATCACCCCGATCCATCTGTGCCAGACAATCTGCGCAATGTTATCCAGGCGCTGAAAACGACCGATGCAGAAATTGGCCTTGCTTTTGATGGTGATGGCGACCGTCTTGGTATTGTGACCAAGAACGGCAATATTATTAATCCTGATCGCCAGTTGATGCTGTTTTCAGCCGATGTACTCTCTCGCAACCCTGGTGGAAAAATCATCTTTGATGTGAAATGTACACGTAATCTGGCCCCTTGGATCAGCCAGCATGGTGGCTTGCCGGTTATGTGGAAAACCGGTCATTCTTTCATCAAAACCAAGCTCATCGAATCGAAGGCCTTATTAGCTGGTGAAATGAGCGGACATTTGTTTTTCAAAGAACGTTGGTACGGTTTTGATGATGGCCTGTATGCCGGTGCACGGCTATTGGAATTGCTCAGTCATCAGGCGGATATCAACGCCACGCTCAACAATCTTCCCGACAGTATTAACACACCGGAATTACAGGTTCGCACAGCAGAAGGTGAAAACCACACACTGATTGCACAGCTACAACAAAATGCCGTTTTCGACAATCCACAACAAATCATTACCATTGATGGATTGCGAGTTGAATACAGTGATGGGTTTGGCCTGGCACGTGCCTCCAACACCACGCCTGTTATTGTGTTACGTTTTGAAGCCGATAACGAATCAGCGTTGAAACGTATCCAGGAAGATTTCCGCCATAATATTCTGCAAGCTAAACCAGATGCTCAGTTACCTTTCTAGCTAACAATATCGCCTCCGGCACATCATGCGCATTGCCATTGCTCAGATTAATTGTACCGTAGGCGATATTGCAGGGAATGCTGCAAAGATACTGGATGCTGTAAGGCAGGCAAAACAGGCCGGCGCTAAGTTAGTAATAACACCCGAGCTGGCTTTATCTGGCTATCCTCCCGCCGATTTATTATTACGAGAAGCTTTCTGTCAATCCTGCCATGATGTGCTGATAGAGCTGGTAAAAGCGATTGATGATATCACACTGATTGTTGGTCATCCGAACTTCCACGAAGGCAAGCTCTATAATGCTGCTTCAGTAATTTGCAATGGCAAGATCGCCCACACTTACCACAAGAAAATTCTCCATCAATCGCATTTTTTTAATGAATCCTATTATTTTGATACCGATTCTGAATCTTGTGTATTTGAGTTAGGTGGGATTAAATTCGGCATTGCTATTTGTGCTGATTTCTGGCTAGGCCATTTGGCCAATGCAGAGAATTGCTCTGATCTCGACATTTTATTGGTACTTAGCGCTTCGGCTTACCACATCAACAAGCAGGTTTCCCGCTATCAGCTCACGCACCAGTTTATTAAGCATGCTGGCATTTCTGTTATTCACGCCAATCTGGTAGGTGGGCAAGACGAGCTGATTTTTGATGGCGCTTCTTTCGCAATGAACCGGCAAGGAGAACTCACCCATCAATTAGGCGAATTTATTGAAGCCATTGAATTAATTGATCTCTACAGTAAGCAGCCAGCCAAAGGCAAACTGGCTGCTTCACAAACTCTTATTGCCAGCGTCTATCAAGCTTTATGTTTGGGAGTTAAGGATTACATCCAAAAAAATGATTTCCCTGGTGCGCTATTAGGACTTTCCGGAGGTGTGGATTCAGCGCTGACCCTGGCTATTGCAGTAGATGCCTTGGGTGCAGACAAGGTCAAAACCGTAATGATGCCTTCCCAGCACACGGCCAGCATCAGCCTGGATGATGCCAATGAAATGGCTGCGCTGTTAGGCGTTAAGCATTATGAATGCAATATCCAGTCATTATTTGACCAATATCGGGCAGAGATTGAAGCAGCTTTTCAAATTGTACCTGATCCGGCTGGTTCGAATACCATGCTGGAGAATCTACAAGCACGTATCCGTGGTACCTTATTAATGGCGATCTCCAATCATTCCGGTTCAATTGTGCTGACTACGGGCAACAAATCCGAGATGGCTGTCGGCTATTGCACACTGTATGGCGATATGGCAGGCGGTTTTGCGGTACTCAAAGATGTCAGTAAAACGATGGTTTATCAGCTTTGTGAATACCGTAATGGAATCAGCCGAGTCATTCCCGAGCGTATTATTCAGCGGCCTCCATCCGCAGAATTACGCCCTAACCAAACTGACCAGGATACCTTACCACCCTATGAAATTTTAGATGCGATTATTGAAGCTTATATAGAAAAGAATTATTCATTGGCTGAGGTCTTGGCTTTGAATTGCAACGAAACAGATGTAAAAAAAATCCTTCGCCTGATTCACATGAATGAATATAAACGTCGCCAGGCACCCCCGGGCATTCGTATTACCCCTTGTAATTTTGGCACAGCATGGCATTACCCCATTACATCCAGTTATAAAGCCTGGTCTGTCCTCCGCAAATGAATGGCTCGGTGGAACTTGAATAAACAATGGCTATCCTATTGTCATGAAATTAACCTGCTTCATAATTGCGCTATTAATCCTGTTTCCATTAAGTCTTTACGCTCACGAATTGCCTGATCTGGGCGATATATCACAAGCCACCATTACACCGCATCAGGAACGGCAAATTGGTTTACAAATCATGCGCCAGATACGCGCAGATCCCAGCTATCTGGATGATCCTGAGATTGCCAGTTATCTCAGCAACTTGGGACATAAATTAATTGCTAACTCGGATGAGGCCAGTGCAGGCCAATCATTTGAATTTTTTGCAGTGCAAGACCCAACGATCAATGCGTTCGCCCTACCAGGTGGATTCATGGGATTCAATAGCGGTCTCATCATTGCTGCACAAAGTGAATCCGAACTGGCTGCTGTGATGTCTCATGAAATTGCCCATGTGACACAAAAACACCTGGCGCGTATGATCGCCGGGCAAAAGTTCGACTTGGTTAAATCCGTAGCTGCATTGGCGATGGCGATTATTGCGGCACGTGCTAACCCGCAAGCCGGTCAAGCTGTACTTGTTGCCTCCCAGGCCAGTCTGATCCAATCAAAACTGGATTTTACCCGCAAGCATGAAAAAGAAGCCGACCGGATTGGGTTAAGTATTTTGCTGGACGCCGGATTTGATCCACAGGGGATGCCAGCTTTTTTTGAACGCCTGCAGAGAGCCGGACGATTTCATGAGAACGGTGCCCCTTCTTATCTGCGCACTCACCCGATTACTTTTGAACGCATCGCAGATATCCAGAATCGTACCCGAGAAATGCCCTACCGCCAGGTTCCAGACAGTATCGATTTTTTACTGGTACGCGCCAAATTACGGGCTATGCAAGGAAAACCGCATGATGCTGTAGTGCAATTCAAATCTCGTCTGGATGAGAAACGCTATGTTAATGAAGTTGTGGAGCGCTATGGCTATATTCATGCCTTGTTACGAGATAAAAAGGCCAAACAGGCAAGCAGCGAGCTAGCCCATTTGTATCAACTGCTACAGGCTGATCCCTCCACATCCGTTCTGACTAATCATCCATTAGGAAAAACCGTGCGGGTTGAGTATAAAAATATTATTGCCGGGGCCATGATTGAAACACTGGCAGCCAGCGTGCAACTTGCGAATGGAAAAATCACTGAAGCGTTCAATACTTTTAAAACTGCTTTAAAGATTTATCCCCAACACCGCGCTCTAATTCATGGTTATGCACATGCTCTGATACAAAACAGGCAGATTGAAACAGCGCTCGAATTTATTAACAAGCAACTGCACTTCATTCAAAATGACCCACAATTGTACAGCTTACAGGCCCAATGCTACGCCTTATTAGGTGATAAAATGCTTGAGCATCGTGCACTGGCAGAATCTTATATGTTAAAAGGACACTATGCAGGTGCTATTGATCAATTGCAAACTGCACTGCAGAACAGCAATGGAAATTTTTATCAGTTATCCAGTGTTGAAGCACGCTTAAAGCAGATACAGGCACTCAAGGCGGAAGAAGAGAAAGAAGAAAAATAAAACACTCGCGCATTCTGAAAAAATTTTATCCATGCATTAAGTTGACATTCTTCGTAATGGAGTAATTTTTGATGACTGCTCATCCAAAATTGGATCTAATCAAGTGATTCGAATGTTTACTGTCAGTACAAGACAAATTGCCATTGCTTTAATTTTGATTGCTGTCACAGCCGCCTACTGGCTTAGCAGTGAAAAGAAAGAATCCAAGGAAAGTCAATATAAAACCCGGAATATCGAACGCGGAGACATCATACAAACCATCTCTGCCAATGGTACCCTCATGCCTGTTGTACTGGTCAACGTCGGCACTCAGGTTTCTGGTACTGTGGCTAAATTACATGCAGACTATAACGATCCGGTGGAAATTGGCCAGATTCTGGCCGAACTGGATCCCGCCTTATTGCGCGCGCAATTACAGCAATCTAAAGCAAATCTTTTCAGTGCCCAGGCAACCTTAAGAATTGCTGATAGCAAATTAGAACGCCATCGCTTGTTAAAGGAAAAAGGGTTTATTTCAACAGAAGCATTAGAGATTACTGAACAGGAAGCAGCAGCAGCGCGCGCGCAGCTCGCAATCAGTAAGGCTCAAGTTGAACGCGACCAGGCCAATCTCAATTATAGTGTCATTCGATCTCCTATCTCAGGTGTGGTCATTGCACGAGATGTCGACATTGGCCAAACAGTTGCTGCCAATTTCCAAACCCCAATCCTGTTCCAGATCGCTAAAGATCTCCGACAAATGCAAATCAATATCAGTGTTGCCGAAGCTGATATCGGTCAACTTCATATTGGTCAATTGATCAATTTTACCGTTGATGCTTTTCAGCAACGCAAATTTACCGGCACCGTCAGGCAGGTTCGGCTCAACCCGACGATTCAGGAAAATGTCGTTACTTATAACGTCGTTGCAATGGTCGATAATGAGGACGGTGCACTATTGCCAGGTATGACTGCAAATATCCATTTTGTTGTCATGCAAAAAAATGATGTCTTACGTGTCCCCAACGCAGCTTTACGCTACCAGCCCAAGGAGACTGAATTAAGCGAGAGCAGCAAAACAACCAAACCGGCACATCAATCGGTACTGTACCGTCTGTCTGGAGAACAGCCTGTCCCTGTCAGCGTTACTACCGGCATTTCTGATGGGAATTTCACGGAAATTGTTGACGGTACAGTACAAGCAGGCGATAAAGTGATCATCAGTGAAACTACCAATAAAAAAGAATCCGAAAGTAAGTTTAAGTTAAGAATATTCTAATAAGGGGCTTTTCGATGTCATTGATGACAAATTATTCTGCTAGCCCCCTCATTAGAATAGAAAATCTTTGTAAGAGCTATAGCCTGCAAGACGCCAATGGTAAGACTATCACGAACCAAATTCTCTTTAATCTCAACCTGACCATCTATCAAGGCGAATTTGTTGCCATAATGGGTCATTCGGGGTCAGGCAAATCCACACTGATGAATATATTGGGTTGTCTCGATACGCCGACGAGCGGATCATATTGGCTAGGCGAAAAAAATGTTGCTGCACTTTCAAACGATGAGCTGGCGCATATCCGTAACCAAAGCATTGGTTTTGTATTTCAGGGATTTAATTTGCTCAAGCGCATGACTGCGCTGGATAATGTAGCGACACCCTTGCTATATGCCGGTGTCAGCCGCTCTAATAGCCGCAGGCAAGCCTTAGAACTGCTTCGTCGTACCGGACTGGAGAACTTTGCCATGCATCAACCCAATCAGCTGTCGGGTGGTCAACAACAGCGCGTCGCCATCAGTCGCGCACTCGTTAACCGACCACCGCTGATTCTAGCTGATGAACCCACGGGTAATCTGGATACTCAAACCAGTCGAGAGATCATGTTATTGTTTGCACAACTCAACTGTGAGCAGGGAATTACCATCGTGCTGGTAACCCACGAAAATGATATCGCCGCATACGCAAAACGGCTAATCCGCTTAAAAGATGGCCATATCATTGTTGATGAAAACAACACTGCTGGGGTAGTGTCAGACGAAATTGCATGATTCCAGCCGGTCTAATCATAACTTGCCAATTTATTTCTGTTATTCTGACCGATGATTAATTTGTGCTGACACCATGAACCTGTTTGCAATCATCACTGAAGCATTGCGCGCCCTGCATCAAAACCGCCTGCGTACAGGATTAACCATGCTAGGTATGATTATTGGGGTAGCCGCGGTAGTTCTGATGTTATCCATCGGTCAAGGCGCCCGAACTAAAATCAATGAAACCATTGCCGCTATGGGCAGTAACCTTTTTATTGTAGTGCCAGGCGCCACTTCTTCCGGTGGGTTTAGTTTTGGCAGTGGCACCGTCAAAACCTTAACGATCAACGATGCCTACGCAATTGCAGAATTACCGTCAATCAGTGCCGCTTCACCTGTCACTACGGGAAATGTACAACTCAATTATGCTGCCAAGAATTGGAGTACCCTCATCCTAGGCACCACACCGGATTATTTTGAAGTGGGTAACTGGAAAATGGAATCAGGTACAACCTTTACAGAATCCGATCTGCGCTCGGCCGCCCGCGTGGTTGTTTTGGGATCCGTCACAGCGAAGAATCTATTTGGTGATGAAGATCCGGTTGGGAAAACCATACGCATCACAAATCGCCCGTTCCTGGTTACGGGTGTGCTGATGGCCAAAGGACAAAGTCTGACAGGACGTGACCAGGATGACAACGTTTTCATACCCATCACAACCAGTGAACGGCAGATTACCGGTAACCAGTTTCCGGGCTCTATCCGTTATATGCTGGTACAAGGAAAATCTGCAGAAGACATGGATATCGCTGAAATAGAAATCACCCAGCTATTACGCCAACGCCATCGCATTGCAAAAAGCAAGGAAAATGATTTTACGGTACGCAACTTGACTGCCATAGCTGATGTTGCGACGGGTGCCGCCAAGGTAATGTCCATTGTATTGGGCGCTATTGCCTCGGTTTCTTTATTGGTTGGCGGTATTGGCATTATGAATATTATGTTGGTTTCTGTCACCGAGCGTACAAGGGAAATCGGTATTCGAATGGCGATTGGCGCCAATCAACGTGCCATTCTGACGCAATTTCTGCTGGAAGCCATGATGATCTGCATTATGGGCGGCTTGATTGGTTTATTGTTGGGTATTGGCGGCGCCTGGTTAGTGAGCCAAGTCACTGATATGCTCATTGTGATTACGCTTGGTATGGTTGGCCTGGCCTTTCTGTTTGCTTCAGCGGTTGGCATATTCTTTGGCTTTTATCCTGCCAAGAAAGCCGCCTCGCTAAAGCCTGTTGACGCACTTCGTTATGAATAACGGCTTATCTAGCGCTTATTGTTGAGCTGCCCGAATCTTGTTGAACAGGTAATTATGCCCAAAATGGAAAAGAAAGAACCCATGACAGCCCAAGAGCGTCCTACTTCTGATTTCCTCGCTATTGTCGTCGTAGAAAATAAAAAAGAAATAATGACGATCGGTGAAATCAAGGGTGCGCTACATGAACGTGGATTTGGCATCTTAATGGCTATTGCTGCCGTACCTATTTGCCTTCCGGTCCCTGTCCCACCGGGCTATACAACGCTGTTCTCCATCCCGCTATTCATTTTCTCAATACAAATGGTACTTGGCCTGCAAGCACCGTGGCTGCCTGCCTGGATTGAAAAAAGGCGCGTCAAACGATCCAGTCTCGAGAAAATAATTACAAAAGCCGCTCCATGGCTCAAGAGAATTGAACATCGCATGCAACCACGCATGACTTATATTGGTGTCCATACCTGGGAAAGAATTATCGGTATTTTTTCCTTTGTTTTTGCTTTAGCGATAGCCCTTCCCCTGCCCTTGACCAATTTTCTACCAGGTTGTGGCATTCTGATCATGGCGTTGGCGCTTCTTAACCGGGATGGCGTAACTATATTGATCGGCATGATTATTGGAACCATTGGGATAGGTTTTACCATGATTATTCTGGTCATGATATGGATGGGCGTATCGATGCCATCATTTTATTAAATCAGGCCGTTCATTAAAAATTTATTCCTTTGCTGAGAAACCACACAATGTCCACTAAAGTTTACTACAACAGTGCTTGCCCGGTTTGTAATGCAGGCATCAAAGAGCAACGCCAGCACATGGAGCAATGCGGCGTTAACGATATTGAGTGGGTGGATGTGCATAACAACCCGGATGCAGTATCAGAAGTAGGTGGTTCGCTGGAGCAAGTACGCGAACGATTATATGTCAAAGATGACGATGGCGAGCTTAATATTGGTATTGATGCATTTATTCGCCTTTGGCAGCAAACGCCCGATCAGCATTGGTTAGCAAGACTATTCCAAGGCCCTATCATTCGGCCACTAGCACGTGCTGCCTACAACGCCTTTGCGCGCCTGCTTTATCTGTGGAATCGCGCATTAAAGCACTGGTAATGAAGGCGGGGAGCATCAGTTATTGCTGACAACCAGTTATTTCTGACAATAACATTCAGGTGCTTACGTCATTTTCCAGGCCAGGCTCTCCCTTGCATACAGGGGTATCAGTCGTTCGCCTGCAAATTCCAGTTGCTCCGGAACAACCCAATTTTCTTTATTCAGCGTTATAAAGTCCTTGTTGTGCGGTAATTGGTAGAAGTCTGCGCCATAAAAACTGGCAAAAGCTTCCAATTTATCCAGCGCATCGGCCTGTTCAAATGCGGTTGCGTATAACTCAATGGCGGCATGCGCCGTGAAAATCCCTGCACAACCACAGGCATTCTCTTTATTTGCCTGTGAGTGGGGCGCGCTATCTGTGCCCAGAAAAAATTTGGGATTACCGCTGATTGCCGCTTCCAGCAAAGCCTGCCGATGAATCTCGCGTTTTAACACAGGCAAGCAAAAGTGGTGTGGACGGATACCCTCTTGAAAGATTGCATTACGGTTCAACAGCAGATGGTGCGCGGTAATCGTGGCCGCAACATTACTGGATGCTTGTTCTACAAATGCTACTGCATCCCGGGTAGTAACATGCTCAAACACGATACGTAAACTTGGAAAACGTTGCGTCAGTGGCATAAGTATCCGATCAATAAAAACTTTCTCTTTATCAAACACATCCACATCGGAATCCGTTACTTCGCCATGCACTAGCAACGGTAAATTATTCTGCTCCATGGCTTCCAGCGTGGCATAGCATTTGGCCATATCGGTCACACCGGCATCCGAATTCGTTGTAGCCCCTGCCGGGTACAATTTCACCCCATGGATCACGCCGCTTTCTTTGGCGCGGACAATTTCTGCGGGTGGCGTATTATCCGTCAGGTAAAGCGTCATCAATGGCTCAAAGTTGGATTGCAGGGCTGTTGGCAAAACCGCCAGTATGCGTGCGCGATACGCCAATGCCATATCGGTTGTCACCACCGGCGGTTTGAGGTTGGGCATAATGATGGCGCGGGCAAATTGTCGCGCCGTATAAGGCAATACGGCACGCAATTGCTCGCTATCACGCAGATGCAAATGCCAGTCATCGGGACGGGTAATGGTTATGCTGGTCAAGGTCGTCTTAAATGGTGTAAACGGACTGCATTATAGCGCAAGCATTCTGCTATCGGGTTATCCTGCCACCTTCAAATCAAGCGCCAGTTGATAGAGTGTGTTTTTGTTTTCACCGGTAATCGCTGCAGTCAGCTTAACTGCCTGCTTTAGTGGTAATTCTGCCAATAAACAGATTAATGTATGCCGGGCCTGCTCACTGAGTTCAGATTTATCCAGGGTTTCTGAGCCGGACAGCAATAATACAAACTCGCCTTTTTGCTGATTGGCATCCGCCTGTAGCCAGAGCAACGACTCTTCCAGCGTCCCCACATGGATGGTTTCAAATAATTTGGTGAGTTCCCGGGCGATGGTTAACTGGCGCTTTGGACCGAAGATCTCCAGCATATCAGCTATACATTCCAGAATACGATGGGGTGCTTCGTAAAATATCAAAGTGCACTGCTGCGATCGTAATGCCGTCAACTCGCGTTTGCGCAGACCGGTTTTAGTAGGCAAGAAACCATAAAAGAAGAAATGAGGATCCATGATGCCGGCTGCGGACATGGCGCAGATGGCTGCATTTGCACCGGGAATCGGAATAACCGGAAAGCCTTGCTCCCGCACGCGTTTAGCCAGAATCGCACCAGGATCGGAAATACCGGGTGTGCCTGCATCCGTTACCACTGCAACGCTTTTCCCAGCATCCAACAAGGCTAATACTTTATTCGTAACAGTCGTTTCATTGTGCTGATGCAAACTGATCAACTTTGCTGCAATGGCATGTGCCGCTAATAAATGTCTGGAGTTTTGTATATGCTCAGCCGCAACCACATCAACTTTTGCCAATATGTCTAATGCGCGTAAGCTAATATCGGTTAAATTTCCTATTGGGGTAGCAACCACATATAATGCATTTTTTTTCAGCATAATCCTTGCTATGCAATGTTTTCTCTCACTCGCGCTAGTAATTATTTTTACCCTATACGGCAGTTCACTGGCGATAGCCACTCATCCAGAAGAGTACTTCGAGCCGGAGAATGCATTTAAACCGAGCGGTGTGCCGCATATTGCATTACTGTTGCCTCTAGAATCGCCTTCATTCGGCGCAGCCGCAAATACCGTAAAAGAAGGTTTTGTTACCGCTACGACGCGTGACCGACCCTTGCCATTTATTATCCGACTATACTCTACGACAGATGACCCGCTAGATATCTTTGTGGCTTATCATCAAGCATTAGATGCTGGTGCTGTATTTGTCGTCGGACCGCTTACCAGAGATGGGGTTTCGGCCATTGCCTCCAGTAAAATTCTAGCAGTACCTACTTTAACATTAAGTACCGTGGAAAATCAGATAAGCTTGCCATCTAAGCTCTATTTATTCGGTCTGCAGATGGAAACCGAAGCCAGTCAAACCGCAAAATTGGCCCTGACCAGTGGTAAGAACCATGCAATCATCATCGGTGATGACAGCTCCCTATCCAGACGCTTACAAACTGCTTTTACAGAGCGATGGCAAAATGAAAATGGCAAAACCGCTGAACTATTACGCTATACCGAAGATCCGGTCAAATTGCAGCAATTTCGCAATCTGGCAGCAGGTGCTGATCATTTAATTTTTCTTGCCCTGGATGCCACCAGATCGCGCGCGCTCCGCTCATACCTTGATCCTGATGTTCCTGTGTATGCCACTTCACAAATCTTCATCGATAATGATAATTTCTTGTTCAACAACGACTTAAATGGCATCCGATTCGTGGACATGCCTTGGCTATTACAACCCGATCATCCCGCTGTCACGGCTTATCGTCGCACTGATAAAGCGGGAAGTGCCGACATGAAACGACTCTATGCATTAGGCATCGATGCCTTTCGCTTGATGACCCATTTATTGCAATCACGATCCGTGAGAGAAATTTCTTTTGACGGTGTCACCGGCTATATTCGTTTTGCACCACCCAATCAATTTATACGTGAGCCCATTGCAGCCCAGTTTGTAAACGGCAAAGCGCAACTCATCAATCTACCCGAAGGCCCAATCCATGAAAGGCAGTGATGCCGAGCAATTAGCCGTATCCTATTTACAACGTCAGCACCTTGTTCTGGTGGCTCAAAACTACCGCTGCCGCTTTGGCGAAATCGATCTGATCATGCGTGATGGAACCACACTGGTTTTTATCGAAGTCCGCATGCGTGCAAACGAACATTTTGGTGGTGCTGCAGCCAGCATTACTTCGTCCAAACAAATCAAACTGCTGCGTACTGCACGGCATTATTTATCCCAATTACATACCGAACCACCATGCCGCTTTGATGCGGTGCTACTATCCGGTAACAAAATGGGAATTGAATGGATCAAGAATGCGTTTGAGGAATAGAGTTACGGTGACCGGTTGCCAGAAAACCTATGCAATTGAAAATATCTATTCGTCATCAATGAAGACTGGTTAATTGCTCGATCTCGGTCGGATTGATGTTCAGCTTGGCTAAGCGGTTCCCGAAATAAATCGGCTCAATGGCGCCATTATCGGGTCATCGTGAATATCGTAAATGCCTATAATCGCTGAACACTGCGCATGTTTTTGTTTTCGGTAACGATCGACGTATTTGTGAATCAATTGGTAGTAGACATGACTTTGCCCGGTTTGAGCTGCGCCAGAAACTCGCACAATTCATTCCGGCTAAGGTCCAGCCAGTTAAGAATGATTCAAAGAGTATTAAAGAAGCTCTCTATGGAGCACTGAAATTTTCTGCGTAGGGCTTTTGATTGTGCTTATTTATGTTTGATGGGGCTGAGGTTTGGAAGTAAGTGGACAGATATCCAAGCGTGTGCCTAGCCTTGACAATAATATCTTGCATATTTTGTCGCCTGTGATGCGTAGCATCATCCATCACAATGATGAAACTGGAAAAATCTGGGCAACAGGTCTTGTACGATCCACGCATAGAAAACTATCGAGACCTCTACATAACTGGCTTTCTGGGCAATTTAGTATTTTTAAGTGATTGATTTTATAAGCCATACATGCACAGAAAAACTCTAAAAACACAGTTTAGCCTAAGAATTTATTTGAGTTACTCTTGAGCTACTGCTAATGCCTCGTCTCGAAGTCTAGAAAATTTCTTTGAGCATTTCACGTGTAAGTTATAAGGTTCAGCATTTCGGATTACATATTATCCTTGCACTGATCGACGAGAGACCCTTGAGATTTATCTGGTTTTAATAAAATATGATGATCAGCTAAAAGGATCTTTATTTCGTGAAATTTAGAAAGTCTCTGAAAGAGAAAGAGAGATTCTGATGATAGACTGTACCTCAATCATATTCCGATCAGTAAAGAAGCAGGAATACGTAGACGGCATGTTACCTTAACTTCACTTGGCTTATGACTTATCGGAATGTACACCAATGCCATATTCATATACTAACTTTCCTCCCATCCATCCTGCTATGCAAAGAAAAATAAGCCCTACAATCGATAATGCGATGGCTATTAGATCTGGTTGTTCAAGACGCGTACCATCCAGGCGCATAAATAGGCTCACCGCATAAAAAGACCAGCTAACCATTATAAGTATCATATGTTGGTTTGCTATTTTTATTGCCGGACTCTGCTGATCAATTTTCCCGAGTTCTATTAAACCAGTCACCATTGCAAGCAATGCAGTAGTTATTCCGATGACAAGCAACACCCCAGCTACCCAGCCTACTTGTTCATTTGTGAATAAGCTAGTGACATCCGCTATTGTTGCAAGAAACCAGGTTGCTATTGGAAAATGAACCAATATGGGGTGTATAGGGTGTTTCATGTAATTTATTTCTCTTTCTAGAATAACAAACTCAATAGTGTAAGGAAACCTGCTACCGCCAGACCAGCATGTAGGATCACTATATTTCTGGGAGCAACATTATTTTTCATATGTATCGAAGCAAGATAGAATCCACCTAATGCAGCAACAACAAGCAAACCAAGTGCGGCAGTTAAACGCGCATCTCCAGAACCTTCCAGAACTAACATGATCAGCATGACCAAACCCGTTGCACCCAGCAAAGCGTGAACAAGGGATATAGACCATGGCGCCAACTGTCCAGAGAATATCTTCATGGCTAATACTACCCCACCAACAGCAGCGATTGCTAAAACTATGAGTGTATATGTAAGCATTGCTTCCTCCTCTTTTTTGATTTAAAGAATTTTACTATACTGCATATTCTAGAACTTTTGCAATATAAATATGTCAAAACTGTTGAAATTAATTCCGTCTTCTAATTCAGAATGTCTGCTCTCTCATTTTTAGGTCAGAGTCAGCAATTATTAGTCACAGCTTTGCTCCGTCACCGTAAAGGGCTGACAGTGGATGAATTATCACGATTATTGTCTATTTCGCGCAATGCTGTGAATCAACATCTTTCCAGCTTGGGAAACAACGGTTTTATCCAGAGCTCAATGCTAGAGAGTACCGGAGGCCGACCAAGCAAAATTTACGCATTGTCACCGCGTGGTTTAGAACTTTTTCAAAGGCGCTACTCATTTATCGCGAAGCTTCTTCTTGCCTGGGTTGGTAAAAATTTAGGTGAAGAGGATTTAAAGGTCTGCTTGCAAACCCTTGGAGAGCAAATGGCCGGAGAATTTGAGAATCGTATGATAAAACAGCTTTCTCCTATTGATAAGCTTCGCGAAGTGACGGCTATCATGTGTGAGCTTGGCTACGATGCAAGTATGCAACAAATCTCAGCACATCGCGCTGAGATTACTGCTCATAACTGTATTTTTTATAAACTTGCTGAAGAGTACCAAGGCTTTTGTGCGCTAGATTTGAGTTTCTTGGCTTCCCTTTTAAAAACTGATATTGAACATAAAGAATGCATTGTCAAAAAGGGGGATCGTTGCTGTTTTGTGATTGCAGATTCTGTTAATCCTATCCGCGAGACTGCGCTTTTACACGACCACGAGCCTTGAAACAAATATTTCTGGCCGCCCATTCTGGGCCTCTTATCGAAGTTCTATTCAGTTACTGTTCGAGCTGCTGATCGCTAACACATCACTTACAGGCACTAAATGGATGGCAACCATTCTTGCGAATCCCCTCCTCTAAAATTCGACGCCGGAAAACTCATCGCAGAGTACCAGTCCAACTTGCTTGAGACCACGTTGTTTCAGGTCTTCAAATACCTACTTTCAGCCTTCAGATGACGTACGCGTTCCATGCTACCATCTAAATACCCATTTGATTTCGTTACCTTAAATTAAATATTTCTAGAATAAACAATAGCATTAGCGTTACACAAACAAAACTATATAGAAGCCTAGCAGGTTATTAGCTTATCGCAACAGCATCCGAAGCCGCTCCCATTGAGGTTTAGTTAGATCTGCTGGGTACAATTTTCTATGTGAAATAATATCCATTTCTATAACTATTTGATTTTGAAATATCTTTCTAGAAAGGCAATTTAAATCCTGCTGGCAAGCCTAAACCACTAGTAAGTTCCGCCATTTTTGCCTGAGTAGTAGATTCCACATGACGCACAGCGTCATTGAAAGCCGCTGCCACAAGATCCTCCAGCATCTCCTTGTCATCGCCTACAAGACTGTCATCAATAATGACCCTTTTGACATCATGCCGACAAGTCATTATTACCTTAACCATACCTGCTCCTGATTGACCTTCTACTTCGATAGCTGCCAGTTTTTCTTGCATTTGCCGCATGTTTTCCTGCACCATCTGGGCTTGTTTCATCATATTGCCTAGGTTACCTCTCATTTGTATTACCTCCTTTATCTTCTTGAAATGGTTTAATGGAAGAAACGATTAATTTTGCATCAAACTGCTCAATCACTTCTTGCACAATCGGATCTTTTTCAATTGCTGCAATAGCCTCTGCTTGCTTTTCTGCTTCTGCACGCTGCTGTAATACAACAGGTATTAATCCAGTAATACTGCCTATAGAAAAATTAAGTACAACAGGTTTGCCGAAAAAAGTGTCCAGCGCTGCCTGGATTTTATCTTGATATTTTTTTTCCAGCAGGTGCTTATGCACATCCGGTATACACAGTTCGATTTTTTCAGCTGAGAGAACCCTGGCTTCACTATGTTGCGCTAGCATTTTGGCCATTCCTGTTAGCTTGAGTTGCGGGATCAATTGCGGCCAATCAAAACTGGATGAATCAGCACCCACACCTTCTGATACAGGCGATATATGCTGTAGAGGTTGCTCGGATATCGCAGACTGTATAATATTTGTTGCCGTAGGCTGTTTGTTATGAGCTGATGGAGCCTGCAGCAAATGATTATTCGCCGATAAATCATCCGGCATGAACGTCAGCATACGCATCAGTGTCATGGTAAAGCCAGCATATTCATCGGGTGCTAGATTCAGATCACTGCGTCCGTGCAAAGAAATTTGATAGAACAACTGAATGTCATCAGGCGTAAATACTTTTGCTAAGGTGAAAATACGTGCATATTCGGGCGTATCCGCGCTGATCACCTGCGGAACGGTTTGTGCCAGCGCGATACGGTGCAATAAAACCGCCAGCTCCTGCAAAGCGGAATCAAATGAGAAGCATTGCGCTTCCATTTCATCCGCTAACGATAATAATCTGGCACCGTTTTTCTGTGCCATGGTCTCCAGTAGATCAAAGAGATAGCTCTGGTCAATGATACCCAACATATCCCGTACAGCTGCTTCCTCAATCTTGCCCTCTCCGAAAGCAATAGCCTGATCCAGCAGGCTCAAGGCATCGCGCATACTACCTTGCGCAGCACGGGTAATTAGCTGTACCGATGACGTATCATATAAAATCTTTTCTTGCGACAATATCCTTTTGAGATGCTCGGCAATCTGAGCTTGTGGAATTTGTTTCAGATTAAATTGCAAACAGCGTGATAGTACTGTAACTGGAATTTTCTGTGGATCTGTTGTAGCTAGTACAAATTTGACATGCGCCGGCGGTTCTTCCAAAGTCTTCAGCATCGCGTTGAAGGCTGACTTGGAAAGCATGTGGACTTCATCAATGATATAAATCTTGTAGCGCGCACTGGTAGGAGCATAAAGCGTATTTTCCAGCAGATCACGCATGTGATCGACTTGCGTATTTGAAGCCGCATCTAATTCAATGAGATCAATAAAGCTTCCGGTATCAACTTGCAGGCATGCTGAACAAGCACCACATGGTGTTGCGGTTATTCCTGTTTCACAGTTGAGTGATTTGGCCAGGATACGAGCAATGGTGGTTTTACCTACACCGCGCGTTCCAGTTAATAAATAGGCATGATGCAGTCTATTTTGTTCAATCGCATTCGTCAGCGCTCTGACTACATGCTCTTGCCCGGTTAATTCTGAAAAATTTCTTGGGCGCCATTTACGCGCAAGGACTTGTGTTTGAGACACGTTTTTGAATTGGATACTATTAAACTGATGCAAAATCTAAAATACAGATCTTACTTCATATTATCGCATGCTATCATGTTGGGTGGCGAGCCAGACCCCCGGCACTCGCAATAAATAGCTGTGGCTGCTTCCTTCCGGACCTGACCAGGTTCACTACCTTGCAATGCGGGGAGGCCCGCCATAAAACTTATAAATCTATCTAAACCCTGCTAAACTTCGATGCGATGTAACTGCTCATTGGCAAACAAACTCGTTGATCACAAAGTTCACTCAATTTAAGATTAAAACTATCACTTAAAAAACTAGCACAGTCGAAAGTGCTCAGTGCTCAGAGTATACCAGTAGATGACAAAATACTCCAATTTGGATATCGAATAATGCCGACTTACCGGTGAAAGACCGCTCTGATGAGCGATATGCTCTGATTGAAAATCGGAAGAAGTTGACTGGATTCAGCAATTATTAAAGAAATTACCTACAGCTAATGCTAATTAGTTATGGCTGAGAGGATTATATCCTTAAATGCTGGATTTGGGATTACGACCCTAGTATTTACACCAGGGTCGCTTAAAAAAACAAGCTCTACATCTCATTACCCATATAAATTTCATATTGGAGAAAGGAATATCAAGTGCTTGTTTTTTTATTAGCTCTTGTTAGAACTTGACTATCTGGTCCTCACCATGATGTTGAGGAACCAACAGCAAGAGTACTTTAGTTACTTTGCTGTTCTGCGCCCTCCCTTTTGGTTTTTTCAAGTTCGCTATCGGTCAATTGACCTTCTCGCTCTTTATAGAGACTTGGAGGATATTGGCCTGGTTTTCCTTCACCTCCACATGCGGTTAATATCAGAGTTATAAGTACAACAGCAAAAAGTGAATACTTCATTAATAATCTCCTTATTAATAATAAATATCAAACATTATTGTTGAAACTTAAGCAACTTCACATAACACCTATCAATTACAACATTTGATCTTTGAAGTAATTAAGAATAAGCGAAAGCACTCATTCGTATTAAGGATAGCATTAAAAAATAAAGTAGGGAATTTAAAAATTCAGCAGATCCATACAGAAATCTCTATTTATTGCCTATTTATTTATTCATAAAAAAAAATTACCCAATTCCAAGAGATCCCCCCACCTCTCCATACACATTCATCCATAAATGGGGCAGGCCAAGTTCATTCAACCAGTCAGATCCTTGTTCTTCCTTAAGCAGGCCGATGGTGGATGCACTGCCTGCCACTACACAAAACTCACCAATCACACTCACCGCCGCCATATAACTGACCGGCCAGCCGGTTTTAGGGTTAAGCACATGCCCATAACGCACACCATTCAGTATGATGCAACGCTCATAATCTCCGCTACTCGCAAGTGCCCCGGAATAAAGCAATAATGTGGTTACTATACCCCCAGGCTGACGTGGATGACGTATCGCTATCCGCCAGGGGCTACCATCATTATGCGGGCCAATGATTTTAATGTCCCCCCCGAGATTAATGATGCCATGTCGAATTCCTGCATTCCAACAGAGCGAGGCAGCACGATCAACGGCATATTCTTTAACGACACCGCCAAAATCGATTTCCATCCCAGGAACAGTAAATGTCAGTATGGGCCGCTGCCAACTTAATTGATGCCAGCCAATCATTTCGAGCACAGACTGAATCGCTTCATGAGTAGGTATAATGCCAGATTTAAAATCCCAGACCCGCCGTAAAATGCCAGAAGTAATATCAAATAAGCCATCGCTTTGCTGGTAACAAGTGGCTGCATAATCCAGCAATCCAGCCGTTTCATCATCCACAGTGATATGCCCTCCCTGTGCAGCAGTACGATTTATCTCGGATAAAAAACTATCTGCGCGATAGCGGGAGTAGCGTGCTTCCAGCCGGTAAACATCATCCATGGCAATCCTGGCTACCTGTTTGCCTGTCTTCGAATTGCTGGCGTAAAGCTGGATCGAGCAAGGCGAACCCATTGCCTTGAAATCATAGTGATAATAATTTAAGCTGGCCACGATATTTCGCAAGCGAAGGACTATTGAAAATTCATTGCAACTTATCTTAAATATTTTAAAAATAAGTGTGCTTCTTGTTAAAACTGATAACTCCAGGTTGCTGATAATGCACCCTTACGGTCAAGCTGGAATCCATTAAAGTCATTCCTGAGCGGTTGTATCCATTCAAAACCGAAACGATTACCGGCAAACCGCCCGCTCGGAATGACAGCATTTAATCCCAATCCAATATCCCAAAATTGTCCGCCATAATTAGCAGGAAAATCCATCGGACCGATATGTGCATTAAATGAATCGAAATCCCGGTGTATGGCTCCTTGTATAGTATAGGCACCGCGCACCGATGCTGCTAGCCACCGCGTCAGATCAAAACCGCCCCAAGTTGTCGCCTGAAAAATATCACCCAGACGATAGCCGGATTTATTTTTCTCTTCCATGCGTTTGACACCGCTCAGTTGTGCACCCCATGACCAGCGACTCCTTCCACCCAGATAAGTCAAACTCGGCAAAAAGTCCCAGGTACCGCTTCCCAATTGCATTCCAAAATGAATCAATCCGCCATCAACCTGAGCTATGCGACGCAATTCTATATCCACCTTTCCGGTCGGAGCGCTGAGTCCCAGATTCATATGCACGCGATGACCTGGAATATCAATCAGCTTAATTAATGATGAAATATAAGTATCGCTGACCGCGCCTGTTTCATGTCCAGCAATTCCTCGATGCTCGTGCACGCCCGGTGCGGCAGGCGGGGCTCCGGCCAGTCTGCGCAAATTCATGTCCATATCCATGAATGTTGGCATCAACATGACATTGAGCCACTTGGTAGGTGCATACATAATGTCCAGCATATGCATACGCATATTCATATAGGCTGGCGTGAACCGGCAGGGTATTGCCTCGCTGCAGCCTTGATCCACTACCGTTTGATCACTTACTTTATGGGCACCGTGCATCATGCTTCCGTCCGATCGACCCAACATAAACCGATAACCCACCATGAAATCACCCGGTTTATTGAGCATATGGCCAAACATCACCCCAGCTGGTGGAAATTGGTGTTGATAGTGCCTGATTGAATCCTGGTGAGTATGAGAAGAATTACCGGTAGGGAGAGATGGATTGGTTGATTCCATGTCAAGTTTCAGCGCTGCATTCGCAACATAATAATCAAAATCAGCAAAACTATTGCCGCCACCGCTGCCCAGTTGCATGGAACTGGCTCGTGTGTAGTATTCAAAACCTGCTTCTAGAGCGACACCTTTTCCAAGTATCTTACTCAACACTACTCCACCACTCAGTGCCCCAAATCCTGCTAAACGATGGTCACTGGAAAAATTATCAGGTAATTTTCCGGCATCAAATGAAGTGATTTTGGGTTGTATGTTCAAAAAAGCTTCGTTCACCAAATTGCCACTCTGGTCAAACAAATTAAAGTTGGAATCGCGGAAGTATTGAATATTTGGATTGTTTACATCGACCCAGATTTGGCGCCCCAAGCTGTCAAATTCATTCCTCCGGTAAGTTTGTTGGGAAAACAAATAAGGCCGATAAAAACTGGCAGCATCCTGAGAGTAATAGCGGATGCGGGGAGTAACAGTCCAGTCATTGCCCAGCGGTTGCACCCAGCTGGCATCAAATGTGTGAGTATTGATACCCCAGTCATCCACCGATAATCGGTAACCTAGATGCAATGCTGCATCAAATGCACTGATATGCTGAATGTATTTTGTATTGATCGCTACTTGATTGCGGATATCCGGTCGCTGTTCAATAAGCGCACGCAAATCGCCGGCAATCGGTGTCGTTTGGTTAGTGTTTAAAGCAGTCGGATCAATAAAAATCACTGACACCACTTTATAAGGGTTTTCCATAAAGCCGCTGCTATGGGTATAACCAATATTGGCATCAATCAATGCACTCTTGGTCAGAACCTGGGTCAGACCGACATTGGCTGCCCAGTCTTGCCGGTTACCTTGCAATATCTCAGAACCCCCACGGCTTATGATTTGCTGGGAAAATGCAGTCTTGGTGATATAAGGGGATGCATCATGGTCCAGAATGGCGCCGATATCACTATGCGTATAGCCGCCACCAAATTTAACAGTTGTTAACTTCTGATTAAAATCCAGCCGACCACCAATATTGCCATAGCTTGACTTGTAGTCTCTTTCTCTTGAAAATCCACCGCCTATATTAATAGCCGCTTCATTCCACTCATGACTCAAGCCAAAATTGGCCTGACGGCGGGTTTCTGGCGATGCCGAAGACATGACCATCACTGATCGGCTATCTGTTCCTGACAATTGACCACTTTGCGGATCTCGTCTGATCGGATTTAACTCGCGATCTAGCAATATTTGGCTATTGATAATAGGAGAAGCACCTACTATCACTACTCCCGATTCGGTATTGCTTAGAATAGGACGATTACCATTGGCAACCAACGGAGAAATCGCAATGGGTGTTGCCCCCGACCAGGTATCCTGCGTATAACCAAAAGAAAATTTAGTACGATCTGTCAGGGAAAAATTACCGCTGCCATATAAGACATCGGCAGTGATAGGCTTTAAACTTTGGGGCACGCCAAACAGGTTACGCTCCCCTTCCTGATAACGGCTATATTGAAAATTGATTCGATCGGTACCTGCCGCATGCCCTGAGGACATTAGTAAACCAGGCAATACCAGAGCGGCGGATGTCAGTGCCTGGAGCGCGCTCCTTGCTTTTACAGAGGACGGCGCTTCAAGATTATCCAACTCATGACGGTTATTCTGGCACTGGGATGTACTACTTTGCTGCAAATTTCATTTACCTTAAAAAGCACCTAAATGAAAATAGACTAATAACAGCCACAACCACCACCGCCCGACGATGATTTATGACTTGGAGCCGCTTCACGACTGCTGTAATTATGAGATTGTAATTCGCTTTGCAGCGGGTGCGGATCTAATTCCATCTGAGGTTTCGCCAGATTACCCCGTTCCCATGGCGCTATATTTACGCAGCCGGATAGTACCATACTGAGTGCGAGTATCAGTTTGATAAAGGCATACCGATTTTTTTTGATGAGCGGGGTAATAAGCGCCAGCATTGTTTACTCTTTAAGGATGCTCCATCACCAGTTGGGTAACTAAAGCGCGTAATTCTTCAGATTCACCAGGACGGAACCCCTGATGAATATGGCGAATATTTCCTTTCCGGTCAATTAAATAAGAAGTAGGCATTGCCATCACCTCAAAACCCTTGGCACATTGCTTACTTGCATCCGCAACAATCGAAAAATCCACGGGATGTTTAGCAATAAATTCCTGCGCATCACTTAATTTCTCATCCAAATTGACCCCGATTACCTGCAGCCCTTTATCTTTTAAATCATGATTGAGTTCGTTTAAAAACGGGAAAGATTTGACACAAGGCGGGCACCAGGACGCCCAGAAATCCACGTAAACAACTTTTCCTTTCAATTCCTGCAAATCATGTGCAGGCTTACCATCCAATGTCGTCAATGCACAGGAAGGTGACATTTGATCCAGATGCTCGGCGAATGATGATGCCGCAAACAAACTTAACATCATCAAAGATAATAATTTCATTTTCTTTATCATTGCACTAATACCTCAATTTTCTTACTACTTGATTCTCTTACCGATTGATATTATCGCTTTTTTAGTTTAATCATAGAAAAATCAAACCAGATTGTCTTGTGTAATGTAAGTCATCAATAATTACTGAAATTGATTAACTCTAATATCCGTTCCAGTATGAACGCCATTTGCAGCTTTGCAGTGATAATCAACTTCAAATGACCTTACCCCAGCCCCAGTTTTATTTACTAGTATCAAGTAAACCCCATTGCCACCTTGCAGAATAACAATAGGACTTGGATTTGCATCCCCAGCAATTGGGTCCGAAATACTGATTGCACGATCTCCTTTAATCAACTGTAAATTAGTTAATAAATTTTCTACCGGTGCAGAAGTATCTTTAATGCTAGCTTCCAAATAATCAGTTGGGATAGTACCACTTTCATCGCTGGTACAAGTAATCAGCGCATAGCCGGTAAAACTTGCAACAGTACCATTGGGATCCATTACTGCTCCGGCACTATGCGCACTACTTAATCCAGCATAACTAGTTGTAATCATAATAAAAATCACTTGCAAAAACCTTTGTATTTTCACGTTCCACATTTTATAACCTCCATCGCTATTTTATTTATATTAATGTAAACACTTCTTTCTGCTTTTAGGAAAACCTTGCTCCGAAGGAGGGGAAAGAGCAAGGTTCCCATGACACCAACCTGCTTAAGTATTCGGTCGTTACTGTGGCCAGATTTGGGCACCATCAATCTTAATCGGCATATCACGATTGATTTGCGCGGCTGATGGCTTCACCTCAACGGCCAGTCCGGTTCCGCCGCACGATTCTGGCAGAGCACTCGTGCGAGTAATTGTCAATGAAGCTGGACCATCATCTGTCGTGCTGACACGGTCATACGGTGTACCTAAATTATTATGCGTCCAAAAATTGACTGTGTTTTCATTAAAACCAGAAGTAGGTGTAATTTCGCAAATATCTGCAATCGATACGTAAAATTTCACAGTGGCTGCACAAGATGTTGGCTCAATGATCACTGCACCGGTTCTAAATGGAATATAACCCGCCAAATCATGCGGTAAAGTATCTCCACCACCAGCCCAGAAACCTACGACGTTTCCATTGGCATCCAGTTTCTCACCTTGAAAGGTGAAAACAGCCTTGCTATAAACCTTCTGATTCTGATTACCCCAATTTTGCACAAAATCAGTCAGAGCACCTGCATGTGGTTGACCGTCAACAAGAATAGTTGAATCCACACCATCAGGGAACACCACACTAGTACCTATTACATTACGCGATTCTCCATTCTCACTTCCGCAACCATGGCCAACAACCACATTATTACTCGCTCTGGTGGCTTCATTAATGATTGGCACTTCCAGTCGGGTATGGGCAAATGCACTATGTCCAACCACTGTTGTCGCCGCTGCAATCATAGAAGCCGTGATAAATTTTAATTTGTAACCTGTATTCATCTTTACACTCTTTTTTCCCGTCAATTTATGAGTTTCTATATAGAATTTCTTTTGGTTCCCAACTTGCACCTCATGAATTCAGTGGATAGGTTCAGGAGATCTCAGCAAAAAACACTTGATGCAAAGTACCAACAATAATGATTCAAGTTTCTATCAGAATCCTTAACCATAGATTAAATACTTTTTATTAATCTACTTGCATTGGATTATCTGGTCGCGTTATAAAAATATCAATGCGGCAAATTGTCGCACCTATTATTTATGCGGCTTATAAGCTGAAAAACCCCGCACCTTCTTTCAAAAGCGAAGAGGGAATTCAATAGTATGAGTTATTGTTGTTATCTGGACGTAATACTCGTACCGGTATGTACATTACCAGAAGCCTTGCAATGGACTAACACATCGTAACTGCCGGCTCCCTGGGTGACTCTAACCAGAGGACTGTATGTCGTATTGTTATCCGTAGTATCTGTACTCGGTTGCGCACATTTGTTGGTAGTACAACTGGTTCCTTTATATATTAAAATGCTGGTCTTAGGCGTATTAGCCGACATATCTTTAACCTGCTCTTCGAGATACGAAGGTGCTCCGTTGCCATCATCAAAGCAGGTAACTTGATAAAAATCCACAGCAGCGGCCAGACCAGTAGTGAAACTGCCTCCCTGATTATCTGCTGAAGCAACCCCCGCCTGACTCATCATCAGCGCACTGAAAACTGTGACCACTGAATGTTTCAAAATTGAGAATTTCATAATATTCCTTTAAACCCAGATTTTCCATTAGAACCGATCAGGGTGTGAATATTGGGCTAAAAAACCCAGATTTTCCATTAGAACCGATCAGGGTGTGAATATTGGGCTAAATTTAACGGGGAAGATCAAACGTTTTGGATTTGTCCCAAAGACCATCCATCCATTCACGTTGTTGCATGGCAACAGCCAGGTTAATAATTTTTTTTCGGCCTTCATGAGTGATGTAACCTGCTTTGGCAAAGAGCTTGTAGCGCAGGGTTTTGAGGGTGTTCTGGACATCAGGCTTGCCGGAAATGACATC
>NZ_FONE01000089.1 GCF_900112825.1 Nitrosomonas sp. Nm166 | reverse complement strand
GCTCGTCACCAGGGTGCGCAGGAACATGAAAAACAGGTTGTTGCCGCTATTTGACAAACTCTTGTTGCGTAAACGCTCGATCATTGAGCCTGTCAGCGATCAACTGAAAAACATCTCGCAAATCGAGCATTCTTGTCATCGTAGCCCATTTAACTTCTTTGTTAATCTGATAGCCGGGCTGGCAGCTTACACATTCCGCGAGAAGAAACCCTCCCTTAATATCAGATCCTCACAAGCTCTTCCAGTCGTACTGATGTGATCCTTATGTCGAACTCACGTTATCTACATGAGATGGCTTCCATAATTTCAGTTTATGCCTCTATACCATTTTCAGTTTCACTTGAGTATGGGTCAGGCACGCATTGAGGAGTCTGGATGGTAATTGAGCTTCCCATGCTCTTCTGTTAAAACGGTAACAAAATTCGTTCAGATACTCTTGTAAGTATTTTGACGTTACGCCGTGGTATGTTCCAAACAAGAATGCTTTAAGGTTACCAATGGCAACATGTACCCAAGGTAACCATTCTCCGGTTTTATGGGATGCCACCGATAAGCGTTATGCCGATCGGGTTAAGGCTGTTTATCTGTTAGGTAAAGGGTAGTCGGTCACAAAGATTGCACAAACCCTGTTGATTGACCGTGAAACTGTCCGCAATCACTTTAGGCGATATCGCAAAGGCGCGGTCTGGGCGCCTTGCAGAGAAATGACGATGGCGGCAGTGACGCTGCGCTTACAGAGGAACGCAGCGGTTGCTGGATCAGCATCTACGTGAGAATCTCTGTCTTACGGCCAAAGAAATCGCGCATTACGTCAAGCCGAGGTGGCAAATTGCTTATAGCGAAAGCGGCATGACACAATTATTACATCGATTGGGCTATGTTTACAAAAAGCCCAGGTTGATTCCAGGCAAAGCCAATGCTGAGCAGCAAAAGGATTTTGTTGAACACTATCAAACCCTGAAAGCAAAAAAGGCGCCGGATGATCCGATTTATTTCATGGACGCCACGCATCCGCAGCACAATCCAATCGCTGGATACGGATGATCAAACGTGGCCAGGACCATGAAATTCCCAGCAGCACAGGTCGGCAACGCATCAACATCAACGGTGCTATCGATTGCGCTGGACTATGTCCGGTCATTCGCTATGATGACACTATCAATGCACAATCTACGGTAGAGTTGTTACAACAGATCGAGCAACAACATCCCGCTGCTGCCCGTATTTACGTCATCTGCGATAATGCCCGTTATTATCGCTCACAGGTCGTCACTGAATACTTGTCAGATTCAAAAATCGAATTGATCTTCCTGCCGCCCTATGCGCCCAATCTGAATCTGATTGAGCGCTACTGGCGATTCTTCAAAAAAGAAATTCTGTATGGCAAGTACTATGAAACCTTTGCCTTGTTCAAGCGAGCCTGCGATGATTTTTTGCTGCTTCAGAGCGCTATAAGGAAGCACTACGTTCCTTGTTGACCGATAATTTTTAGATTATCGATTGCGCTTGAGTGCCGAAATTTGAAGTGCAATGAGTATATCCTGACTGGCGGTCAAGCTAGCGATACCGGGCAAGCTGAGAATTTGTTGGCTCTGACGGCAGAAGGCGCAGCCGCTCTGGTGGGTGATAAAGGTTATGATAGCGATGCTTTTATTCAAGCGCTCACTGAAAAAGGTATTGAGCCTGTTATTCCGCCTCGCAGCAATCGAATCAATGCAAGAGATTGTGATTGGTTCGTTTATAAAGAGCGTCGTTTGATTGAGTGTTTCTTCAATAAAATTAAGCATTACAGAAGAATATCCTCACGCTATGAAAAAATGGCTGGAAATTACATGGGGTTTATATGGTTTGTCTCAGCATTAATTTGGCTTCGCTAAAATGTCAACAGAACCTAAGCTATTTGCTTATTTCTATCTAAACATTTGAGACCTCTGCATAACTGGTTTTTGGGTAATTTAGTAGGCTCTAGACTAGCAGATACAATCTGTTAGTCTAGAGCCTTTAATATCCCCTAAGCCAGTCTAATAGTGCCAAAAGTGCAATTAGCGCTGCTATTACCATAATCATAGCCTTAAACAATTTAGTACCTTCTTGTTCTCTACGGTCTTTCATCTTTTATATCCTCTTGATGATTTTTGCGTCAGACGGCTCAGTACCGGTAGGAATAAAAACTCTTAATTCGTTCAGTACAATATCGCTAACTAGCATGAACTCTGCGTGTTTTAATACTGCGAGGGAAGGTAGAGGTAGGAATAGCGCAGTGAGTGAAAAATTCTACAGACGTCCGACTAAGCGCGTGGAAGCACTCTGCCTTATTCACATAATATTGCATACATAAATAATTTTATTATTTTCTTTATCGCAACCCTTTTCTGTGCGGTACTACACGTAAAGGCAATGAATGTTTTTTGGGTCAAGATTTAAACTTAGAATGGTTTGATATAATGGGTGAGCAGAACTGCTTTGTTGGGAGCCTGTAGTATGGCTACAGGAGAGTCTTTTAACTCCAAAACAGTCCCGCTCATAGAGAGGAAAGGGCCCATTGCGCCGAGGATGAGGGGGAAATTAACTGGCGCATTGGGATAAGCACCTCCAGCCATCCGACTAAGTGAGAGTGCACTTTGGCTGGCGCTGGTTGTCCTTACATTTAAGAGTATGAACAGTCTTAAATTTTCGTCCAACTTATCAGAATTTTCTGTACGGTTACGCTCATTCTTATAATCCCAATTCAAGCTCTTCGTTTTTAGGTGTGGCATCACAACGGCCAACGGCCTGACTCTTGCTGCTGGTGTACCCATCGCTGTCGGCGATCCTGCTGGCTACACTTGGGATGTCGATCGCACACAGCATGTGGTTTACCGGATAACGATAGCCACATCCACGAACTGTGGTTCAATGTTTAGAAAAGGGGGAGCATGGAAGAGAAACTTCTTACATTTCCCCATCTCCCTCATCAATTTGGTCTCGAGACTTCCCGTGGAAAATCTGACCGGCTCTCTCGTATCTTAGATACTGCTGGCGGTCCAGCTCATGTTAATGGAAATAAGCAAGCCGATTACATATCAATTTACGGAAGCAATGAGATGGGCGGTGAATTACTCTCGACTGTCGATTTTGAGGTTTTCCAAAAGACGCTGGCCACTGCAATTTCTAGCGCGGTCACTTGATGAAATCGAAGTATATCTCAAGTCGCAGCAGGGCGTAAAATCGGTACAGCTAGCAGATTATCTCTTAAAATCGAACCCACCGCAGCGCGATTCCGTCGTGGAATTTAGGATGCAGAGTAGTTCAACGATCAAGAAGATCGTTAATATCTTTGATCTGGTAATCAACAATTTCAATTCCACAAACTGCGTGACCAGTAATAACTCAGTGAGGTAAGCCCCCGGCTTTGCCGGGGGACTCGCAGTGGTTTGACCTATACGAAGGTCATTGAGAATCTTCTATCTCGACCAAGA
>NZ_FONE01000057.1 GCF_900112825.1 Nitrosomonas sp. Nm166 | reverse complement strand
GACCAGTTCGTCCAGTCGCTGGCGGAACAGGTCATTACTCTTTTGCGTGCACGGCTTTGGCCCCATCTAACCCTCGCTAAATTTGCAGGAAATTGTAGCAATTTTACCAAAAACTGGTGAATTTAATCGCCTTAATTCATCAATTCATCACACAGAATCAGAATGTTATGGATTGTTCAGACTGAACTAAGTATGGTGGCGCACCGATGAAAATTCATAGTAAGCGGATTATTATTTTGTATTAAAGATCTAATAGGAGGAATAAATGCTTACCTTAATGCTTATTTTTTCCTTGATTATTATTTTCTTAATTAGAGCTTACTCAAAAAGTATTTCTCATAATTGTTTAAAATTTATAATTCATAACCAATTGTTTTAGAGAATATTGTTTGTAACAACATGCGGTTTAATAAAACTGGTTGAACATAGGGGAGCTTGAGTTCAAATCAAGTGCAAGGGTTTTTGCATAATTTATTCAAAAACCTTGCACTTAAATATTGATTTTTAAGATATTTACACGTAAAAACAATCACTTATACTTTTCTGAGTAAGCTCTAATTATTTTATATTCTGATACTCACGAACAAATTCCTAAAAAGATTGAAGTGCAAAAGCGGAAATCTGATGTTCTGCCAAAGAAAGATTGATTCTTAATTAGAGTATTTAACAGTCTATACCCGCTCCGGCGGGTTTTTATTGTCACGTAATAAACAAGGTAGTTTCACCGTGTGCTTTAGCGTACAGACCGGTGATATTGCCAACTGCACTATATGGCTTCCTCTAACTAATCTAAAGGAATATTCAAATGAAAATCTTATTTGCTTCTATTCTCAGCGGATTTCTATTTATAAGCGTATCAGCATTTGCTGCGGACGAGGGCTATACCCAAAGACAGAATAGAGTGGACGATAGAGATAACGCTCCCAGCCCTTATTCATCTCAAAGCGACAGAAAAAGTGAACAGAGAGCTACTGATACCAAATCAGGATCTAGTTCACAAGGATCATCTAGTACAGGCACAATGGGCACACCACCTGGAGCGCCCTCAGGGGACGAGGCAGCTAGATCAAGCGGATCGCCTTCAAAAAAATAACTTAATTAATCCTGATGCATAACAAACCGCCCGAGTGGCGGTTTTTTTTCAATATGCTGAGCTTTATTCATTAAGGACGGTGACAAAATAGTGACATAAAAGATGAAAATAGAAAAGCACTTAGCAAGTCTATCACTAAGTGCTTGATTTTATTGGTAGGTCGTGGCAGATTCGAACTGCCGACCAACGGATTAAAAGTTCTATTATGTTCCATTTTAGCAGCAATTTTACCTTCCTTGAATAAGCCTGAAATTGTTCTAAATACCGATTATATTTAATATTAACAATGACATATATATTGGATCATTCTTTTAAACTGCCATTCCAATTTTGACGTACTTTTATTTTTCTGGTCTACTATAGGTCTACTAATTTAAAAAGTAGACCGTGAATTCTTAATTAGTAGACTGGAGATTAAGATGCCTCAGAAGCTCACCAAAACCTTTGTTGATTCCATTCCATATCCTGAGAATGGACAAGCTTTTTATCGTGACAGTGAAATAAAAGGCTTTGGCCTACGTGTAGGCGCAACTAGCAAAGTTTATATTGCCGAAAGCAAAGTTAATGGTAAAAGTATTCGGGTAACAATTGGTAAGCATGGCATATATACGGCTGAACAAGCGCGAAGCCAAGCCAAAGAATTACTGCTTATGATGTCCAAAGGCATTAATCCCAATGATCAAGCACGAGAACAGAAAATTCGTAATATAACTTTGCGGCAAGTGTTCCAGGATTTTCTAGCTGCACGTAAAGCGCTTAAACCGCGTACCATCAAAGATTACAAGCGAATTATGGATACTTACTTAGCTGCTTGGAACAACAGAGCAATTACTGATATTACTAAGGACATGATTGCCAAACGGCATACAGAGCTAGGACAAAATAGCCAAGCACAAGCCAATCTGACTATGCGTTTTCTGCGTGCCTTATTTAATTTTGCTGCCGGACAATACGAAAACAGCCAAGGACAAACATTGATTCCAGATAATCCGGTTAAGCGCCTTTCTCAAACCCGAGCTTGGTACCGGGTGGAGCGCCGGCAAACGGTTATAAAACCGCATGAAATCCAACCCTGGTTTCAGGCGGTTATGAGCTTAAAAAATGATGCAATAAGTCAGAACCGTGAAACCATCCGGGACTATTTGCTGCTGGTGCTTTTCACTGGATTAAGAAAGGAAGAAGCTGCCAGCATGATTTGGAAAAATGTGGATCTGAATGCTAGAACTTTGAAAGTGACTGATACCAAAAATCATCTGGATCATATGTTGCCGTTATCTGATTTTCTTTTTGATCTTTTAAGTCAGAGAAAAACCCGTGCAATAAACAAGTATGTTTTTCAACGAGCTGATGGAGAAGGATATATTACAGAGCAACGCAAACAAATGGCCAAAGTCATCAAAGAATCTGGCGTATCTTTCACGATTCACGACCTGCGCCGTACTTTCATGACTATTGCCGAGAGTTTGGATATTTCAGCCTATGCAGTTAAGCGCTTAGCCAATCACAAAATGAACAATGATATTACTGCCGGATACATCATTGCCGATGTGGAACGATTGCGAGAACCCATGCAGAAAATTACCGACTACATCCTCAAGTGTGCTGGTTATAAACCGTCAGCAACAGTAACTGATTTGTCAGAAAAGAAATCGCACAAAATATCTTGACTTCATACGGCATTGCCGTAATATATACGATGTATACCATTGCAGAAACAGAAGTTTTCAGTCGTTATGTCAGCGATTATTGGACTGAAGAAGAACGCGCAGCTTTTGCTAGCTGGATTGCAGAGCACTATGATATGGGAGATATTATCCCAGGGTCAGGCGGTTGTAGAAAGGTACGTTGGTCACGCAAAGGTAAAGGCAAAAGCGGTGGTTTGCGAATAATCTATTACAACATCCTGGAAGATGGAACCATCTGGTTGCTGCTGATTTACGCCAAAAATGAACATGAAAACATTCCAGCACATTTACTTAAAGCAATTAAGGAAAAAATAACATGCCCATGACCGAGAAAGAATTAAGAAAACGAGACGCCAAGCGCGACTTGGGTGCCGAGCTGCTGGAATCTGTTACACAAATGAAATCCGGACGTGCAAGTCGGATACATAAAGTTGAGGTTCCACCGGTTGTTTCAGCGCGTATAAAATCCGGTTTGTCACAATCTGATTTTGCAAAACTTCTCGGCGTATCAGTAAGAACCTTACAAGACTGGGAACAAGGCCGCCGTCAACCCAGTGGCGCAGCTAAGACATTGATTGCAATTGCTGAGCGCCGTCCAGATGTGTTGAAGGAAATTACTGCATAATTATTTATTGCTGGCGCAAAACAGATTGCTTTAGATGTGGATACTCATGAGATAAATATTCATTCCTTTTGCAGAATTTTTATTAATGGGTAATATGAAGAGTTCAGACAAACATACTTTATTTATTATTGCTTCTTAATACAAAGGCCAATGTTTATTCAACATTGGCCTTTTTACATTTAGCCTTACAAGATATTTAGGCGTAAATTTTTTTCATGGGCAAGCGGGGTTTATTTTTCGATAAGCTACCAATAACCAGGTAGCTTAAAAAGAACACCGCACCTAAAATGAGATCAACTTCTAACCAGCTTACAAACGAATTTGCATCTCCAAACAGCAAAAATCCGATTAGTGGAACAATTCCAAATAATACCAGAGTGAATTTTGTGGCTGTACTCATAACACTACCGCTTCCTTTCATTTTAATCTCCTAGTGAAAAGCTTTTTAATAAATTACATACCTTAAGACGACAAAATTCACAAAAAATTCACAATTTTTAAAATTACAAGATTAACTTATTCTTGTAAAGCGATTAAATATCCTGATTGACTTTATGGGAACACGATTACGGCATTATTTGCGTCATAAAAAAATCTGATCGCAAATACATTTTATGCTGCAAAGAAGAACAAGATGTTGACAAAAATATAATATTCTAAAGTGAACAAGCTAAAAGCCGTCATTGAGATTATTTACTTACAGGATGGTTTGTCATGCATGTAGAAAATAACCCCGACTTCAAAACTATCTGGCAACTGGCCCACGATTGGGCAGGTGAAAAGCCCGATCAAACCGATCCCAATGCAATTTCACCCAAGCTAAGACTTTATATTGATCGCTTAATCCGGGGCATAGGTAGTAAGGAAATTTCCGCTAGGTGGAAAGGTCATCGAATCTTTATTGATGAGTCTTTCCTTACATTTGTCTTTGATTTGAGGCATTTCATAAAATTTTACATTTGGGTCATGTTCAACAAGTTCAGCAAGGATTATCTGGATAATCTTTATGTCAAACGAAATGAAGTGATTATTTGGTGTGACAGAGTCGCCTTACTTGAGCCTCCGCCTTGCTGGTCGCATAAGAAATTAGCAGCCATTGATTATGTGAATAGTGAATCGGTTGATCCTGATGATGAAAATAATGGCTGGTACCACAAAATAACAGAGCGGCGCAGGCAACGAGTGGTCTGTATTGAATTGGCTAAACAGTTATGGGAATTGAATCCAAACTTAAGTTATGAGGAAATGCAAAACCATTCCATCATGCAGCAATTTGGCTATTCATCTACTTTTTCCTCTAAATCATTTAAAAATTTAGTGCGAAGTGTTGCGTCAGTATCTGCACAATCACCTGGAGCCCCAGCAAAATCAAAGGAATAGAAAATCGTAATCATTCTTAAAAAATAGAGTGGTTTCTATTTTTTTGAGCATCTTTTTTTACGCCATTGCCTGCCGCAACTTGACTTCGTATTCATTAATTCACGGAGTCAATCATGCAAAACCCATTACTCACTACTAAACAAGCCGCGCAAATCTTAGGCGTCAGCATCGCATTTCTGGAACGAGACCGCTGGGCAGGGGCGCGGGTGCCTTTTGTCAAAATAGGTTCCCGGGCAGTTCGCTATCGCTATAGCGATCTGCTTGCTTATATTGAATCTTGTACTTATCACTCAACTAGTCAGTACTGAGGTATGTATGCATACGTCAGTACGAGATAGCCAGGAATTACTCAGTTCCGGTGAATGCATCGCCGAAGACATATTAAGCTTACTCGATGAACCGGATGGCAGCGATAAACGATGGCGTGCGCCGATATTCCAGCAATTGCCCAAACGCTTTGCCGAAATCGCCGCCCATGACTACAAAGAAACTTATATTTTTGAAGGCAGGCGTAATGCTAATCGTGGTTTGCTTAAAGCATATGGGGAGGTTACCAAAAACAGCATTCCATTGAATGCCAGCGATGATGATCTGAAAGATCTAGCGAAAAACATCGTCAAGGAAATGCAGGAAATCAGCCGCATTTACCGTAACCTTGAATATGCTGTTTCCAGCATGCTGAACAGGGCGAAGAAATATAAAATCAACTTATCATCGCTGGAACAGCCCAACATTTCCATCAAAGGCATCTATACCCGCCTGACCGATGAAATCTGGTGGCTGCAACGATTACGTAAAGTTCATGCACAAAAACTGGAACAAGACGCCATCCGCTTAGGTCTTGTACACAAACGGGCCAGCACCTATGTCAGCGATGAGACACTGGCAAGACGAAGAGAACAGAAAAAACGCATTCGTCGTATTCTTGATGGATTATTGGCAACCAATGAACTGGGACAATGCTATACACTCAGTGAACTGGCAGAACTAGGTTTAGCCAATCCCCGCATCCGACGCAGTGAATTGATGGTGCGCATCTTCGGCTTTGAATTCATCGCCAATGAGCTAGGCCATGTTGGTGAATTCTATACCATCACCTGTCCATCAAGAATGCACGCCCGATTATCCCTCAGCGGCGAATCTAATCCCAAATATGACGGTACTACATCGAAGCAAGCGCAAAAATATCTGAATCAAGTCTGGTCGAGAATTCGAGCAAAACTGAAACGTGACAACCTTGAGGTTTACGGTTTCCGCATTGCCGAGCCGCAACACGACGGTACGCCACACTGGCACATGCTGCTATTCATGAAACCTGAGCAAACCGCAAAGGTGAGAGAAATCATGCGGCATTATGCGCTAGAAACCGATGGCGACGAACCCGGTGCAAAAGAACACCGCTTTACTGCAATTGCCATTGATAACAGCAAAGGCACGGCGGTCGGCTATATCGCAAAATATATTTCAAAAAATATTGATGGTCACGGCCTTGAACATGATATTGACGGCAGCCCGATACAGGCAGCAGCTGAACGGGTGGAAGCCTGGGCATCGACCTGGAGCATCCGACAATTTCAGCAAATTGGTGGTGCACCTGTCAGCATTTGGCGTGAACTGCGCAGAATCAGCAGCGCACCCGAAGGAATTTTGGAACAAGCCCAACAAGCAGCCGATCAAGGCAAATGGTGGCAGTTCATTCAATTGATGGGTGGGGCAACCGCCAAGCGCAAGGACAACCCTATCAAGTTAATGAAAATCGACTCCAAAGAACCTGGTAAGTATGGCGATCTGATTGGCAAAAAGATCTGTGGCGTTGAAACAGATACCATCCAGCTACTGACACGCATGCATCAATGGGATATTAAAAAATGTGCAATGAATACTGAATCAACTGAGCAGCGAAGCGCAAAGCGTCCGCACGGGAGCGGCAGCGACCGCGGGGGACGCATTTGCGGCGCAGCCACCTTGGTAATGTCATTGTTACATGTATTCAAGACGCCTAATTCAGCTAGTAATGCATCATCGTCCAAGTCATCTTGCTGGTGTATAGCAGCAATTGGTTCACCGGTAATAAGACCATGCTTATCCCGATCAACTAAAACTGCGCGGCATTCGGGAGAGGAACGAATTTTGTCGAGCCTTGCGGCATACAGCCGCTCGAAGATATCGCGCTCCTCGCCGTGCATAGGTACGCGGCCATGCTGTTCAAAAAACCGTTCAATATCTTCAAAGCCAGCAATGATGCGTTCTTCCAGTGGAGTATAAGATAAAACAGGGTTTTTGAATGTCGCAAACTCGTCTAACTCTGTTCGGAGCTCGTCTAAATCATAATCGGTCATAATGCCCCTCATCCTTAAATCTTACGAATGCAGCAGCACCTTCTGCCATACGCTTCTCCCATGGATCCATAGCTTCAAGAGAAGGTAATCTTCCGCGTTCATTCTTAAATTTTACAGCACGCACTGCAAGTTCTTTTGCTTCCTCTGGTGTTAATTTTGTTTTTTTACCAGCAATCACCGCTGCCACCTGTTTCAAACTATCCTCATTCATGGCCTTGGCCAGAATGGCATACGCCTCACCGAAGGGATTGATACGATCAATCAGATCAATATCCAGATCACGCACATCCATAGCAAACTTGCGCACCCCATCGATTAAAGCGGTATTGCCAGCTTTCAGCGTGTCATCAGCGGAATTGAGTATTTTCTTTGCCTGCTGGGTCAGATTCAGGGCGGCTATGGCGTGCTGGCGTACCGCTTCCTGGTCTTCCTGATCCAATTCAGGATATTTATCCTTCACGATTTTGCCCATGCGCACTTGCGTCAGCTCCTCCGGCACAAGCTCGGAATCAAACAAACCGCGCTCCAGCGATGTTTTATCCTGTACGAATGCTGCGATGACCTCGTTCAAATCTTCCTGGCAAATGCGGGTAGCCTCCTTGCTCTTAGGTTCTGCCAGTCCTTTAATTTCAATTTGGAATTGTCCGGTTTGCTGGTTAAAGCCGACATTCTCCTTATTGGGATCGTAATCGCCTTCGCCATAATCGAAACCTTCTACGGGGCCGTTTCCGCTATTTTTGGGCATGAAATTGAATTTCGGTGCTAGCACCTGTTCCATCAACAAGCTGGCTGCAATGGCTTTGAGCGTATCGTTCACTGCATCGGTAACCGCTTCCTCGGCAGCGTCCGGTTCGGCGATCAGATTAGTGAATCGTGCTTTGGTTTTACCCTTGGCGTCACGAGTAGCACGGCCAATGATTTGAATGATTTCGGTTAAACTGGAACGATACCCGATGGTGAGTGCATGTTCGCACCATATCCAGTCAAAGCCTTCTTTGGCCATGCCGAGGGCGATAATGATGTCCACATGCTCACGGTTATTTTTGGCGGAAGGGTCGCGCAAGGCACTTAGCACAATGTCCCGCTTGGTATCATCATCCACCAGATCGGCAATCTTCAGCACGCCTTTGGACGTCTTTACCAAGTGAAAGCCGGTTTTATCGTCAATGCCTTGCCATTCACCCAATTCATGAATGATATGCTCCACCTCTTTGATCTTATCTTTGGTGCTTTCGCGTGAATTGACGTTCGGAATATGGATGATCGTTTTTTCTTCCGGATTCAGAACACTGAGGATTTCATCGGTATACGAGCCGGTATAAAAGTAATACCCAATATCCAACTGCTTCAAGTACTGATAACCGTTCAATTGCTCGTAATAGGTATAAGTTACCGTCTCGAACTTGGCTTCATCCTCTGGTGCCAGCACGGCTTCGGCATCGCCACGAAAATACGAACCGGTCATGGCGATGATATGCACCTTATCCCTTGCCATGAACTGACCGAGATGCGCACCCAGCTTATTATCGGGATTGGCGCTCACATGATGGAATTCATCTACGGCAATCAGGCAACCATCAAATGCTTCTACGCCGAACCGATCAACTGCAAACCGGAATGTAGCATGCGTGCAAACCAGTACACGATCAGTACCATTAAGGTAAGCTTTCACCGCGCCGACTTTGCCGCCATTGTCATCCCCCGGTGCGTTGCAGAGATTCCATTGCGGAGCAACTTCCCAATCCGCCCAGAACCCGTATTGCATCAACGGCTCATTGTTAAAACTGGCGCCGATGGTTTTTTCCGGCACCACGATGATGGCTTTTTTCACCCCCTGGTTATACAGTTTATCCAGCGTGATGAACATCAGCGCACGGCTTTTGCCGGAAGCCGGCGGTGACTTGATCAGCAGATATTGCTCGCCACGTTTTTCATACGCCCGTTCCTGCATGACGCGCATACCCATTTCATTGGCTCTGGTGGAGCTGCCATTACAGGCGTAATTGACGGAAACTGAAGGGATGGATTTGATGTTTGTCATGACGGAGTAACCTATTATTTATTTTCGGTGGCTAATTTCGGTTTGGTAGTCATTTTGGTATACAGCTCGAATAGTTTCTCCAGCCGCTCGGTATCATTCTTGAAGCGACGGCCAATATAGATGCGTTCCAATACTTCGTCGTTGAGCTCATGCGCATGGCGCAAATTTTCCGGCATGTTGTCGGGATCATAAAGTTCGGCAATAGTGGCGGGAAAATGTGCTTCCCGTGCCAGCAGAATATTCTCCGCGCAGTGGGTAAGATCGGCTTTGTTTTTTTCGGTGAGGGATGGAACGGGAAAAGTATTCCAGCCGAGAGTATTTGAGTAACGGAAATCAGACTTCATCTTTCCACAAACTGTGGCAATCCATACAAGATGTAGACGTGATGCAATCAACGCCATATTCCAAAGAGGTGCATCATACAAAGCAAAAGCATTGTCAGAGACAATTGAATGCGAAGATAAAAGACCAACAGGAAGATATGGACGAGTTTCTGATGTGACCTTTGGCACTACGATAGAAGATTTAATACCACGGCCTTGTATTTGCTTAAAACGATGAGGGCGATCTGCAAAAGCTCTAGTTGACTCTGCGTCGCTTTCTAATCTTATTGTTCGAACGCCCTCTAAGCGTTTGGAAATAAAGTTAGAGGTGCGTGCTTCATTAATCTCATGGTCTTCGATCCATAGGCAACGTCGAATAATACCCTTTACAAACTCCTGAGATCCTACAAAGTCATAAATGTAATGAGAAATTGATGGTTCCTCAACCACTGCTAGTCTTGCCTCTTCAGCTGAAAGTAATAGGTTACCACCATCTTTCGGCATGTTACCTAAATCCATGTATGCGCTGCCAGATAGCGAAGTTCTGGTAGGCTGTATATTTATATCTCGCCCAGCGACTAAATACGCATTGATGTTGATCGTTTCCTTAATAATCTGATGACTATCATTACTTAGGGAAAAAAGTAAGCGTGTACTTTTGGTGTTTCTGGAAATTCCAACTATTACAACTATTACGCCTGCATTGTTGCTGGCAAGATTCGACCACTTAAACGAAGTGTAAGCAAATTGAATCTCATGGCCTGTAGCAAATACCAAGGGCCATAGAATTGGAACTTGGACCCTTTGACATATTGAGTTGGTAGACACAAAAGCCGTAATGGTATTTGTTTTAGTTCCATAATCAGCGGCTTTCATGAACTAGCCTGCAACATAGTCGAGTGATTTCCAGCTATTGGTTCACGACATTAAAGTTTTGCCCCATGTAGGTTGTATTCCCTGCAACATAGTCGAGTGATTTCCAGCTATTGGTTCTGCCACCAAAAATTCCTTTAAGGTCTAATTTCTGTTCGTCAGATTGCCATTTGCTGCCCAAATAAGGAGGGTTTCCGCAAATATAGGTTTCACCACCTTCATTTTTGAAGTCAATTTGTGCTTGTTCTAACGGTGTGTTGAATAAGTCATCAGCATATAGTTTTACCACAGTGCCGGTCGAAGGGCAGACAGTCAGCCAATCCAATCGCAGCGCATTGCCGCATGTGATCCAGTTTTGAGTATCCAATGGAAGAAATTCTGCCAAAGCCAGTTTTTGCCCACGATAAAGCACATCACACTGATACTCGGCAATAATTAGTGCGAGCCGGGCAATTTCAGCAGCGAAATCACGCAATTCAATGCCTAGAAAATTGGTCAGCCGGATTTCGGTGTGTAAATCTGTTTCACCACGCCGTTTGTTGATTTCTGCTTCAATAGCGCGCATTTCTTTGTAAGCAATCACCAGGAAATTTCCCGATCCGCAAGCAGGATCGAATACCCGGATTCTTGCCATACGTCTGCGAAGGTTCAGCAGCGTGCGTGGATTGTCCCCGGCATCTTCCAATTTGGCACGCAGATCATCCAGGAATAGCGGATTCAACACTTTCAAGATATTCGGCACGCTGGTGTAGTGCATACCTAATGCACCACGCTCTTCGTCTTCTGCGACGGCCTGGATCATCGAACCGAAAATATCCGGATTAATTTTCTTCCAATCCAGGCTGCCGACATGCAGCAAATAGCTGCGCGCAATTTTGCTGAAGCGTGGAGTTTCAGTGCTGCCGGAGAATAATCCGCCGTTGACATAGGGGAATGCATCCGCCCAACGAGGCAATTTTGCTGTCGCCCGGTCTTCGATTTTTGTATTCATGGCACGGAAGATTTCGCCGATGACTTCATGCGTATTCGAGGAATCCTTCGCGCTCATTTGCGCTATGGTGTCGGTAAACAGGCCGGTACCGTTAAAAATATCCGTATCCTCGGCAAAAAAACAAAAGATCAGCCGCGCCATGAAATGATTCATGTCAGGACGGCGATGTGCCCTTCCCCAATCGGGGTTGTCCTTCAGCAATTCCACATAAAGACGATTGAGGCGGCTGGTCGCCCTGATATCAAAAGCATTTTCACTGATTTGCTTGACGGTGGAAATTCCAGCAAGCGGCAGAAAGAAGCCGAAATGATCGGGAAAATCCATGTAGGCACAAGCGACGGTATCACCACTGATAATATTTTCAGCTTGGAATTCCTCGCCATCGGTAGCAAGGATAAATTTGGCTTTCTGGCGGCTAGTCGCTGGGCTGTTTTTAAGTATCTCCAGAGTTTTTAACACTTCGCCGGCAGAACAGACTTTTATGTGAATGTTATTTTGCTGAAGTACTGCGCCTTCAACGTCACTCTTATTTTTAGTGCCGCTTTTTAAGAGTTTAATTCTGGTTGCATTATTTCCAAACGATTCCAGAAAGGCGTAAGGGAACCCTGCCGGATCAAATGGGTGCTCCGCCAGCTTGGATATTGCTTCTTCGATCTCTACAGCGTTCAACTCGCCACCTTGTCAGATTTTTCATCATTCTTTTCCCGAGCTTTAATCCGCTTATCAATCTTGCGCTCACTTATGCGGTTTGATGAATATACCTATCAGCAAAAAGTCATGAATTAGCGTGATGAGATTGGCGCACTGAAAGGAACAACCTTTGCAGAATTGTGAATGAGCGCCCTTTGCATAAACACTTTTCTTCCCAATTTTATGTCTACATTAGGTCTACATAAAGTTGTTGAAATTTTATTATATTATGTAACTTATTGTTTATTTGGTGCTGTTGAGAGGAGTCGAACCTCCGACCTACTGATTACGAATCAGTTTTCTTTTTTGCTTGTTATCAGCTTTAGATTTTTTATAAAGAAGTAGATTTGAAAATTGGATCTGATTTTATTGTTTACTTTATTTTATCAGTCTACTATAGGTCTACTATTTTTAAGTAACAGTGACTTAAAAATATGTAAGTCACTGTTTTATCTGGTAGGTCGTGGCAGATTCGAACTGCCGACCAACGGATTAAAAGTCCGCTGCTCTACCGGCTGAGCTAACGACCCAAAAGCAAAATTATACCTGAATTGATCGGTGATATAAATGGCTTTAATTTGCCTTCAAACTCAAATTTTATAAAAAGGCTTATAAGACTTGTTTACAAAATTAATAACATCGTCGCAGAATCAATTGTGAACAAAGGCAATTTGAATTCTCACTTCGAAAGTGCCGACAAGATTTCATGCTCTTTACATAACTGTCGGGAATAATTGACGTGGTCAACTAATTCTGGACACACGAGGGTCTGTTGACGTTTTAAGATAAGTATTTAATAAATAGAGACAAACTCGTAATATTGGGGGTTCCTATACCACCAACAAAACGAGTTTGCGAT
>NZ_FONE01000016.1 GCF_900112825.1 Nitrosomonas sp. Nm166 | reverse complement strand
CTCAAGTTGCTCCGTTCCACTTGCCTTCCGTGCCATGATGACCTCTACCAAAGGTAAAGGCTTATATTATTACTGTTTCTATCTGTAATTGGAATAAGTCGGTAATACCGTAAAGGTTTCCGCGCACGTTTGCCAAGCCGAGAAACCATGGCTTTGTCAGCGGAACATACGCTAATTTAGGTATAGGTATGACTTCATTGACTTCAGTCATGGGTATCAGATAACGTTTTCCTCCCATTGTCACGCCCAGAACGGCGGATGACGTTTCATTCTTATCTGAGCCTTCCATCTGCTCGGTATCGGTATCGAGGTACTTTTCCTTGCTCATGATGCCAGTTAGATTACTTTGCTTTGCCGCGCTCCAGACAGTTAACTTAGATTGTTCGTTAGTTGGTTATTTTACTGTATTATCCGGCATGAAATTTTGAATTCTGTGGAGTAATTAAATGAAATATCTCAATCCATATGGCCTGTCGCTTATCTTACTTTATCCTTTTCTGATTGGCTGTGTTCCCATGTTTACAGTTGGCACAGCGGCAGGAACTGGGGCCTATATCTCAGAAGATCGCAGAACTAGTGGCATGTTCATCGAAGATGAGGGAATCGAGTTAAAGAGTGCGCGGCGCATTCATCAGCAATTTGGCAATAATGTGCACATCAATGTTACCAGTTATAACCGCCTTGTGCTGCTAACAGGAGAAGCCCCTACTGAAGCCGTTAAAACGGATATTGAAAGATTGATTATGGGCGTCGATAATGTGCGCAAGATCTACAATGAAATCGCTGTGGCAGGAAACACTTCTCTGACTTCTCGCAGTAACGATGCGTTGATCACATCCAAGGTAAAGACGCGCTTTCTCACTGAGCGCAAATTTCAAATCAATCACGTCAAAATTGTGACGGAAAATGAGGTAGTTTATTTGCTCGGGGTCGTTACACGGCAAGAAGCTGAAAACGCTGCTCAAATTGCCAGCTCTACCGCTGGTGTCAAAAAAGTTGTCAAAGTATTTGAATATATGAACTAATCTCTACCTATTACTTTCTTATGTTACCAGCTAATCTGCTAGCTCATTTGCATGCTGCATTTCCGCCTGATCGCTTTTATACGGATCCGGTGGATTGTTATGCCTACGCTTATGACAACAGCCGTAAAATCTTTCCACCAGATGCTGTGCTGTTTCCTCTGACGGCTAAAGAGGTGCAGCACATCGTTTCATTATGCAATCAATATCAGGTTCCTCTCATTCCCCGCGGGCGTGGCACTGGAACTGCTGGTGGTAGTCTGCCGGAAGTGGGCGGCATTGTTTTGTCCTTGGAGCGAATGCTTAGCATTATCTCGGTTGATCCCGCAAATCGGGTCATCGTGGCTGAGCCCGGCGTATTGAATCAATCTATACAGGACGCTGCAAAACCACATGGTTTCTTCTGGCCACCTGATCCTTCCAGTGCCACGTTCTCGAGTGTTGGTGGAAATATTGCAACTAGTGCAGGTGGACCTCATGCAGTGAAGTATGGCACAACTCGAGAACATGTTTTAGGTTTAAAGGCTGTGACCGGAGCAGGAAATTTCATTACGACTGGCTGCTACACCACCAAAGGTGTCGTCGGCTATGACCTTACGCGGCTTCTGATCGGATCGGAAGGCACATTGGCAATTATCACCGAAGCAACCCTTAAACTCACTGCACTGCCCGGTGCTGTTGCGGGTATTACTGCTCATTTCCATGATCTGTCAAGCTGTACAGCAGCTATTGTAAGAATTATGGCACTGCCACAGCTGCCAAGTGCATTGGAATTTTTGGACTCCGGTTCGCTAAACCTGATACGCGGGCGTTATCCTGATATGTTGCCTGCGGAAACAAACGCCATGCTAATGATTGAAGTTGATGGTTCTAGTACCGACATTTCTGCTGCTTTAGCTGCAATTCTTGAAGCATGCCAAACTGATGGATTGATTCATGCCAACCAAGTTGATAATGCCGAAGCGCTATGGAAAGCTCGCAAAGCTTTATCTCCTTTATTGCGTGAGATAGCACCCAAAAAGATCAATGAAGATGTTGTAGTACCCGTGAATACGTTGCCTCAATTTCTACACGAACTGGCACAATTAAGTGCCAACCATCAGTTACATAATGTTAATTTTGGGCACGCAGGCAATGGCAATATTCATGTGAATCTATTAATAGATCCGAATGATGCGAGTGAGGTCGCGCGAGCTGAACGCTGTTTGGATGAAATTTTTGACTTGGTTATTAAGCTTAGAGGTACATTATCAGGAGAGCACGGCATTGGCAGTGAGAAGCGGGCATTTATAACAAAAGAGATCGATCATGCTACATTGCAATTAATGAAGAACATCAAACAATTGTTTGATCCTAACAACATTCTTAATCCCGGAAAATTATTTCCTGCAGCCGAGTAAAATTAAGTTTCACTTTTCTTGCTCAATTTGCGCTTGCAATATTGCAAATGACCAACGATGTTGCAAGCGCGCAATGTGTTTTTATTGCTTAAAGTCTAGAAAAAGAAATAATGATCTACTAACAATGCTACAAATAGCAATGCTAAATAGAGAATCGAATAGCGAAATGCTTCCCGCGCCAACTGATCGCTATAATTACGATAAATTTCTATGGCATAGTACATAAAGATACCATTTAACAAAATCGAACTCACCAGATAGATCAGTCCGCTCATTTGCGTGATATATGGCAATGTTGTTACTATGCACAGAATGACTGTATACAGCAAAACATGCAAACGAGTAAATTGATCACCATGGGTTACTGGAAGCATAGGCATGCCAATCGAGGCATATTCATTCTTCCTATACAGAGCAAGAGCCCAAAAATGCGGTGGTGTCCAAGCAAAGATAATCAAAAATAACAATAACGCGTCGCTTGCAATTTCACCCGTGACTGCTGTCCAACCCAATACTGGCGGCATAGCGCCCGACGCACCTCCGATTACAATATTTTGTGGCGTTAATGGTTTCAAAATCACTGTGTAAATAATAGCGTAGCCCACAAAGGTACCCAGTGTTAACCACATTGTGAGTTCGTTAACCCAGTGATGGAGTATAAAAAGCCCTAATCCACCGACTATCAGCAGAAAAAAAGTTGTTTCTGGTACACTCACTTTTCCTTGTGGCAGTGGTCGACCTTTTGTCCTTGCCATAACAGCATCCATTTTTTGTTCTACCAGGCAATTTAAAGCAGCGGCCGCACCAGCTACTAACGCAATACCTACTGTCCCAAAAAACAAGACATCTAAAGGAACCGCACCAGGAACTGCCAGAAACATTCCAATAACTGCAGTAAAAACAATTAACGATACAACGCGTGGTTTGGTTAATCGATAAAATTGATTGATACGTGATGCTGTCTCATGCCAAGCTAAACTACTAGCCATGTCACTAATCTCCTCTATTCATACAAGTCGAATATTCTTTTTTTTAATTCATGCAGATCATCCGTTATGAATGCAATCTGTGCTTTTAATGCTCCAACTGCGATACGTGTAGTAATCGTTTTATGTCTTGACCCATTTTTGTGCCATTTACATTTTCAGGAAAACGCATCATTAAATTACCTATCGGGTCAATAAGATAGATATGCTTTGTTTGTGTTTCTTCAGTTTCAATAAAACTAAGAATTTCGCTTTCCTTTGCATTGACAAAGAATGTACCTTCATACTGCTTAATTAATTCAACATCCGGAACAACATTGTCATTAATGAGCCAAAGCCGCTCAATGCGATGCTTTTCTTTGCCTTGTACCAGCCGTACCTGACGCATGAAATATAATTTTTCCTGACAAGCCTTATCACAGTGGCCTGAATCTACAGTCACTAGAACCCACTTGCCTTGTAAATCCTTCATTCGGAGAATCGTATTGTCACTTTGATTTGTACCTTTTCCACTAACCTTGACAATAGGAATTAGATCGCCGTAATGAGTGCTTTCTGGTTTGTATTCTAATATATATAAGGTATAAGAAATAATCACCGGCGCGCACATGAGTGCCAGCAATAGTAAGAACTTACGCCTGTTAGCTTTTTGAATTTTTTCGTCTAACATTCAATACTAAAAAAATAATTATTGCTGTGGCTGCCAATGAAAACCATTGAACCGCATAACCTATATTTTTGGATGCACCAGAATCAGGTTTATCCCAATCTCGAACTAGACCATCTTCTGCTTGGTCTTTCTGTAGCACCATTATTGGTTGCATTTTTAGACCCGTAGCTTCCTGATATCGCTGCAGATCAAAATTGCTCCAAACCTTGCCGACCGGCAGTACCTTATCTGATAATTCTAAAGCTCTTGATTCTGGGGATACCACGACACCAGTTACTTTAACAGGTTCATTAGTTTCTGGAATCAACGGTAGTATTGTTCGATCATAACCTGTTGCAATCCATCCTCTGTTAATCGCAACATACAATGAACTATTCGCAATCTTAAGTGGTGTAACAACGTGATATCCTGCTCGACCTTTATAAGTTTTGTTGTCCAGATATACCGTATGCTCGGGCAAATACTCGCCCCGTACCTCTATATCACGGTACTGAAAATCTTCTAATTTTATTAATACCTCAGGAAGCGTGATGGCTGGCTCTTTCGCATATTGCTCTAATTGTTCATACCGTGCATTCTTTTCATCTGCCCGGGATAATTGCCACTTTCCTAATTCAATAAAAACAAATACTGAAACTGTAGTTGCGATAATCGCCCATAGCTTAGGCTCAAAACGGTATCCCAATACAATCATCTTCAGTTTGTATAAATTTTATAGGATTACTTAACCAACTATCAAAAAGAACAATTTCTATTTTTTTCATAGGGATCTGGAAAAAGATTCCGAGCTTTTACTCTTTACTCTTGGTGACCCTAAGCTTCAATTGCAATCAAGTAACTGAAAACCCGGAACCTTTATTTATGTTCCCAACTATCTGCTTACATCAAATATACGAAAATAAACAATCCTAACCATACCACGTCAACAAAGTGCCAATACCAAGCTACACCTTCAAATCCGAAGTGATGCTCAGGTGAGAAATGCCCTGCAACACTACGAAAATAGATGACAATCAGCATGATGGTACCGATGGTTACATGAAAGCCATGAAAGCCTGTCAACATAAAAAATGTTGAACCATACGCCCCGGTTGTTAATTTCAGATTAAGATCATTATAAGCATGTACATATTCATATGCCTGGCAGCCTATAAACAATGCACCCAAGAAAATAGTCGCGAGCAACCAATTTTTCAGAGCACTGCGTCTGTTTTCCTTCAATGCCCAGTGAGCTAGCGTAACTGTAACACCTGAAGTTAGCAATAATAATGTATTAAATGCTGGCAGCCCCCAAGCACCCATCGGAGTAAATTGCTCATGCACTCCAGGTCCAGCAGTCGGCCAGTTACCATCATATGTAGACCAAAATGTATTTCCTAATACTGTACTTTCTTCTATTAGCCATGGTATGGATAAATTACGCATATAAAATAAAGCACCAAAGAATGCGCAGAAAAACATTACTTCAGTAAAAATAAACCAACTCATTCCCCAGCGGAATGAAAGATCCACCTGCTCACCATACTTACCGCTTTCACTTTCCCGAGCTACAGTGCCAAACCAACCGAACAGCATATAGATCAAAATAGCAAAACCAATTGCTAATAAACCATAGCCCAATTCAATTTTATTCATGGTTAAAGCTGCACCAGTTCCCATAAAAAAAACTGCAGTCGATCCAATTATTGGATATGACGACGGAGCTGGGACATAATAATGCCCGGATTCCTGACTCATTCTTACCTCCTCCACCTTAATTTATTCATCTTTAATTAACAATTATCCTAACCAACAGTATCAAGCCTATTACAAATAATGCAGCCCCGATAATCCCACCTATAATTACTTGAGCTGGCTTTAATGTTGCAGCATCATGCTCAAGATCACTCTTTTTACGAATCCCCATAAAAGCAAACATTACTGCCTTGGCAATTTGCCAAATAATCGCACCAGTTTGTTTTTCAGTAACTTTATTCAAACTTTCGCTTCCTTATTTTTTGGCCGTACTCGCACTGTCAGGTAATTCAAAAAAAGTATATGAAACAGTCACAGTGTGTATATCTGCAGGCAATCCTGGCTCAATTACAAATTGAACTGGCATTTGCCTAGTTTCATTGGGCTTCAACACTTGCTTTGTAAAACAGAAGCACTCAAATTTCTTCAAATGCTTATCTAGAAAACGCGGGCTATAGCTGGGTATTGCTTGCCCGCTAATTTCACGATCTGAATTATTGGTAATCTCATACATTACACTGATCGATTCACCTGGATGAATACGAGCACTGGTTTGCAAGGGCTTAAATTGCCAAGGCAATCCTCTTGTATTGGCATCAAACTCAATTGTTACCCAGCGCTCTTCATCCACCCAGTTATCTTTCGCCAGTACATCTGGTCGCAACAGATTATTAATTCCGGTTACTTCACAAAACTTCTCATAGAATGGCACAAGAGCAAAGCCAAAAACAAACATTATCAATGTGAAAACTAACAGTTTTCTCATCATTAAAACGTTTGCCTTTATATTACTATTTACCATTCTTTTAATATAACCGTTATATAAATCGCTGCAACCATGATTAACAGAAATATTGCCGTTCTATATTTTTTACGCTTTATATCTGTCTCTTCTGACATATGTTTCTCTTGCTTATTTCTACTTAAGAACAGGTGGTTTTTCAAAACTATGATATGGAGCAGGTGTTGGTAAATGCGTCCATTCCAAAGTTGTGGCACCATCCCATGGTTTCTCCGGTGCTTTTTCTCCACCACGAATGCAATTAATCATAATGTACAGGAAAAGAAGCTGGGTCAATCCAAACCCAAATGCACCGATACTAGATATCATATTAAAATCTGCAAATTGCAGATTATAATCTGGAATTCTACGTGGCATACCTGCTAATCCTAAGAAATGCTGCACGAAGAATGTCAAATTAAAGAAGAACATTGACAACCAAAAATGCCATTTACCCAACGTTTCGTTGTACATACGACCGGTCCATTTTGGTATCCAGTAATAGGCACCCGCAAACAGTGAAAATAATGCTCCTGATACTAATACGTAATGGAAATGTGCAATTACATAATATGTATCTTGAACTTGTATATCAATTGGAACAATCGCGCAGATTACTCCACTCAATCCACCGATCACAAACAGGAAAATAAAACCTATTGCGAATAGCATTGGTGTTTCAAATGACATCGAACCGCGCCACATCGTCGCTGTCCAGTTAAATACTTTAACGCCAGTCGGCACAGCAATCAGCATGGTGGCATACATAAAAAACAATTGACCAATTGCTGGCATACCTGCTGTGAACATGTGATGCGCCCACACAATACAGGAAAGAATTGCAATTGATGCAGTTGCATAAACCATCGATGAATAACCGAACAGTGGTTTGCGTGAGAAAGTTGGAATAATCTCAGACACGATACCAAATGCAGGCAAAATCATAATATAAACTTCTGGATGACCAAAAAACCAGAAGATATGCTGAAACATCACTGGATCACCGCCACCAGCTGCATTGAAGAAGCTGGTCCCAAAATGACGATCTGTTAATAGCATTGTTACCACACCCGCCAGCACTGGCATAACCAGAACCAGTAAATAGGCAGTAATCAACCATGTCCATACGAACATGGGCATTTTCATTAATGTCATGCCAGGCGCCCGCATATTTAAAATGGTTGTAATGATATTAATTGAGCCCATGATTGAGGAAGCACCCAAAATATGAACTGCAAAAATCATCAGATCAACGCCTATACCCCCTTGAGTAGAAAGCGGTGGATAAAATGTCCAGCCACCTGCCGCAGCACCACCCGGCGCAAAGAATGAACCTACCAGCAAAGTTCCTGCTACTGGTAATAACCAAAAACTCCAGTTATTCATTCGCGCAAATGCCATATCGGGCGCACCAATCATGATGGGTACTTGCCAGTTAGCAAAACCCACAAAAGCCGGCATAATGGCGCCAAATACCATGATCAAGCCATGCAATGTTGTAAATTGATTAAATAATTCAGGCTCTAATATTTGAATACCCGGCTGATATAACTCAGCACGAATTCCCATGGCCAAAAATCCACCAATTAGGAACATCGTAAAACTAAACCACAAATACATTGAGCCAATGTCTTTATGATTAGTTGTTGTAACCCAGCGCATTATTCCACTGGGATGATGGTCATCATGTCCATGACCATGTACGTCACCATGTACTGCTGCCATAGTTATCTCCTTTTACTTATTTTCTATATGCATTGATGTTTTAACTGTAGATGTACTCAGCTGAGCAGCCGCCCATTTACTATACTCATCTGCTTCCATCACTTCTACCACAATCGGCATAAAACCATGATCTTTGCCACACAATTCAGCACATTGACCACGATAAATCCCTGGTCTATCTGCCGTGAACCATGTGTCACGAATAAAGCCTGGAATAGCATCTTGCTTAATACCCAGCGCTGGCACCCACCAAGCATGAAGCACATCATTTGCCGTTAGAATAACGCGCACTTTCTTGCCCACTGGCACAACCACGCGATTATCCACCTCTAACAAATAATTCTCACCCTTAGTTTCCTTATTCTCGACTTGAGCTCTTGGTGTAGATAATTTGCTAAAAAAACTAATTCCCTCGCCTTCACCCTGAAGGTAATCGTACCCCCACATCCATTGATAACCTGTAGCTTTAATGGTCATATCAGGACTTGAGGTATCTTTCATCGCAATAACTGTCTTTGTGGCTGGATATGCCATAAAAATAAGAATGAGACACGGTATGACAGTCCAGATAATCTCAACTGTTGTGCTATGATGAAAATTTGCTGCTTTATAGCCCAGAGATTTACGGTGTTTGAGTACAGAATAAAACATGACGCCAAATACACCGACAAAAATAGCCAAACAAACCCACAAAAGCATAAGATGCTGATCATAGATATCTTTTGCTATGATACTCTGCGGCTCGGGAAAGTTATACTTACCCACCGCCATGCTTGAGTATAAAGCGAGAGCAGATACTCCCGCCAAAGTTACTACTGATTTACTTCTCATATTTCCCCCACATGATTACTAATTTTACAGATTTCAGGTATGACCATGAACGAACGCTACAATCTGAATACCTATCTTGTTTAGTAGCTTACGGAAGTCATACACCAACATCTTATTTTTTAAAACCACACCATGATTGGCGATAATTACATTTTTGATTGAATTTCCTTGTTATCCGTAGCTTAGATTTCTTAGTTATAGATATCTTCTACATGCTAATTAATCAAGAAGAAATTTTAGCATGTCACTGCAGCCCAAACAAGGAAAATTCATGATTTTTATAGCAATATTACCCTGTTTATAAAATGGTATTGCTATTTTATTGTTTTCAAGAGCAGCTCTTTTCAAACAGAAAAACCTCCTTTTCTATAAATTTCATTCTTCTGGCATCTCACTTGTTTTATTCGATTTAATTAAGCACTCACTCCATCTAAATAAAGCACCCCGCCGCAAGCTGCGGGGTATTAACTGCGCTTTTCAATCTGCTGGTTTTTCAACCAGCTTTCGCCCCAAGGAGCGGAGAATTGAACCAGCAGAGATTAAAATCTGTTAAGCATCACGCCATTAATGGTTAGAAACTATTCACCGCTAATTTCCGATAAACTCGATATCAATTTTCCAAGATGTGCACCACATCGATCGATCTCACAATTTCTTATAACAATCAACACATACTCAATAAGTTGACAAAAGTGTGCCATGCATTTCTAGCATCGTCAGATGCTCGGTCAGCTGTAGTTTCGGACTAGGCCAGCATTGCGAAATTCGATTTTAAAACTGAATCTAAGATTTATTATAGATAATTAAAAGGCTTTAATCGGGGGGTAGGTACTAACAAAAACACAACCCTAAACTAACTTAATCAATAACATCACCAGCAAAACAATAATGATTATAGGTACAATAAAGCCCATCCAATCCGAAGAAGTGCCTTTAGGGCTATTTCTCATCCTATCCAAAGCAGCTGGAAACAGAATCACTATAAACATTACAAGCGCTAATGCAGAAATAATTTGCATCCAATCCATAAGAACTTTCCTTCATTCTCCATTTACCCAAAAAAAACCCCGGATAAACCGGGGCTCTGAATATTCATTTAAATATTGCTGGGATTAATCATCATTACCCATAATACCCAGAATTTGTAATAAGCTGATAAAAATATTGAAAATTGTCATATACAATCCAATCGTTGCTAATACATAATTGGTTTCTCCACCATGGATAATACGACTCGTATCATAAAGAATGAAACCACTCATAATCATGATCACAACAGCAGATATCATTAATGACATAGCCGGTATAGCTAGGAAAATGTTTGCCACTGCTGCAAGCAATACCAGCAGGAAGCCCACCATTAGAAAGCCACCCAGAAAACTAAAATCTTTTCGTGTGGCTAGTGCATAGGCAGATAAGCCCATGAATATAACACCTGTGCCCCCGAGCGATAGAGTAATAATATTCCCACCATTTGGCAAAGCAGCATACATACTCAGCACCGGTCCTAAACCAAATCCGAGCAAGCCAGTAATCAAGAAGACAATTCCGATACCAGCTGTCGAATGAGCAAAACGAGGCAGTACAAACATGGCAATTACCATACCGCCAATCACAGATATCAAATAAGTCATTGGTGGCATGTTCAGAAACATTGAAAGTGCAGCAGTAAAACCACTGAACAATAATGTCAGCGACAAGAGCATGTAGGTATTGCGCAATACTTTGTTAGTCGCTAAAGCCGATGAGGATCTTTGAGCAACTGTTGGGTAGTCTTGATTCATTTGAAATAACCTCCAATTTAAGAATTAAATACTGAACCATTCTAACAAGATAATAAGACTAATGTGTCTCATTTATAGTTCAAAACATACCAAAATGGGTAATTAGCTTAAAACTACAACCTCATTTTCTGAAAATCATAATTCCCATCTCATAACATACTTATCTTTTGGGCCGACTATTTTTCCGTAGCTTTCGTTAGCGTAAAATTATAAATTAAAAAGAATCCTCCCCGCTCCACCAAAGTAATATTTAAGTTAACAAGACCTGCGTCAAAGTTCGCAATGCCTGAATAATTGATGCGCTTCTCTCCCATAAGAGAAAGTGCGCTTATTGTACGCGAAAAATTAAGCTCCTGAATTGACCGAAACCGACCAAAACTACGATAAAAATCCATCAATTGATCGAGCTGCTCATCACTTACCGCTTGTTTGGCTTCGGGTGCCAAGTGAGTCAGAAGCGCACGTTTTTCCCAGCTGGAAATTTCCGTTAATATTTGCGCAACAGCAGGTTCCGCACTTTTACTATAATGGTCTTTTTCACGGTTGGTATAAAAATACAGCATCATAACCAGCGTTAGGAAGACGATTATAGTAATGCGTAATGTTTGGGTTTGCATGAATTTGAATTACCCCCAATCAATTATAAATTGCTCTCTTCCCACAGATTGCCATTGAGCCCATTTCCTGGTAAAGCAATACCAAAATGATGATAGGTGGCTATCGTAGCCATACGTCCCCTTGCAGTACGTTTAAGAAACCCTTGCTGGATCAAATAAGGCTCCAGTACATCTTCAATAGTATCTCGCTCTTCACCGATAGCTGCTGCAAGATTATCAACTCCGACTGGGCCTCCACTGAATTTTTCCAACACGGCTAGTAATAATTTTCTATCCATGACATCCAGACCTATGGCATCCACATCCAGCAGACTTAGAGCAGCATCTGCTACTGAACGAGTAATATGCCCATCGGCTTTAACTTCGGCAAAATCACGCACCCGACGCAGTAATCGATTAACAATCCGTGGAGTACCCCGTGAACGGCGCGCAATCTCAAATGCACCATCCGATGATATTTTCACATTCAATAATCCTGCAGAACGAATAACAATTTTGCTCAGCTCTGTTGGCGCATAAAATTCTAACCGTGAAACTATTCCAAAGCGATCCCGTAACGGATTAGTAAGCATTCCGGCGCGCGTGGTAGCGCCAACCAAAGTAAAAGGAGGCAAATCCAATTTCACAGAACGCGCAGCCGGGCCTTCGCCAATCATAATATCCAACTGGTAATCTTCCAATGCTGGATAAAGAATTTCCTCTACCACTGCAGAGAGGCGATGGATTTCATCAATAAATAAAATATCATTGGGCTCCAGGTTCGTCAGCAAAGCCGCTAAATCGCCCGGGCGTTCCAAAACCGGCCCAGAGGTTTGACGCAAATTAACTCCCATTTCCTTGGCAATAATGTGCGCCAAAGTAGTTTTGCCTAAACCTGGTGGACCAAATAATAAAACATGATCAAGCGCTTCGTTACGATTTCTGGCTGCTTCAATAAAAATCTGTAACTGGCCCCGAATTTTTTCCTGACCGACATATTCTTCCAGTTGTTTAGGGCGTAGCGCACGCTCCAGAATTTCTTCCTGAGGTGATGAAGATACTGCAGTAATCAATCGATCTGTTTCAATCATTCAGTAGCCCAGGTTTTGTATTTATCATCTTTCCTTGGATAACAATTGCAATGCCAGACGTATGCCATCAGTTACATTGGCATTAGCAGGAATTTGCTTGACAGCCCAACAAGCCTCCCGATCACTATAACCCAATGACAACAAAGCATTAAGCACGTCATTACCATGAATAGAAGCAGGTATGGCTCGATCTAAATTGTTCATTGCAAGATCCAATTTATCCCGTAATTCCAGCAACAAGCGCTCAGCCGTTTTTTTCCCAATTCCAGGAACTCTGATAAGCCGAGCGCTATCTTGCGTAGCCACAGCATGATGTAAATCAGGCACGCTCAAACCGGATAGAAGAGCTAATGCAGTTCTTGCACCGACCCCGGAAATCTTTACTAGTTGACGGAAGGTCCGACGCTCAGATTCCGTTGCAAAGCCAAATAGCAAATGCATATCTTCACGTATTACAAGATGTGTATACAACGTAGTTTGTGTCCCAATTGCTGGGAGATCATAAAAAGTACTCATTGGCACATCTACTTCATAGCCAACGCCTTGTACATCTAACAACACCTGTGGTGGATGTTTCTCCAGCAATGCACCGGTCAACCGCCCGATCATATCAAACGCCCTCGTTTCATACGGTAACCTGTTATTGAAATTCCTCCCAGTCCTAGTCCACCATGCGCATGACATATCGCGCACGCTAGGGCATCTGCGGCATCAACACTTGGACTGCTGGCCAAACTCAATAAGCGCATAACCATTTCTTGCACTTGATCTTTTTTTGCATGACCATTGCCCACAACTGCCTGTTTTACTTGCAGTGCGGTATACTCAGCCACTATCAGATTGTTCATCACTGCGGCGCAAATAGCCGCACCACGCGCCTGACCCAGCAATAATGTTGATTTGGGATTGATATTGACGAAAACCTGCTCAATGGCAACCTGCTCAGGTTGATATTGGATGATAACTTCATTCAAGTTATCCAGAATCAATTTGAGGCGAGCAGGCAACTCACCTTCAGATGTTTTAACACAGCCGCTGCTGATATAGATTAGATTGCCGCCTTTTTTATCTATTACACCAAAACCAGTAATCCGCAAGCCAGGATCTATGCCGAGAATACGAATTCTATCACCTGTTCTATAATTCTTATTCGTCAAAAACTACTGTGGTGTACACATTCTGCACATCATCAAGGCTTTCTAGCGCATCCAGTAATTTCTGCATTTTAACCGCATCATCGCCAACTAATAATGCTTCATTGATTGGTTTCATGGTTACTTCTGCTAATTCTGCTTTAAAACCAGCTTTCTCCAGCGCTTCCTTAACCGTTATAAACTCATAAGGCGCAGTAATCACCTCTATACTTCCATCATCATTATTAATCACATCTTCAGCACCTTCTTCCAATGCAACTTCCATGAGCTTATCCTCATCGGTTCCCGGTGCAAAGATTAATTGGCCGCAATGTTTAAATAAAAAGCTGACTGAACCATCCGTACCTAAATTACCACCATACTTAGTAAAAGCATGGCGCACATCAGCTACCGTACGAACGCGATTATCAGTCATGCAATCAACCATTACCGCAGCCCCCCCTATTCCATACCCTTCATAGCGAATCTCTTCATAATCCACACCTTCTAAATCCCCGCTACCACGCCTGATTGCGCGTTCAATATTATCCTTTGGCATATTCTGATCGTATGCTTTATCGACGGCTAATCGTAAGCGCGGATTAATATTGATATCTCCACCACCCATCCGAGCGGCAACCGTTATTTCTTTGATGAGCCGGGTAAATACTTTACCACGCTTAGCATCCTGCGCAGCTTTTTTGTGCTTGATATTAGCCCATTTACTATGACCTGCCATTTTATTTACACCCTTTGCCGAAGTAGGTCTATATTAATACCCCTAGGGATCAAGTTACTTTGATAACATGTTCTGTTTGTCAAAAAACCTCATCTGGCCCAAACATTGTTACTCGACTGTCACTGCTTTAGCCAAATTACGCGGCTTATCAACGTCCGTACCTCTCTCCAAGGCAACATGGTAAGCCAGTAACTGTAATGGAATGGTATGAAGAATTGGGCTAAGTAAACCTGCATGCTCCGCTAACCGAATTACATGCAAATGCTCACTTGGAGTTATCTGGGAATCAGCATCTGCAAATACATAGAGCTCACCGCCTCGTGCATGCACTTCTTGCAGATTTGATTTAAGCTTACCTAACAGCTGATCATTGGGAGCAATTGCAACAACTGGCATTTCGCTATCCACCAAAGCCAATGGACCATGTTTTAATTCTCCGGCTGCATAAGCTTCTGCATGAATATAGGATATTTCCTTAAGCTTAAGCGCTCCTTCCATAGCTATGGGATAATGAACACCTCGCCCAAGAAACAGCGCATGATGTTTTTTAGCAAAACCTTTGGCCCAAGTCTTAACTTGGGATTCAACTTGTAACGCATTCTGCAGCGCCGCTGGTAAATGACGTAACGCTGCAATCATCTGATGCTCACTTTCGCTGGACAATTGATGACGCATTTTCGCCAGCGTCACTGTGAGTAGCAAAAGTGATGCTAATTGGGTAGTAAACGCTTTTGTTGAAGCCACACCAATTTCAGGGCCTGCCCGAGTGAGGAACCGCAAGTCAGTTTGTCGTATTAATGCGCTTTCTGGCACATTACAGATAGCCAAGCTATACTGATGACCTAGTTTTCTAGCATAACTTAGTGCTGCCAAAGTATCTGCGGTTTCTCCCGACTGAGAAATCCCTACCACCAGCGTATCTGGATCTGCAATAGGGTCGCGATAACGATATTCGCTAGCAATCTCAACATTGCAAGGTAGCCCAGCAACAGTCTCCATCCAATATCGTGCTACCAAACCCGCATGATAACTGGTCCCACATGCCAGGATCAGGATATGTTTCGTTTTGGAAAATATTTTTTCCGCTTCACTGCCAAATAAATTAGGCGAAATTGACCGTGCATTAAATACCATTTCCAAGGTATTAGCCACAGCACTCGGCTGCTCGAATATTTCCTTCTGCATGAAGTGTGCATAAGGACCTAATTCAATTGCCTCATTCGATAAGTGGCTTTCATGTACGATGCGTTCTACCACTTCTCCTAATTGATTATGCAGACAATTTACAATTCGATAGCCATCGCTATTTAATTCAGCAACATCACCTTCTTCAAGATAAATGATATCCCGCGTAGCTTGTAACAAAGCAGAAGAGTCAGATGCTACATAATTACCATCTTTCCCTAGTCCTATAAGGAGTGGAGCGCCATTTCGCGCAGCCACAATACGTTCCGGATGCGCTTCTTCCATAACAGCGATGGCATAAGCGCCTTGTAACTCTGCGATGGATAAGCAAACTGCTTTAAACAAATCAGCCGTTTGCCTAAGCTTAAACGCTATCAAATGGGCAATTACTTCGGTATCAGTATCTGAGGAAAACTTGAATCCCTGATTTTTCAGATGAGCGCGTATTTCTTCATGGTTCTCTATGATTCCATTATGTACAACAGCAACTCGGGATTCCACTTCAGATAAATGAGGATGGGCATTGCGTTCTGAAGGCTCTCCATGGGTTGCCCATCGTGTATGGGCTATTCCAGCGAACCCCCATGCTTCTTGCTGTGCTGCAAGTTTGCTCAATTCAGTTACACGGCCTGTGGTGCGTAACCTTTGTAATCCATGATTGGTCACTACCAGGCCGGCAGAATCATATCCCCTATATTCAAGGCGCAACAACCCTTCCAATAGCACAGGAACGATATTGACATTCGCAATAGCACCCACTATTCCACACATCCAGATTTTCCTCCCACTTATCCTAATAGAAAAACAAATATGTCATACACTATTATTTTGACTTCGTTGGACGCTTCCATTCCGAGAAACTGACTTGTTTAACTCTCGTCAGAGTCAAAGCATCCCCTGGGGTATCTCTTGTAATCGTTGATCCGGCGCCGATTGTTGAACCTTTAGCAATTTTAACCGGCGCAATAAGTTGTGTATCAGATCCAATAAATACATCATCTTCTATAATTGTCTGGTGCTTATTCGCGCCATCATAATTGCATGTGATTGTTCCCGCACCGATATTGACATTTTCTCCAACTATAGAATCACCAATATAACTTAAATGATTAGCTTTACTGCCTAATGCTATGCGGCTATTTTTAACTTCGACAAAATTACCAATATGAACCTTGTTGGAAAGCCTAGTACCGGGACGAATGCGCGCATAGGGACCTATCTTACAATTTTCACCTATTTCTGTATCTTCAATTAAGCTATAAGGTGAAATAGTAGTATCTGCTGCTACAGTTACATTCTTTAATATGCAATTTGCACCGACTTGCACACGATCACTCAGTCTAACAATTCCTTCGAAAACACAGTTAACATCAATCTTAACATCAGCTTCACAAACAAGCTCTCCACGTACATCAATTCGCGCTGGATCTGCCAGACTGACTCCCTGATCAAGCAATTTATTTGCCTGTTCCTTTTGATAAATACGCTCAAGCTCGGCCAGTTGACGTTTATTATTAACACCCATCACCTCCCAAAGGTTTGTAGATTGTGAGGATGTAACAGGAACATTTTGCCTGCCTGCTATTGCGATTATATCTGTCAAATAATACTCATGCTGGGCATTCTTATTCTCAAGTTTGGGTAACCACTCGTGCAGATGAATATTAGGAACGAGCATGATTCCGGTATTAATCTCATGTATGCTTTGCTGCTCAGTGCTGGCATCTTTTTGTTCAACAATGGCCGTGATTGCTTTTGTTTCTGGATCACGCACAATCCTACCATAACCGTCTGGGTCCTCTACCACTGCCGTTAGCAATGCACAATATTTTCCTTGCGCTGTAATGATTAATTTCTGAAGTGTATCCAGGTTTATAAGAGGAACATCTCCATACAAGATAAGCGTCAAACCATCCTTATCAAGATGAGGTTGCGCTTGCATTAACGCATGTCCTGTTCCTAGCTGCTGCTCCTGCATGATCCAATCGAGATCATCGCCAGTGATCAATTGTTTAACCATTTCCCCTCCATGGCCGATGACAATGCAGATCTTATGAGGTAACAATAGCCTAGCTGTATTGACTACATGCAGGAGCAGCGGATTGCCTGCTAAAGTATGTAACACTTTAGGAAGAGAAGATTGCATGCGTTTTCCAGCACCTGCTGCAAGTATTACGACATTAAGCTTTGACATGATATTGCGCCTTTCTTAAATTTCAATGATTCGGTAAAATTCAGAACCATACATCAAGTATCTCAAGCTTCCAAAGTGAAATTTTAATGCAGTTAGCTTAGAATTACAGGCATAAAAAAGGCGACATATGTCGCCTTTTTTACTAGAAATATAATAATCAATGTTTACGTTTTCTTAGCTTATCAATCGCAGCCAATTGTGCCATGGCTTCCATTAATTCAGCTTGTGCTTTTGCATAATCCAATTCAGATTCACGATTTTTCATTGCTTCTTCCGCTGCGCGTTTCGCTTCCAAGGCCTTTGCTTCATCAAGATCATGACTACGTACTGCGGTATCAGCCAGTATGGTAACAATATCGGGTTGAACTTCAAGCATACCTCCCGATACATAGACAAGTTCTTCTTCTTTTAATTGCGCTTTGATGCGCACCATTCCCGATTTGATTCTTGTCAACATGGGCGTATGATGCGGATAAATACCTACTTCACCCATTTGAGCAGGCGCAACTAAAAATTCTACCGGGCCAGAATAAATAGATTCCTCGGCACTAACGATATCAAGATGAAAAGTGATACCCATCAAAATTATCTCTAAGTTATTGAATTGTTTTAGCCTTTTCTACAGCTTCTTCGATGCTTCCGACCATATAGAATGCTTGTTCCGGCAGCTCATCATATTCACCTTCCACAATACCCCTGAAACCTTTAATAGTATCTTTAAGAGATACATATTTTCCTGGAGATCCCGTAAAGACCTCGGCCACATTAAATGGTTGTGATAAGAATCGTTGAATTTTACGTGCCCGACTAACTGCCAATTTATCTTCGGGTGACAATTCATCCATGCCCAAAATAGCAATGATATCTCTTAATTCCTTATAGCGCTGTAATGTCTGCTGTACGGCCCGTGCAGTATTGTAGTGATCTTCACCCACAACTTGTGGATCAAGCTGGCGCGAGGTTGAATCCAAGGGATCCACCGCCGGATAGATACCTAAAGAAGCAATATCACGAGATAATACAACGGTTGCATCCAAGTGCCCAAAGGTTGTGGCTGGGGATGGATCAGTCAAGTCATCAGCTGGTACATAAACAGCTTGTATGGATGTAATAGAACCTGTCTTTGTTGAGGTAATGCGCTCTTGCAGTCGTCCCATCTCCTCAGCCAACGTCGGTTGATAGCCCACAGCTGATGGCATACGGCCCAATAATGCTGAAACCTCGGTACCTGCTAGTGTATAGCGATAAATATTATCAACAAAAAATAATACATCGCGACCTTCATCACGGAACGATTCTGCCATCGTCAAACCTGTCAATGCCACTCTTAAGCGATTACCGGGCGGCTCATTCATCTGCCCATATACCAATGCAACTTTATCAAGAACTTTAGATTCTTTCATTTCATGGTAGAAGTCATTCCCTTCGCGGGTACGTTCACCAACACCTGCAAATACTGAATACCCACTGTGCTCAATCGCAATATTACGAATCAACTCCATCATATTCACTGTCTTACCAACACCTGCACCGCCAAACAATCCAACTTTACCGCCTTTTGCAAAGGGACAGATCAGATCGATCACCTTGATGCCGGTTTCCAATAACTCAGTAGATGCTGACAATTCATCAAACTCGGGTGCTTCGCGATGAATAGACATGCTTTGTTCTGCGCCAATTTCACCCATTTCATCGATGGGACGGCCTAAAACATCCATAATACGACCTAATGTCTTAGTTCCAACAGGAACAGTAATCTGTTTACCGGTATTTCTAACTCTCATTCCGCGACGCAGACCTTCAGAAGATCCAAGTGCAATGGTACGCACCACACCATCACCCAATTGTTGTTGCACTTCCAATGTAAGTTCGGCGCCTTCCATTACTAATGCATCATAGACTTTGGGGATTGATTCACGTGAGAATTCCACATCAATTACTGCACCAATACACTGAACAATTTTTCCTTCACTCATTGTTGTTCCCTAAATACTAAAAATGTTTTAAACAGCCGCAGCACCCCCGACGATCTCGGACAATTCCTTGGTAATTGCCGCTTGTCGAGATTTATTGTAAATCAACGTTAATTCATCGATGACATTCCCTGCATTATCAGATGCAGCTTTCATAGCCACCATCCTTGCGGATTGCTCAGATGCCATATTTTCAGCAACGGCTTGATATATCAATGCTTCTACATAACGTATCATGATATCATCTATAACAGGCCTTGCTTCCGGCTCATAGATGTAATCCCATGGTACTTTTGGTTTATCATTATCTTGCTCACTGCCACGAATGCGCTCATCTGTCAGAGGAAGCAACTGCTCCATCACAGGTTCTTGCTTCATGGTGTTTATAAAGCGATTATAAAAAATATATACTCGATCGAATCGATCCTGCGTATAACCATCCAATACTACCTTAACTGCACCAATGAGCTTCGCCATATCGGGTGTATCGCCAAGCCCCACGACCTGTGAAGTCACATTGGCGCTTATCCGACTCATAAAACCTAACCCCTTGTTGCCTATGCAGCACACTTCTATTTGCTCACCTTCTGCTTGCCAAGCCTTCATTTGATTAAGCGCTTTGCGCAAAACATTGGTGTTTAATCCACCACAAAGCCCTTTGTCAGAGGTCACAACAATAATACCAACACGTTTAACAGTATCTCTTTCGATCAAAAACGGATGATGATATTCTGTATTTGCTCTGCTCATATGCGCAGCAACATTACGTATTTTTTCACCGTAAGGTCTAGCTTTTTTCATACGATCTTGAGCCTTACGCATTTTAGATGCCGCCACCATTTCCATGGCACGTGTAATCTTTTGCGTATTCTTTACGCTCTTTATTTTATTACGTATTTCTCTACTGCCGGCCATTGCTTAGTATGTTCCGTTTTGCTTGAATTCTTGAATTGCCGCTGCCAATTCTTTTTCTGTTTCAGCATCGAGTTCTTTATTTTTTTCAATTTTCTCAAGAATTGCACTATGCTGACTGCGTATATAGTTTTTTAAAGCAGACTCAAATGCCAGCGCTCGTTTAACTTCGACATCATCATAGTATCCATTGTTAATCGTAAACAAAGTGAGGGCCATTTCAGAAACACTTAACGTGGCATATTGCGGTTGCTTCATTAGCTCAGTTGCCATCTTTCCGCGCTCTAACTGCTTCCGTGTTGCCTCATCCAGATCAGATGCAAACTGAGCGAATGCAGCCAGTTCCCGATACTGAGCTAACGCCAAGCGAATGCCCCCGCCTAATTTTTTGATCACTTTTGTTTGCGCTGCACCACCTACACGCGATACTGATACACCTGCATTAATAGCTGGACGAATACCTGCATTAAACAAATCTGTTTCCAAAAATATCTGCCCGTCTGTAATTGAAATCACATTGGTCGGCACGAAAGCAGTCACGTCACCAGCCTGTGTCTCAATGATTGGCAAAGCTGTCAGTGATCCCGTCTTACCTTTTACTGCTCCATCTGTAGCCTTTTCTACATAAGCCGCACTGACCCTAGCCGCTCTTTCCAACAATCGTGAATGCAAATAGAACACATCACCAGGATAAGCTTCCCGACCTGGTGGACGTCTCAATAACAATGAAATCTGCCTGTAAGCCCATGCTTGTTTTGTTAGGTCATCATAAACAATCAGAGCATCTTGACCCTTATCGCGAAAATATTCACCCATGGTACAACCGGAATAAGGTGAGATAAATTGCATCGCTGCTGATTCGGAAGCGGTTGCAGCTACCACAATGGTATACTCCATTGCGCCATGCTCTTCCAGTTTACGTACTACATTTGCTATCGATGAAGCCTTTTGTCCGACCGCAACATAAATACACAGCATGTTTTGGCCTTTTTGATTAATAATGGCATCAATGGCAACTGCAGTTTTTCCTGTTTGTCGGTCTCCAATAATCAGCTCACGCTGACCACGTCCGATTGGTACCATCGAATCTACTGATTTCAGCCCTGTTTGAACAGGTTGATCCACTGACTGCCTCCAAATAACACCTGGAGCAATTTTTTCTATAGGCTCCGACCGCGCTGCGGTGATTGGACCTTTGCCATCTACAGGCTGTCCTAGTGCATTGACAACCCGCCCCAGCAAGCCTTCACCAACAGGCACTTCCAGAATGCGTCCAGTACATTTGACAGTATCACCTTCGCGAATATGCTCATAAGCACCCATGATAACTGCACCTACTGAATCACGCTCAAGATTCAGTGCCAGACCAAATGTATTGCCTGGAAATTCCAACATTTCACCTTGCATCACATCAGATAAGCCGTGAATACGAACAATACCATCTGTAACAGATACGATAGTTCCTTGAGTACGAACTTCTGCTGTATCAGCAAGTCCTTCTATCCTTTTTTTAATCAGTTCACTGATTTCGGATGGATTTAACTGCATTTCATTTAACTCCTAGCTTTTAAGGGCAACAGCCATGGATTCAAGTTTACCGCGAACTGAAACGTCAAGAATTTCATCACCAATCTCAACTTTAATCCCACCTATCAATTCCGGATCAACACTTACCTGAGCTTCTATCTTACGTTTAAATTTTTGCTCAAGATCATCAACTAATTTTTTTAGTTGTCTACTTTCTATTTCAAATGCGCTGGTAATTTTTGCTTCTAAAACGCCTTCATGCTGCGCTTTTAAATATTCAAACAGTTGACTGATCTCAGGCAGTACGGATATACGCTTATTTTCTGCCAACAACATAATAAGATTGTGAGCCTCAGCACTGAATTTATTTTTGCCAATCTCTAAAAATATCTCACTTAGCTGTTTCGTAGAAACCATCGGATTACCAATCAGTGACTTAACACGCTCATCTTCAACGATCTCTGCCGCAAGCTGTAATGTTTTTGACCATTGAGATAAGCCATTACTTTTCATAGCAAGCTTATAAACCGCATCTGCATACGGTCTTGCAACAGTAATCGCCTCAGTCATTATTTTAGATCTTCCTGTATAGAATCAAGTAGATCTGCATGCGCTTTCGCATCCACCTCGCGACGGAGTATTTTCGCAGCTCCCGCAACCGCTAGTTCAGCAACATGCTGCCGCAAAGCTTCTTTCGCACTAAACATTTCATGTGCGATATCTGCTTTTGCAACTGCAATCATCCGATCGCCTTCTTCTTTTGCTAATTTTTTTGCTTCCTCAACAATTTCTGTAGCCCTTTTCTCTGCTTGCAAAATTATTTCTGAAGCTCGCTGCTTTGCTTCCTTTAGCACATCCGATGAGCGTTGGCTTGCCAATTCCAATTCATGACGTCCTCTCTCTCCCGCAGCTAATCCATCAGCAATTGTTTTTTGACGTTCCTCGATTGCACGCAACAAGGGCGGCCATACATATTTAACAGTAAACCAGATGAATATTGAGAAGGCTATCGCCTGAGAAATTAAAGTAAAGTTAATATTCATGACAAGCCCATAATATTTAATCTATACAGCCATAACATTATTATTGAATCACTGCCAGCAAAGGATTACCGAACGCAAACAGCATTGCCAGACCCACAGCAATAATAAACGATGCATCCGTTAAACCCAGCAAAAGAAACACTTTGCCTTGCAAAGTCGGTATCATTTCAGGCTGACGTGCTGCACCTTCCAGAAAACGACTGCACATCACACCCACACCGATACATGCACCTGCCGCACCAAGACCGATCATCAAACCGATACCTATACCGGTATATGCTTGAATCATCGCCAAAAACTGCAAATTCTCCATTTTAAGTTCCTTTTATAAGATTAATGATTTACGAAATAAAACTTTTAGACTAATGCGATTCATGCGCCATTGATATATAGACAACTGTCAGCATCATAAAAATAAATGCTTGCAGAGTAACAATCAGAATATGAAATATCGCCCACCCCGCCCCCAAAATCGCACCAAAGAAAGAACCACTTATTCCGGTTGCAGCCCACATTCCGAGCAATAAGAAAATTATTTCACCCGCATAGATATTTCCGAACAGGCGCAGTGAGTGTGACAATGGTTTGGATACGTATTCAATGAAGTTAAATAATAAATTCAGCACCCAAAGAAGAGGATTTTTTCCAAAGGGTGTACAAAAAAGTTCATACGCCCAACCACCGACCCCTTTGACCTTTAGGTTGAAAAATATCATCAGAAACCAAACTGACAATGCCAATGCAAAGGTTGTATTCACATCAGTCGTTGGTACCGTCCGCCAGTTATGCAGCCCAAAGACGCGCTCATAAATCCAAGCCATAATATCAATTGGCAAAATATCCATGGCATTCATCATCAAAACCCACACAAAAACTGTTAGCGCAGTAGGTGCTACAAATTTATGACGATTTCCATGAAATGTATTTTTTACTTCTTTATCGATAAATTCGATCGTAAGTTCAACAAATGCTTGGCGTCTGGATGGCACCCCTGGTGTTGCTTTACGTACCACTAGCCAAATAAATCCAAAGCTTATAACACCAAGGATGATAGAGGTAATCAGCGTATCAATATGCAAAACCCAGAACGAACCATCCCCGACTTGCGTCGTTAGGTTGGTTAAATGATGATCTATATACGATGTTGGAGTTAATTCTGTGTCTGATGCCATGCGTTGCCTGCTTTTTATTTAATTTATCTTACTTTATATTATCCGATACAAACAACGCCATACTATGAGCCAATACAGTGAGAATAAATGTACCAATAAACGCAAATACATTAATACCTTCAAAATTCTTGAACACTATCCACAACAGAATCACAATTAGGCTTATCTTGATAAGCTCAGCCCTTACAGCAGTCCTAATCGCCTCACCAGCTGTATAACCTTTATGATGCGAGATAATTATTGCAAACACCGCGGAAGATATCAGACTAACCATTCCTCCCAGCATCGCTGATATTGCGCTATGCAAATCAGATAAAACAACAACAACACTCATCACAGCCAAAGTGAGAAATAATTGCACTCGTAGCACAATACCAAGCGGTCTATTTCTTATCCAAGACATCCTCTATTCTATCCTTGGAACAGACAGCGTTATCTGCACTTAAAAAAGGCCGTATGCTAAACTAATTAACTTATTCAGTCAATGTGCACGGAATTCCCAAAGCGATCCTTCTGAATTAACCGTCTTGTGATCTTATTCACTGCGTATTACATTTACGTTATTGTTAGATGTTCTATGCTAGAAGTAAAATTTTTATCCTTCGCCTCAGCGCTGCCGAGTTTTATCTGCAAACGAAGCTCATTCATGGAATCAGCATTCCGCAATGCATCTTCATAGCTAATTTTTCCCGCTTCATAAAGCTCAAATAATGCGGTATCAAATGTCTGCATCCCCATTTCACGGGATTTTTTCATTATTTCTTTAATTTCGTGAACATTTCCCTTAAAAATTAGATCAGCGATGAGTGGAGAATTCAGCAGCACTTCGATCGCAGCCACCCGTCCCTTTTCATTTTTTGCAGGTATCAATCGTTGTGCCACGAGCGCCCTTAAATTCAACGATAAATCCATTAACAGCTGAGTACGTCGCTCTTCTGGAAAAAAATTAATAATACGGTCGAGCGCCTGATTCGCACTATTGGCATGCAAAGTACCCATACACAGATGACCGGTTTCAGCAAACGCAATTGCATGCTCCATCGTTTCACGATCCCGTATTTCACCGATCAGAATCACATCAGGGGCTTGCCGCAATGTATTTTTCAAGGCTGCTTCCCATGACTCAGTATCAACACCCACCTCACGTTGAGTGATCACACAATGGATGTGTTCATGCACATATTCCACCGGATCTTCAATAGTAATAATATGACCATAGCTATTTTTATTACGATGGCCGATAAGTGCCGCCATGGATGTGGATTTTCCCGAACCGGTGCCACCTACAAAAATCACCAGACCACGCTTACTCATTACCACTTCTTTGAGCACCGGAGGCAAGCCTAAATCATCAAACTCAGGAATCTTGCTTGTAATCGTACGCAACACGATACCAACGCGTTGCTGCTGCACAAAAGTATTCACTCGGAAACGCCCTATCCCGGCAGGATTAATTGCGAAATTACACTCCTTGGTTGTCTCGAACTCAGCCGCTTGTTTGTCATTCATAATGGCTCTGGCCAGTATTTCGGTGTGTTGTGCAGATAATGGCTGCTGAGAAACTGGTGTCATTTTTCCATCAATTTTGAATGCAGGTGGAAATCCAGCCGTAATGAACAAATCCGAAGCCTTTTTGCCAAGCATCAGACGTAGCAGATCTAGCATAAATTTGGTTGCTTGTTCTTTATCCATAGCATATCCCTAGAATTCTGATCAATCTAAACAATTTTCAAATCTTGAAGTTATCTTTATTCATCGCCTTGCTTCGCGCCTCGGCCATAGAAATCACATTGCGCTTCACCAAGTCTATTAAATTCTGGTCCAATGTTTGCATGCCCACGTTCTGCCCCGTTTGAATTGCCGAGTACATTTGCGCAACTTTAGCTTCCCGTATCAGATTACGAATTGCTGGTGTACCGATCATGATTTCATGGGCGGCTACACGGCCCTTGCCATCTTTTGTTTTTAAAAGAGCCTGTGAAATAACAGCGCGTAATGATTCAGATAACATCGCACGAATCATTTCTTTTTCTTCTGCTGGAAAGACATCAATGATACGGTCAATAGTCTTGGCAGCAGAGCTGGTATGCAACGTACCGAAAACCAGATGCCCTGTTTCTGCAGCAGTCATTGCCAACCGTATAGTTTCAAGATCGCGCATTTCACCCACCAGAATGATGTCAGGATCTTCACGTAATGCTGAGCGTAATGCATTAGAAAAACTTAAGGTATCTCGTCCGACTTCGCGCTGATTAATTAAGCATTTTTTACTCTCATGCACAAACTCTATGGGATCTTCGAGAGTCAGAATGTGACCATAGTCATTTTCGTTAATGTCATTAATCATGGCCGCCAACGTGGTAGATTTTCCGGAACCCGTCGGACCTGTGACCAAAACCACACCGCGCGGTTGCTTAGCAATTTCAGCAAATATTTTGGGAGCTTTGATATCTTCTAAACTCAAAACCTTTGATGGAATCGTTCGCATGACAGCTGCAGCGCCACGTTGTGTATTGAACGCATTAACGCGAAAACGTGCAAGATTTGGAACAGCAAACGAAAAATCACATTCCAAATGTTCTTCATAAGATTTTCGCTGGCTGTCATTCATGATATCGTACACCATATTGTGTACTTCTTTGTGATTCATCTCGGGCAGATTAATACGCCGAATCTCGCCATGTACTCGGATCATTGGCGGCATACCTGCAGATAAATGCAAATCTGAGGCACTGTTTTTAACGACGAAAGCAAGCAGCTCTAATATATTCATTGGATGTCCTTTTGTGACAATGCGAAACAGGAATACCAATTGTTCGGAAAAACGTCACAATTTTAGGCAATAAACCTCTGAGTTAGCCTGCTTATTAACGGGACGAACATATGAAAATTGAGGAAAACTGACTATAAAATTACGCAGTAGTAAGCAATTGAAAATTGCTTTTATTAAATAATGGCTTATTTTCAGGAAAATAATTTCAAAGCATCACTGTATCGTTTAGCGATCACGATGATTAATCTTAATGGAATCCCTACGGCAATAAGATGATGGGGCGTTTTATGGCTAGAAAAGCTCATTTATTTAGCAGCAATCAATGACTGATACTTTGCTTGTAACTGCTCCTTACTCTCAATCCTATCAGGATTAGTAACGATACAATCGACCGGACACACTTCCACACATTGTGGCTCATGATAATGCCCGACACATTCCGTACATAAGTTCGCATTTATCTCATAAATTTCTTCACCCTGCGAAATGGCACCGTTCGGGCATTCAGGTTCACAAACATCACAGTTAATACATTCGTCAGTAATAATTAATGCCATTGAATACTCTCAAAATTATTTTGTTATTTTTTCGCGCAATTTCTGTGCTACCAAAGGATGTACAAAAGCATCCACATTACCACTAAGGGATGCAATCTCACGCACAATGGTTGCGGAAATAAACATATATTGTTCTGATGGCGTCATGAATAAGGTTTCCACATCAGGATACATCCCACGATTCATACCTGCCATCTGAAACTCATACTCAAAATCAGATGCAGCACGTAATCCACGTAAAATAATTCGCGCATTCTGTTGTCTCAGGAAATCCATTAATAAACCAGAAAACGACATAATTTTAACATTCTGACAATCTGCCAAGACTTTTTGTGCTAGTTCCACTCTTTCGTCTAAAGTAAAGAATGGTTTCTTACCGCTACTCACAGCCACCGCTACCACAACTTGATCAAACAAACGCGAAGCTCGTCGAACAAGATCTTCATGCCCACGCGTGATCGGATCAAATGTGCCAGGGTAAATCACCTTATCCATTAATTCCTTATCTCCAAAAGCTGGTAATATACTTCACCGGCCTTTCCGCTGCGCTTTGCCTGCCACTTTTTATCTGGAACCCAGACACCTTTCGTCTCAGTATATACCAGTCCATTTTTTGCAAGATGAGATGGTAACAATAGCAATAATTCTGGTAATAATCCGAGGCGATAAGGTGGATCAAGAAAAATCACATCAAATTTCCGCGCATCAGCATGCATGAAACTCAACGCATCCCTCAGAACTAGTTCAACCTGCATTGCCTGCAATTTTTTCTTGTTTTCAAGTAATGCCTTATAAGCTCTGGCATCTGCTTCCACCATCACTACTTGCCCCGCGCCACGAGATGCAGCCTCAAAGCCCAGCGCCCCACTCCCTGCAAATAAATCAAGACAGCTTAAGCCATCCAAATGTTGCCCCAACCAGTTAAACACTGTTTCTCGTATCCTATCCGAAGTAGGCCTTAAATCAGGTTGATCCGGAAAGACTATTTGGCGACTACGCCAATGACCGCCAATGATACGGACTTTTCCCTGGCCTATGGTCATGCATTTACAAGTTATTTTTGTTTTATTCCGCCGCACCCACAACAACAGTCACCATTCCGTCCGGTTTAATCCTTCGCTGAAATGCTTGCCGGATTTGTTCAGTGGTTACTGCTTCAACAGCGATCAAATAGTCCGTTAAATAAGTAAGCGGTAATTTATAAAAACCAATCAGGGAAAGAAAACTCAATATTTTGCTGTTACTATCAATTCGCAGCGGAAAACCACCAATAATATTTTGCTTGGCAGCCACCAGTTCTTCTTCAGTCGGACCGCCGCTAACGAAATCCTTGAGAACTTTCTGGGTCAGCACAAGCGCTTCTTCTGACTGCTCCTTTTTTGTCTGCAAGCCTATTTGGAAAGGTCCTTGTTCTTTATAGGGGGAAAAGAAACTGTGCACACTATAAGCCAGACCCCGTTGTTGACGGACTTCTTCCATCAAGCGCGAGATGAATCCTCCGCCGCCCAATATATGATTACCAACTAAAAGCGGAAAATAATCGGGATCACCCCGGCGTAAGCCTGGATAAGCCAACTGAATATGACTCTGGGTTGCCGGATGAGCAATTTTTTTTACTTCCGCTGTTGGAGTTTGCACTGTGGGTATTGCAATGGCCTGTTGGTTAGAAGACAAATTCATCGTTAAAAATTCTGCAATTGCTTCTGCCCCAATCCGGCTCACATCCCCAATAATGGCTATCACTGCATTTTTGGCAACATAGTAAGATCGATAAAAAGTCAGCAAATCTTCCCGCTGCAATAAATTCACAGTATCCACCTCACCCACATCATTTAATCCATAGGGGTGATTCCCATAGAGCATCTTCATCAATTCGCGCTCAACAATGTAATCAGGTTTGGTACTTGATTCTTTGATGCTCAAGATAATCCTGGCCTTTTCGCGCGCCAATACATCCTGAGGAAACTCAGGATATTGAATGATGCGCGCCAGTATATCTAATGCTTGCTTATGCTCTCGTTCACTACTTAAGGTGCGCAAAGCGATACCGGCACGATCTCGATCAAAATGACTATGTAACTGCGCCCCAACATCTGCTAATGCGGTAGTAATTTGATCCTCAGATAATCCTCCCGCACCCAAACTGAGCAAATGCCGGACCAGATTGGCACAACCCGACTTGCTGGGGATATCCATTCCACTGCCTGCAGCAAACTCTAAACTGATATCGAGCATTGGCAGATCATGATTCTCGACAAAATAAACCCGAGCACCGGAAGATGTTTGCCAATGCTGGATTGGCAGTAAAGCCCACGCCCATTGAGAACAAAAACCAAACAATAGGAATAGAATAAGTATGAATCGCTTTATTTGCACTAAAGCCTCCTCCCCCACGCTCTTCAAGAGCAATATTAAATAATATTTTTACTAACCACTATTGCGCAACCCAGCTGTCACCCCATTGATTGTAAGATGGATGGAACGCTTCACTTCCTCACTATCCTCACCAGAGCGGTAACGGCGCAGCAGTTCCACCTGCAGGTGATTGAGCGGATCAATATACGGCGTTCTGTTCCGAATACTCCGTGCTAACGTCGGATTATCTTGCAGTAGCTCAGTATGGCCAGTTACGGCAAACAGCCATTTTTGGCTTCTTTCCCGTTCTTCCTGAATACGTCCAAAAATCTGCTCACGCAACGCAACGTCATCAACCAATTCTGCATAACGTGAAGCAATGCCCATGTCCGTCTTAGCCAGCACCATATCCATATTGGATAATAATGTTTGCATAAAGGGCCATTCCTTGTACATCTCCTGCAATAATTCCAATCCCTGTCCAGCCTGATGCTCATGCTGAACAAAAGCTTCTACCGCATGGCCAAAACCATACCAACCAGGCAACATCATACGGCTTAAGCTCCAGCTAAACACCCAAGGTATTGCACGCAAATCCTCAATCGCATCGGAATTTTTGCGTGATGGCGGCCGACTGCCTATATGCAATCCTGCCATTTCCCGAATAGGCGTAGATTGCAGAAAGAAATTTTTGAATCCCGGGGTTTCGTAGACCAAATTGCGATAAGCTGCAAAAGAAGCAGCCGCAAGCTTTTCCATCGCAGAATAATAACGGTCGGCATTTGCACCAATCGAATCATGGCTCAGCAACGTTGCTTCCATTGTCGCCGCCACCAATGTTTCAAGATTTCGTCGCCCTATTTCAGGTTCCGCATATTTGCTGCTGATGACCTCACCTTGTTCTGTTACGCGTATTTGACCGTTAACACTGCCTGGCGGTTGCGCCAAGATACTTTGGTAACTGGGACCGCCACCCCGCCCGACGGTACCACCACGACCGTGAAACAAGCGTAACCCTACTTGATGCCTGGCAAAAATTTTAGTGAGTTCAATTTCAGCCTTATAAATCTCCCAATTAGACGTAATAAAACCGCCATCTTTGTTACTGTCGGAATAGCCAAGCATGACTTCCTGTACATTACCACGAGAATTCAGTAGCTTGCGATAATAAGGCAGTGAAAATAACTGATCCATAATAAGGCTACAACTGCGCAAATCTGCAATCGTTTCAAATAACGGAATAATGTTAAGATGCAGTTGAGGACTATCGCCAGCTTCTAATAAGCCCACTTGCTGCAACAGCAATGCAACTTCCAGGATATTGATAATACCGGTGGTCATGGAAATGATGTAATTGGGCATTGCGGCACGCCCAAACCGACGCTGAATCTCTGCCGCGCATTGTAAAATGCGTAACTCGGATTGCGCGGTTTCGGAATAGTCTGTATAGGAAGTCAGTAAAGGGTGCGATTGACTGATCTCGGCCAGCAGCCATTTGATACGTTCGTCGGTAGTTAATTGTAAGTAGTCTTTACGATGTGTGTTATGCTCAAATAACTCGGCCACTACTTGTTCATGTATTTTACTGTGCTGGCGCATGTCCAATGGCGCCAGATGAAAGCCAAATACATCAACCGCACGGCGCAGATTGCGTAATTCGCCGCGCGCCACCCAATAAGATTTATGCTGTTTTAATGAATGGATAATTACATCAAGATCATGCAAAAACTCAGTACTATCCATATAAGGCTTCCCAGCCTCTGTCGGATTCTGTTGCGTAATTGGATGACCTAAATGCTGACATGTTGCAATCAGACGTCTTCCTATACTGAGAAAGATTCGCCGGTATGGCTCGTCAGAACGGTTTGGAATGTCCGGAGAAGCTATCGCCAATTCTCTTACTTCATCGCTGACTTTCACCAAACGTTCAGTGAAACTCATTGTACGACCGATTTTATTGACCTCGCCCAGGTAATAATCTAAAGCCAGCGACGACTGGCGTTCGACAGCATGCAGCATCGCTTCATGCGTAACAAAGGGATTACCATCACGATCACCGCCAATCCAACTACCAATACGCAAGAAAGAAGTCACATACGGCGCATCGTTACCCAAACGACGCTCAAGCAAATCTTCTATTTTTGCATAGATATAAGGAATCTCCGTCAGGAAAGTATAACTATAGTAAGCCAAGCCATTTTCAATCTCATCATATACAGTCAGACGGGTTGGACGTAACATGCGAGTCTGCCACAAAATTTGAATGGTAGCGCGCAGGCCTTCCTCATTATGGCGCATTTCATTAGGTGTCAGTTCAGTACGTGCACGTTCTTTCAGTAAACGTTCAATAGTCAATTGACAATCGAGAATACTTCTTCGTTGAACTTCTGTGGGATGCGCTGTCAAAACCGGCGAGATAACCGCTCTATTAAAAAAGTCAGCCAAAATAACGGCAACATCTTTCCTGCCCTCCAGCACGCGTTCCAAGGCTAGCGTGACACTACCCGCCTGAGGCGGAGATCCTGCACGAAGGTGCGCACGTCGGCGCCGGTTATGATGAACATCCTCAGCAATATTCGAAAGTAAAGAAAAATAACTGAATGCGCGAACAACAGGCAGTGAGTCTTTATCACTTAACTGGTTGAGTATCGTATCGAGCTCATCGCGTGCTGTTGGATCTTGATCCCGATGAAAGCGAATTGCAGTCTGGCGTATATTTTCAACCAGCTCAAAAGCGTTATCTCCCTCCTGCTCACGTAACGTATCACCCAACATACGCCCTAGAAAACGAATATCTTCACGCAATGGCAAATCTTTATCATGCACCAACTTATTTTTGGCAACATTCTTCACTGAATCAGCAGCGTTCATTGCAGTCCATACTCACGATTAAAAATGCATCCAACACGCACTTGTAACAAGCCAAGTCAGTATCGACCATGCTAAAATAATTGCTTTTAAGAATTTTTTGTAATTTTTTCATTTTATATTATTTAATGCCCAATCCATTATTTCCTCAAAAAATTGTCATTGCATCACGAGAAAGCTTACTTGCGATGTGGCAAGCCACGTTTATTCAGAAATGTCTAGGTGAATTATACCCGCAAACTGAAATCAGCATACTCGGCATGACAACGCGCGGTGACCAGATCCTGGATCAATCTTTATCAAAAATTGGAGGAAAGGGGTTATTCATCAAAGAATTAGAGCAAGCCTTGGAGGATGGCCGGGCAGATATCGCTGTACATTCGATGAAAGATATGCCGATGGATGTACCAGAAGGATTCAAGCTTGCAGCGATTACTGAACGGGAAGATCCCCGTGATGCTTTTGTTTCCAATCAGCACAACAGCCTAGACGCATTACCCGAAGGCAGCGTTGTTGGCACATCCAGTTTGCGACGTGAAAGCCAATTGCGCGCGCAATTCCCGCATCTCCAGGTACAACCGCTGCGTGGCAATGTACAGACCCGATTACGTAAACTCGATGAGGGGCAATTTACAGCAATCATTTTAGCTGCGGCCGGTTTAAAGCGGCTTGAGTTATCCGCTCGCATCACCGCACTGCTGAGTCCCGAGCAAAGCTTACCTGCAGTAGGACAAGGAGCTTTGGGAATCGAATGCCGAGCTGATCGTACAGACTTGGTAAAACTTCTGCAGCCGCTACATCACCAGGAAACTGCTTATTGTGTAGAAGCAGAACGGGCCATGAGCCGCGTATTAGGCGGCAGTTGTCAGGTACCGCTGGGAGCTTTTGCCGAAATTATCAACGGCACACTTCAACTACGTGGGTTCGTCGCCCAGCCCGACGGCAGGCGCATTGTCAGTGATGCGTTACATGGCAAGCCAGACACTGGCATTACGATGGGACACCAATTGGCTCACCGGCTAATTACCCAAGGTGCTGATGAAATCTTGGCAAGCTTAGCCCCTGCTGATGGCTGGAAATAGCATTGCCAACAAGCCAGTCACTCACGGGTATTAATATTCTGGTTACTCGTCCAGCACATCAGTCTGCATTTCTTGCAAATGGCATTCGCGCTGCTGGCGGCAATCCCATCCTGTTTCCTGTATTGGAAGTAACTGATATAAAAGATTTAACTCCCTTGCTAAACTTAATCAATCGCTTAGACGAATTTGATTGGGCGATCTTTGTAAGCCCCAATGCTGTCAATAAAGCGATGAGTCTGATAGTCAAGCAACGCTCATTACCTCCTCATCTGAAAATTGCCGTCGTCGGAAAAGGCAGTGCAGATACGCTCAAAAACTACGGTGTCGATAAGGTGCTAGTTCCAACTGAGCATTTTGATAGCGAAGCATTACTCAAGCGTAAAGAGCTGCAGCACATGGCCGGTAAGCATGTTGTTATCTTTCGTGGTAATGGCGGCCGGCAATTGCTAGGCGACACGCTCATGCAGCGTGGTGCAATTCTTGAATATGCAGAATGCTACCAACGTAAAAAACCAAATGTGGATATAGCCTCATTATTAACCGCTTGGTCACAAGGTGAAATACACGCTGTGATCATTACCAGTAGCGAAGGATTACATAATTTATTTGACATAATAGGTGAGCTTGGCCAACAATTGCTGAAATTGACCCCAGTTTTCACAGTTCACGAACGTATTGCTCAAACGGCCAAAAATCTTGGGTTGGAGAAAATTGTGAAAGCACCTTCTACTGGAGATGAAGGTTTGCTAAAAAGCCTGCAGGGATACTTTAATTCGTAATCAGAAATATATAGTGTTAAGGAAAATATGGAAGAAAGCGCTCAGAACAAAGCTAGAGCAGGACGCTCCACCCCATCGCTTCTACCCATCATAATTAGTACTTATATAATTTATTATCTACGTTTTAATACTAACCCTTATCGATTCTACCGTTACAAGGAGAACATATGAAACTGATACTCTGGCTATTAGCACTCTTTGCTGCTGCTGTAGCTGTAACACTTGCTGCAAAATATACGACGGGCCATGCTTTATTGGTAATGCCGCCCTATCAACTCGATTTGCCCCTGGATTACTTTATCATTGGGTTAATCGTAGCATTTTTTATTTTTTACCTGCTGGTGCGATTTATTTTGGGAATCTTTGGATTCAGCCAGCGACATCGCCATAAAAAAACAGATGAAATGCTGTTATCTGGACTAAAAGCTTACTTTGAGGGCGACTATGTTAAAGCCAGGAAAAATGCTTCCATCGCTTTAAAATTGAGCGACTCATCTATCGTTACTGCAATCAGTGCAGTTATCGCAGCTCGCTCAGCGAATGAGCTTGATGAAATTGCAGCTCGCGATCAGTATCTCGCCACGGCAATAAATAAAGCCCCGGATGAAAAATCCTTGCCTCTCATGGCCAAGGCTGATTTTTTGCTGAATGGTAGTCATTCTCAAGAAGCACTTGAAACCTTACACTCATTATATGCAAAGGGAGGATTACAGCCTTCCGCCGCATTACAACTCGAGCTGAAAGCTCAACAGCAGGCCCAAAATTGGGATGCAGTCCTAGAACTAACTGATGTCCTTGCAAAGCGCCAATCTACTAATAAAGCATTGGTCAAAAAACTGAGACATGATGCACAAATGGAAAATATCAGAAGCAAGGCTTCAGATCCCCATTCACTGAATCAGTATTGGCAAAACATCTCTCCTTTGGAAAAAATGGATAGTAAATTAGCTGTCGCAGCCACACGGGCATATATTGCTTTGGGTAACTGCAATACGGCGCATCAGATCATTGAGCAAAATGTTCCCATTACATGGGATAACGAATTAATCGAGCTTTATGCAGAATGCCTGGGTTATCATGTACACAGGCAAATTGAATGTGCCGAAGTTTGGCTTAAATCACAACCCAACAATGCGCAGTTATTGCTCACATTAGGCAAGCTATGTACACATTGCGAGCTTTGGGGTAAAGCACAAAATTATTTAGAGGCCAGTTTGTCTGTAGAATCTGGACATAAAGCCCATTTTGCATTAGCGCAATTAAACGAAAAATTAGGTAAGCATGAATTAGCCATGGATCATTATCATAAAGGGCTTGAATTGACACTTAAGCAATTAAGTTAATTGCAATTTTTGTGTAGCTAGGGATTGCTGGTTGAAGGCGTAAACACATCAGAGAAAAATGCATCTCTTGGTAAATTACACTGATTGGTAAAGTCATAATAGGCAGCCTTTACCATACCAGGAGAACCGCAAGCATATACCTGATGTGTTTCCAAGCTAGGGTAATCTTGTAAAACGGCTTGATGCACTAAACCTGTTCTCCCTTCCCAGTTGTCAGTGAGTAATGGTTCAGACAATACCGGAACAAAGGTAAAATTTTCATGTTCTTGTTGCCATTTAGCTGGTAAATCAGGTAGATATAAATCAGCTCTTGTACGAGCTCCCCAGTAAAGAATCATTTTTCTTTTGCTGCTCCGACTACTCTCTTGAAAAAAAACATGCTCAAGAATACTTTTGATCGGTGCAAACCCCGTACCACTTGCTAGAAAGATAATTGGAACATCTTCGGGTGCATCACGTAAAAAAAAGGAACCCAGCGGCCCTGTAAAACGAAGCATATCTTTAACTTTCATATGCATAAACACATACTCAGCAAAGGTCCCTCCTGGATAATTACGCGCATGCAATTGTAGAAACTCGTCATCATGCGGTGCATTTGCCAAAGAAAAACTTCGGCGCTTCCCATCCTTGAGCAGGATATCGATATATTGACCTGCAAGAAACTGCAGTCGCTGATTGGTGGGAAGCTTTAAAGAAATAATCATCACATTAGGTGCAACAAGCTCAAGTTTATGCACACGACACGGTAAGGTTTTAATTTCTATATCCTTGGTAGCGCTAATTTCATGACATTCAATGACAAGATCAGATAATGGAGAAGCACAACAAAATAAGACCTTACCCGCTTGTTTTTCTTCTTCAGTCAAGGTTTCTTCATTATGATGCCCGTAATCTACCGTACCCTCTAAGATTTTACCTTTACAGATACCACATGAACCATTGCGACAGCCGTAAGGCAGCGAGAAGCCCTCGCGTAAAGCTGCTTCAAGAATAGTTTCACCGGATTCCACTTTCAGAACATGCCCACTGGGCTGAATAATGACTTGATGCGACATTGAGCAGCAGACAAATAAAAAATATAATAGTCAGAAACAGGTAAATAGTTTATATGAAAAAAACACTGCTAATTGCCGGCTGTGGTGATATTGCTCTCCGAGTAGCAACATTATTACAAAAACATTACCGAATTTTCGGTTTATATCGTAATGTAAGCAACTCTGATCATTTACGATTACATCGTATTATCCCAATATACGGAAACTTAGATTATCCGGATGATCTTGAAAAGCTCGCTGGAATTGCACAACTAGTCATACACTTGGCCCCTCCACCCAATCAAGGGCTACACGATTACAGAACCGCTCATTTATTGTCCGCCTTAACCAGCCGAACAAAGAAACACGCAAAGATTTTACCACAACGGCTTATCTATATCAGTACCAGTGGAGTGTATGGAAATTGTAACGGTGCACTAATTGATGAAACACGGCCTGTTCATCCGGAAAATGATCGAGCAATTCGTCGTCTCGATGCTGAGAAACAGATACGGGATTGGGGAAAACGCAATCATATTTCTGCTTCCATTTTACGAGTCCCTGGAATTTATGCGGCAGACAGATTGCCGTTAACACGCCTTCGAGAAGGTCATCCGGTATTAGTAGAAGCCGAAGACAGTTATACCAATCATATCCATGCTGATGATCTTGCACAAATAATTTGTGCTGCATTGCAACATGCAAAACCATGTAGAATCTACCATGCCTGTGATGATTCCCATTTAAAGATGGGAGAATATTTTGATCTCATAGCAGATCATTTTGGTCTTTCCCGCTCCCCCCGTATATCCCGCAGTCAGGCTAAAGAATGTATCTCTCCCGGTATGTTTTCTTTCATGAAGGAGTCCAGACGACTTAAAAATTCGCGCATGAAAAAAGAATTACATATCCGTTTACGATATCCAACCGTTTTGCAGGGTATTAAAGCTCTTACCAAGAATCCATAAAATCTGAAAACCAGCCTATGCAAATTTCACTTTTTTGATAATTCGCGCTAAGAATTTACAAAACTGTGCCGTTAGCTTTACACAACCTCAATTTAAACCTTGCTATTAACAATTACCACAGCAAATTTTGTGGTTTCTTCCAATTTATTGATTTTATTAATGTTTAGAGCCAATCCATTATGGCAACTGTGACAGCACATAGCAAAAAAAAACCTAAAGAAATTAATTTCGCTTGGGAAGGCAAGGATAAAACCGGCAAACAAGTAAAAGGTGAAATGCGTGCTGCCGGAACAGTTATCGTTACTTCCACACTTCGCCGGCAAGGTATTAAGGTCACCAAAATAAATAAAACTCAATCCAGTGGCAAAATTACCGACAAAGATATTACGTTATTTACACGTCAACTGGCCACCATGATGAAGTCTGGCGTACCACTGTTACAAGCGTTTGATATTGTTGGCAAGGGGCACAGCAACCGTGCGGCAGGCAAGTTACTGATGGATATCAAAGCCGACGTAGAAACTGGCAGCAATTTATCAGATGCGTTTCGCAAACACCCACTTTATTTTGATGCGCTATTCTGCAATCTGGTTCGAGCAGGAGAAGCTGCAGGTATTTTAGATAATCTACTTGATCGTTTAGCGACTTACAAAGAGAAAATTCAAGCTATTAAAGGAAAAATCAAATCTGCACTTTTTTACCCTATCTCAATTATAGTGGTTGCTTTTATCATTACCGCAATCATTATGATTTTTGTAATCCCTGCCTTTAAGAATCTATTTGAAGGATTTGGTGCTGAGCTACCTGCTCCGACACTTTTGGTTATGGCCATTTCAGACTACTTCGTAGCTTATTGGTGGGCCATTTTAGGGATCCTGTGCGGTGGAATCTATGCCTTTCTCTGTACTTGGAAGCGCTCAATTGCAATGCAGCGCGTCATGGACCGACTGATACTCAAGCTTCCTATTTTCGGAGAAGTGATTCGTAAAGCCACAGTTGCACGCTGGTCCCGCACACTTTCAACTATGTTCGCCGCAGGTGTACCGCTGGTAGAATCATTGGATTCTGTTGCCGGCGCGGCAGGAAATTATATCTATTACGAAGCTACGAAAAACATTCAGATTGAGGTCAGCACAGGCAATAGCTTAATGTCTTCCATGACCAGCACCCAGGTGTTTCCCAATATGGCTATTCAAATGGTTGCCATTGGGGAAGAATCTGGCTCACTTGATTTTATGCTTGGCAAGATTGCCGATTTCTACGAGGCAGAAGTGGATGACGCCGTCGCTGCACTTTCAAGTCTGATGGAACCAATGATCATGGTTGTATTAGGGACGCTCATTGGTGGTATGGTCATTGCAATGTATCTACCTATCTTTAAAATGGGTATGGTTGTTAGTTAAATTCAACTTTTCAGGATCTTTTACAAACTCGAATATCTACCCATGTCGTTCATATTCATCCTGCAAGACACACCCTCTTTTTTTATTTGTCTGATTACCTTTGTTGGTTTAATGATCGGTAGTTTCCTAAATGTTGTGATATATCGCCTGCCCGAAATGATGAAAAGAAGTTGGTTACAACAATGCGCAGAGTTACGTGGAGAAACCGTTGAACAACAACCTACATTTAATCTTATTACTCCGCGTTCCGCATGCATCCATTGTGATCATCAAATAACTATATTAGAAAATATTCCAATCCTTAGCTATCTTGCTTTACGAGGACGTTGCTCTCAGTGTGACACGCCTATTTCTCTGCGCTATCCTGCTGTAGAGGTGATAACAGCATGCATGAGTGGTTTTGTCGCTTGGCATTTTGGCGTTAGCTTGATCACGATTGCAGCACTAATTTTTGTATGGGCGTTAATTGCGCTGGCGGTTATTGACCTAAACACACAACTGTTGCCTGATGATATAACATTGCCTCTGCTATGGGTAGGCTTACTCATCAATATGAGCAGCCATGGCTTTACTGACAGCCATTCTGCAATTATTGGTGCTGCAGCGGGCTATCTTTTCTTGTGGCTAGTTTACTGGGGCTTTAAACTAATCACTGGAAAAGAAGGGATGGGATATGGTGATTTTAAATTACTATCTGCAATCGGTGCATGGCTAGGATGGAATATGCTTCCGTTGATTATTCTTTTTTCGTCATTGGTTGGGGCTGGGGTGGGTATCGGACTCATCATTGCCGCCAAGCTCAAAAAAAATATCCCAATTTCGTTTGGTCCCTACTTGGTAGGTGGAGCACTTATTGCTCTATTTTGGGGTGAAAAGCTGAATCATGCTTATTTTGGATTATTTTAATTCATGACTTTTATTGTGGGACTCACGGGGGGGATCGGTTGCGGAAAATCAAGCGCCAGCCGATTCTTCTCTGATTTTGGTATTGATGTGATTGATACCGATCTCATTGCTCAAAAATTAACTCAATCAGGTGGATCAGCCATTTCTATGATACGAGATACCTTCGGGAATGCTTTTGTTACTGCCGATAATGCACTGGATAGAAATAAAATGCGGAACCTGATCTTTTCAGACAGTGATGCACGACTCAAGCTTGAAAAAATCCTTCACCCACTTATTCTTAAAGAAACGTCGCTTCAAATTAAACAGACCCGCTCCCTCTACATTATCATCGCTGTGCCGTTACTGCTCGAAACAAACGATTATAACGATATCATTCAGCGCATTTTAGTCATTGATTGCGATGAGCAACAGCAGCTTTCACGCACCATGACGCGTAGTCAATTATCAGAACAAATGGTAAAAGCTATTATAGCAGCGCAGATTCCACGAAGAATCCGCTTACAGAAAGCAGATGATATTATTATTAATAATCAAGACATTGATCAACTAAAAGCACAAATACTCCACCTACACCATAAATACCTGACTCTCTCAAAGAGAGAGACTTCAAGCTTAAAAAACTAAAAAAATTTACCGCCCAAATTATTTGAAAAAGGTTTTAATTTTTATTTGTGAAATAATCCCGCTTCGTGCAAGATTCTATTCTTCTAATTTTCCTTGTGAATGCATACTATGGTGATTTGCTACGAACACCCACTTAACGAGCGTATCCGTACCTTGCTACGGTTAGAAGATTTATTTAATAAAATCGATTTTTTTTCAAATAAGAACACCGCTCATGAGCATCATGCTACGCTCACTGCGCTGTTCGAGGTACTTGAAATCACCAGTCGTGCTGACATTAAATCAGACTTATTACAAGAACTTGAGCGACAAAAACAGATACTCGAGGCGTTACGAAAAAATCCGAATGTTTCTGAAACAGCACTCAATGATGTGCTCAATAGCATAAAAATCACTTTTAGAGAGATGTTAGACTTACCTGGAAAAGTTGGCGAACATTTACGGGAAAACGAATGGCTCATGGCTATCAAACAGCGAATTGGAATTCCTGGTGGTTGCTGTGCATTTGATTTACCTTCCTATCATTATTGGCTGAATTTAGATCCTGCTCAGCGTCATACCGACATTAATGAATGGCTAACGCCGTTTCAACCAGTACGCAATGCCTTTGGAATTGTGCTTTTCCTATTAAGAAAAAGCGGAAGAACTTTACAAGCCGTAGCCAATCAAGGTGTTTTCCAGCAGACGGGATCAGAATATGCAGCACATATGTTAAGACTTACTTTGAGCAACGACTTGCCCTGTGTGCCTGAAATTAGCGCGAATAAGTATGCATTAAATATTCGCTTTATTCCTTCACTATCAGGACAAAGAAATAAAACTTACGAAGGTGATGTGACATTTAAGCTCACCTTCTGTAATCTATAATTAACATTTCAGCATTAAAATGGTTTGTAATCAGCCAATGCAATACGATTGCTGATTTGACCGAGTGATTGTTCAACCTGATCAACCAAAATAAGGCATAACTCACCATCTTCTATATTGGATAGCGCTGCATCAATTGCAATCGCCTCCCCGACAATTTCGCTTATCTTTTGAGTGCGTTTGGCATTACCCAAGCCTTCTCGCAATAAAGTCAATACTTCCCCGTCCGCACGCCCCCGTTGACATTGATCTTGATAAAGTACAACTTCATCGAATGCATCTCCAAGAATTCTGGTTTGTTGACGAATATCTTCATCTCGCCGATCACCCGCAGCGCTAATCACCACTGAACGTTTCTTCGATGGAATATTATCAATGGCACTGACCAGGGCTTGTATAGCATCTGGGTTATGGCCATAATCAGCGATTAAAGTAGCATTTCGATAATTGAACAGATTAAAGCGACCTGGTGCTGTTTGCATATCATTTACAAAACTCGTTAAACCAGCACGAATAACTGCCCAATCCAAACCCAGCGCCCAACCAGCCCCGATAGCAGCCATTGTATTTTCTACCTGGAAATTAATACTTCCATTCTTCGTTAATGGAATTTCATTTAACGGTATCTGATATTCACCGGCTTCCCCTAAAGCAACAATACAACGATTTTCCACATAGATTACTCGTTTACGCTGTGCACGATGCGTCGCCAATACCGGGTGGTGACTATCGCGTGCAAAGAAAATAACTGAACCGGGACAATGATCAGCCATACGGGCAACCAGTGGATCAGCCGCATTAAGCACAGCAAATCCTGTTTCAGGTGTTACATTCTGCACTACAATTCGTTTAACTGCAGCCAGCTCCTCTACCGTATTGACATAGGCCAAACCCAGATGATCTCCCATACCGATATTGGTCACTACGGCAACATGGCAATGGTCAAAACCCAAACCCTCGCGCAGCAATCCACCACGAGCAGTTTCTAAGACAGCAGCATCTACATCCGGATGAAAAAGAATATTTCTAGCGCTTCTAGGACCACTACAATCTCCGGTATCTATGCATTGCCCATCAATATAAACACCATCCGTACACGCAACGCCTATACGCTTGTTAGCTTTTTTCAATATATTAGCAATTAAGCGAGTGGCTGTCGTCTTACCATTCGTACCGGTTACTGAAATTACCGGAATGCGCGCATCATCCCCTTCAGCAAACATGTTATCAACAATAGCTTCGCCTACGGCGCGTGGCTTGCCGAAAGAAGGTTGTAAATGCATGCGCAAACCCGGTGCAGCATTTACTTCGATAATACCACCACCTTGTTCTTCTAGTGAATGCATCACACTCTCGCAAACAACGTCGACACCACAAATATCCAGACCCACCACTTGTGCAGCTGCAATTACACGCTCTGCCAGTTCAGGATGAACATCATCCGTTACATCAGTGGCTGTACCCCCTGTTGACAAATTGGCGTTATTGCGTAAAACGACATGTACTCCCTTGGCAGGAATTGAGTCAGCTGTTAACCCCTGCGTAGCCAGATGCGATAAAGAAATCTCATCCAAATGGATTTTAGTCAATGAAGCAACATGTCCCTCGCCTCGCCTTGGATCACGATTAATTTGTTCCACCAATTGACGAATGCTGCTGATACCGTCACCAATCACTTGTGGCGGATCACGGCGTGCAGCGGCAACCAGCTTGCTTCCAACAACCAGCATTCGATAATCATGTCCTGGAATATATCGCTCAACCAAGACACTATTGCTAAATTCAGTCGCAATTGTATAGGCAGCTTTCACTTCTTCTATGTTCGCAAGATTAACCGTTACACCTTTACCTTGATTACTATCTTGTGGTTTTATAACTACTGGGGTACCTATTTCGCATGCTGCCGCCCAGGCATCGTCAGCATTCTTTACATTTCGGCCGAGTGGAACAGGGATACCTGCTGCATGCAACAACGTTTTAGTCAACTCCTTATCCTGAACAATAGATTCCGCAACAGCACTAGTCATATCACTCTCCGAAGCTTGAATTCGACGCTGCTTGCTACCCCAACCAAACTGTACCAAACTGCCTTCAGTCAAGCGACGAAAAGGAATGCCACGAGCAATTGCAGCTTGAACAATAGCACGCGTGCTCGGTCCGAGGCGGATATCTTCATTGAGCTCGCGCAAACGAAGCAAAGCACCATTTAAATCAAAAACAGCATCGTCAATAGCAGCATTGCAAAGCGTCTGCGCCAATTCAAAAGCAAGCCTGCCGACTTTTTCTTCGCTGTACTCGACAATAACACGATAGGTATTGACCTCTGGTGCTTTAGCAGTATGGCTAAAAGTTACTGGGCAGCCCGCTTGAACTTGTAAGCCAAGAGCAACCAGTTCAAGCACATGGGCCACAGTGATTACCTCATGATGGCCAGCATGCTGAGGTAGAGAAATTTCTGGAAAATGGCTACGCAATTTTGCCTCAAAACCAGATAGATTATTAATGTTATTCTCTGATTCATTACACAAAATAGTAGCTTCAATAGAAGTATGTTGGCTCCATAAATTAGGTCCACGCAATGCTCGAATACGCAATACTTTCATAATTTAATTCCTTGAGTTTGTAAACCGGTAGGAAGATTCTGATTTTCGGGTTTATATTCTTTTTGACTGAAGCCAAAAGTCTTGATACCAGTCTGTATGAGCTCAGGTTCAATGCCGAGTGCCCATGCAGTTCCGACGGCGGCCAATACATTTTCTATATCTTGAATGCTATACACGCCAGTATCTGAAGATATTTCCGTTAGTTTTATCAAAGGCAGTTCAAAAGAATCAGCAACCAATGTGATTAAATCATTGCGCAAGATTACAGCACGCTTACCCTGCGTAGAGCCCGTTCCATGAGTGCAATGCTGAGTGATCACAGCCAAATCGGGCTCAGTGCTGAAGAAAATAACCTCACCGTGACATAATTCAGCCATCTCAATCAACATTTCTTCCTTGGCATTGAGTACCGCTGCGCTGATTGGCAGCTCTACATCCTTCTCCACATTATCAATAACTGCAGCCGTAGGGGCCACTACATCGACTTGAGTACGAAGCACGTCAAAAACTTGCTTAAGTGTTTCAATACCATCGCGACCAAAGTGATGCGCCGGGTCGACGTTCGTAACGACACCAACTTGACAGCTATCATAAGCCAATCCCTCATTCAGTAGCACATCAAAACCATTCTCAAATACTGCAGCTTCTACGGTTGGATTCATCAATACACGATTCGCCGCTGCCCAGTTTGCACTATCGTTGCTGTCAATTTTCCTGTAATCCAGATAAAGCCCATCACTACATGCCAATCCAGTTTTTTTACTTGAAAGGATCAGTAACTTGGAGACAAGATAAGCAACTGTGGTTTTGCCATAAGTACCCGTAATTCCTACAATAGGAATACAACCGTTATCTTGATTCGGAAATAAATGATCGACTATTGCTTCACCGACTGGTCGGGGAGCACCAACTGCTGGCTTGATATGCATCAGCAAACTTGGGCCTGCATTGACTTCAACAATTGCACCCCCTTGCTCACTCAAAGGACGAGAAATGTCGCTCGTTACCAAATCAATACCCGCAATATCGAGCCCAATAACACGAGCAGCCAGTGATGCAATCGATGCAGTGGCAGGGTGAACTTGATCCGTTACATCAAATGCATGATTACCGTTACGCTGGATCAAAACCTTGATGCCGGCTGGAACGATCGAGTCACTTTGATACCCCTGATGAGCAATTTCCATTTGCGCTGCACTGTCCAGACGTATCAAATTCAAAGGATGATTTTCAGTCGTTCCACGCCGCGGATCAGAGTTAATCTGAGACTCAATTAATTCAGTGATGGTTGACGCACCGTCTCCGATGACGGATACCGAATCACCACGAGTTGCGGCTATGAGCCGTCCGCCCACGATTAATAAGCGGTGTTCAGTACCTGCAATATAACGTTCAACCAATACACCCGTGCCTTCTTCCAGCGCGATGTGATAAGCCGATTCAATTTCTTCCCGGCGGCTTAATTCGATGAAAACACCGCGTCCATGGTTTCCGTCACAAGGCTTTACGACAACCGGCATCCCGATATCATTAGCGGCTTCCCAGGCAGCTTCGGCACTCTCAACGATATGTCCTTCCGGAACAGGAACACCGCAAGATTGCAGCAGGGCTTTGGTCAAATCCTTATCACGGGAAATGCTCTCCGCAATAGCCGGTGTGCGATCGGTTTCAGCGGTCCAGATGTGCCGGCAGCGAGCGCCGTATCCAAGTTGTACAAGATTGCCTTTACCAATAATCCGAATAGTTGGGATATTGCGCGCTACCGCAGCATCCACGATACACGCCGTAGAAGGGCCAAGCCATAGTGAATCCACCAGATCCCGCAGATGTTTGATAGCACTATCGACATCATAGAATGGGTGGGGAGATTGCTGGAAATTCATCGCTGCCAATATCAGTTCACGCGCTAAGTACATGGCAGCTCGTGTAATTTCCGCATGCCAGGCGCTAACTGCAACTTTATATACGCCACGTACCGAGGTTTCACGAGCCCTGCCAAAGCCACCACGCATCCCGGCTATGTTCTGTAATTCCAATGTCACATGTTCAAGAATATGACAAGGCCAGGTACCTTCCTTCACCCGCCGCAAGAAACCGCCACGCTCTTCATAGCTACAGCGATGTTCGATCAAGGATGGAAGCCATTCTGATAAACGCTCATAAAAGCTTGGAATCTTATCTGAAGGAAAATCCTCAAGTTCTCCAATATCAACAGTTGCCTCGAGGGCAGGATAGTAAGTCCACCTATTAGGACCATTCAAGTGCTTGATTTCAATAAATTTGATATCTTTTATACTGCTTGAATTTAAGTTAGACATACATTTGAATGAAATGGAAGATATGAGGATTTAACGCTGTGCAAACCTAATTGGTTTACAAGAAGAGCAAAATAATGCTCAAACACATCAAAGAAAATGATCTAGCAACTTGCGGCTATGACGGTCAAGCGTTAAACGATCACGAATTAGAAAATGAATACCATGACTATCTGTAATCATCAGTGATGTTGTAGTCAGACGGCGAATATCCTCTTCACCTTTAAGGATAAAAGAAACTTCTCCACGATCCGTTTCAACTTGCCAAGTACTCGGTGTGATAAAACTGGAAACTCTGAGCAAACGCCTTATCTCTGGCATAAATTCACGACTCGCAAGTTCCGCTTCAATGAGTAAGCGATAATCTTCTGGTAAATCAGCCAATCGCTCTATCCAGACCAATTCATGACCATGCGGGTCAATCAGGGAAATGCCCTGATCCGGATTAGTAATCGGGAAAGATCGCACTGGCACTATACCTTCCTGCGCTGAACCGAATCGATCCGTAAAAACCATCCGTCCATAAGCATTCCGGTGCAAGTGGTATTCTGGTGCGTTGCTCATTTCAACTCTCCTGCAGCGCTATGTTCCACAATGGGAACGACAAACGATCGGTCTTCAGTATCCACATTACGCGCCTGAGCTTGATACAGGCGGTAATAATAACCCTCTCGCGCCATCAATTCTGCGTGACTTCCAATCTCGACGATTTTGCCGCGATCAAGAACAATCAACCGACTGGCTTCGCGCAGAGTTGATAAGCGATGTGCAATAGCAATCGTGGTACGTCCGCGCACCAGATTGTCCAGTGCCTTCTGAATGTCTTTTTCAGTCGTGGTATCCACCGAAGAAGTCGCCTCGTCCAGAATCAGAATACGCGGATTAATCAATAAGGCACGCGCGATTGAAATACGCTGGCGCTCACCACCCGAAAGCGCTTGCCCACGTTCACCGACCAGCGAATCATACCCATGGGGCAGACGCAGAATAAATTCATGCGCATGCGCAGCCCGAGCGGCTGCAACAATTTCCGAGCGCGCTGCACCCGGTTTACCGTAGGCAATGTTTTCTGCAATGGTGCCATAAAACAGAAAAGGCTCCTGAAGCACCAGGCCAATATGCTTGCGATATTCAGCAATCGGTAACGAACGTATATCATGCCCATCCACCAGAATTATTCCTTCCGTGACATCATAAAAACGGCAGATTAAATTCACCAGTGTGCTCTTTCCCGAGCCACTGTGCCCAACCAGACCAACCATTTCACCAGGTTTGATCAGCAAGTTAATGTCGCGTGTGACGCTGCGTGTCCCATACCGGAAACCGACATTACGCAATTCAATCTGACCGTGCACAGTCGGTAAATGCACAGGGTTAGATGACTCTGGAACACTGGAAACATGATCCAGAATATCAAAAATACGTTTGGTTCCCGCAGCTGCTTTTTGTGTGATGGAAACAATACGACTCATCGAATCGAGCCGAAGGTAAAAACGACCGATATACGCGAGAAAGGCTGTCAGCACACCGACCGTGATTTCATCTTTCGATATCTGCCAAATGCCAAATATCCATACGATCAGTAAACCAACTTCGGTCAGTAGTATCACCGTCGGGGTAAATAATGACCAAATCCTGTTTACCCGATCATTGATCTGCAAATTCCGTTGGTTGGCGGCATGAAAACGCGCCGATTCCCTTTTCTCCTGGGCAAATGCCTTAACTACCCGAATACCCGGGATAGTATCTGCAAGTACATTGTTTACTTCAGCCCAGATGCGATCAACTTTCTCAAAGCCGATTCGCAGCCGGTCACGAACCAGGTGAATCAGCCATGCAATGATCGGCAGTGGCACCAGTGTCACCAGAGCCAGCCAGGGATTGATTGACACCAGAATCATCGCTGTCATCGCAATCATGATCACATCGGTAGCAAAATCAAGTAAGTGCAATGAAAGGAAAAGGTTAATACGATCGGTTTCAGCACCAATGCGCGCCATTAAATCACCGGTACGCTTACCACCGAAATATTGCTGAGAGAGATTAAGAAGATGCTCGTAGGTGGTAGTGCGCAAATCGGCACCGATGCGCTCTGAAATCAGTGCCAGCATATATGTTTTTGTCCAGCCCAGTATCCAGGCAAGGACCGCTGCCCCTAACAAGCCGGAGAGATATAACGTCACTAAGTCGGTATTGATCGGCTGACCATTCTGATAAGGAATTAATACATTATCCATCAATGGCATAGTTAAATACGGCGGCACCAGCGTGGCGGCAGTACTACATAAAGTCAGCAGAAATCCTATGAATAAACGCCACTTATAGGGCTTTGCGAAGCGCCACAAACGCAGCAATGTCCACGTAGAAGGGGGTGCATGGCTTTGTTTGTCACAGACCGGGCACTCTTCCTGATCAGCGGGTAAAGGAGCACCACACTTCGGACATTGCGCTTGTTCAGAAGTAAGTAGAGGTAATTTACCAGTGAGATGGTAATCAAGTTGCCGCATAAAGCAGCTGATCAATCGACTTACTGCGATATCATTACCTAGCCGATAACGCCAATATGTAAGTCGCTCATGCGCATCAAATAACTCGAGATAGCCAACCCCTGCATGATCGCGCTGCGTCAACAGTAATCCTGGCCGATAGCGCCATTCCTGCCAAATTTCATCGCTAGTCATTTTAGCCAGCAAGCGCTGATTGGTCACAACGATAAGGCCTTCAGAAAAATGAAGCTGTGTATTCAGGTCGATTTTGATCCAGGCGAGTACGTTTTCTCCGTCAGCTAATTGTGACAAAAGCGCATCAACCCAGGCTTGGGGTAAAGTATTCAGTGATGGATTAAGGGTCTGCTGCATTAGGTAGGTACAAGAAGAGAAAATTAAAGTTTCTCAGAAAAATAACCAAAAAATGCAAATCATTTTTCAAATGCACTGCTGACTGCAGATTTTGCTCAGCCTTCCTTTTTCAAGGATATGCCATTACTAGATCAGAGTGTTCTTAAATCAGCGCTATTTGTTAACGCCAAGGTTTTAGTCCCTTTTTTGGGACCTTCTGGCAATTGTTCGTATTCGTACCACCGCTGCTTGATTTCTTTACGTTTCTGAGTCGGCAATTGCTCCATTTTCTTGAATCTCTCACGCGCCTGTTTACGTTGCTCGGAGGTCAACGAATCCCAGCTACGCATTTGCGACTGAATGCGCTGCTGCTCTTGGGGCGCCATTTTTGGATAACGCTTTGCGATACCCAGCCACTTTTTCTTTCTATCCGGATCCATCACATTCCAGCTCTCGGCCAGCGGTTCCAGAATCCTCTGCTCTTGTGGCTTTAACTCCTTCCACAAAGGCTTATTAGATTCAGTTAAGGCTTCCGCGGGAAATAGAAAAAACAGCCCGAATACAATAATTACTCGGAATCCAGCCATTCATTAAACTCATTATCAATATAAGCATCTATCGGTAGATCATCAGCCAGAATCATGGTATCTATTGCAGCATTTTTATCAATATCCCCAAATTGAGAATAAACGATGTTCATCAAAACAAATAATATGGTTAAAAGCAGCAACAATTTTGCAGCGGGAAAATGGACTCCATGCCCACCATAAACAGAAGCACCACTGCCTAAATTCATTATCTTCAGTGGGGGGTGATAATTTTCCAGGGCCGCTCGACGGGCAAACTGTAATCGATATAAAGTACTTTGCTTGATATTCTCATCAGCACTAAAATCCAATAATTTTGCAATCTCTTTTCCTAACTCTTGCTCGCTCATAACTTAACCCCCTTCTTCCTGAGTATTGAAGCTAACGTACTAACTGCTCTCGAGCAGTGCGTTTTTACACTTCCTTCAGAGCAATTCATAATCACTGCCGTTTCCGCTAAACTCATTTCCTCCCAATAACGCAGTATAAATGCTTCACGTTGACGTGGCGGGAGAATTTCCATCGCCTTTTCTATCACATCAATTAACTGCGCTTTTTCGAGCTGTGCTTCAGGCTCTTTAGATTCTTGTTTTATATGTAAAGTTTCTAGAATATCGAAGTCTTCCTGGTTCCGATTTTTATCCTGTTCATCAGGTGCAAAGGCCGAAAAAAGCGTAGTCCATAGCGATCGGGTTTTCTGTCGGCGATAGTAATCGCGAATGGTATTCTGCAGGATGCGTTGAAATAAGAGAGGCAGCTCTTCGACTGGCCTAGAAGCATATTTTACTGTGAGCTTCATCATGGAATCCTGGATGATATCCAATGCCGCATGTTCATCTTGAACCGCAAACAGGGCTTGTTTATATGCACGCCTCTCGGTTTCAATCAGAAAATCTGAAAGTTCTTCTCGCGTAGCCAGGATGGCCAACCTTACTTATAGTTAAAATTATTAAAAATTAATTTGCATGAAATCTTTCATGCAACTTTTGAAGGGCTATTCTACTCATATTTTGTTAAAACGCGGTAAGCTTCTATTCTTAAACCATAACACAAAATGGTGAACTGTTTTTATGCAACAACATGTCGTCAACTGCCCGCAATGCGGTAAAAAAGTAATATGGGAACCAGCCAGCCGCTTTCGCCCATTCTGCTCTGAGCGCTGTAAAACAAGTGACTTATCTCAATGGGCTCAAGAATCTTATCGAATTCCGGAGCCTACACAATTGATTGAATCAGAGAAGAACTTAAAAGACAAAGAATGAATGCCATTAAGGATTCACAATTCCACGCATCAAGGCAATTCCATGCGCACCCATTCCCTGCGCTATCTGCAAATCTTCTAGCCGCAATCCCCCCAAAGCATACACCGGCAAGGGATAGTCACGAATCAGCGCGGCAAATTTTCTCCAGCCTAACGGAAATAACTCGGGATGGCTTAGCGTAGGCTGCACCGGGCTTAACACAACAAAATCCAACCCCAATTGCTGTGCTGCAAAAAGCTCCTCTGTATTGTGACAAGATGCGCCACATAATCCATATTCCGGATCAGGGCGGGATGACAACGCCATTAGCTGTGATGACGTCAAATGCACGCCATCGGCACCGATTTCACGGACTAGCGCCATATCGCTGTTTATCAATACCCTTGCCTGGTAATCATGCGCAAGCGCCAGTATCTGTCGAGAAAATTCCCGCAACAAATCTTTCGCCATCTGCTTTTCACGAATCTGAAGCAGGCGCAGACCATTTTGCAAGGCCTGTTCAATCTGCTTTAATGCAGGCTCAATACCGATCTCAGCCGCTTGGGTAATGGCATACAGCGGTGGCAACAAAAGCGCTTGTAAAATAGGCCCGTTGGCAGGCAGAACGGGAGATACTGCAATCTGATGCGGCCATTGCCAGAACAACCCTTGTTTTTCCTGGGGCGCAACTCTGCCTTCCCACTCGACTACACGAAAAAAATGCAGCCGTACTGTTGCATGCGAGTAGCTAAAAACCCGCGTTATCCAAGGATAAGGATGGCGGATCTGGATACCCAGTTCTTCCCACAATTCGCGCTCCAGCGCTTGCAACAGCGACTCATTATTTTCAACCTTGCCACCAGGAAATTCCCAGTAGCCAGAATAAATTTTGCCCTTGGGTCTGCGCGTCAGCAGAAACTGACCATTTGGCCGCATGATCACGGCCGCAACAACTTCAATGATCGGCATCGATTCAGCGACAATAGAAGTAGATAAGTGATTCACAGGCTTTGATGATTATAAAACCGACATTTGCCTACCGGCCAGATCACGTGCAAACTGCCAAGCCACCCGCCCACTACGCGAGCCACGTTCCAATGTCCATTGCAGGGCTTCAGTGCGTACCAGCGCAGTCATTTCACTGATCCCAAAATCGGCCAGCCAGTAACGCACGATTTCTAGATACTGATCCTGATCGAAAGGATAAAACGATAGCCATAAACCAAACCGCTCCGACAGGGAAATTTTTTCCTCTATTGCCTCACTGGGATGCACTTCCTCACCAATATGTCGGGTATCCAGATTGTCACGCATAAACTCCGGCACCATGTGACGTCGGTTAGAGGTCGCATAGACCAGCACATTATCGGAAACCGTGGCGATCGATCCATCCAGCACCACCTTGAGTGCTTTATATCCCGGCTCGTCGGTTTCAAAAGACAAGTCATCGCAAAACAGAATAAAGCGCTCGGGGCGCTGATAAATTTTTTCCACAATGTCATGCAGATCAACCAGATGATGCTTTTCGACTTCGATCAGGCGCAATCCCTCTCCTGCATATTTGTTCAGCAAGGCTTTAATCAACGAAGACTTACCCGTACCGCGCGCCCCTGTCAGCAATACATTATTGGCAGAAAGTCCCCGCACAAACTGCCGCGTATTCTGATCAATTCGCTGCTTCTGCTCATCAATTCCGCACAGCGCATCGAGTGTGATCCGGTGCGGATGCGTCACTGGTTGAATAAAAGCCATATTACCTTGCTTGCGCCAACGAAAAGCCGTTGCTGCCTGCCAGTCAGGATCGGGTTGTACGGAGGGTAGAAATTTCTCCAAGCGGTCGAGCAGTCTGTCCACCCGCCCAAGTAATTGATCTAAATCATCCATATAAGAATAGCTTAGCTACGATAACTCGCATTAATCCTGACGTAATCATAAGAGAAATCACAGGTCCACACGGTAGTAGAAGCTGAACCACGATTTAGCACCACGCGCACGGTAATTTCGGACTGATTCATTACGCGCTGCCCATCCTCTTCGCGATAGTGTGACGCTCTGCCGCCTTTCTCCGCCACCAGCACATCATCCAGATAAAGCTGAATGCTGCTCACATCCAAATCCTGAATTCCGGCATAGCCGATCGCCGCGAGAATTCTGCCAAGATTGGGATCAGACGCAAAAAAAGCGGTTTTGATCAATGGTGAATGCGCAATGGCATAAGCCACTTGAGTGCATTCATCGATATTCTTGCCAGCATCCACCTGCACAGTGATGAACTTGGTCGCTCCTTCACCATCACGCACAATCATTTTAGCCAGCTCGGCGGCAACATCGGTAACGGCTCGCTGCAACTGGCCGAATTCCGCGCTGTCCTGCCGGGTAATTTCGCGATGCCCAGCTTTTCCGGTAGCCAGCACAATGAGCGCGTCATTGGTGGACGTATCGCCATCCACGGTGATGCGGTTAAACGAATGATCCGCTACATGCCGTACCATGTCTTGCAGTAAAGCCTGGTTGATGACTGCATCGGTAGCGATAAACCCAAGCATGGTCGCCATATTCGGGCGAATCATGCCGGAACCTTTGGCAATACCGGTAATCGTTATTGTTTTTCCATCCATATGCACCTGCCGCGATGCCGCTTTCGGCACGATATCCGTTGTCATGATCGCCTGAGCTGCACTAAACCAGTTATCACGCTTACAATCATCGATGGCTGCGGGCAATCCAGTAACAATTTTCTCCACCGGCAACGGTTCCATAATCACGCCGGTTGAAAACGGCAGCACCTGCTGCGCAGCACAACCCAGCAATTCAGCCAAAGCTGCGCAGATCTCCCGGGTATGCTGAATTCCTGCCTCACCCGTACCGGCATTGGCATTGCCGGTATTCACTAGCAGCGCACGGATAGATGACTGCGCCAGATGCTGCTTCGCCACTATCACCGGCGCAGCACAAAAACGGTTCTGGGTAAAAACACCGGCAACTTTGGTATTTTCATCCAACAACATCACCAGCAAATCCTTGCGGTCGGTTTTTTTAATACCAGCTTCGGCAGTGCCAAGCGTTATGCCATCAATAGGCAATAACTGTTCGGGTTGGAGAGGAGGAATATTAACGGGCATGGTAAATAATCAGCGTCTTTTAAGAAGACGCTATGCTAGCGTATCTGCAGCAGCATTTTCTAGATATTTCTGATTTGTTATGATTCATTGTTTTTATAATAGCTACATCTCTAGACTATGGCACTCACTGCATTTCACAAGCTTGGTCAGTTTGTGTTTTCCTTTCAGCATCTCGAGCACATGGTAAACGAACTGCTTGTTCTACTGGCTAATGCAGATAGTGAGATTGTTTACATTCTGATCAACAGGCTTGAGTACAGCAATCGGTTGAAAACCGCAGATGTACTCTTTGCTCGCTTCGTCGATCTGCGTTCGAACATTGACTCTGCGATGAAAACAAAATTCCATGAACTTATGGTCGAGCTCGAAAAGCTCGGTACTCGCAGAAATGAGCTTGTTCATTCGAGATACAATCGATGGCTCAATGTCCAAGGCAGAGAAGGGCTACTTCGTACAAATTCGGTTCTCCGCGCAAAAATGGGGAAACGCGAAGAGCAGGAAGAAGAACTTCAACCTGAAGCATTCGACACAGATCTCAATTGCCTTAATATCGCTGCAGAAAAACTCGAAGAGTTCCGACTACAGATCATTTTCTGGATATATCCAGATGAAGTCTAATTTCTTGATTGAGGTCTATCAATATACTTACTACGCAGCGAATAACTTTTTAGACCCTGATTCTACTAATAAAAAAACCCCAGATTACCGGGGTTTTTTGTGTATCTAAGCTTTACGCTCGAATTTACTGAGGGACAATATTTGATGCCTGTTTACCTTTAGGGCCTGTCGTTACGTCGAAAGTAACGCGTTGTCCTTCGCGTAATGATTTATAACCACCGCTGCTGATTGCAGAGAAATGTGCAAATAAATCTTCTCCACCACCATCTGGTGTAATAAAACCAAAACCTTTAGAGTCATTAAACCATTTTACAATACCTGTTGCCATTTATATTTCCTTAAAAATAATGAACTTATATCTATGATAACCCATAATAGCCATCGAATATCAAGGAAAAAAGGTCAACCATAAGCATCACATTTCACAACTTGAATCCAAAAGACTTGAATAAGATACATGTTTGCTAACAAAGTTCAAGTGTTTATTCATAACGCGAACAGAAAGGGAGATGATTCTAATTAAAGATCGATCGTTCTGATGGTTTGAATAATCCTTCACTAATTTATCGGAGCTGTAAGAAAATCGCCGAACTAATGCTGTTGTCTTGAATTTAATTTAAGACCGTTTCTCCCCCTTATTTTCAATTTGCAAAAATTACATTTGTATGAAAATGACCTTAAAGGTAATATCTGTACTCATACTAGTCATTTTTAATTGATGGATTAGACAAATGATGGCTTTGAAACGTATCAGCAAAGAAGGATTTCTTGTCCTCGCTGTAATGTCGTTTTTCTTCTTGGCAAATCCGACACAAGCAAACCCTCTGCATGCTTCGATTGTCATTGATGCGAATACGGGTGCAGTGCTGCATCAATCGCACGCCGATGCCAGCCGCTATCCGGCTTCGCTGACTAAAATGATGACGCTGTATATGCTGTTCGAAGCGCTGGAGCAACGCAAAATGACTTTGGACACTCGCATGCCAGTATCAGCCCGTGCAGCTTCCATGCCATCCACTCACATTAATCTGCAGGCAAGTGATACGATCAGCGTGCGTGACGCAATTCCGGCACTGATTGTGCGCTCCGCCAATGACGTGGCAGCAGTGATAGCCGAAGCATTGGGAAATACAGAGGCCAACTTTGGCCGATTAATGACCGATAAGGCCCGCAGGCTGGGGATGCATTCCACCACTTTCCGCAATGCCTCCGGTCTGCCTAATAACGAGCAAAAAACCACAGCACGGGATTTGGCAACTCTTTCCTCACGGCTGATGAAGGATTTTCCGCAGTATTATCATTATTTTTCAACTCGCTCCTTCAGTTACAAGGGCGTCACTTACCACAGCCACAACCGTATGGTGCGCAATACGCATGGGGTAGATGGTCTGAAAACCGGCTTTATCCGTGCGTCAGGATTTAATGTTGCGACTTCCGCCAAGCGCGGCGACCGTCGCGTGATCGCGGTAGTCATGGGCGGCCAAACTGCCGCTTCTCGCGATCAACGGATGGCGCAATTGCTGAATCGCAGTTTTGCTCGCGGCAGCGTAACCCAAGTAGCCAAAAATACTGACAATAATCCTGGTGCACCTGTTGTGACTCAGAAAGCCAGCGCTTCAACGCCGGCATCCAAACCTGCTCCCGGGCTGAAAAAAATGCCTGAACCCGTGGTAATAGCAAAGGCTGTTCAGCCAGAAACCCGTGCCGAGCCGAAGAAAATGGCTGCAACGAACAGCAAAAGCTGGGAAGTACAGATTGGCTCTTACCTGGCGCACGACCGGGCACAAGCACAGGCTCAGGCCGCCACTCGCTGGATACCAGGTGCCGTGGTGATCACCGAAGTGGAAATCAGCAATCGTAAGCTTTATCGCGCCCGATTGGTCGGCCTGCACGAAAAGCAGGCGCGCACAGCCTGCCAGAGCCTATCCCGGCAAGGCATGGAATGCCTGGTAGTCCGCTCGCAAGGTTAACTGGCGCATCGGTTTCTGGAAACACCTATTGCACTGTTGTACGATGCACATTGATAAAGAATTAGATGTCCGCGGCTTAGTCTGCCCATTACCCATCTTACGTACCAAACAATCGCTGGCCGCCATGATCAGCGGGCAAATTCTGCAAATCGTTGCGACTGATCCAGCCGCTGTGATCGATTTCCAGGTTTTTTCGGATCAAACAGGGAATGAACTATTGTCTTTATCAGAAACCTCCGGTGAATTCATCTTCATACTAAAAAAGAAATAGCAAGCTATCTACTCAAAATGCCCGGACCATTCCAGGAAATATCATGACGATAATTATCGAGAGTGTCTGCAGCAGAATAAACGGAATCACTCCTTGATAAATTTCCATCGTAGTGACTGTAGGCGGTGCAACTCCACGCAGATAAAATAATGAGAATCCAAAAGGCGGAGTCAAAAAAGAAGTTTGCAAATTGAGTGCGACAAGAATGCCAAACCATAGCGGATCAATATCCAGTTTCAGCAGAATGGGTGAAATCATCGGGATAAAAATATAGGCGATCTCGACAAAGTCGATAAAAAATCCCAGCATAAATATCACCGCCATCATCAGAACAATAAAACCCCATTTACCGCCCGGAATGTATTCCATGATCTGCTCCACCGCTTCATCACCACCGGTATAAGTAAATACCATAGAGAAAAAAGTGGCACCGGCCAGTATGGCAAACACCATGGCACTGATCTTATTCCAATTACAGATAGAAACAGTAATAATATAAGCCTTTACCTTTGGTAGAGGTCATCATGGCACGGAAGGCAAGTGGAACGGAGCAACTTGAG
>NZ_FONE01000021.1 GCF_900112825.1 Nitrosomonas sp. Nm166 | reverse complement strand
TGTATTCGACAGCCTGGACGCACTTGAAAATCACCTGGAAGCGGCACTGTATGACATGGAAAAGGATCGTGAATGTGTCCAATCCATCGTTGCATGGCTCTGGATCATAAATTCAATTATGAAATAGAATTGGAATGAGTCAGCATTTAAATTACACCGCCTTGTCCAAAAAAACATCAGCGGCAATTTTGCCGCAGGTGGGTCAATTTTAAATTATTATTAGTGGGTCAGTTTTACATTGTTGGTGACATGGAGTGAAGAGTGGCTGATAATCGGCGGTATTCATGGCAAGATTCTGGCAGCACACACCAAACTCTGCGCCAGTCGTGCCTTCATGCTATCGGGATCCATCACAAAGCCATGAGATGCTGTTTGATGCACATACTCGTGCATTCATAGCTTTTGGCGGCATACCGAAACGCGGCATTTACGACAATATGCGTCAGCCGCTCTCCTTAGTCTTCTGCCAGACTCGCAACACCTCCGCTACACTCCAAGCCTGTGCGATGCAGCCGCGAGAATAGTAAGGGGGTTCCGCATCGAAAATCTCGCTGATGGTACCAATACCTCCATCGAGGAGATGCGCTCGAAACCCCTCCAGCATGCGGCGCCCCATGGGAAGATCCTCATGAACTTTGAGCCAGGCGTCAATGAAAGGACCGATCAACCAAGCCCAGACCGTGCCCTGATGGTAGGCTGCGTCTCTTGCTCGAAGATCACCGAAATACGTCCGTTTGTAATCCCGATGAGCCGGGTCCAAGGTCCTCAACCCCAGGGGGGTCAACAATCGGTCTGCCACCACGTCGATCACAGGGCGCCATTTCGTATTTTCTAAAATTGGATGGGGGAGCGAAATTGCCAGGATCTGATTCGGACGCAGATTGTTATCATCGCCCAGCTCTCCATCGACGACGTCCAGCAGGTATCCCAACTTGGGATCCCAGAAGCGGCGATTGAACGACTGCGCCGCATGGCTGGCCATAGCCGTCCAGCGCTCGGAGGACTCACCAACCACGGGTCCCCAATCGGCCATGCAGCACAGGGCGTTGTACCAGAGTGCCTGGATTTCGACCGGCTTGCCGCGGCGTGGTGTCACCACCCAGTCGCCCACCTTAGCGTCCATCCAGGTGAGTTGATAACCATCCGCGCCAGCGTGCAAGAGGCCATCATGCTGATCGACCTTGATACCAAAATGCGTCCCTTTCACATGATGATCGATCACTGAGATCAACACCGGGTGCAGCGCCAGCAGTGTCTCGCGGTCGCCAGTCGCCTTGTAGTAGCGGTCCAGGGCATGGAAATACCACAGCGTGGCGTCCACCGTGTGGTAGAGGGCTTGTCGTTGCCCTTCCGGAAAAAGATTTGGGAGCAAGCCGTCCCGTACGTACCGACCGAAGGTCCGCAGAATGGACCGAGCCTCTTGATAACGGCCGGTGCAGAGGGCCAATCCTTCAAGGCTGATCATGGTGTCGCGCCCCCAGTCGGTAAACCAATGATATCCGGCGATGATCGTGTGAGGCTCATCACCGGATGCGTAGGGCGCATGCGTCTCGATACGGGATGCGGGAACGACGATGAATTGATCAGCTGCCAACGTCAGCCACCGTTCCATACCGTCCTCCTCCGATTCATTGATATGCGCCAGCAGGCTCAGCCGCTGAGCTTCTGCCTCGACGATGGCTTGCGCTTCATATTCGAGCTGGTCCCAGGATTCGGTGCTGGCCACGAAGGACACCGGCCGATCCTGCGTCAGCTCAACAGTGAAATAGCCGGGACTCGACAGGTTCTCAATGCATTCGGATCCCCGATCTCGATCAACGCGATAACAGACGCCGTGACTGGTAACTGCGTCTGCCATAAAGTGCCCATTTGGCGATCTGATGCACATTCGTAATGGCGGGGCATCTTCGCAGAACCAGAGTTCAAAGCGCCCGTCGCGGACAGTCGGCGGGAAGACTGGTTGCTCGCCTTCACTGATGTGCGCGTCGAGCATGCGAAAAGTCAGGAATGGCCGGAGCCGAAGCTGCAGCGGTTCGCCTTCAAGTAGCCGATACTCCACATATACCGAGTTGTGGCCGCTGGGCATGATGACGCGCTTTTCCAGGCGTCGCCCCCTGATCGCCATACGCCAGACTGGCGTTTGCCACTCGCGGCTAAACTCTATGAACAGCCCCGGAAGGTCACTCACCAACCGTCCATCTTCGTATTCCACGCCACTGATGAGCAGGGACTCTCCGTCGGCGACGACCTCTTCGTCAAGCCGGGGCATTAGAACCGTCCGCCCCCAGGGCGCCGGCAGATCCGGCACGAACAATCCGTGATACCGTCGCGTCGAAGCCCCTAGCAGCGTCGAGGAAGCATAGCCACCGAGTCCGTTCGTCACCAGCCATTCCTTGGAAAGAAAGGCACCGGTGTCGGGTAGCTGATCACGCGAAATGGTTAATATTATGGCATCGTTAGGTACTGGCTTATCCATCGCCATCGTTATTTAACTCCTCTTCTCAATCCTCGAATCGATCCTGGCTTAACCCGGTGCGGCGGCATACAGAATCGCAGATCCTGCTGGCAGTCTCCAGCCCTGCTCGGTCAATGGCTCGATGACGCCCGGCCCTCCATAACAGGGGGCATCGCTCGACCAGACGAACGACCAGGAGCGCCCAACCGGCGGAGCCAGCAGGGGCTCAGGCGCAGGTTGATAAGGCAGATCAGCCCCCAGATTAACGAGCAACAGGCGGTCGTCCCCGTCACATCCCATGTATCGTAAAAGAAACGCCTGAGTGCCCAGCACAGCCCCATCGACTGCCTCGCGCGCCTGTTGCGCAATTACCGGATCCTCACGCCGGAGGCGAAGGAGGTCGCGGTGCAAGGCATACCATTCGGCATGGCGTTCCCGCTCGGACAGGTCCAGTTGCGAACATTCATAGACCGAAGGGTCAGATGGATCGATGATGTTCGCCTGTGCGGCCGGCGAGCCGTAACTGGGAAATTGTGCAAGAAACTGCTTGCGCCCCTGATGAATATCTGCGGCTAATTTACCGGGAGGAAAATCGACGAAGTAGTGAAAGGGGGAAGAAGCCCCGAACTCCTGACCCATGAAGAGCATGGGGGTTTGGGGAGCCAGAAGCAGCAGCGTGGTCAAGGCACGACAAATCCCCGGGCTGGTCTTGGTATGCAGTCGGTCCGCCTGCAACTGATTAGCAACCTGATCATGGTTTTGCAGAAAAAATACAAACCCCTCGGCCGGCTCATGCGACACCACGGTGCCTCGCGGTTTTTCCTGCCACTGGTACCGCTGACCCTGGTAGAGAAACCCACGCTTCACACAGGAGATCAATTCTTGCGGCGTCCCGCGGTAATCAGTGAAATAGCCTTCGCTACGACCGGTGGCAGTCACGCGGGTCGCGTGATGAAAATCTTCGCTCCACACGGCATCGAGTCCCCACCCGCCCTGCGCGATCGGTTGAATGATTTGCACCCACTGGGCTTCGCATTCTGCCACCAGGATGATCGACCGTGTTCCTGCCGCCTTCCTGGCCGCCATGGACAACTCGGCGATAACATGGATGGGACTGGCATCGTGAAAAGCATGGACCGCATCCAGACGCAACCCGTCCAGGTGATACTCCTCGATCCAATAACAGGCGTTCCCAATAAAAAACGTCCGCACCTCCCGCGATCCCGGTCCATCGAAGTTGATCGCCTGACCCCATTCGTTGTCATACCGGTCGGTGAAATATTCATCGCTGAATGCCGGCAGATAATTACCATCCGGCCCCATATGGTTGTACACGACGTCGAGAATGACCCCCAACTCTCGCTGGTGGGCCTCGTCCACGAACCGTTTCAAAGCCTGGGGATCACCGTAGACGTGAGAAGGCGCGTAGAGCCCGACCCCGTCATACCCCCAATTCCATCGACCGGGAAACTCTGCCACCGGCATGATTTCAATGACTGTGATCCCGAGATCCTGCAGGGCGTCGAGTTGGGTGATGGCCGAGTCAAACGTGCCGCCCGGGGTGAAGGTTCCCACGTGCATCTCATAGATCACCTGTCCGTGCATCCTGACTCCCGGCCATCCATGATCTCTCCATGCATAGGTACCGGGATCCACGATCAGCGAGGGTCCGTGGGGACCTTGGGGTTGAAATCGAGAACAGGGATCCGGATAGCACTGCTCTCCATCCAGCCGATAGCGGTAGGTCATACCTGCCGAAGCATTCCGGATCAGCCCCGACCAGTAGCCATTAGCCCCTCTCGTGAGAGGATGTCCTTGCTTATTTCCCTCGAGGATTACCTCGACTGTAGCCGGCTTGGGTGCCCAGCAGCGAAACCACACTCCCTCCTGACTGACCCTCGCCCCAAGATGCGCCGTTCCGACTGGCTGACTGGAGCAATCAAACTCCTCCTTCTTCCGCATCCCGGTTAATGTAGAGCTGCTCATAGTGTCCTCCCGAAGCTTGACTGACCATTTCGGTAACCAAGCACGCTGGTGTAGTCGTAAAGTGTTGCGTTATTGCATTTTGGCCGAAGCTCACGCCCGGCATATTCGTCTGGCTGTGGCTATCTTCTAAAAGCTTACCAGGCTGTATGTTAGTAATATTTTATTTGTTTTTTTTTCTGACATGCATTAACAAAACAAGAGAGCGCCCATGCATGATATAGCTATCGCCATTATGGTAATTCTTTTCCGCTACTATTGGAAATGTGGAGCTGACGGTATCGAGAACGACTTGCCATTCTTGCTCTCCAGCAACACCTGGTATGGAAAATGCAATTTCTTCATGATACGCATTGAGCAGTAGAAGAAAATCATCATCCTCAATCAGATTTCCATATTTGTCACGCATCATAATGGCTGAGCCTGCTAGATAGAGGCCCAGGGAACGAGCATAGCTATTCGTCCATTCCTCATCATCCATCTCTTGACCATTGCAATTGAGCCAAGTGATATCCTTTGTTCCCTTAATGACCTGCCCTTGAAAAAAATTGCGTCGATGAAAAGCTGGATGCGCTTTGGTGAATTGTATGAGGTTCTGGACAAACTGAATTAATTCCTGATTTTCTTCTATCAAGTTCCAGTTGACCCAGCTGATTTCATTGTCTTGGCAATAAGCATTATTATTGCCTTGCTGGCTACGCCCCATTTCGTCACCAGCCAACAACATCGGTACACCCTGTGAAAGAAGCAGAGTTGAAAGCAAGTTACGCTTTTGCCGCATACGTAAGTCAAGAATATTCGGATCATCGGTTTCACCTTCCGCACCACAGTTCCAGCTACGGTTATTAGATTCACCATCACGATTATCCTCCAGGTTGGCTTCATTATGCTTCTGGTTGTAGCTGACCAAATCATGCAAAGTAAATCCATCATGAGCTGTAATAAAATTAATACTGGCATAGGGGCGACGACCGCTGTGTTCGTAGAGGTCGCTAGAGCCTGTTAAGCGGTAGCCAATATTGTCGATAACCCCTCCCTCGCCTCTCCAGTAATCTCGCACAGCATCACGATATTTACCGTTCCATTCGGTCCAGCCAACAGGAAAGTTACCCACCTGGTATCCACCTTCACCTAGGTCCCAAGGTTCGGCGATAAGTTTGACCTGGGAGAGAATCGGATCCTGATGAATAATGTCCAGGAAAGTACTGAGGCGGTTCACTTCATGTAAGCCCCGGGCCAGTGCAGACGCCAGGTCAAAGCGAAAACCATCCACGTGCATTTCTAATACCCAGTAACGTAGACTGTCCATGATCAGTTGCAGGACTCGCGGATGAACCATGTTAAGTGAGTTGCCACACCCCGTATAATCCATGTAATAACGCTTATTATCTGGCATCAAGCGATAATAAGCTGCATTGTCGATTCCTCGAAATGACAGCGTTGGCCCCAATTGATTACCCTCGGCTGTATGGTTGTAAACAACATCCAGGATGACCTCGATATTGGCAGCGTGTAATGCCTTGATCATAGTCTTGAATTCGTTGATCAGACCTGTTGAAGAGTAACGACTATCCGGCGCAAAAAAACCAATGGAGTTATAGCCCCAATAGTTGCGCAAACCTCTCTCTACCAGATGGCGATCATCAATGAAAGCATGGATCGGCATCAACTCTACTGTCGTGATACCCAGATTGCGGAAATACTCGATCACCGGTTCAGTAGCCAATGCGGCGTATGTTCCGCGCAGCTCTTGTTCTATCTCAGGATGCATCTGCGTAAAACCCTTAACATGCAGCTCATAGATGATGGTTTCTTGCCAGGGTACATTCGGCGGCTGATCATCACCCCAAGTGAAAGCTGGATCAACTATCCGACCCTTAGGCACATCACGTGAATTATCCGTGCTGTCAAAGGAGAGGTCTTCGCGATTGTCATTAATTTTGTAGCCAAAATGTACATCACTCCAGCGTAGCGCTCCCTGGATGTCCTTGGCATAAGGATCCAGCAATAACTTGTTAGGATTAAAACGATGGCCTTCTTCAGGCTTATAAGGACCGTACACTCGATAGCCATACAGTAAACCTGGACGAGCCTCCGGAAGATAGATATGCCACACCTGATCGGTTTGCTCCTGTAATTCGATACGTTGAATCTCAAGTTGCTTTTTTTGATCAAACAAGCATAACTCTACTTTTTCTGCATGTTCAGAGAAAAGTGCGAAATTGACGCCCGATCCGTCCCAGGTAGCGCCCAGCGGATAGGGCTTGCCAGGCCATAGGCGAGAAAAAGGTTTGCTATTTTTGCTGATTTTGTCATTCATTATATCCTCCACCTTTTCCTCTTGAGCCGCGCGCATAATAGCTGGTATCACCTAATGGCACTACTACCAGTCCAGAAGGCGTAACATGATATCGTTGTCGGTCTTTTTCAGAATCGTAACCTATCCGAGAATTCGCTTCGATAAAGTTATGGCAGTCTACAATAGCCCGGCGCAGTTTTGCACCTTGACCAATTCTTACATAATCCATGATGATACAGTCTTCCAGTTCAACGCCCGGTTCGATGAATGATTCACGACATATAATGCAATTTCTCACATGGGCTTGATTGATTACAGTGGCTGCACCAAGCAAACTATTTTCAATCTGCCCGCCAATCACCCTTGCAACTGGACCTTGGTAGCTACTCGAGTAAATCGGCCATTGTGGATTGAAGATATCAAAACGCGGCGTCATTCCCAGCATATCCTGATTTGCCTCGAAATAAGCATCAAGCGAGCCCACATCGCGCCAGTAACCTCTTTCTTCGTAGGATTTAATGTCAGGTACTTTATTGGTAAAAAAATCATAGGCAAACAGTTTGTGGCTCTCAAGCATCATAGGTAGCACATGGCGTCCAAAATCTGTCTCATTCCGCCGGCGCATGCTCTGTAATGCTTCAATCAAAGCATGCGTATCAAATAAATAATTACCCATGGAAACATAAGCTTGCTCAGAATCGGAAGGAATTGCCTCAGGCTGATCTGGTTTTTCCTGAAATCCTCGTATGCGGCCATCGGAGTCTATTTCAATGACACCGAAATTCGTTGCTTGATCAATGGGCATGGGTAACGCTGCGACACTCACATCAGCCTGACGATGCATGTGAAATCTCACCATCTGCCTGATATCCATTCGATAAATATGATCAGCTCCGAATACCGCTATGATGTCAGGCTGGTGCTCCCTGATCAAATTTATATTCTGATAAACGGCGTCAGCAGTGCCATTGAACCATGAACTACCACTATGCATTTGTGGAGGAACCACGGTCACAAACTGTTCTGGTATCAAGGGGGAAATCGTCCATGCTTTTCGAATATGATCAATTAGTGACTGTGATTTATACTGCACCAATAGATATATGCAGCGTATATTTGAATTGATCAAATTACTCAGCACAAAATCAACAATACGATAACGACCGCCAAAAGGAACACTTGGCTTGCTACGCTCTGAAGTTAATGGCTGTAGGCGGTTACCTTCTCCACCGGCCATTACAAAAGCCAAAATTTTTGGCTGGGATCGATCTTCTGACATGATTATCCCTCAACAGTTTTTCGGACACCTTCAAGATACTGAGTAATTCGCCCCGTGGTTTGCTGGGATAGGTCTACGGTAAATCGTTCTGGTTCATTTGTCCAGCTTTTACAGATGTATTCACAGGAAGTAAGCCTTTGGGTTTATAAACATCACAGGTTTTTTATGACCGAGTTCACTGGACAGTTCCGCGATGTGACATGGCGCACAGACGTGAGCAATATTCCTACATTATCATGCCTTATCTGATTAAAAGGTAAATCACATTTACGTGTTTCTAACCACAGCAGGTTGCCGTTAGGGTATTCAATTTTCTTTAAGGAGCAAGACATGAATATACTTTTAAGTTCCAATCTTCCAGCGCCTAATATTCCACCCCAAGGAAAGCTTCCAGGAATTTTGCCGAGCCAGAAACAGCCAATTCTATTTCCACCACCCAAGACTCTACCTCCCCAGCAAGAACCATCACGTCTATACCATTAAAGATAAGAATTTCTTGACGCAGAGCAGCCCATCCCAATCAGTCATGTAGCTGCGGCTCTTATTCTCACGCCGCATCGATCAACCTTGCCCTATCCTTCTGAGGCAAGCCTCATAGTTCCCGTGCCTATACAGTCATTGACGCCTTAGATATCCATCAATGGATATCCATAGTCCATATTAACTCATGTGCATCCGCAAGCTTAGCTAATTGATCAGTAGGATAAATGTGTGTTTTCGAACAGACAAACATGCGCTTTATTATAAAAATGAAAATTGTAGTTCGTTGAATTTATTTTATATATCTCGCTCGGAGAATTCAAAATGAAAAAAACTATTATGACGTTATGCACTACATTATTTCTTATCATTGCTCCGCTTAGTTTCTCAGCCAGTGAAAGCGCTGAGAGAAGGGCAGACAGATTAGAAGACAAAGCAGATCAGGTTAGAGAAGCGGATGAAGATGCACGTGATAACCTCGAGGAAGCAGGTGAGAGAGCAGCAGACCGAAAAGAAGAGAAAGCTAAGCAGCTTAGAAAATCTACTGAAGAAAAGGCCGATAGAATGGAAGAGGATGCCGATAAAGTTAGAAAGATTACAGATGATTAATTTCTCTCTGAGAAGTAACTGACTCTTTAGCCCTTGCCGCAATCAGCGGCTCAACTTGTAACTCGGCAAGGAACATAACGGCCTTGGATAGCAATTTATTCTAGGCCAATCGCTTAAGTCAACGGGAGAAGATGAACGTGGCATTTTCAAATCCGGTCACCAGCCCATCTGCTGGTAACGCGTACATCGATGGCCTGTTGTGGGGCAGTCATTGGAATGATCCGGCTGCCGGAACGCGTTTAAAGGTATATATCGCAGGGCAGAACGGGAATGAAGTTTTCGATTTCGGCGGCACTGCTGTCACAGCCCGTACAGCTTCCTCGGAAATCACAGCATTTCTGCGCGGCATGCAGCTCATCGAGAATGTCTCCAATATTGATTTTCAGACAGCAATGAATAAGGCGGATGCCGACATTATTGTCGGCGCCGTGAACAATTCCGACGCAGGTGGTGGTCTTGGCGGATCAGTTCCTCCCGGCGAAGATACCGGCCCGGTAGCCGATCGTCAGGGCGCAGAGATTACCAATTTTGATGCTTATTTCTCAACGGATTATTCAAGTCTCAAACAGGGCGGCTATGATTTCGTCACCGTCATCCATGAGTTTGGCCACACTATTGGACTGAAACATCCTCATGATCCCGGAGGTGATGGCCGGCCGAACTTTCCCGGTGTTACGACTGCATTCGGAGATTATGGGGACTTCAACCTCAATCAGGGCCTCTATACGATGATGACGTATAACGACGGCTGGCAGACAGGTCCAAAGGGCCCTCTAGATTCCACCAGCGTTTCAAGCTACGGGTATCAGGGTACACCCATGGCCTTCGATATCGCCGCTTTGCAATTTCTCTACGGTGCCAACACGAGTTTCCAGGCAGGAAACGACGTTTATGCGCTGAATGCAGCTAATACTTCAGGAACATTTTATTCGTGTATTTGGGATACAGGCGGCATCGATACCATTCGCAATCCGTCATCCACAAATTCGACAATAGATTTACGTGCCGCGACACTTCAGCATGCACCGGGTGGCGGCGGATATTTATCTGCCATTAATGGCATCGATGGTGGATTCACAATTGCGAAGGGCGCTGTCATTGAAAATGCAACAGGTGGTGCCGGCGTCGATGTGATCACGGGCAATGCAGCAGCAAACGCACTGAACGGCAAAGCTGGCAATGACCGGATCAGTGGATTAGGAGGCGCAGACAAAATCATCGGCGGAGGGGGTGCCGATGTATTAACAGGAGGTGGTGGCGCTGACGATTTCGTCTATACTGCCGCAAGCGACAGCAGCAGCAATAAATTTGATGTAATCAGGGACTTCGCGCATAAGCAGGATGATATCAATGTCTCTGCAATTGATGCAAACGGTGCTGCCACCGGCAATGCCGCATTCGTTTTTCGCGGAAGCTCGGCCTTTACTGGCGCAGGTGCGGAAGTACGGTTTACACAAAATGTAGCGAAAAATTTTACCAGTGTGCTGTTTGATATTGATGGTGATCGAATTTCCGATATGACAATTCGTTTGACAGGTCCAATTACGCTGGACGCAGCTGATTTCATTTTGTGAATGATAATTCTTCCATCTGGCGTACCTTCACAGATGGAAGAGATTAAACAAGCCGCTCATCCGCATGGACAAAAGTTTGTACGCTAGCGCATCAATCTCATTGTGTTGATGGAAAGCCCGTTCCAGGCGCTTTTGAATCCGTAGGCGATGAAGATGGGGATGAAAAGGGTGAGCCTTTAGAAGAAGTAGGTGATGACTGCGATGAGAAGGGCGAGGAACCAGTAGCAGGAGTTGACGCAGCACCAGGTTTTGCGGATGCAGATCCTGATGAAGCTTTGGTGTCCCCTGGTTTATAAATGAATTGCCAATCCTTATAGGACGTTGCTTCAGAGAATTTCGCAAGATGTTCAGGAAATTGATCTTTCTTAATGGGTTTTCTTTCAGAGAGGCTATAAATACCCGTAATTCCCTTAGCGATACTGGAACTGATTCCTGAGCTCTTAGTGGGTGCTGAATTGCTGACAGCCGCAGGACTCTTATTGGATGGCTGGGTAGCTCTAGATGCTTGATTATTAGTAAGTGCTGGGTTGCTGCTGGATGATTGAGGACTACCGGATAGGCTGCCACCGGATGCTGGGTTATCGCTAGGCGATTGAGGATTATCGGATGCTGAGCTATCATTGGCTGAAGAGGCACTACGAGATGCAGCACTGCTATCGGGTGCAGATTCGTGAACAAGGCCCCATTCCGTGGTGTTGGTGATTGGGTCCACATAGAGTTTGCGTAAGTGACGTCGGACGTTTGGTGTACGGCTGTCCTGCAGTAAATCTTCCAGTGAATTGGGGTATTGTTTAGGGCCGCTGTTGTAATAGGACATGATGGCTTTGCGGAATTCTTCACCGATAAACATCAGCTCTACTTCTTTTTCCCGCTGAGACTTTGTTTGCCATATTTGTGCGGCTCCTGCCATGGCAACTCCGGCCAGCATGACCGAAAATAAAGCCCAGAGGTAAACAAAACCGTTTTCTAAGCGAGGCATATTATCTTGCTCTGCAAATTAAAAACCGGCTGGTGATAATTACCATTCTTCATAAAATGAACCATCGGCTGCCCGCCCTTGATAACCGCTATGAACATCATAGACACCAGCTTCTACTGGATTCTTGGGAGGCACTACAATCCAGGTTTCTTTGCTTTCAGTAAATGGATCTACCGGAATGCTGCGCAAGTATCTTTTATCGACCAGTTCTTCCAGATCAATGGGATATTTGCCAAAATCAGCATAAAACTGATCGATGGCATTACGCATGATACCGAGGTCTTGCCGCAGCACAGCCTCTTTGGCTTTATCGAGCGAACTAAAATAACGCGGAGCGACGATACTTAGCAGTGTTGCGATAATCGCCATCACCACTAATAATTCAATCAGCGTAAAACCCTTATACTGCTGATTCCTAAGCATAACCATCACCATTCTCGATACGGAATACCGTTAAGACCGATGGCTTCTGAAAGCGAATAAACATCAAACACATCATCGCCCTCTTTGGGACTATCCCATGGGCTTTCATAGCTGCGCCTGCCCCAGGTATCCACAGCAGGAGTCACTGCGGTACCGGCAACGTCCAATTCAACAAACATGGGATCCCTAGGTAAGCGGCGCAGAAAATAAATAATTTTCTTTTCCTTCTCCGGACTTTTGATATCTGGCACACCCATGAATAATTCTTCCAATCGAGGAGGATAACCGGATTCATCCGCTTTTTTAGCGATGCGTCCCTCGTCTACTGCCTGCTTATAAGCATCGATTGCGGTACGGATTTGCCGCAAAGCAGTACGTAATTCTTGCTCCTTCTGGCGCTGTACCATGAGTTCGCGAAAAGGCAAAGCAGCCGTTGCCAGAATGGCCATGATAGCCACCACAATCATTAATTCAATCAGCGTAAAACCCTGATGCTTTTCTAAGTTTATGAATGAACGCATCATTTAATATTGATCGCCGCCGGTGGTGGTAACGTTACATCAACCGAATCGCCGTGTTCGATATCTTCTGCAGTTGCACTCTGGATATTAATTTCTGTCGCTCCTGGGTTGGCTGCAATCACCTTAAAGCGTAACTGAGTAGCCAAGCCAGCTGTTTGATCTTTACCTAGCTTAAGGACGCGTGAGCCCGATTTGGGGCCACCATCCAGAGCCTCCAGCACGCTGGCCTCGTAATTGAGCTGCACATCAGCATTCACGGTAGCTTTTGCGCCCACTAAGCGCACATTCACCGAGAATTCTTTATCCAAGCCCACATTGGTGGGTGCTTGTATGGTCAAAGAAGGGCTTGTCGTTGAAACATTCGCAAAAGGATTCGGAGCGGCTTGCTGATCAGCAGAAGGCGCAAAGGCATCTGATACCGTTCTTGCCGTGCCTTGAACCGGACCAGATGGCGCTATGGCCAATGATTGTGCCGCGGTCCTTTGAATAGCGATCGGTAATTTACCTGCTTCGCTGGCGGTGCCAAAATGATATTCACTTTCCAGATTGCTTGGTTTGGGAATATTGCGAATGATGCGCGGTGTGATCAATAGCACGATTTCATTCTTTGTGCGGTTTATCTTTTGATTTGATGTCAATCGATCCAGGCCGGGAATATTTAATAATCCTGCCAGCCCGCTTATGCTTCTGGTCTCCCTATTATCGATGAGCCCTGCCAGTACCTGAGTTTCTCCGTCTTTCAAGGTTAACATTGTTTCAGCATTGCGGGTTCCAATGAGTGGAGCAGTTGCGTTGCTTGGACCCGTGATATCGCTGATTCTGCTGCTTACTTCCAGTGTAATCTTCATCGTGACATCACTATTCACCCCAACGCGCGGCTCGACATCCAGCTTGACCCCCAAATCAATAAAGGTCGGTGTTGAAGTAACGACAGCAGTTATACCTGGTTGAACATTGGCGGTAAAAAATGGCCGCTTCTCACCAACATGGATTTTGGCTTTTTCACGGTTAGCTACCCGAATTCTGGGATTTGCAAGTACGTCGCCAGTTGATAGATTGTGCAAAAAATCGATGACTGCTCTGCTATCCACGGCAAAACTTTTAAGACCATCAAAACCGACTTGGTTGAGTAACACCAAACCTGGCGTCACTCCAGCAGTTGTAGTAGCTGTGGCAGCTGTTACACCAGCCGCACCATAGGTGATGGATTGTGGAAATTTAGGGCCTAGCAGAAAGTCGTTGTTACGCGCGATATCCAGGATTACAACGTCCAGCATAACCTCCGGTTCGGCCAGATCATTTAACGTTACCAATCGCTCCGTCAGACGAATGGCTTCGAGTGTATCGCGCATGATAAACAGATTAAGCTGTTCATTCACGTAAATGTCTTTCGCCTTCACGATACCCCTGACCATCGCAACCATTTGCTTGACATCGGTATGCGCCACTTGGAAGCTGCGCACGACCAGCTCCTGATAGTCTTTTTGCTTTGCTGGTGTATTCGGGTAAATCAGCAACGAATTGTTATTGAGTACCTTATAAGCCAGTTGATTGGTTGTGAGTAATAACTTGAGAATATCCTCAATGGTGTTATTACGCACAAAAATAGAAATTTTAGCGTCTTGCCGGATATCTTTATCAAAAACAAAGTTAATCCCGGCTGTGCGCGCCATGATCTCGAATACCGATTTCAAATCGGTATCTTTGAATTCCATGGTCAGTGCCTTTTTAAAGGCAGACTCGAGGGCCAGATGGGTTACTTCAGGACGCGATAAGTGTGAATTGATTTCTGAAATCAGTTGGCGAGCATGAGATTGTTGCGGATTTTCCTGTAATATCGCACGAACAAGCGTTTCTGCTTTAGCCAGATCATTGCGCGCCAACAATGCTCTCGCGGATTCGACAGAAGCGATATGGCGACGTTCTGTTTTCAGCGCTTCAATGCCTTCCTTGGCTCGCTCATTGAATGGATACATGCTCAAGACACGTTGATAGCCCTGTTCAGCTTGATCCAGATCACCGGCATAGCGCAGATTATCTGCTTCAATCAGTAACTTGCCCAGCACCTGATCACGGAGCCGCATCAACATGGTGCGAATTTCCTTATTCTCAGGTTCTTCGCGTGCCGCTTGCTCGAGTTTTTCCAACCCCTTTTCCAGTTTGCCCTCAGCAACCAGTTTCTGGCTATCAGAAAATGCGATGTTCCTGGTTAAAAAGGATCTGTTATCGATTGCACATCCCATCGTGACCGCGAGCAGAATGCTAAGGGCAATAATTCTCCAGCGTTTCATCGGAAATTTCCTGCTATTTTATTATTGATTGTGAGTGTCTGTTTGATATTCAGCGGAAGATAAGTTAGGGTAATCGCATCGTCATTGATCGAATCCAGCCGGTATTTGTCATTAATCTTTGTCCCTATTTTAGCAATATGATTTTCTCCTGATTGGGAAAGAAAGACCCATGTTGTATTGTCTGCAATGGCCTTACCGGTATATTTGAATTGCAAAGGTGGTGCTGTGGGTGCTGATGGAGGAGCCGATGCTTTTTCTTTTGCCATTTGTTCAGCTTTGGCTGCTTGTTCTTCCAGGCTGATTGGAGGCTGTTTAGGCGCCCATGTGGTGGACACAAATAACTCTCCCGCTGATGGATTAAACTTTCTTTGACCAAGCTTACTCACATCCAGATACTCGGAATGACCTGCCTGAGCTTTTACCTTATCGCTGGGTGATCTGGCGGACTGTATCGGTTGCACAGTGTCTATTGTGCTTTCCTCACCTTCTTCTTCGACCAGCACAACGGCAACCAATGTTGCGATCAAAGCACCGCCCAATAATAATTTTCTTCTTTTTTCGGTTGAATCCATCAGGTTTATTTATTCAGGTAAAGATTAACCTCAAGGCGAACTTCGAGCTTCTCAGAGGTTATGTTTTCACGTTTAATCGCAATCGCAGAAATCGCTATTGCTGGAATCACTTCAAGCGCATCCGCTATAAAAGCGCGTATCTGGGGATAACTGCCTCTGACTGGCAAGATCATCTCGTAACGGGCCAGGCGTGCATCACTTTCATTGACCAGCCGATATTCACTGCTGCTGAGCTCCACGTTTTGCTTTTTAGCGATACGCACTAATTCCCGGATCCAGAAAGGGGAGGAGTCGATACGCGGAAAAAAGTCATAAAACGCTTGCAGCGCCTGGTCTCCGCTCATTTTCCTCCCAGCTTCCGAATCAGCTGGTGCTTGTTTTGATAACGCTTGTACTTGTAATATTTCAGCGCGCTCCTTCAATTTCTCTAGAACAGATTCTTGCGGTAAAACTGCCGAAAAAAAATAGATACTGGTAGCCACCAGCAGGCCCACACCGATTTTACCTATCGTCCCCAAGCGGCCGATGTGCCAGCGCAGTTGCGGCACCAGCCGGTTCAATTGTGTTTGTAGTGTTTCAGTTTTCAAGAAATTCCAATCCATGCGGCTGTCAGCAGGAAAACAATCGGTCGATGTGGATTGTCCTGTTTTACTTTGTAGTTGAGCAAGTGCACATTTTCAAACACCGGTTCGCGTTCAAGCGCTTCCACAAAATCAAGCAGCTCGGACATATTCTTGGCCTCGCCATTGATTCGCAGTGTCCGGTTGGATACATTCGGTTGCAGTGATAATAACGCGATTTCCTCAGTCGCAGCAGACTCGATTGAATCAAATAATGTTTCCCACGGTAAATTGATTTGATCCAGTATCACATTGGCCTGCGTGATTTCTTTACGAATTTCCTGGCTAAATTCTCTGATCCGTGATGTTGCGCGTGTACGCGGCGCAGCTTTTTGTTGTTGCTGTTTTTCTAAGCGTTCGACGCGGTTACCCCAGTAACTCACTTCTTCAGTAACATACCGGTATTGCAAAACCACGCCGGCTAAAATCAGCAGGCCGACGAACAGTATTGAGAAATCCACATAAGGTATTGACTGCTCATGATAGGGAAATTTTAATCTTAAGCGGGGCATTGATCCATCTCGGAATGATTGGCGAGCGCGGATGGGTAATGTGCCAATACGGGTATCTGTTGGGTAGGTATCGGAGCTATGCGCCATCCGCAGTTACTGGGTAAAGTAAGCTCCGGATGTTCAGGTGCAAACACATGTACTAATTCGACAGCTTCTTTGTTTCCGAAAAAAATCGCTTCCTGATCCAGTGCAGTAAGAAGCTCATGGGCCACACTATGTAAAATCCGCTGATTGCGGATACTGTGCCAGATTCCATTGGTCAATAAGGCAATACATATCCGTCCGCTTTCTATCACGGCAAAATATATTTTAGTGCCGCTCAGCTGCTTGTGCCAGTGGTCATACACAGATGCCAGATAGGGCTCGATGTCTTTGAGTTTACAATGATAATGGGTTGCCATTTGTTCCAGCCGCGCCATCAAATCACGAGGTATCGCCGCACAAATAGCGCCATTGATCGGATTCCATTCACTGATACTGAGTATCCACGTGTCGACATGCTCAGCATAAACTTCACGCATCCGAAAAGTGGCGTAGGACTTTACCTCCTCTGGCGTTGCGATTTCCGACTGGGGTGGCAGTGTCACATAGCGAACAAAGTGATTGGATAACGTGATTGCCAATTCTGTGCCAGCTGCATCAGCCAGATTCTTTTCTAGTTGTTGTAACGCCGATTGCCAGATCGGCGCACCTTGAGCGCGCTTGCACAATGCAGTCACTTTAGCGACCTGCACGGGTTTGAAGCCGCGCAAGAATCGCACTAAATTGACCCGCTCAGGGGCTAGAAAAACCTGAATCTGATCACGCCACAATCGTGACACGATTGGCCTCCTCTAAGCTGGTCAATCCTTGTCTGACCATATCTAAAGCGGCTTCCCGCAGGAAACGCGTGCCATTATTTTTTGCCGCTTCTTTAATGCGGCGTATCGGCTCCTGCGCCACAATGAGTTCGCGGATTTCATCGTTCAGAATCAGAATCTCAGCGATCGCATTTCTTCCCCGATAGCCACTTCCCCGGCATTGACCGCAGCCTTTTCCGCTGCGAAACCGGAACTGATCAACCTCTTCGGCTGCGATACCGGATTCTGCAATCAATTGATCATCCGGACGCTCGTCTACAGAGCAATGCGGACATAACAAGCGCACTAATCGTTGGGCAGCGATCCCATTCAAAGCGGATACAAAGCTATAGGGATCCACACCCATATGCGAGAATCGCCCAATCACATCGAATACATTATTGGCGTGTACCGTCGTAAAAACCAGATGCCCGGTCAGCGCAGCCTGGATGGCAATTTGTGCGGTTTCAGAATCACGAATTTCGCCTACCATGATCTTATCTGGATCATGACGCAGAATTGAACGTAATCCACGCGCAAAAGTCAGCCCCTTCTTTTCATTGACGGGAATCTGCAACACACCGGATAGCTGATATTCAATCGGATCTTCAATCGTGATGATCTTGTCACTGCCTTTGTTTACTTCAGATATCGCAGCATACAGCGACGTGGTTTTGCCGCTGCCGGTTGGACCCGTTACCAACAACATGCCATAAGGTTCCGAGCTCAGGCGGCGAATACTCGCGATAGCCACCGGATTAAAGCCCAGTTGGTTTAATGTCAATCCTTCAATTTGGTCTGACAATGCCTGTCGGTCAAGGATACGCAGCACAGCATCTTCGCCGAAAATGCTCGGCATAATGGAGACACGAAAATCAATTTCCCGCCCCTGGATAGAAATTTTAAAACGGCCATCTTGGGGCACCCGGCGTTCAGCAATATCCAATTCCGACATGACCTTAATGCGGGATATGACTTGCTCAGCCAAATCTGCACCTTGTATCACACCGATCGAAGTTAACACCCCATCAATGCGGTATTTGATAGAAAGCGCCCGGATGGTCATTTCCAGGTGAATATCACTGGCCTGGGATTTGTGCGCGTCATACAGGGTGGAATGAACCAATCGCACAACCTGACTGGTGCCTTCGTTGATGCTTTTCAGCGATAAATCTTCAATACCGCTCTGGATCTTGTCCAGCTCGGCAGAAGGCAATACCTGATCCATGGCGCGCATGGTTTTTTCTTGCTGCGCAAAAAAAGCAGTCAGGTCAGCCGGATAAACTAAATACCACTCAACCGGCATATCAAAGCGTTCTTCCGCCCAGGCGCGTAATTTGCTTGAGAATGGGTTACTGACAGCGAGTAAATAGCCTTGCTCCCGGCGAAATAATGCACATTCATGCAGCATGGCTTCTGCGAAGGGCAGCAGATCAAATGCTGGACTAAGGGTATGGATTGCTTTCATTTCCATGACCGGCATATGGAGCAATTGCCCTAACTGTTGCGTCAGTTCATGCGGCGTATAACCACTGGTTTCTTCCAGTACTTGCATGACGGAAACGCCTTGGCTGAGCGCTTTCTGCCGCGCATCAGCCAGACGATTGATATCAATCGGTGGTTGGTTTTCGGATGATGTGACTGCCTCGATCAATTGATGCTTCCAGCCAATTCAAATATTGGCATATACATGAGAATAATAATACCACCGATCACAATACCAATAACTGCCATCAGTAGCGGTTCAATCAGTTTGGTGGTCCATTCCACCCAACGGGCGATTTCTTCGTCATGAAAATTGCCAATTCGCTCCATCATATCTCCCATTAAACCCGTCCGTTCACCCACACGAAGCATGCGATTACCAACTGCGGTTGTTAATCCTTCTAACTCCATGGCGTTGGAAATTGTTTTGCCTTCACGGATATGCTTGGCGGCAGCTGCCACTTTGGGGCGGAAATGCGTTTGAAGCAAGCCGCTAACCATTTCCAGTGCTTGCGTTATGGGAATTCCGCCTCGCAGCAACATCCCCAGCGTTTTGTAAAAACGGGCTAATTGATAAACGCGCATCCGTTCACCAACCGCTGGAATGCGCCATAATAACTGCATCAAGTTGGCTCGAAAGGTTGATCGGGTGACGAAATAAATACTCGCGCTAAGGGCGATTCCCGTCACAATGGCTAATTCCCAGCCGCGTTCGTCAACAAAATGTCCCCATTTAATCAGTAACAATGAAAGCCACGGCAAATCACTACCCATATCATCATAGATCGCACTGAATTTGGGAACTACAAATACCAGTAGAAAAATGGAAACCAGAAAGCCGACTACCAGCAACAAAACGGGATATATGGAGGCCCCTACCAGTTTTTTGCGTACAAAATCCATTTGTGTCTGATAGGAAATAAACCGTGTCAAAGCTTCCGGAAGGTCACCCGTGCGCTCACTGGCACGAACGGTTGCAATATAGAGAGGCGGAAATGCCTGCGGGTATTCCTCCAGTGCTTGCGAAAAAGTGACACCTTCATAGAGTCGCGCGAGAATATTTTGAATAATCTTGCGATTACTGGCATCCTGTTCTTTTTCTAGCAAGGTTTCGATACTTTCCACCAGGCTAAGTCCCGCCGTTTGCAAGGAAAGCAATTCCTGGCTGAAATGAACCAAGGGAAAATGAGTGCTCGATTTCAATGACAAGCCCGTAAAGCTTCGCCGCACACTTAAAACCATGCCGCCCTGTTCAATGACCTGAAGGCGCGCTTCTTCCTCATTGCTGGCTTCCAGTTCAAGATGCACAGTACCTTTCCCGGACAGCACTGCTTTCACTTCATATCGCATGCGCTAATAATTACCAGTTTTTGATATCAGCCGCTTCACCTTCACCGCCTGGTTGACCGTCTTTTCCATAAGAAAGCAAATCAAATTCTGCTCGCTCACCAGGATATTTGTAAACATAAGGGCGGCCCCACGGGTCGGAGGGAGGCATTTTTGCAAGATACGGCCCTTGCCATCTTAATTCATTACCGGGGCGGGTCACCAACGCAGCTAATCCTTGTTCAGTGGCTGGGTAGCTTCCCACATCCAGGCGATATTGATGCAATGCTTTTTCTAATGCATCGATTTGAGCCTGAGCCATTTTGATTTCTGATTTACCCACTTGCGAAAAGTATTTGGGCCCAACATAGGCGGCTAGCAAACCGATAATCACCATCACAACGAGCAACTCGAGTAGTGTAAATCCACGGATGGCTTTTGCCTTTTGCTGCCTGATCGAATACTTCATATTTGTCCTCTAACTTAAGAAATTACTGATCATTTTACTCTTGAGTAAATAGGTAGTTACCATAAATACGACATGGTAAGGGGCTTATATTACGGGGCCAAGACTGCGTATATATCATAAATACGGGAATTTTACCCGCTCAAAGTGCGCTAGCGCCGAAGAATCGCCCACCATCGACCGATATTGAGCAATGCCATGAGCGAAGCTGAGACATAGGTCCAGGCTGCCGCATGCAGAATTCTGCGCGCATGGCGCTCATCTCCTTGAATCAGATACTTGCCTTGCTCCAGCATTGGCAAGGCACGGGCAAAGCTGGCATGCAATTCCATCGGCAAGGTAATTAAATGGATAATAGTTGCAGTACCCAGCGTCAACAGACCGCCGAGTAAAAATAATATGCCTGCACTGGGCGACCGGGTAACAGCCGTAATGACGGGTGTAGCCATCATAATTGCCGCACCCAGCTTCTCAGCCGGAGCAGCTAGCTGTACCAATCGCGTGCGCAGTTTTAGCGGCAGATAGCCATCCCTATCTTGAATGGCGTGACCTACTTCATGCGCTGCAACTGTGATCGCGGTAAGCGATTTACCATTGAATTTATCTGGCGTCAGACGAACTGCTTTTGCTAGCGGATCATAATGATCACCGTGCTCTGTAACCTCTACCTTGACCGCCTGCAAATTGGCCCAATCCAATAAAATACGCGCTAATTCGCCACCAGTGCCCGGATAGCGGTCTTCTGGATGGCTGTACTTCGCCAGAATATGCTTCACCCAGTAAGAAGGCCCCAGAATAAGCACCAACAAAATGGTCATAAGTATTAGGTAAAACATGTGCTGTCCAAGAGCATTTTCAACACAACGAGAAAATTCATGGAATGATTTTCTCGAAAAAAATTGCTGTCAATCAGATAGCCATATGAATAATTGGTTCCATGATGCGCCTGGCCAATAAGCCATAGAAGCCGCCATTGTTTTCTAGCAGTGGAAAATTTGCCAGAGCTTATCGCTGGTGAAATCGGAAACCACCCGCGGTCATCGAAACCCGTGAACGGCTTATACAAAGCTTCCATGCAAAAAGCCTGGGCTAGCTGATGCATGAATAGATGAATCTGTAATTAACGATTCAAAACGAAACGCCGATATTCGCAATTATCCATATGGATATCCCGAAGTTGCTCATCTTCAATACCTCCCTCAAAATAGGCAATAAATACTCGCATCGTTTCTTCATGGGCAATTACCAACAGGATTTTATCCTTTTGCACTTTTAACCAGTCGATAAAACGCAAAACACGTTGCTTGTGATCCAGCAGCGATTCGTCGCCATTGACGCGCCTGCGCAACGGATCCTGAGCAATGGCAGCAAAATAGTCGGATACCGGTCTACCATCAAATCCGGAACGGATGTCGGCGAGATCCGCATGTATCTCAATCGGCACTGCATGATACTGATTCACAATTTCCGCCGTTTGGCGCGTACGTGGCAGCGGTGAAACCAGAATACGCTCAAATGCCACTTCACGCAGCGCCAGTGCTGCCGATTGTGCCTGTTCTATGCCAGTTTTCGTCAGATACACATCTCGACCGGGGTCGTCGTTGCACAAACCCAGGTCATTATAGTTAGTGCACCCATGACGCATACAGTAGATGTTCATGTTACATGTTAAATGGAGCTAAAAATTACATTACATTACATTACATTGCAAAACTCGATCCCCTTGGCTGCAATCCGATCCTATCTGCTCACAGTCGCTATCATTTTTCTACACAATCAACCAGCTCGGAATAACTCGCCAGCGTAGCATCAGCAGTTATAAAACGCGCAGGCATCGCTAATGCCTGAGCAATTAATAAGCGATCAAACGGATCTGCGTGAAGCATCGGCAAATGCGCAACGCCTGCCGCATGTTCGGAAGAAACGGGTATTTCAATAAAACCGGTTATCTCCGCACCATCAGCAATTTCTCTTGCTGAATAATGAAACTTGACTTTTCCTAATGCCGCCTTAATGGCAATTTCCCAAATACTGGCTGCACTAAAATAAACTTCGATTGACGGTGATTCCAGTTGCGCTCTCAGTGAGTAAGGCAATCTCTCAGGCATATCCAGGGCCCATAACAGAATATGAGTGTCAAGCAACAGTCGCATCATAGACTTTCAGTCGATGGTTCGATAACTCCCCCAAATGACAGCAGCACATCATCGGGTAAGGCTGCATCAAAATCTTCCGGTACCTTCAACTGCCCATTGAACATACCCAAACTTCGACGGGAAGGTAAGCTGTGCAGCGGCACTAATTTGGCAATTGGCTTGCCAGCCTTGGCAATAATGATTTCCTCACCGGCCGCAGCCTTCTCGACAAATCGCGACAAATGCGTTTTAGCTTCATGAATATTGATGGTAAGCATATCAGTATTTTCATATCATAGGAATGAGTTGACTTGACTAAGTTTAGTTAACTCCGATTATTAAGTCAAAATTTATTACGCATGGCATAAATCTCGCTGCCAGTCAATAGCAAAAACTATACAATGCTGTTTACTCTCATTAACCAAAGATAAGAAAAAGACATATCCATGAAAATCGATATTGATCAATTAAATGAATCAGAACTCATTAATCTCAATAAACGAATCGTTGAGCGGCTTCGCTTTCTCCACCAACTGCGAGCTCACACAAGCATGCTCGTCGAGCCTGACAATGAACCTCCAGTATTCGGGATTATTACGCGCTACAACAAAAAGACTGTTTCCATCCTGGCGGAGGATGGCAAGAAATGGACAGTATCGCCGCAACTTCTGCGTAAAATCACTGATATCTCTCAATTCTAGTAAGATGATTATAGCCAATGATCTAAAAACAAGGGAATTGCTTGCCTAGAAGAAAGCCTAGCGGATAAAACGGAAGATAAGGAATGCTTTGTCGTGATAAAAATCGAGCAATACCACTATCTGCGTAAAATGAGTTGGAGCCGCCTTTTACGAAGCACGACAGGGTATGGGGATCCGGTCAGCTCAGCAAAAAAACCATAGATCACATGTCGATGGCCTGTTTGTCAAATGAGCTACACGCTCATCTTTACCAACAGTTATAAAAAACACGCCAGGCTCTTTGCACTGTAAATTTTACAGAAATTAAATTGCTTGATCAGAAAACAGTATTTACCCCGGCTTTGCATCCACCCTTGAGCGCCAATAAATCGGTGCAAACTTAACCGCCCAGAGTCCAAAGCAAACCAGCCAGACGAGTCCAGCAGTTACGTATAACATCGACGCTATCGCAGGGGCGATATCCGCCAGGATTCTAAGCACGGCAGCCGCCTGGAAACCTAAAAACAGCAACCAGGTGAAACGATCCAGTTCCAATGGGCGTCCCGAGTGACCGAGGGTGACACGTGAAGCCATCGCCAGGATCATGCCGGCAAAATAGCCAATCGCCAATGCATGCAACGGTGCCAGGCCAAAGAGTATGTTGCCGGACAGCATATAGATCAGGCTCTGTGCCCCGTACATCGCCATGGATACACCCAGCCAGGCAAATGAAATATGCAGTACTGCCAGCAAACTCACTTGGAAGCTACGCAAAAATCCCCAGCGGTAGGATAAATAGAATGCACAAAGCGCTAAGGGGAAATCGACGATCCAGAGATAGACTGACATTTCCAGCCATTGAAGGCAGCCATGCGCAACGATGCAAGCCAGCATCAGCCACAGCATCCAGAAGGGTCTGACCATTTCATAATTTTCCAGTACCCGACTGGAAAAAAATGGAATCATGCGGTGCGAAACGGTTAGGACGATCGGCAGCAGAAAAAACCAGATCCCAGCATGACGCGTAAAATCCAGTACTGCCGGAACTTCAGTGACCAGCCAAAACAAATACGCTGCCATACCTAGGCCCCCCATGAGTAAAGCAACACTGGTTACCCTGGGATGGCGCTTGTCCTCAGCGGGCGTGAGCAGCAAAATGCGGAATAACACATAAACCGCGACGCCCCAGCCGGCCAGCATGATCTCTACGCCCATGATGATGATTATTTTGTGAGTCACTAAGCCTACATAAAACAACACGACACCTAACACCATCAATAGGCAGGTAGTCATATATTCTCGCGGCTTTACCTTGTCGCCATTCATCCAGTTAGGGTAAGTGGTAAACAAAAAACCAAAAATAAAAAAAGGAAAAAAACCATAAACCATCAAGAAGGCATGCGCCCAGGCAGGAGCGATACTCCAGGTTGTGGTCGATCCTGCAATGCCATAGCGGCCAGCCAGATCAAACATCCACCAAAGCAGCGTCAGCACGCCCTGTAATGCACCAGCCAGAAACAAGCTCCGATGCGGAGCAGCCGCGATATGATCGCGAATAGTCAATTGCTTGTTCATTCTGACTCCTTATGAAACGATTCATTGGCTCATGAATCAAACTATCTCTTTAATTACCAATACAATAATTTCTCTTAAAGCGAGTTATTTGCTATGATGCGTGTCCGCTTTGCGCATATAATTACTTCATGCTCAACATTGATTTGCACTGTCATTCCACCATTTCTGATGGTATTCTGACACCCACACAACTGGTCGAACGCGCTGCCATGCGAGGTGTTACCACGCTGGCCTTAACGGATCATGACGATATCGCCGGGCTTGCAAAGGCGCGTCACACAGCAGCCGCAAAAAATATCAATTTTATCAACGGCGTGGAAATATCCGTCAGCTGGCGGGGCCGCACATTACATATTGTCGGACTGGATATTGATCCCGAGTATACGCCACTCATTGAGGGTCTGGCTACTATCCGTGCAGGCCGTTCGCATCGCGCTGAGAATATCGCTCTCGAGCTGGCAAAAATCGGCATTCACGGCAGCCTGGAAGGCGCTTATGCGCATGTGGGCGAGCGGCGTTTAATCGGTCGCACCCACTTTGCCCGTTTTCTGGTTGAGCAAGGCTATGCCAAAGACGTCAAATCAGTCTTTAAAAAATACCTCATCAAAGGTAAGCCGGGTTACGCTCCACATGAATGGGCAGCACTCGGCGATGCAATCAGCTGGATTCGTGGCAGCGGGGGCCGGGCAGTCATTGCGCATCCAGGACGCTATGATTTAGGTAAAAATGTACTCCGTGATTTATTGGAAGAATTTTGCGCACTGGGTGGATCTGCTATTGAAGTAGTCACTTCAAGCCACACCCCTGAGCAAGTCAAATATTTTGCACAATATGCCAAGAACATGGATTTGCTGGTTTCCTGTGGTTCAGACTTTCATGGCCCCCAAGAAAGTCATTACGATTTAGGACAATTGCCCGAATTTCCGCTGGGATGCACGCCTGTCTGGCATGACTGGAAAAATAATGGCTGATTTAATATTTATTTAATACGATACAGCCTTGCCGTGGCCCAATTTTTTTCCATCCATATCACCACACCGCATTTACGCCTGATCAGGCAGGCTGCTACCATTGTACGCAACGGCGGAGTCATCGTTTATCCGACAGATTCTTGCTATGCATTGGGTTGCCATCTCGGCGACAAAACCGCGATGTCGCGTATCCGCGCCGTCCGGCAACTGGATGATCAGCATCATTTCACGCTGGTGTGCCGGAATCTGGCCGAAATCTCCACTTACGCCCGAGTGGATAACAGTCAGTATCGGTTGCTCAAAGCAACAACGCCCGGCGGTTATACGTTTATCTTGCAAGCAACTCGCGAAGTTCCACGCCGCTTGCAGCATCCCAAACGCAATACGATCGGCTTGCGTATTCCTGACCATCCCGTTGTGCTGGCATTATTGGAAGAACTTGACGAACCCTTACTCAGCTCTACGCTGAAATTGCCAGGGGATGAATTGCCGTTGACTGATGCGGAGGAAATCCGCAGGCGCCTGGAGCATCAAGTGGATTTAGTGATGGATGGCGGTCCCTGCGGTATAGAAATGACCACCGTGATCGATTTAACGGATGATGTACCCCAATTGATCCGGCAAGGTAAAGGCAGTCTCGAACCCTTTGGAATTAATTATGGATAATATCATTCAAGGCATTGCGATTTATGCCTTACCGGTCATTTTTGCCATTACCATGCATGAAGCAGCGCATGGTTATATCGCCAAGCATTTTGGCGACCTCACGGCTTATCATGAAGGACGTATCAGTCTCAATCCGATACGGCATATCGACCTTGTCGGCACAATTCTGGTGCCTCTGACATTATTCGTTCTCAGCAAATTAACCGTCGGCGCAGGGTTTTTGTTCGGCTGGGCCAAACCGGTGCCGGTCAATTTTTCCAACTTGCGCCATCCCAAACGCGACATGCTATGGGTAGCAGCAGCCGGGCCTGGCGCTAACCTGCTGATGGCTTTTTTCTGGGCTCTAATGATCAAACTGGCTATTCTCATACCTGATAGTAGCTTCGCAAAACCATTGGCACTCATGAGTGTGGCAGGGATCGAAATCAATGTCATCCTGATGGTACTCAACTTGCTGCCGCTGCCACCGCTGGATGGCGGCCGGATGGCTGTCAGCTTGCTGCCGCACCGTTTGGCTTATCAGTTTTCCCGCATTGAGCCTTATGGCTTTATGATATTACTGGTATTGTTATTCAGCGGCATGCTGGGCGCCGTGATCGGACCTGCCATTACCTGGACTAAAATAATCATCGTGTCAATGTTTGGGTTATATATCTAACAACGTTTTAAACTTAGGAAATCAATATGTTTGCTGATCGCGTTTTATCAGGCATGCGTCCCACCGGCAGCCTGCATTTAGGACATTATCACGGCGTATTAAAAAATTGGGTGAAGTTGCAGCAACAATATGAATGCCTGTTTTTTGTCGCAGATTGGCATGCACTGACGACCCATTACGGAACACCCGAAATTATCGAACAAAATGCTTGGGATATGGTGATTGACTGGTTGGCTGCGGGTGTTGATCCATCGCAGGCGACTTTATTTATTCAATCCAAAGTACCTGCCCATGCCGAACTGTATTTATTGCTGTCGATGATGACACCGCTCGGCTGGCTGGAACGCGTACCTACTTACAAAGACCAGCAGGAAAGACTGTCTGAGAAAGATCTCAGCACTTATGGTTTTCTCGGCTATCCGCTACTGCAAAGCGCCGATATTCTGATTTACCGCGCCAATCGGGTTCCCGTCGGAGAAGACCAAGCACCGCATTTGGAATTTACGCGCGAAATCGCACGCCGCTTTAATCATATTTATGGCAAAGAACCCGGTTTTGAGGAAAAAGCTGAGCTAGCCATCAAGAAACTCGGATCAAGGAAATCAAAACTATATACGGAGTTGCGCACACTGTATCAAGAGCAGGGCGATGAAAGCGCACTGGAGAAAGCCAGATCATTGTTGGATGAGCAACAAAATCTCAGCCTGGGTGACCAGGAACGCTTATTCGGCTATCTGGAAGGCGGCGGTAAAATGATTCTGGTCGAACCTGAAACCCTGCTTACTGAAGCATCCAGGATGCCCGGATTGGATGGTCAGAAAATGTCCAAGTCCTATCACAACACCATCAGTCTGCGGGAAGATCCTGACAGTATCCGCAAAAAAATCCGTACTATGCCGACGGATCCGGCACGGGTACGGCGCAGCGATCCAGGTGACCCAGCCAAGTGCCCGGTATGGCAATTCCATTTGGTTTATTCTGATGATAAAACTCGCGAATGGGTGCAATGGGGCTGCACAACTGCCGGTATCGGTTGTCTGGAATGCAAATCGCCTGTCATCGACATGGTTCTCGTCGAACAAGCACCGATGGTTGAACGCGTCAGGGAGTATGAAGAAGACCCGACACTGGTACGCAACATCATTGCAGACGGTTGCGAGAGAGCCAACAAGCTTGCGGAAGAAACCATGCGTGATATCCGCGAAGCCATGGGACTCAGTTATTCCTGACATAGATAGCTGGTAATTAGGCCAGAACCAAATGAGTAACATGCAGCAGTGAATTCAGCGATTAATTCTGTTGATACACATCATCCGATAGCAAAAGTCTGCGGCAAACCCTTGCTGGAAATTCCACAGGATTTGTATATTCCGCCTGAAGCACTCGAAGTTTTCCTGGATACTTTTCAAGGTCCGCTGGATTTGTTGTTGTATCTGATCCGCAGGCACAACCTGAATATTCTGGATATTCCAATGGCTGAGCTCACGCAGCAATATATGGCTTATGTTGAAATGATGCGCGCTGATCAATTGGAATTAGCTGCTGAATATCTGCTGATGACCGCATTGCTGATTGAAATCAAATCGCGCATGCTGCTGCCCAGTCCTAAGATCGAGACAGAAGAAGAGCACGACCCGCGCGCCGAACTGGTGCGACGTCTCCTCGAATACGAGCAAATGAAAAAAGCCGCGGTGCAGCTTAATGAATTACCGCAGGCTACGCGCGAATTCAGTATCGTACGGCTGTGGATCGAACAAGAAATCGTTGAACAATTACCCGCTGTCAGCATGGAAGATTTGCATCATGCCTGGATGGCCATTTTGGGGCGCGCCAAAGTCAATTGTCATCATCAGGTCAAGCGCGAAATTCTTTCCGTGCGCGTTTATATGAGCCAGGTTCTGCGCGATCTACGCGGGCGGGAACAGGTAGAGTTTTATGACTTGTTCAGCCCCACAGCGACTGTTGCTGAAGTCGTTGTCACCTTTCTGGCGATCCTGGAACTGGCCAAGGAATTGTTGATAGAAATTTCTCAGTCGCAAGCTTTTGGAATGATTTATATCCGCGCCATTAACGCACTTAACCAGGCTGATGCATGAACTCGCTCACTCCTGAGAAAACCAAGCAAATTCTTGAAGCGGCCTTGCTGACCGCGCAAGAAACCTTGCCTGTCAGCGAACTGAGAAAATTATTCAATCAGGAATTAAGCGCCACAGTGCTATCCAATTTACTAGAAGAAATCCGGCAGAAATGGTCTGATAGCGGCGTAGAATTGGTTACCGTAGCCAGTGGCTGGCGTTTTCAGACCAAAGCTGAGATGCAGCCATACCTGGACCGCTTGACAACGCAAAAAGCACCGCGTTATTCGCGCGCGGTTCTGGAAACACTCGCTATTATTGCCTACCGGCAACCCGTGACACGCGGCGATATTGAAGAAATTCGTGGTGTCAGTGTATCCAGTTCGGTACTCAAAACACTCACTGCTCGGGGCTGGATTGAGGCGGTTGGACACCGAAACGTACCCGGAAAACCCGCACTGTTCGCCACCACGCCGCAGTTTCTGGATGATCTGAACCTGCGCTCGCTGGAAGAACTCCCGCCATTGGAAGAGATGAAATCTTTGGTCGAAGCCAGTGACAAGAATCAAGACCTGCCTTTTGAAGAACTTGAAATATCTGATCGCTAAATTTAAATCGACAGTTGATTTTCTAGGGAAGCCCTGAATAAGTAACTACTTTTAAGTTTTTAATTTCTTGAATTGCAGTTCTAGACAGGACTTTGATTGAGAAGCCATGCAGAACTGTTGTTTATCCCTGCAATCGCTGGGTTTTTTCGGTGATTTTCGTACGCCGGGCACATTAAGCCCCACCTGCCAGCAATACATGCCTAGTCAAAGCATTTGTTATATCAGGTAACGCAGCAGATTGCACACAGGCTCATCAGCTAATCGAAGACATTGACGCGCAGTACCTGCTGGCCGATCGGAGCTACGATAGTGATGCCATTGTTGAGAAAGAGCAGGTACAGGGTATGCTTGTGGTCATTCCCTTCTTCCAAAAACCGCGAGGCACTTTACAAGCTGCGGCACTTGTGGAAAACACCTTATACACCTCAAACGCTAGCGTAGAGCCGCCGCACGTTACACAAAGAACATTAGCTCATATTTCTCGCTACCGTTTATATTCGATGAATGGCCATAGCGCGATGCATCGCGCTATGGCTAACATCTTATGTCGATACTATCTAGTTATTCCTTGCTGGCTGGATCACTGCTATTACCACTAGACAACGACGCCGCGGCAGGATCGCATGTGGATGAAACCTTTGTCATTTTATAGTTGCCCCGGGTACTGGTCACCGGCGGTGTTCCAGGAACAAAAAAATGGGCGAATTCTCCCGTCATGAGGCTTTTGGAGCTAAATTGTCCGAACTCAGCTGTAGCAATGATACCTGTGTCACCGTACCAACGCAGACGATCACCTTTTTTAAACCAATCGCCCTCCCAGCCGCCAAAGGTCGTTGAAAACCACGTTCCATCGGCTTTAAAGCAAATTCCCTGACTCGCACCAGTTGTTAAACCTGGCTCAAGATAAAACTGAACTGTCCATTGGCCGGGCACCGTCGTATTTGAAGTAGCCATTGCATTGGATATAGCTAAGGACAATATTGACGCTATGACTACTTTTTTGAGTAATTTTTTCATTTGCTTGTCTCCTGAAAAGATTGACTGACAACTGCAATGTGGGTCATGGTTTATCTATCCTATAAAGAATTGGAATTATTTGCAGTTTTTACCACCTGTCTGCTTTTATAAACCAAAATACCTATCATATCCTAGGGCATCAGAGACTATAAGAAAATAAGCAAAATCCTTATTTCTTCGATGAATTTGTTTGAAAAACAAATAACGTTGTCGTAGAAGTAATTGAACGAAAGCAATTTGAATCCACACTTCGGGGATGCGGGCAAGATTTCGTGATCTTTACATAACCGTCGGAAATAATTGAGTCAGCCAAAACCGCGCTCAACGACCCAGCGTTTCGGTAAAACTTGAATGTATGAGCTTCGCTCCTTTTGATCACCTGCAGCAACCACTTAAACATACTCATTCCCCGAATCAGAAGCTTTCCGTTATAACTACCATCAACAAAAATCGTTTGCATACCGGCTAATGTGGTAGAAATCGAATTAGCACAGCCCTGACACCAAACCGATCTTGAATGCCTGCCGAATGCATCACAACCGTCAATAGTAAACCCAATGTATCTACCGCAATGTGGCCCCGTTTGCGTCCTTTATTTCTTGCCGCATCATATAGCCGCGTTACTCCCTTTTAAGGTCGTTTTAACTGACTGGGAGTCGATGATGGCAACCGTTGGTCGGCTTTTTACTAACCCGCAATCGCTCTTCTTCACGCCAAGGCTTGCAAAACACGCTCCCATACCCGGCTATAGCCGCCAACCTCGAAACAAGTAATACCTGATTCCAATGCCCAAAATCCTTGGGCAATTACACCACTGACAGCCAGTCTTTAACACATACAAGATCGCATTCACTTCTAGCTGTACGTCTTGTTTGGGCTGAAACATATCAGAAGCTTTGGCAGTAGCGCCAATCATTGTGTGTACAAAGCACTTTGATTATCCAACCAATATGCGCTTTCATACAAAGTATCCTTGATTGCGCTTCTTTCATCGCAGCATCGCTATAGCCAAACCATTGCTGCATAAAGTGAATGCGCAGCATAGTTGATAACTCATAAGTCTTGCGACCCCTCCCTGCTTTCGGGTAGTGCGGTTCAATTATGGCTTCCAGTCCTATTCATGAAACAGCCACTTCCATCTCTTGCAAAAATTTCTCTTTCTTCGTTGCTTAGGCTTGAGAGTAAATTCTTTGGCTGCAAAACTTTGTTGTCTCATGTGAATAGATCAAAAAATGTGATAGCAATTTCTTATCTACTATCAGTTCACTTCTTCAAAGTTTCCCTAGGATGACTTGACAGCCCGCTGTATTTCGATCAACTCAGGTGTGAGATGGGGTGCAATTACTTGAAGCAACTGTCCGAATATTTTCGGATTTCCCGCAATAATTTGTCCGCTCTCCAATTGTGTTTCATTGCCTTCCAAATCACCGACCAGTCCACCCGCTTCGGTAATCAGCAGACAACCGGCAGCCATGTCCCATGGCGCCAGGCCAATTTCCCAGAAACCATCATAGCGCCCTGCGGCCACATACGCCAGATCCAGCGCCGCAGAACCTGGCCGGCGAATCCCCGCTGTGCGTGGAACAATATCCTTAAACATGGCAAAATATGCATCCATATGTGTCAAATCACGGAATGGGAAACCTGTACCGATCAAGCAATCCTCAAATCGCGTACGCTTACTGACACGAATCCGGTGATCATTCAGATAAGCGCCACCGCCCCGGCTCGCTGTGAATAATTCATTATTGGTTGGATCATAAACCACTGCATGGGCCAGCGCGCCCTTATGCCTGACTGCAATGGAAACTGAATACTTAGGAAAACCATGCAAAAAATTGGTTGTGCCATCGAGTGGATCAATAATCCATTGGTACTCGGATTTTTTAGCATCACCCTGGCTACCGCTTTCTTCTGCCAGAATCGCATGATCGGGATAAGCCGTTAGTAAAACCTTGATAATGGCTTCTTCAGCCGCGCTATCCACTTCACTCACATAATCACTGTGCGATTTCTTCGATATATTAAGTAAATCCAGATTCTGTGACGCTTGATTAATAATTCTACCGGCCTGGCGCGCGGCTTTCACCGCGATGGTTAGCATTGGATGCATGGTGTTGATTCGAATTTGACAAAAAGCGCGATTTTAATATGAATCGATGTGGCATGCTTGATTTTTGGCTCCGAAAATTTTCCAAAGATTCAAAACCTATTTACACATGCTTATTAGCCCATACTCAACGTACCCTAACAAAGGGTAGATTCGCCTCATGCGTGGTGACATTCGGCTGAATTTGAAAATTAGAGAATAATGCCTAAAAAAACACCTCACTAAAAATAGCGAGGTGCAAAGGCTTCGTACGCACTATCTTCTGGCTGCGAACGAACAAAGTTACAAAATTACCATTCCTATCCTACAATCTTTAGAAGCCAATTCCAAGATAGCCACCTGCCGTCATGCCACTTAAATTAACTCCGTCTGTCTTACCAGCCGTCAAATGATAACGACCATCGATACCAACGAAAAAGTTTTTCCAGATATTGTAATCCACACCCGCGCCAAACTGAACGCCTGGCGCTAAAACAGTAATGGATTCACTGGGTGGGCTCATTACATGAATTCCCAAACCTGCAGGAATAATCCAAGGTCTCAGTTTGGAGCCTTCGAAAAATTTGATTTTGGGTGATGCGGTTAAAGTAAACTGGCTAACGGTTACATCAATCGGATTTAACGCACCACCAGCTAGCATACTGGGCACATTGCCTACTGCGCCATTACCTAGAACATGAGCGCCGAACTGCTTATATTCAAACATTAGCTCTGCAAACACCGAAGTTTTCGGCATAAAACCCCATACGTCGCGAGTCAAATTCCAGTCCAGACCTGCACCAACATACCATCCATTTTTATCAGCCTGATCCTGAGCACCAATTGGTAAAACTTGATTCTGAATGGTTACGCCATTGCGATGATTCATCATGTGTGTAAAACCACCCCGGAAAAACAGCATGTGATGACTTTTCTGCTCTATACTCTCTAACGGAGCGATGCGATTCTCCAAAGCGGTACTAGTCTGTTGAATAGTGTTTACTTTCTGCACCGTCTGGTTTGTAGTTTGCTCAATCGTATTGACCTTTTGCACAGCCCGAGAAGATTCAGATTTTACTCTCTCCAACTCCATTTGAATGGCTTGCAACTTTTCTTCCAAGAGTTTGATGCGCTGGGCTGCTGTGTCATGAGCCAAAGCATGAGATGAAGCCATTGTAGTGGATATAAAAAATGAGCCAGCAGCAATACAAAAAAGCAATTCCCCTCGATTTGAAATATTTTTCACGTGGTTCTCCTTTTATATATTTTGTTTTGTTCTCTAGAAACTTGTAATCAGAACCACATACTAAATAAGCGCTAAAATAGAAGCCTTGATCTGTATCAACTAATATCAATCAATGGCCATTTTTGAAGATGTTATGATTAGGCGCATTAAATCCTTTTCTTCTTTTCCACCACTGGAGAATGCCCTTACTGAACCCAACGGTTTATTGGCTGTTGGCGGTGATCTTTCACCACGGCGTTTACTGGAGGCTTACAGCAGGGGTATTTTTCCGTGGTTTAATGACGGTGAACCAATACTTTGGTGGAGTCCGAATCCACGCATGGTGCTGTTTCCTGATGAATTAAAAATTTCTCGTTCTTTACGCAAGGTACTTAAAAAAAATCATTATCAAATCCGCACCGATTACAGTTTCGGTCAGGTAATGCAGGCATGTGCCTCGCCGCGCAAAGGACAAACTGGAACCTGGATACATCCCCAAATGATCGCTGCTTATACCGCCCTGCATGAAATGGGATTAGCGCATTCCATCGAAACTTGGATGGATGGCGTACTCGTCGGTGGACTTTATGGAGTATCATTAGGTAAAGTATTTTTTGGTGAATCGATGTTTTCGCGCGTACCTAACGCCTCAAAAATCGCCTTGGTGCACCTGATCAAGCAGTTACAATATTGGAAGTTTGGTTTAATTGATTGCCAGGTTAAAACCGATCATCTGGCATCGTTGGGAGCGCGGGAAATTTCCCGCATGGAATTTAGTCAAAGGTTAGATATGTTAATAACTGGATTAGAACCCAGCAGTAAGTGGAATTTTGACCGTATTTTGATCGAATAATGAAGCGATAGCCGTGCTTAAATTTCATACCACCAACCCCTATTCATGTAGTTACATACCCGGTAAATTGGCATCCTCTGAGGTAGCGATGCCAGAGCACCTCATTGATACCCAGACTTATGCAAAACTGATACAGGCTGGATTTCGCCGCAGTGGCCATTATACTTATCGCCCCAATTGTACGCATTGCCACGCCTGCCTACCGGTGCGCATTGACGTTAAGGCCTTCGCTTCCAACCGTGCACAGCGCCGCGCCTGGAAACAGCATCAGTGTTTGATAGCTACACAACATGCACTTCATTATAGGCCGCATCATTACGCACTTTATCAACGTTATCAGATACAGCGCCATTCTGGTGGCGGAATGGACCGTGATTGCCGCGAGCAATATCAGAATTTTTTATTACAAAGTCATGTGAATTCCAAGCTGATTGAATTTCATGATCAGGAGCAGTTGCGCATGGTGAGTATCATTGATGTACTGCCGGATGGGCTTTCATCGGTTTATACCTTTTATGACGCAGATATTGCTCATGCAAGTTTTGGTACCTATAACATCCTATGGCAGATTGAACGATGCAGGGAACTGGGTTTGAGCTATCTTTATTTGGGTTACTGGATTAAAGAAAGCAGGAAAATGCGCTATAAAGTCAATTTCCAGCCGTTGGAAGTTTTACTGGATGGCCAGTGGCAATTGCTGGACAGCAGTAGTTTTTCATAAAATCTATTCAAATCGGCAATTGGTTCAGGATAAAATTCCGTATGCTCTATACACTCCTTCGCCCGCTGCTTTTTAAACTTGATCCCGAATTTGCTCATCGTATTACTTTCTCCGCATTGGAAAATGCCAAAAAACTTAGGTTATTTAAAAGCACTCCAATTGCTTGTCAACCGCGCACCATCATGGGATTGGATTTTCCCAATCCGGTTGGGCTTGCCGCTGGTCTAGATAAGGATGGCGAACATTTGGATGCGCTCGCCGCGCTGGGATTCGGTTTCCTTGAAATTGGCACAGTGACGCCACGACCCCAACCAGGCAACCCGCCTCCGCGTATTTTTCGTGTACCGCAGGCAAATGCTGTGATCAATCGGCTGGGTTTTAATAATCAAGGCGTGGATCGACTGATAGAAAATATCCAACGTTCGGGTTATCAGGGCATACTAGGTATTAATATCGGTAAGAACTTTGATACGCCGCTTGAGAAAGCAACAGATGATTATCTAACCGGTTTACGAAAAGTTTATCGCTACGCCAGTTATGTCACTGTCAATATTTCATCGCCAAACACGCAAAATCTGCGGCAATTGCAAGCTGCCGATGCGCTTGACCAGCTGCTGGGCCAATTAAAATCCGAGCAAATAAAGCTGACACAGGCACATGGAAAATATGTCCCCATAGTGATAAAAATTGCACCTGATCTTGAGTCAGCACAAATTGAATCCATTGCTGCGTTACTGATGGAGCACCAAATCGATGGAGTGATTGCAACCAATACCACGATTTCAAGGCTTGGTATTGAGCACCTGCCGGTAGCACAAGAAAGCGGCGGACTGAGCGGTGCTCCACTGACGCAGCGTGCCACTGCGGTTATTCAACAATTGCATTACCTATTGCAAGGCGCTGTACCGATTATTGGTGTTGGCGGCATCATGTCAGTGGATGATGCACAGAATAAACTAAGAGCCGGCGCCAGCCTGATACAGTTATATACCGGTTTGATTTATCATGGCCCGGACTTGGTCAGAAAAATTGCACAGGCGATTTGCACTGATCAATCACAACATTCCTTAGCGTATTAGAAACAAAAAATTGCATGAGCCAGCAGCTGATAGAACAAATAGATGCCATTTTGCCGCAAACCCAATGTGGAAAATGTGGTTTTCCCGGATGCAGACTTTATGCAGAAGCCATTGCAGAAGGCCGCGCGGATATCAATCAATGTCCGCCCGGTGATCAGGAAGGAATTCAAAAATTGGCGGAATTGTTGGGTGTGCCGCCCAAACCACTGAATACATCGCATGGTTTTCCCAGAGTCGGCAAAGTTGTCGCGTGGATTGATGAGCGTATCTGCATCGGCTGCACGTTCTGCGTCCAATCCTGTCCTGTCGATGCGATTGTCGGTGCAGCCAAACAAATGCACATCGTGATTGCCGCAGAATGCACAGGATGTGAGTTATGCATTGCACCTTGTCCGATGGATTGTATCAGCCTGATTCCGATCGACGAGGAAGTGAATGATTCATCAAATTTGCCTGTCGATGCCACTAAAAAGCAGGCTGCAGATAGGGCACGTGCGCGTTATCAATTTAGGCAACAACGGCTTGAACGGGACAAGCAAATCAACAGAGAATCCCTCAAACACAAAAATACTGCACAGCCTGAAATAGCTGGAGCAGCAGCGGAAGCGCGTAAAAAAACAGTTGTTCAGGCAGCAATAAAACGTGCCATGGCCATCCGCACCCAGGCAATTGAAACCAATTCACCCATAAAACCTCATGAACTCAGCTAAGCGTCATGAAATTTTTGCTTGCCTGAAATCAGCGAATCCCCATCCTACTACCGAACTGGAGTACCATTCACCTTTTGAGCTATTGATTGCTGTCATGCTTTCAGCACAAGCTACCGACAAAAGTGTTAATTTAGCAACAAGAGAATTATTTCCTCGGGCCAATACCCCGGAAAAAATTCTCGCCTTAGGTGAAGCAGGTCTGACCGAATTTATCAGAAAGATTGGATTATACAAAACCAAAGCCAAAAATATTATGTCAACTTGCCAATTGCTGATACAACAGCATCACAGCGAAGTACCGTGCATACGCGAACAGCTGGAGAAATTACCCGGAGTTGGGCGCAAAACCGCCAATGTGATCCTGAATACGGCTTTTGGTGAACCAACCATTGCCGTGGATACCCATGTTTTCCGAGTTGCTAACCGCACCGGTCTTGCGCCCGGCAAGAATGTTCTGGAAGTAGAATTAAAGCTGCTTAAAGTGGTACCCAAAGAATTCCGTCAAAATGCACACCACTGGTTGATTCTTCATGGCCGGTATGTTTGTACAGCTATAAAACCGAAATGTGCAATATGTATCATTAATCATCTATGTGAATATGAACACAAGAATATGTAACTTTCATGTTTAAACCCTCCAGAGAACAAGCACGCCAATTATTCTTTAATACTTGGCGAAAATACCGCCAGGGGGAAATATTGTCCGGTATTGAGACTATTGCACTTGAAGTGATACTGCTGCATCCGGAATACCATGGTCTCCTTGAAGATGCCGACCGGTATCTGTATAAGGATTATTTACCCGAAATGGGGGATACCAATCCATTCCTGCATATGAGCATGCACGTGGCAATCAAAGAGCAATTATCCATTAATCAACCGATTGGAATTTGTGAGCGGTTTGTCCGCTTGCAAAAAAATGCCGGAAGTGAGCATGCTGCTGCACATCAGGTTATGGAGTGTCTGGCGGAAATGCTATGGCAAGCGCAGCGTAATCAATCCGCTCCTGATGCCACTATTTACTTTGAATGCCTGGATAGACAGTTAAACGCAATAAATTGATTGAATGCAAAACGGGATAAACATCGACTTTTGGTCGGCATTTACCCCGTTTTAGATACCAATAAATTGGTTATTTTTTTGAGCTTAAGGGACCTGGCTGGCTAGAATAATAAAAAGCCAGGTTTTCAATATCCGCTGGACTCAAGCCAGCAACCATTCCGGCCATAATAGGGTCATTGCGGCTACCAGATTTATAATCTTTCAATGCTTTTTCCAGGTAAGTTCTATATTGCCCGCCAATCTTTGGAAAATTGGGCGCAGGACTATTGCCATCAGCGCCATGACATGAGGCGCAAACCTCAGCTGCTTTACTTTTACCTGCTTCGATATCCGCAGCCATTCCTTGGCTGGAAAGTATTAAGGCTGCCCCGCTAACAGCGGCTATTACATAATTCTTCATCATTCGTTCCTTGCGTTAAAATCACCTAATTAATTTTTAGCGTAGTAAGCAGCAAAATCTTCTATATCCTTCTGGGATAGCGTTTTAGCGAGCCCTGTCATGGTAGGATGGCTGCGTGTGCCATTCTTGTATCCTTCTAATGCTTTAATAATGTATTCCGCGTGTTGCCCGCCGATTTTTGGAACATGATAAGCAGTAGGGAAAGCAGTGCGATAGCCTTGAATTCCATGGCAACCTTCACACATGGAAAGCTTTTGTTTTGCTGCTGCAGCATCTCCAGCTGCCTGAGTTACCCCCGAAAATGCCACGAGCGTACTCAAGGCAAGTAATAAATTCATAACCGATTTTTGTTTCATGTAAACCTCCTTCTCTCAAAACTCGAACTTTAAACGATGCGCCCGATTTGGTCAATGAATAGTGTAACTATGTCCATGTTGTTTCTAGGGAATTGTCCTCACAGGCACTACGTTTTTGCGGTAGATTTTGATTCCAATTCTTCCCATCGGGCAAGGCAGTCTGTCAGTTCTTTTTCAATTGCAGTAAAGCGTATTTGTAGTACTTTTGCTTCATCCGGATAATCACGATAAATCGTTGGCTCATTCAAGCGCAAAGTGATATTTGTTTGTTCCTGTTCCAAAGCATCAATTTTATCAGGTAATGCTTCAAGTTCACGCATTTCCTGATAGCTAAGCTTCTTAGCTCGAGCAAACCGGGGTGATTGAGGAATACTGGCTGATAAAGTTTCTGACTGCTTCAATATTCTCTGTTGACTGATATGATTTGCAGAATGTACACGCAACCAATCTTCATAACCGCCAATATATTCACATAACTTTCCATTTCCTTCAAATGCAATGACTTGTGTCACGACATTATCCAGAAACTCCCGGTCGTGACTGACCAGAAATAATGTACCGGCATAGTCCTGCAACAAAGCCTCCAGTAGTTCGAGCGTTTCGATATCCAGATCATTTGTTGGTTCATCCAGTACAAGAACATTGGCGGGCCGTGTAAATAAGCGAGCCAGCAACAAACGATTACGTTCTCCGCCTGACAGTGATTTGACCGGAGAACGAGCACGCTCGGGCGCGAACAGGAAATCCTCCAGATAACTAATGACATGCTTTCGTTTACCGTTAATCTCCACAAATTCGGAGCCTTGACTGATCGTATCTGTCAGAATCATTTCTTCATTGAGCTGCGCACGCATTTGATCAAAATAAGCGACCGCTAGCTTAGTGCCTTGTTGAATCCTGCCGGAATCCGGTTGTAATTCACCCAGAATCAATTTTAATAATGTTGATTTTCCAGCGCCATTAGGTCCTAATAATCCTACCCGATCGCCCCGCATAACGCGGCAGGAGAAATCTTTGATAATAACTTTATCACCATAACTTTTACTGACATGCTCCAGTTCAGCGACCAATTTGCCTGAGCGTTCACCCACATCTAAAGCGAGATGGGCTTTTCCGATTTTTTCCCGTCTGGCCGCACGCTCCAGGCGCAATGCCTCTAATCTGCGTACCCTGCCTTCATTACGCGTGCGCCGCGCTTCGATCCCTTTACGTATCCAGATTTCTTCCTGTGCCAGGACCTTATCAAATTTCTGCTGATGTGTAGCTTCAATTTCCAGCATTTCTGTCTTTTTCCGCTGATAATCCGCAAAATTACCGGAAAAAATTGCCAGGCTTCCGCGATCCAATTCGATAATTCTTGTCGCCACATGATCCAGAAAACGCCGATCATGCGTGATAAACAGGACACTGCCTGAAAAATCCTGCAACAATCCTTCCAACCATTCGATGGAAGAGAAGTCAAGATGATTGGTTGGCTCATCCAGTAACAAAACATCAGGAGACACTACCAACGCACGCGCCAGCGCCACCCTCTTCTTTAATCCACCGGAAAGATGCTCAATCAAAGCATCCGCTGGTAAATTCAGTTTGTCGATGACGGTTTCTATTTTTGTTTGCAAGCTCCATCCATCCTGAATTTCTAACACGCTTTGCAAATCCTGTAATCGAAGCAGTAACGCTTCTGTGTTTTCAGTACTTTCACTTAAGGCATGAGAAACTGCATGATAATCCAGCAATAGCTGGCTGATATTGCCCAGACCGTTGGCAACTTCTTCATATACCGTATTGACGGGATTCAGTACGGGTTCCTGGGCTACACAAGCCAGTTTTAGATTGGGAGCACACCAAAGTTTGCCGTCATCCAGCTTGATTTCACCTGATAAGACGCGCAGCAAGCTGGATTTGCCCCCGCCATTTCTGCCGATCAACCCAACACGCTCACCCGCATCAAGCTGCAAGCTTGCATGATCCAGCAAGGCATGATAGCCGAAAGCCAAACAGGCATTTTCGAGAGTAATGAGGGGCATCAGAGAGATTAATTAAGCTACGAACTTATCAGAAAATTCACAGGTTTTTTCAATAGGAGGCTATTCTGCCATGCTTTTGTTTAAAAAACTTGGTTGAGCAAATACTCATAAAAATGGAGCCTGTAGCTCCATTTTTATAATCCCACTAGCAACGAGTTAGAATAAGATTCAGATTAATCGCCTTATTCTCCAACCGCAACATTAATTTTTTTCGGTTGCACAGCTTCACGCTTCGGTATCACAACCTCTAATACGCCATGCTTTGAGGTTGCTGATATTGCTTCCGCGTTGGCCGTGTCCGGCAAACTAAAACGTCTGTAAAAAGAACCATAAGTACGTTCTACACGTTTATAGCCTTCTTTTTCTGTTTTAGCTTCAGATCTTTTTTCGCCTTTAATGGTTAACACGCCATCCTGCATATTGATATCTATTTCTTCCGGTTTAACGCCGGGAATGTCTGCCTGAATAACAAATTTATCAGCTTCTTCCTTAATATCAACCGCAGGCGCCCATTCTGCCGTTGCAGTAGAACCTTCAGCAACATTGCGTTCTAATTCTCTTTGCAGTTGACTCAATAAACCCCATGGTTCATACCGTGTAATAGCCATAATAAGTTTCTCCTCATGATTAAAAAGTACATTGCATATTTACGACATCAACGCCTCATTCAATCTGTAAATCGTTAAACTTTAATGCGGCGTTCTTACAGCTACAAAAAACACATCTTCGATAACCAATATAAGGATCATTAATTTTTTTTCAAGCGATCTAATGAAAAGTCAGGTAAGAATTACCTGATAATCATTATAGCTAAGCTTAAACGGAATAAGAACGGATTCTATCGCGCATAACGGCGCCTCAAGCCCAAAATTATCACTACCGGCACCAGCAGTGATAAAGCGATCCACAACCCGTTACGTTTAAACCATTCTGATGGGTTTGCCTGAACAGAAAATCGCGCCTCGGCAAGATCAAGAATCTTTTCAGTCTGCTGTCCAGCATCTTGCGTCAGCAAATGCAACTGGAATTTTAAATCGTGTGATCCTGATGATTCCGGGATGACACGCCAGCGCCAGCTTCCCATACCATTATAAGCCGATACGGGTTCTTGCGGCCCCTGCCTGTCAATTTCAAAATCCTCACCAGCAATTTCAGCTTTCATATAAGGTGATACCACGCCGGTAATGCCTTGTATCGAAGTGCCTTCAGACGCCGTTGCAACAATCTCGTTCAGAAATCTGGAAAGCTGCTTAGTTTCCAGATTTAAAGCTACCTCAAAACTTTCATATTGCTTCACCGCTGATGGAATCGTAATCGCCGTGCTATCCATCGGCAATTTCATGATCACCGGATTAAACTGCCTTTTCGCCGACATCAAATGCATGAAAGAGTTGATGGAGAAAGGTACGATTAATAAAACCAACAGTAATGCCGCTGGCATGATGAAGTTAAAATTTAAACCGGATTCAGGTTCTGAGTTTGGCATAATTCCTCCAATTGTTTAGTCATCCATAGGGTTAAATCATATCATTCCTGAGGAATATGCTGAGGAAAATAGAAAAGGCGTTATGCGAGTGGATTTACTTCATTAATATTCCTGAAATGGAATTAAAACAAAATCCGGCTGGTTTATTAAATCAGCAGTGCAGCAACATCTGTATTACGATTATCAACCTCAAGCTACCTCAATTCGGATTTGACGATTTACCTCGTTATGAAGTTAAATTCGCCGGGAAACAAATTCCCTTTCGCTGTTCTCCATCAAATTAGAAAACAATCATGCAACAAGACGAACAACAATTTCTCAACGACCTCGACAAAAAACTTTGGACCGCCGCCGACAAGCTGCGCTCTAATCTTGACGCTGCGGTATACAAACATGCCGTGCTTGGTCTCATCTTCCTCAAGTACGTTTCCGATGCCTTCGCAGAGCGCCGCGAAGAGCTGAAGGCCGCCTTCAAAGACCCCGGCAACGACTACTATCTGGGTGAAGATGCCGGTGAGCTGATTCACGAAGAGCTGGAAATCCGCGACTATTACACCGAGAAAAACGTGTTCTGGGTGCCCGCCATGGCGCGCTGGGAAAATCTGCAGAACAACGCCAAAGTGGCACCCGGCACGGAAATTGAAATTAAAAACGGCAAGAAGATTACCTACAAATTCACCAGCATCGGCAAGCTTATCGATGATGCGCTGGATGCGGTGGAAAAGGAAAACGAGAAAAAACTCAAAGGCGTGCTCAACAAAACTTACACGCAGTTACAAATCGAGCCCGCCAAGCTTGGTGAACTGATCGACCTGATCGCCACCGTCCCGTTCCACCACCAAACCCTGCATGCCAAAGACATCCTCGGCCATGTGTACGAATATTTCCTCGGTCAGTTTGCCTTAAGTGAAGGCAAAAAGGGTGGCCAGTATTACACTCCCAAGGCCATCGTCACGCTCATCGTCGAAATGCTGCAACCATTCAAAGGCCGCGTCTACGACCCCGCCATGGGCTCCGGCGGCTTCTTCGTGCAATCGGAACGCGTCATCGAAGAACACCAAGGCCGGCTGGGCGACATCTCTGTCTATGGCCAGAAATCCAATCCGACGACGTGGCGTCTGGCGGCGATGAATATGGCCATCCGCGGTATCGATTTCAACTTCGGCGGTGAACCGGCCAACACCTTCAGCAACGACAAACACCCGGATCTGCGCGCCGACTTCGTCATGGCCAATCCACCATTCAACATGAAGGAATGGAACACCGGCGTCAAAGATGACGATCCACGCTGGCAATACGGCATCCCACCCGCCAGTAATGCCAACTTCGCCTGGATGCAGCACATGCTCTACCATCTGGCACCCAATGGCAGCATGGCACTTTTGCTCGCTAATGGTTCCATGAGCTCGAACATCAACAATGAGGGCGAAATCCGCAAACGCCTACTTGAAGATGACAAGGTCGAATGCATGGTCGCGCTCCCCGGCCAACTGTTCACCAACACCCAAATCCCCGCCTGCATTTGGTTCCTCACCAAGAACAAGAAAGCACACAACGGTTTCCGAGACAGAACCCATCAAGTCCTGTTCATCGACGCCCGCAACCTGGGCTACATGAAAGACCGCGTGCTGCACGACTTCACGCCGGAAGATATCCAGAAAATTGCGGATACTTTTTACGCCTGGCGAACAGTAACTCTTCCTTCTCCCTCTGGGAGAAGGGCCGGGGATGAGGGAAAACTCCCCTCGTTCTTACTCGAACATGCACGGCAACTCAGAAAAAACCAGACAGACGCTGAATCGCTGTTATGGCAACTGTTGCGCAGCCGGCAGATCGCCGGCTGCAAATTCCGTCGCCAGCACCCCGTACAGCCTTACATTCTGGACTTCTATTGCCACGAAAAAGGACTGGCGATAGAGTTGGACGGAGGCCAGCACAATAGCACAGAAGGTATCGCCAAAGATCAGAAAAGAACTGAATTTCTAGCGACTCAGGGTATCACCGTGCTGCGATTTTGGAATAATGACGTAATGCAGAATACGGAAGGAATCTTGCAGCAAATTTATAACGCCCTCACCCAAACCCTCTCCCAGAGGGAGAGGGCTTATCAAGACATTCCCGCCTTCTGCAAATCCGCAACTTTGGATGAAATCCGTCAACACGACTACGTCCTCACGCCGGGCCGCTACGTCGGCGCTGCCGAAGCGCAAGACGATGGCGAACTGTTCGCGGACAAAATGGCGCGCCTCACGGCGCAACTGAAAGAACAGTTTGAGCAAAGTGACAAGCTGGAAGCGGAGATTAAAAAGAATTTGGCGGGATTGGGATACGATGTCTGAATGGGAAGAAATTTCACTTAGTGAGGTAGTGAGTCATCAAAAAGGTTTCGCGTTCAAATCAGAAGATTACCAAAAAGCAGGGATTCCTGTTGTTCGTGTAAGTAACTTCACATCCGATAGTGTAGATGTTTCTGATCTTTATTTTGTTTCTGAAGATATGGGAAATGAAAACAAAAACGTAGAGTTACGGATGGATGATATTGTTATTGCAACTGTTGGTTCATGGCCCTCTAATCCAGCATCAATAGTTGGGAAAACGATACGTGTTCCACAATCCGCCAATGGAACATTGCTAAATCAAAATGCGGTGCGTTTACGCGTAAAAGACTCCAATCCAGATGATCAAATTTTCCTTTATTACGTTTTAAAAAGACCAGAATTTACCAATTATCTAGTTTCAACCGCACAAGGCAGTGCAAATCAGGCGAGTATTACTTTAAAAGATATTTTTAATTACCATTTTGAATGGCCAGAAAAAAAAGAAAGAAAGGTAATTGGTGAATTCCTTAATGCGATAGATAAAAAAATCGAACTCAACCGCCAAATCAACCAAACCCTCGAACAGATCGTACGAGCCATCTTTAAATCCTGGTTTGTCGATTTTGAACCCGTCAAAGCCAAAATAGCAGCCAAACAAAACGGCCAAGACCCCGATCGCGCCGCCATGCGCACCATCAGCGGCAAAACCGATCAACTCGACCAACTCAGCCCCGATCAACGCCAACAATTCACCACTACCGCCGCACTCTTCCCTGACGAACTCGTTGATTCAGAACTGGGTAAGATACCGAAGGGGTGGGCACTAAGCATAATTGGTGATGAAGTTGATGTGGTTGGTGGTGGCACACCAAGCACAAAGAATGGAAAATTTTGGGAAGGCGGTGAAATTAGTTGGGCAACCCCAAAGGATTTATCTGGGCTACAAGAAAAAATACTCTTGCAAACAGAAAAGAAAATTACTGAAAAAGGATTAGTAAAAATTAGCTCTGGATTGTTGCCTGTTGATACAGTACTTATGTCATCCCGGGCGCCGGTGGGATATTTGGCACAAACAAAAATACCAGTCGCAATTAACCAAGGCTACATCGCTATGAAATGTAATGGGCGATTGCCACCAGAATATGTGCTGCTTTGGGCGGACTCGGTAATGGATGAAATAAAACAGCGTGCTACTGGAAGCACCTTTGCCGAAATAAGCAAGAAGAGCTTCAGGCCGATAAGTATAATTGTGCCAAACGACAACATTTTGTCTGAATTCGAGAAACAGTCAAAAATTATATTCACTAAAATTGCTGAATCTACTTCTGAATCAATGATCCTGTCAGAGATCCGAAATTCACTCCTCCCAAAACTCCTCTCCGGCGAAATTTCTCTCAATGATCCCCAACCTTCCTTTAAGGCTATTGCATGTTAAAGATCACTTCTCTCGACGACATCGCATCACTACGCGAAAACTTCGAAGTAGAGTGCAAGCTCGCTGCAGGCAAGGATGGCAGTGGTGAACTGCCCAGAGATTTTTGGGAGACATACAGTGCCTTTGCCAATAGCGAGGGTGGCGATGTCTTGCTTGGGCTTGAAGAGAGGAAAGGCAAATTTGTTGTAAATGGCATAAAGAATCAGGCCAAGGTGCAGGAAGATTTATGGAATTTGCTCAATAACCCGCAAAAGGTGAGCGCTAATGTCCTGAAACCCAACCATGTGCGTGAGCTGGTTATCGAGGATAAAACGGTAATTCAGATCCATATCCCCAAGGCATCACGCAAGCAGCGGCCCGTGTATATCGGCGGCAATCCGATGTCCGGCACGTATAAGCGCCGGAACAGCGGAGATTATTGCTGTGATGGTGAAACGGTGCGGCGCATGTTGGCGGAACAAGTAGAGGATAGCCGCGATAGTGAGATTCTCCAGGGTTATGGATTGGATGATATCGATCTCGATAGTTTTAACGCCTATCGCCAGCTCTATGTCAGCTTACAGCCTGACCGCCCTTAGAATGAATTTGATCCACAAGCTTTTCTTAAAAATATCGGTGGTTGGCGTGTTGATCGGGATACAGGTCGCGCTGGCTTGACTCGCGCCGGTTTGTTGATGTTTGGGCGATTGCCATCGATTCAGCAAGCATTTCCTAACTACATGCTTGATTATCAGGAAGGCCGGCTGCGAATGTAGAGGCGCGTTGGATAGATCGTTTGACGCTGGATGGCAGGTGGTCCGGCAATTTGTTTGATTTTTATCGGCGGGTGATTAAAAAGCTAACGAGTGATTTGAAAGTGCCATTTGCGCTTGAAGGAGATGTGCGCCGTGATGACACGCCTGTCCATCAGGCATTGCGTGAAGCATTGATTAACACGCTTGTTCACGCTGATTACACAGGGCGTGCTTCCGTGCTGGTAGTGAAGCGGCCCGATATGTTTGGTTTTCGAAATCCGGGTTTGATGCGAGTCCCACAGGAGCTGGCGGTGCAAGGTGGTGATAGTGATTGCCGAAACCGATTGATTCATCAAATGTTTCGTTATGTGGGTTTGGGCGAGCAGGCAGGTTCAGGCATTCCAAAAATTTATCGCGGTTGGAATAGTCAGCATTGGCGTGTTCCTTTGCTGTATGAGAAAGAAGTACCTTCTGAGCAAACGCTTTTAGAGTTGCGAATGCTGGATTTACTGCCGGAAGGTGTAATCAAGCAGTTACAGTCGATGTTTCCTGATGACTTTGAGGATTTGGAGCATTTGGATCGTCTGATACTTGCGACGGCTTTTACAGAGCAAGTTGTAAGTCATCGGCGCATGGCGGAGATAACTACGGAGCATGCCCACGATCTGACGTTGGCGTTTCAGATATTAGTGAAAAAAGGATTATTGGCCACTAGCGGTCACGGAAGAGGCACTATTTATTGCTTACCTGGGCAGAGTTTGCCAACACCAGACCAGGCATTTGGTGGACAGGAATTGGTGCCTCTCGTATAACATCCGGAGCTGGCAGGTTGAGCTTCGGACTTTTGCCAGAGAGCTCCGGACCTTTGAATGTAAGCTCCGGACTTTTGGGGGGTGGCTCCGGATCTTCTCAACGGGATGAAGCAGGCAGATTGCGTGTGGAAGGCTTATCTAAGCTACTAATAGATAATCTTGAAGGCACTGATGTTGAGTTAAGACAGGAGCTCGATGTAATTGCTAGTGATGCCAGACACAAGGGCCGATTAGAACAGGCAGAAATGAAAAAAATTATTCTTACTTTATGTCGCCAATATTATTTGACCTTACCAGTTTTGTGCCAATTATTAGATAGAAAACCTGATCCATTGCGAAAACGATATTTGAAACCTTTGGTTGAACACGGCGAGTTAACATTGGCTTTTCCAACGCGGCCTACTCATCCAATGCAAGCGTACACGACGATGGAATAACATGATTACTGAGGACCAGTTGGAACAATTGTGTTTGGCTTGGTTTCAAGCTTCGGGTTACGAGGTACTTGTCGGTAAAAGTATTGCACCTGAGAGTGATACTTCCGAACGGAAGGATTACCGACAGATTATTTTGACCGAACGCCTGCTTAATGCGCTGATGAGGATTAATCCAAGCATTCCCAAAACTGTGTTAGAAGATCAGGTCGTTCATCTTCTCGGCAAAGCTGAAAGTCCGGCGCTTATTCAAAATAATCATCAGATTCAGAAGTACTTGCTAAACGGTGTTCCGGTTGAGTACTCAGATGGTGACAAAAAGAAAAATGACCATGCTCAGATAATCGATTTCCATAATCAGGAGAACAACCAGTTTCTGGTAGTGAATCAATTCACCGTGCTGGGTGCCAAAATGAACCGCCGCCTGGATGTGGTGGTGTTTATCAATGGCTTGCCGATTGCGGTAATCGAACTGAAAAATCCCGGTGATGAAAATGCGGGAATATGGGAAGCCTACAACCAGTTACAAACCTATAAGGATGAAATTACCGATTTGTTTGTTTTCAGCGAAGCATTGGTCATTTCGGACGGTATCAATGCGCGCATCGGTTCATTGACGGCCAATCAGGAACGTTTTCTGCCCTGGCGCACGATCAAGAATGAGAACGACAAGCCCTTGCTTGAGTTTGAGTTGGAAAAAGTCGTGAAAGGCTTTTTTGACCGGGAATTGTTGCTCGATTTTATCCGCCATTTTGTGTTGTTTGAACAGAATGGCGATAGTCTGATCAAGAAGATCGCCGGTTATCATCAGTTCCATGCGGTGCGCGAAGCGGTGCGTGTGACGGTGATCGCTTCACGGTCAGAGACCGATGTGATAAAACAAGAACGCGCCAGCTATGGCAAGGAAGTAGTGCCGGGATCACGCAAGGCGGGTGTGGTTTGGCACACGCAAGGTTCCGGCAAAAGCATTTCCATGGTGTGTTATGCCGGCAAACTGCTGCAACAGCCGGAAATGTGCAACCCGACCATTGTGGTGGTCACCGATCGCAATGATCTCGACAACCAGTTGTTCGATAATTTTGTCGCCGCGCGCATGTTGCTCAGGCAGGATCCGGTGCGGGCGGATAGCCGTGATGAGTTGCGCGAGTTTCTGGAAAATCGAAAATCCGGCGGGATCGTGTTTACCACCATACAGAAATTTGCCCTGCTGAATGGCGAGGATAAGCACCCGGTGCTGAATGGACGCGAAAATATCGTGGTGATCTCCGACGAAGCGCATCGCAGTCAATACGGCTTGAAAGCTGCGCTGGATCAAAAAAGCGGGAAATACAAGTTTGGCTATGCCAGGCATTTACGCGATGCATTGCCGCATGCCTCGTTTATCGGCTTTACCGGTACACCGATTGCGACCGAAGACAAGGACACCCGGGCGGTGTTTGGCGATTATGTAAGTATCTACGACATTCAGGATGCCGTGGAGGATGGCGCTACTGTGCCCATTTATTATGAGAGCCGCTTAGCCAAGCTGGACATCAATCAGGCCGAAATCGAGCAGTTGAGCGATCAGGTAGAAGAGGTCATCGAAGACGAAGAGGATGTTTCCGCCCGCGAGAAAACCAAGAGCCAGTGGGCGGCATTGGAAAAGCTGGTAGGTGCACAGCCGCGCATACAGGAAGTGGCGGCGGATTTGGTCAAGCACTTCGAAGAGCGCACCGCCATCATCGACGGCAAAGGCATGGTCGTGTGCATGAGCCGCGAGATCTGCGTGCATTTGTATAACGCCATTGTGGCGCTGCGGCCGGACTGGCATGACGCAGATATCGAAAAAGGGGCGATCAAAATCGTGATGACCGGCTCGGCATCGGACAAACCACTCCTGCAGCCGCATATTTACAGCAAACAACAAAAGAAGCGCCTGGAGAAACGCTTTAAAGACCCGCATGACCCGTTAAAGCTGGTCATTGTGCGCGACATGTGGCTGACCGGTTTCGACGCACCATGTGCCCATACCATGTATGTCGACAAACCGATGAAATCGCATAACCTGATGCAGGCGATTGCCCGCGTCAATCGGGTATTCAGGGATAAGCCCGGTGGGCTGGTGGTGGATTATTCCAATTCTATTTAGGAACAGCATTAATAATCCAATCCCATCCGGTAATGCCGCGCATAGTTTCCTGGTTTGATTCGAGGCTTTTTAGCGCGCTCTCCAGATGTATCTCAAGCGCATCCAAACTATCGAAGGCACGGTTATGAAAGAATTTTTCCCGTAATTCATCCCACAC
>NZ_FONE01000074.1 GCF_900112825.1 Nitrosomonas sp. Nm166 | reverse complement strand
TCTTTCATAACCGTGCCTTCGATAGTTTGGATGCGCTTGAGATACATCTGGAGAGCGCGCTAAAAAGCCTCGAATCAAACCAGGAAACTATGCGCAGCATTACCGGATGGGATTGGATTATTAATGCTGTTCCTAAATAGAATTGGAATAAGAGAAAAATTAGGATAAAATGTCGTGGTCAGCTGAAGTTGTTTTCATCACAGATTATGCATCGTGCTCGATTGTCCTTGATTAATTCTACTTTGTCAGATTAATCCAAAATCATTTTTCGCCTAATAGAAGACTGTTTAGCACTGAGTCTCCTCTGATGCCGCTTATGAATAATTTCAGCTAGTGTCTAATTGCGTAAATTAGCTATTGTATTTTTTATTTGGCTACCTTTAACTTCGGGCCGACGCCATTTAAACGGCCGGGCATTCTGGTTATGATGAGCGATAAATGCTTCTGTTGCTTCCTTTATTGCTCCGGCCCTGTGAAGTATTAAGCGGCATAGCGAACCCGACGATCCTGGAAGTAGCCGATCACCCGTTCAGGGTTTTGCTCAAGCATCTTCATATGGTTGCTCGCAGCGTCGCGTAACCTGGCCTTGGTTCTGAGCGGTACGCGCTTGCCCATTTCCTGCTTCAAATCCGCGTTGAGCCTTTCTTCGGGGTTGAGTTCCGGGCTGTAACTGGGCAGGTAGAACAGTTCAATTTGCGCTCTCCGTTCGGCCACCCACGCCTTTACCAGCTTGCTGTGATGTACGCGCAAGTTGTCCAGAATCAGGAAGATTTTTTTGTCCGCATCCTTGATCAAGGCTTGCAAAAACTCAATCAGCTTTTCGGTGTTAAAGGCTTCGTCAATGATCATCCAGCGCGTCTTGCCCTGACTGGTCACCGTGGCAATCATCGAGAGCTTTTAGCGGGTGCCGCCAATCGCCATTGCTACAGGCGTTTTGCCTGCTGGTGCATAGCTCCTGCCACGTACGTCCGTGTTGATCAGCGCAGTCTCGTCACCCCAGTGAATTTCAGCGCCTTCTCGCTTGGCGCGCTGCTCGATGACGGGGAATTCGCCTTGCAGCCAGGCTTGCACCGCTGCCGGATTTTGTTCGTACGCACGTTTGATCGGCTTTTGGGGCGTGAAGCCCCAGCGTGCAAGGTACTTGCCGATGCTGCGCACTTGCAGTTTAATGCCAAATTCCTGTTCTATGAGTTGGCCCACTGCAGCACGACTCCACAGACTAAAATCCATCTTGAGTTGCTCGGGACGTTTGTCAATGATCATGCGCTGGATGGCCTCTTCCTGCGCTTGGCTGAGCACGCGACCATCGCCTCTGTTGCGCCCGCGCAGCGCCGGGCGAATAGCCGCCCAACCGCCTGCCTCGTACAGATCAATAGTTGCACGCACCGGCGGGTAACTCAGCCCCGTCATCGCCACAATCTGCATTACTTTGATGCCCTTCTTGTGCAATCTCACTACTTGCTTTCGCCTCTCGTGCAGTTGCTGAAGTGTCTGAAATCTTGCGTCTTCTTTATCCATCAGTAATAGATGGGGGTTCATCACAAAATTTAAAGCTTCATTGGGCCGGATCTATAACATTCGTTTCTTGATATTTTTTATGATATTTCTCCTCGTAAGTAACGTGAGTTCGGCATAAAGAAGCGGCCCCGATTAGTTAGACACATCAGGGCCGAAGGTAAGGAGTTATTTCTGTATGATTATCTTTAAGGGTGAGTGCAGTTTTGGCGTGTCTTTCAAAATCCTTTACCAAGCGTCTATTGATATTCAACCTTATTCAGAAGTTTTGAAACAGACTCTTAGAGATAACACCACAAAGTCAGCCGATCATTACTCACTAACTGGTGATTGATTGCTATTGCTTTTGGTCTTATTTACCCCTCTCGCGCTATCTGGTAATTGATCTAGAGTACTTGCAGTAGGTTCGTTGCAGTTTGGATTGCCAGAAGGATATCGGCCGTAACTTAATTTGAAACGTGTATTATTATTAAATACTGTTGGTGCGAATAGGCCAACAACTACAGTATAACGACCTGGAACAAGAGTATTAGCTTCAATGCGTGGAAAAAGGCCTGCACCACTGTCATCGTCCGTCCATACAGATAAATCTGGGCCAACAAAGTGCATTGTTAGATCGCGATTAGCAGGACTGGTTTCGAGTACCTCAATTCGTATACATTCATTACCTGAACTAAAAAATTGGCCAGTCCATGGTGTTGTACTTGCAACTCCAGAAACTGCTTGCTCAGAAAGAATTACTGCTTTGTCGATAATTGCGGCCTGACAATTAGGTGTTGTACAGGTACTTTGAGCTGTATCGGCAAATAATCCTGATGCGTTTGCATTAGCTATGAAAGAAAAAAAAATTATATTAAATATAATAAAATTCTTATATAAGGCTAGGGAAAGCTTATACATAAATTCCTCCTGATTGCTAATTAAAAGAAAAGTAAAACATAACCATACCGATAAGATACTTTAGTAAGGTTAAACAATTATGGCAAAATGAATAAATATTTAAATAAGTAAAAACCTTAGTTTTATCTAAGGAATTTACTTATAAACTGATGTTACGCAGCCTTTAACTTTTGCAACTCAGCATAAGCCTGTTGGGTTGCCTTAATATATAGCTTCGCCCGCAGAGCAAAATGGTTGGCCTTATGCTTGATCTTCAAACATTCCAGCTTAAATACGGCGTAAATGGACATGAACACGTGGTTACATTGCGTGGTTACCGTCCGAGTCGGCGACTTTGCTAGCGCCGCATTGGATTTCAACGACTTGTGAAACTCTTCGACTTTCCACCGTTTTTTGTAGATTGCCGCTACTTGTCCACCTTCGCAGAAGAGGTCACTGCAAACCAGATTCAACGTGTCGGTGCTGCCGTCCTTGTTCGTAAAGACCCCGCACCAAAAGCACTTCCTGATCGAAGCCTTTCAGCCATCCGCGCACTGCCTGCCGATTCGATAACACCAGTTCGTTTATCTTGACGAAATGGCCTTGTTGTTTGTCTTCCAGCGTCAGCGCTACCTGCCGCTTATCCTTCAACGCTGCTACGAAATGCTTGCCTGAACGCAATACCGCTTCAAAGTTCTCTGTCGCTGCGAACCAGATATCGAACAACACATAACGGAATTTGAGTTGGTTGTTCACACATGTCTTGAGCATGTCCCGCAACAACTCATTCTTGGTGACCTCACTGGCGCGCTTGATTTGGTGCGTTTTCACGTCGCAAAATTGCAACGGCTTGCGAATCATTTCGAAAGCCACCGGGATCGATACCTCATCATTGTAATACAGCGCATTCAACAAGTTGATGCCCTTGACCGTCTGCCCTTTGCAATGGTCATAATGCCAGCAAACAACCTCGTTCTCGTCTGTCCAGGCTTTCTCCTGCACCGTATCATCAAAAATCAGATAGCCTTCCTCCTGCTCGATTTGTCGCACTACTGACTTCACTTCCCGCCATAAGTCCTTGGATGTGTATTTTCGTTCCGACAAAAACCGTGTTACTTGATCATGACTCATCTCCCCGTCTAACATGGCCGATAATTCGGTCGCCCTCGCGTAGCCGGTAGTACTGATCAAATAATCCGTGTATAAATCCAAATACTTTGTTTTCATGCCAGGAATGATACGCTATCAGCGTGGGGCTGCGTAACATCAGTGACAAAGTAGAATTAGAAACCAAAAATGGCACAAAACGCGACGTCACGTTATCTAGTGAGGCACTCAGAATACTCGAGCAGGTTAGAACTGATGGGGATTCCTGTTTTTAATCTCTTCGGGTTCAATTCCTCGCCCCTTGGCGCGAAGGCCGGTTGGAAACCGGCTGTTTGAAGAGCGCTGTTAATACCTCGCCGCTTGCGGCTTTATTAAAATAATTGCGAATACAGCAACGCCTGACTTTGTCGGCTTCTCCTTGCCGTATTATTTATATTGTCAGTGACGCGCCTCTGGTTTAAAGGAGGCGCGCTAACTTTATCCAATACTATACAGATCCATATAAGCATAGGTTATGCCGGAGTCTCCAGTAAATTGAAAATTCTCAACTTCACTGACAAATAGATCGGTACCATTATCAGCATTTGTGATATGAACGCCAAATGGACGATCAGAGTCATAGAATTTGTAGTCAACGAAGTGGCCTTCCAGGATCAGCAGATCTTCATTTTTACCACCGAAAATATCGCCACTTCCATTTTGCAGATTAAAGGTGTCATTACCTTTTCCACCATCGATCAAGACATTTTGAATACCTATGTTAACGCCACCACCAGTAACAACAACATTTACAGCATCATTACCTTTTCCACCGTAGATGTAAGCATCTTGAATACCTATCTTGACGGCATCGCCAGCAGTAATGGCATTGACAGCGTCATTACCATCACCTAGATTGAATTCTCCTCCTCTTATCCCAATGGCTGTAGCAGTAGCATGAGCCGTGGCAGAGGCTACTGCATTGGCAAATGCAGTAGCCTCTCCCTTGTCTGTTGATGCGAAGGCTAATGCTAAGGATTCGGCAAATGTCTCAGCAACCGCAAAAACACTAGCTTTACCCATTACAATATCCTTCCCTTCGCCAGTATCAATTTTCCCCAGATTGTCTATTCCCACAACAGTGAGATCAGCTATAGCTTCAGCAACAGCCGTTGCACTGCTTATGGCGGTAGCGCTAGATGTATCATTGGCAATTGCAATAGCTGTAGCCGCGGCAGATGCCACAGCCGACGCACTCGCCTCACCCGATGCGATGCCTTTGACAGTATCCGCCTTTTCGCAAGTTTTTATGATTCCCTGATTCTCAAAACCAATGAGTGTGAGTGAACCAGCGCTAAACGACGAAGCGAAGGCTACAGCGATTGCAATCCCTTCAGATTCGCCAGAAATGTTTACAATTGTTTCAGCAACGGCCTGAGAAGTTGCTTGGACTTCCAATAATCCTTTTGTTTCTCCAATAATTACATCTTTTTTATTTTTCATAATTTATTCCACTACTGTCCGGTGAATAATAAGCCCTTGATAGATAGAGCCTGAGTGAGCTTGGTAATGAATCAAAATTGGTGTTTCGAACAGTAATTTTTGATCCAAGAACTCAAGCATGAAACATATTAACACTGTCATTCATCAGCTGCTCAAACATATTCCCCCTTACCGCTTTGATCAGGTGGCCAAACGTTATGAAGGAGACCGTCGGGTGCGTGCACTGAGCTATTGGACGCAGTTTACCGCACTGATTTATGCCCAATTGACATAAAGGGTTTCACTTCGAGACCTGCAAACGGCTTTTAACAGTCATGCACCATGCCATTTTCACCTGGCGCCACAGCGATTCGCCGCTCCACGCTTGCAGACGCCAACGCACAACGTGCTCCAGGCATCTTTCGAGAAATTATGTTTTGGTTGATTCAGAGACTGCAATGCAGTGCGCTGCCTGCCAATGAAATCGTGCGTTTGATTGACTCCACTACACTGGATCTGAATCTCCATCATTACGCCTGGGCTAATTTCCGCTCCACCAAGGCTGGTGTAAAAATTCATACCGTCTATGACCCTCCGCCAGCATTCCTACTTTCTTTGCCATGAGTGAAGCTCGCGCTCATGATGCAAAGGCCGCGACTTCTCTGCCCTTGGTATCCGCTGCAACTTATGTCTTCGACCGTGCCTATAGTGACTATGATTGGTTTGCGCAGCTCACAAAACAGAACATCCATTTCGTTACACACATGAAGCGTAATACGCTATTCAAAATTGTTTCGTCACAAAGGGTTACTGGCCGCGTATCGGCGGATGAATCCATTCGTTTGACTTCCTCAGCGGGCAATCGATATCCTGGGTGTCTGCGCCGTATCGGCTACACCACAGAAGAAGGAAAACAACTCGTTTTCATCACCAATGACTTCAAGCGCTCTCTCAAGCCATCGCTGATTTGTACAAAATGCGCTGGCGGATCGAACTCTTCTTCAAGTGGATCAAGCAGAATCTCAAGATCAAACGTTTCCTCGGTACCAGCAAGAATGCAGTGCTGATCCAGATCACAGTAGCCATCATTGTTTACTTATTGCTACGCCTGGTTCAACAGTCATTCCCCAATTCCCAATTCTTTATCCATGCAGCAATGGGTTCGACTGATCTGTACCAATATCTTCTCTAAAAAACCCTTGGAATCCCTGGTAACTCCACCACCATCTCATGAAAATATACCATAAATTCATAAGCTTAATATTGATTTTGCTTAACCGGACAGTAATGATCTCAAGCATTGATTCTCCATTTTATTTTTGTGAAGCGGTAGATTTGTATAATAAGTGCAATTTTCTGAGTTGGGTGGTCAGCTGTTATATTTTGACCATTTAACTTGCTAAAGGAAAATGCCAAATGAAGTACAAACAAC
>NZ_FONE01000098.1 GCF_900112825.1 Nitrosomonas sp. Nm166 | reverse complement strand
CGAAAAGCTCATATCAATTAACTCAATTGTATGATTAAAAACACTATTATATCATTAATCGCATCTGAAACTGGCTCTGACCGTGCAAAGTTCTCAGTTTTTTTGTCCGATAATGGCAAGAACATACAGCTTCCAAACAGGATTAAATTGGCGGTCAGCTGTGACCATCGGACAAAAGCAGCAATAATTTCAATCATAATTTTATGTAAGAGTTAATACCAGCACCAATACATGGTTTGATTGCAATTAGACAATCAGCCCAACAAATTTTCTAGATTTTTTTAGGTTAGAACATATGCAAAATTTTATAAAAATGTCGCAGCCTAGCTTAGAGCCACATGATCTTCAAGAATTTTATAATATTGCCAGAGATAGGGATGGCGGCGCCATTGACGTCAATTATCGGAATAAGGGATCATCTCCGTTCAATTAATGAATGACGATGGAAGGAGAGGCATGAGAACAGTATTGATTACAGGGGCAAATCGGGGCATTGGGCTTGAGTTTGTGCGGCAATATGCCATGGATCATTGGCGTGTTTTTGCGTGCTGCCGCAATCCGGCTGCAGCTGAAGCGCTGAATCAGTTGGCAACACAGCACCCTGACCGGATAACTATTTATTCACTAGACGTAGTCAATCATCAACAGATTGAACAATTATCACAAATATTATCTAATCAGGCGATTGATTTATTGATTAATAATGCTGGTGTTTATCCGCCAGAACGGGGCGATGCATTCGGAAAAACAGATTATGCTGCATGGGCTTATACTTTTGAGGTGAACACCGCGGCGCCTTTAAAAATGGCCGAAGCATTCATTCAGCAAGTTTCCAAAAGCGAACTCAAAACCATCATTACTATTAGCAGCAAAATGGGCAGCATTGCAGACAATCGGGGCGGTGGAAGTTATATCTATCGCTCCAGCAAATCGGGTGTCAATATCGTGATGAAGAGTCTGTCTATTGATTTAAATCCTAAGGGGATTGCTGCGGTTTTATTACATCCAGGATGGGTAAGAACCGATATGGGCGGCCCCAATGGACTGATTTCAACCGAGCAGAGTGTCACTGGTATGCGCCGGGTAATTAGTAACTTGAAGTCCGGAGATTCCGGAAAATTTTATGCGTTTGATGGGCAAATCGTGCCTTGGTAAAGTAGTCTTAGAAGATAATCTAAGCCCACTAGTTTTCATGTAACTACTAGAATAATATTAAAATAATAGCTTGTGAGCTATTTCAGTTAATTTACCTTATTCTATTGAGTAAGATCAATAACTAAAGAGCTAGCTTATGAAAGAGGGCAAGAGACAAATTTAATGGAATAGCAAAAGCATGACGGAACGGAGGAAACCTGTGCGCAGGCACTGGCACAGCAGCGCTGGCCGGTCCAGGCAGATGATTAATGATCGTGGATTACTGCCAGTCAGATGTTACGCAAGATTCGTATTGCTATGGGACACCGTAACAGCATCTATCGATTACACGAATTGATTGAAATTGATGATGTGTTGATTGGAGAGCGCCATACCGGACGAAGGGAACGCGGTGCCGAGAGGAGAGTACGGTTTTAACAGAAGAGCATGGGAAGCCGAGCTGCCATCTCGCTACTCAATGTTGCATACTCCGATTAAGCTGAAAATGATTTAGAGGCATATAGAAATATAATGATTGTTACTCTACCAAGAGTTCTATCGAAAGGGTTATTTTCAATAATTTATAAAGTTGAAATCTTAAATATTGACTTAAACGAGATAGAATATCTATTCATTATTAATAAAAATTGACTAGAGGATCTGATCATGAGAGACAAATTACAACAACTTGCAATCAGTATTTCAGCACTAGCGTTTTATGCAGTATTTAATCTGGCCTGGGCGCAGGATTTACTTACTCAAAAAATTTTGCCACTTGAATTATCAACCCACGCGGCAATGGCTGCTATAAAAAAATGTCATGACGACGGATTCAAAGTCAGTGTTGCCATTGTTGATCAGTCTGGATTACTCAAAGTACAACTAAAAGCCGATGGTGCTGGCCCCCACACTCTGGATAGTAGTCGCCGCAAAGCTTATACTGCTAATAGCCTCCGCGATTCAACAAATAAATATGCCATGCTGGTCACCCAGAAACCCGAGCTGCATGGCTTAACTCAATTAAACGAAAATATCCTTTTACTAGGTGGCGGCTTTCCTATCAAAATAGGTGGTGAAGTAGTTGGTGGTATAGGAGTAGGCGGCGCTCCGGGAGCTCAGTTTGACGAAATTTGTGCTAGTGCTGCACTAAAAGTTTTAAAAGCGGATAATACTTTTGAAAATAAGTAATCACTAATGAGGTACCTGTCGGGTAGTAGCTCAGATTTGATCTGACAGTCTTCTTGCCAAAAGGTGGGGTTATCCGATTTGATAGAGGTGTAAAAACTTTATCAACTAAAACACGTAAGCGCAAAGGAGATGGTATGGACGCCTCCCTCCTCACGGGGAGTAGGATAAGCAGTAAAGAATGACGCAGCCCCTCGCGGACCTGCCGGCATCTACGTGCCAAGGTGGAGATAATAGAATCTTTCCACAAACGGACGGAGGGG
>NZ_FONE01000044.1 GCF_900112825.1 Nitrosomonas sp. Nm166 | reverse complement strand
CTGGAAATTTACTTCAACAGTACGCTTTTTTACACCTGGAAAATTAAATGATTTATGGGTACACTTTGTCACTGGCAATTCCTTTTCTTTATTCGACGTAGGTAACTGAATTATAAAGAATTATTTGGGAATTGCCACTACCTTCGTGCAATATTGGGGCTAAGGATGGCGTCACATTTCGTTCGCTGATTCAGAATATCGATACGAGAACTCCTGAAGGTCGCCGTTGGTATATTCATGCGGCTTCTGATGCGGAATATGAACGCGCAGTGATTTCACGCCGGACACGTGAGCAAATGGCCGCAGCAAAACGCAGAGGCAAAAAATTTGGTCGTCCAAGAAAATTAAGTAAAGCTCAGGTTTCCTGGGCAAGAAAAATGCTGCAACGAAAAAACAGCAAAACCAAAATGCAGATCGCTCAAGAATTGAAGGTTTGTGTGCGAACGCTGACACGGGCACTAGCATGCATTTAATCATCATGAGATTAAATTCTCAATAATCCCTTAATAAGCCAATGATGGATAACTCCACTCAAACGCATGTTATCAATCTTTAAAACAATTAAATTGCTTCGTATACCAATAAATATTATAATTAGGTATAAATATTGTAATTGAGGAGTAGCGATATGGCGATACAAAAAAATACCAGTGTCACGCTAGGTGAGCATTTCGAAAAATTCCTGGTGCATCAGATTGAAACAGGGCGCTACGGTTCGGCAAGCGAAGCGATACGTGCAGGACTACGGCTACTGGAAGAGCGTGAGGCAAAACTGGAAGCACTGCGACATGCTTTGGCCGAAGGTGAGAAAAGCGGCCCATCCAATTATTCTTTGCAAAATGTTTTGGATGAGCTGGAAAGTGAAAATTAGATGGGATCATTCATCCTTACGCAAAAAGCCATGGAAGACTTGCTTTCTATTGGCCGTTATACTCGTAAACAATGGGGAAGGGCTCAACAGATACGCTATCTGACACAGCTTGACAGCGCGTTTCATGATTTGGCGGATCAGCCCGATATTGGCCGTGCTTGCGATGACATCAGGGAAGGCTATTTCAAATATGGCGTTGGCAAGCATGTGATTTTTTACCGTCAAACAAAAGGCCTGATTGAAATTATTCGCATTCTGCATGGCCGTATGGATATCGAACAGCATTTATAATGCTATTCTTAAAATTTTATGGCCCTGATTCCAGTCGCCGACGAAAGCTACAGGATTTCGGCGGCGCGATTTTTTTACCAAGAAATGAAAAAGCGCTGCCAGCTATGAACAGACAGCGCTCTAATTTGTGTTAGTGATTCCAAAAAATGTGAATCTCTTCATATCCTGTTTCTATGGTGAACACATCGCCGCTTAGCTCAATATCGCGCCCCATTCTTTCATAATCGATATAGAAAGAAAGGCTTTCAGGAATTTGCGTGGTTTCCTCTGTCAATTCCTGAGCATAGTCGGCAAGTGATTTATAACAGCCGCAATAATTTTCCTCTGCCGCCGTTCTGGCTTCTTCCAGATCACCGCCAAAATTATTTAACAATTCCCCGGCAAAATCTGGGTATTCTTCAACGAAACAGGCGATTTCGTGCGCGGCTTCTATGCCTTCATATTCGCTTAAAGCGTAACCGCCAAACCCTTCATAATCATGAATTGCGTACTCCTCCGCGAATGGCTCTGGACTGTTTGCCAGCATTTCATTAATTTGTTTTTGAATTTCTTCCAAATCCTCGCACGCATAAATCCAGATGCCGTGAAGTTTGCCATTATTGTAAGCCGCCAAATCTGCAATATAGATTCTGATCTCGGTGCTCATAGTCTTTTCTCCTAAATTCGGTGTTGAGGTTCTGAGCGAAGCGTTTTGCCTCGCGCATAACCTCTGCCGACTAGGGCGACTAAGGCGGTGGTGAAAAAGTCCAGAAAAATTGCGGAGGGTCTATTCAGCGCAGCGCCAAATGGAAACCGTCATTTTTCTTGACTTTTGAGGGGACAAGACCCCTCCGAATTTTCCAAAAGTAATACCTAGCAATGGATTCTCTGTCTTTATTTATGCTGGGCGCGGACAGCGGATAACATTTTATCGTTTACTCTTGTGATGATCTTTTCTAATTCATCCGGCGTTGATGGATTTTCGAAATCTTTAAGACAATCATTTATGGATCAGGTACTTTGCGCTGACATATTTTCTGAGAACGTAAGAACTCCAGTTAGAAAAGAAAAACAAATTTCAAATTGCACAGGCACTTAAATCTGGGTGCGAATGTTGGCACGGGGAGTTTCAAGATAATTAAAAATTCAACTGTTTGGGCTGCATAAATTAACGGTACTTAGCATTTCAATTGTAAAAAAACTATAATTGAATGAAGAAATAAGATTGAGAATTTGTTTTTTAGAAAATTTCCTTTTGACGACCAAAATTTGGGTTATTGATAAAATTAAAATGTTTCCCTACATATCTCAGATTAAAGTAAATAATTGTCATACTTCTAAAAATTTTGTGTTCCCAGAAATAGAATTAGAAGAAAAGCGCCACATTGTATTAACTGGGTTAAATGGTTCGGGTAAAACTACAATATTAAATTCTATTGCATCGCATCTTGAGAACCGCAAGCAAGCAAACTTCGATCCTTTGAGAAAATTAAAGGCCACATTAAGCAATAATCCCTCTCATCCACATGTAAAGCAGTGGCAGAATGAGATAGAAAATTTAGAAAATGTATCTTTAAAGTTTCTTAACGTTACTAATGAATTTTTAGGTGAAGATTGGGATAGTAAAGATTACGTTATTTCATTCTTTAAAGCTCATCGGAGAGTAAAATTTGATGATGTATCTACAGTTACGAAAGAACAAGATTTTATAGATTTCTATATGAAGCCTAAAAATGATCGTGTTGAAGTGACTTCTCAGAAATTAAAGCAATACCTAGTCAATAAAAAGGTGTATGAAGCTTTTGACTTCATGGAGTCAAAAGCAAATAACACCAACCAAAATAAAATATTTTTTGATCAATTAGAAAATTCATTAAAAACCATTTTTGGAGATAAAAAATTATTTTTAGAATTTTATAAAGAGGATTTTGAATTTTTCGTAAATTTTGAAGACGGTAGAAAAATTACTCTCAATCAGCTTTCTGAAGGATTTTCAGCTTTTTTAAGTATCATTATTGATTTAATTATCAATGTTGATTTAATTAGAAAATCAAATAATGATTTTAAATTCGATCCTAATGGAATAGTTTTAATTGATGAGCCTGAAACACATTTTCATCTCTCAATGCAATATGAGATTCTTCCTTTAATCAGCACCTTGTTTCCAAATATACAATTAATTGTTGCCACACATTCTCCAGCTATAATTTCAAGTTTAAAAAATGCTGTAGTTTATGATCTTACAAGCAAAAACGAAGTTTCAGATTGGCTATTAGGAAGTAGCTTTTCTGAACTCATGATTACGCATTTTGGGTTAGATAATGAGTTTTCGCCTATAGCGGATAAAATTATTGGGGATGTTAGAAATGCAATAATTGAAAAGAATCCACAAAAACTTAAAGACATTCTTTTAGTTAATCAAAAATACTTAACTCCTTCATTAAGATTGGAAATTGAAAGTCAGGTCATAGATTTAGAAAGTAAGCTTCAAGAATGATCAATATAAGACGGCATTGTGCAGTTCCAGCTTCTTTAACTTCACAAGAAATTAAAGACTATATAAATCAGGTGCTAGCATATCTCAATGGTGAACAACCTACAGAACCTGAAAAACCAGGCACTTATCGCACTTCAGATTTATTAGAAGCATTTGATGAATGCTTTTTTTCTAAATGCTATTTAACTGAAGAAAAATTTGAAAATTCGTGGGCAATGGATATAGACCATTTCTTACCGCAAAAAGATCGCCCTGATTTAATCTATGATTGGAATAATCTTTTTCCAGCAGGTCATTATGCGAATATGACTAAACCAAGAAAATATCCTCCTGGAGGATATTTAAATCCTTGTGATCCTACTGATGATGTAGAAAAGGAAATTTTATATACCTTATTACCTCTTGATAAACCAAATTTTAGTGCAAAAGACATAAATAATATTAAGGCTGTTAATACTGCCAGACTTTTGGATATTGTTCATAATGGCAGTAATAATAATGGATATCAAGCTACGGCAACTTTGCGACACTTCATCCATAAAAAAGAAAATGAACTTTTAAATACTATTATTGAATGGAAAGATTTACCTGAAAACTCTGATGATAAGCATCATGTAGAAGTTAAGTTAAAAAGAATGTTATCTCGTAAAAGCTCATTTACCATGCTTTGCAGATCAATTGCAGCGGTTCGGCGGTATATTCCTAAAGAATTTCTAGATTGAATCATGGCGACTGCCAACCTGTCGGCGAAGGGGTTTCGGAATTGCGAATATTTTTCGGCCCTGGCTATCGAGTATATTTTGGCGAAGAAGCTGATCAGATCGTCATTCTACTGTGCGGCGGCGACAAGGATAGTCAGAACCTGGATATACAGGACGCGAAAAAATATTGGAAGGAGCATAAGGATCATGGCTAAACGTACATACCGTCAATTCAGGGACGTTGAAGAAGAATATTTCCGCAATCACTCGGAAGAAATCGACGCCTATCTTGACGAGATTTTTGATGAATATGCGCAGGATCATAATTCGGCTGCTTTGCTGGCATCCTTGCGCGTGATCGCCTAGGTCAAGGGCATCACCAACATTGCCGAGGAAACAGGATTGACCCGCCAGGGCATTCAACATGCCCTGTCCAGCAAGGGCAATCCTCGCTTTGACAATGTCAATTCGATCATGAACGCGCTTGGCTATCGCCTTGTACCGGAGAAGATCGATAGCAATAATCAGCGCGTGTAAATCCGAATTGGCAATCGGGCTTTATCCAAATCCACTGATTTGGTCGATGGGGTTCAGGGGAGAGCGGAAGTCTTTCCGATCATGGTGTGCAGAGGAGCAGGAACGCTCTTCTCGCGAGTGATCACAAAACGGCGATACGTTTTGTAGTGCATGATGGCTCATGCCGAATGCGCTCCAGGCCGGGGGGAAGCAACGGGGGCGCGCCAGCGGGTCCCCTTGCCAAGATAGTACTGTATTACAGTACACATCTTGCAGCCGTTCTTATTCACCAATGTCATAATAGTGAACCGTTATTGCACCATATTATGGATCAGCGCACCTAGTTAAAACGGATGGCTTAACTGCTGTAGTACGAGCCTCTACCCGGAAATATGTCCTAGCTTCTTACAATGAAAGTAATGGTTGATTCGGTAATTCTAGATCAAATTTTAAAAATTCATTTTATGAGTGTGTGTTAGTTATAAATTGTAAAAAAATAGATAAGGAAGCTAGCAATACATGACCAGTAAAGCCACAAAAGAACATGTAGAAAAAGGATGGAAGTTTTGCCAAAGCTGCCTTCGCGCTAATTCGGTTTTAATTATCGGTAGCGGAGCTTCTGTTGCATATAACTTACCTAACATGGAAAGTTTAGGTAAAAATCTAATTGATAATATTGAGAAAGAAAAACCAGACCTTTTGAAAAATGCTTTGTGGCAAAGTTTCAAAGAAAAATTGAAAGAGATGGGGCTGGAGCAAGCAATTGATATAACGGATATTTGGAAGAATGACGAAATATACGCGGCGATCAAGTCACATACCTGGCGCTATATTGTAAGCAAGGATGCTATTGTTCAAGAATTAGTTCGAGATAACAGTGCTACGTTGGCGTTGAGCAAACTTCTAAGACACTTGCTTACCAGCGATAACAATTTAATACGTGTGGTTACACCAAACTATGATCGCCTTATTGAATATGCGAGCGAAGCGGCAGATATTTTATGGAGAACAAATTTTCAACCTGGTTATATGGGGGCATGGAGAGGGGATAAGCCTTCACTGGAATTTTGGAATTGTGGCAAGAAAGTGCCGGAAAAACACTGGAGATTTGGAAAGTACATGGTTCATTAGATTGGTTTTCTTTTAAAAAATTCGGAATTAGATCAGTGCCAGGCATTATAGATTTACCAGCTGATGCAATTCCGTTAATCATACCGCCGAGCTTTAAAAAACTTGCTGAAACGCACGAAGATCCTTTTAGAAAAATTGTCCATGCGGTTGATACCGTATTACGCGAAGCCAATTCGTTCTTTTGTGTTGGATATGGATTTAACGACAATCATATTCAGGTAAAGCTATTTGAAAGAGCACAACGTGATCGCAAGCCGGTGGTTATACTTTCCAAAGAGCTTACTAAAAATGCTCGCAAATTGTTCTTGGAAGACCACGGACAGATAGATTTTTTGGCTTTTGAGGAAGCAAGTAATTACGGCACAATAATGTACGACAAAGACAATCGTGACGGCGTTCTAATTGAAGGTCATCACGTGTGGGATTTGGCCCATTTCGTTAAAGAAGTGATTTGAGGTAAAAATGAACAAAATATTCCAATTTGGCGAGAAAGATATTTTAGGAAGGGTTATTTCTGTTGATACCGCAACTGCCGTCATTGAAATTGATGACCTTGAAAAACTACGTTGCATGCAAGTCAACCGATTGGTTGCCCTTGAAAGCAATGCGGGTCAGCACCTTATTGGACTAATTGAGAAAATTACACGCAAAGCCATTGATGCCCTTTTGGAGGGCAAAGAAAACGATGCTGAAGTGGTAGAGCAAAACCTAGTTCGTATTAGTCTGATTGGAACACTCTTCGATAAAAGAGGAACCCATGAAAATGTCTTCACAAGAACAGTGGAATCAGTGCCGCGAATTAATGCTGCTTGCTTTCCAGTAGAAGGTGAAAGCTTGACACGATTTATGCAGGTCATTGCGCAGGTCGCACAAGATGATCTAAAAAAATCATTATTAATAGGTAATTATACTCTGGATGAAAGAGCGGAAGCCTATCTTCACGGTGATCGTTTTTTTCAGCGCCATGCTGTCGTAGTGGGAAGCACCGGTTCTGGTAAATCCTGGACAACAGCAAGACTTTTGGAGCAAGTTGCAAACTTACCTCAAGGTAATGCCATAGTTTTTGATATTCATGGCGAATATAACACGATGCAAGCGGATGGATTTCGTCATTTTCGAATAGCAGGGTCTTCTGATTTAGAGAAAAAAACATCTCTCGATGATGGAGTTCTTTACCTTCCGTACTGGCTTTTGAGTTACGAAGCTCTTGTTTCAATGTTGGTGGATCGAAGTGACCAGAACGCGCCGAATCAAGCAATGATAATGTCGCGTGCAATTATTAAAGCTAAGCAGAAATCGCTAGAAAACGCAGGCCAGAAAGAAATTATAGAAAATTTTACTATTGATAGCCCAGTCCCCTTTAATATCTTGGATGTTGAAGCAGAATTGAATTCAATCAATACTGAAATGGTAACTGGTTCTTCGTGCCGAGATAAGCAAGGCGATTTCCATGGAAAGCTAAGTCGCCTAATAGCTCGTCTTGAAGCCAAAATATCTGATCGTCGACTTGGATTTTTGTTTAAACCACCTACAGAAACCAGTGCGTTTGAATGGTTGAATGAATTTGCCACAGTATTGATTGCTGGCCGCGCCGATCAGAAGGATGGAAAAGGTGGAGTAAAAATCATAGATTTTTCCGAAGTGCCTTCGGATATTCTTCCATTAATGGTTAGTCTGATTGCAAAACTAGCATTCTCCATTCATCAATGGCAGCCATCGAATAAGCGTCATCCTATTGCATTATTCTGCGATGAAGCTCATTTATATATTCCAGATACTAACAACACTGATGCCGCAGGTGAAGTGTCTGTAGATATATTTGAGAGAATTGCTAAGGAAGGAAGAAAATACGGTGTGGGTTTAGTCGTGATAAGTCAGAGACCGTCGGAAGTTAATAAAACCGTCCTCAGTCAGTGTAATAATCTTTTGGCAATGCGCCTTACAAATGGAGAAGATCAGAGTGTAATTAAAAAACTCTTACCCGATAGTTTGGGAGGGTTTGGTGATGTGCTACCTATACTTGATATAGGCGAAGCTTTGATAGTAGGTGATGCGAGTTTACTCCCTAGTCGAATTAGAATCAAAGAACCTAGCTTTGAACCTTCTAGCGCAACAATTCCATTTTGGAAAAAATGGTCTGACGATATAAAAATTGGGGGTGTAAGCGATGCTGTCAATAACTGGCGTCGTCAGAGCATGAAAAGAACTTAAGATACCGAGTTATTTCTATTGAAGTAATAGTTATTTCGTGTAATAGCCGAGTTTGTTTTTTGATCTCGAGTTTCACTTAAAATTCTATTTTAGAGGTACAACCGAATTTTTCCTTTGAAGGCTTTATTAAATAGCGGATTAATCTCCACCCATTTAGCCCAGGGCTTGATTTCATGATAACCTATTTTGCTCAATCGTATCGGTCGTTGATCCCGATAGAAAAGGATTGTATCCGGCGTACGACGCACTTCATCGGGCGTCATTAAGCGGCGCGGCATTTCCTGGAGTGATGTGGTCGGTTCATCGTAAATACTGGCACCGATATTATGATTGAGCGTTTTGATGGTCGCCTCGCCTAGCATATCCGACACAAGCTGACAGGTTTTATAAGAACGAGAACCCATGATGATTTTAACTTCGGTTTGAGACAGCAGTGTTTCCAGGCTTTCCCGCCCATACACATGTGCCCACTGCTCCAGTTCCTGGATGATCAGCCACAATTTTATTTTGAATTCCCTTGCGAGCGTTAGCAATGACGGTAAGCCTTCGATTTTGAAATTGGTGATTTCATCGCAGAGGAAACAAACCGAACGATTGTTCTGAAACCGGATCAGTTCCGTCAAGGCACACCATGATAGTAAGCCCAGCCATGGCGAATACACTGACATGCGTGTCGGGTCTGCGAGCAAATAGACGGTCATTTTTTTCTTTTTCAAATCCGAAAATCTGAAATCGCAGGTAGATGTACATTCTGCCAGCTTGCCGCTCGGTGAAAATACCTCCAAGGCCTGCACAGCGCCTTCACGGAAAGATTCGATTTGTTTCTGATCGCCGCTTTCGAACTTGGTCAGTAAATCTTTAGCCAGTCTGGCCAGATCACCGTTTAAGTGCGTGAAATATTGTGTATCCTGAAGCGCTTTAAGCAACGCATCTTTATCGCTGAGCAAGCACAGTACATCGGCCAGTGTCGGGTATTTGGTTGTAGTGATTAAATACAGGAAGCTTAATACCAGGAATTTTCGTGAACCGTTCCTGAAATACTGATTCTCGCCTTGTTGTGCCGGGTCCTGGCACAACTGTTTGGCAATACTTTGCGCATCGGAAAAAAGCTGCGAATGAGTATTAGGATCGCTCCAGTCATCCCACAGAATTTGCAAGGGGTTATACCTTGCCCCTGCTCCCAGTATATGTGTATATAACTCGCCCGGATTAACGATGATGATTTCATGTTTGTATCGCTTGCGCCGCAACTGTGCCGTCATGCACGCGAGAGTCCCTTTCAAGTCAGGCACCAACATACTCATCGGATTGTGGCACAGTGCCGGAATAACAAACGTGACCGTCTTGCCGCCCCCGGCAGGAGAAAGCACTAAACCGGAAGATTCAATATCGACAAAGACAGGATCGTTTTCATGCATCCCCGCCAGAAACCCTTCCCGTTTGAACAAGCCCATTTTTCGGATATCGCGGGGAGATGCCCAGGCTGCACTGCCGGAACGCTCGGTTGGCTTCATCAACCTTCCGCGCATCAGTATTTTGGGAATCAATATTAGAATATATATGGCTGCCTTGAGATAAGACAATGCGGCAAATAAACCTAACAATGCAGGGACCAGCATCCATTCGCTGTTCAGCCAGGGAAGCGTTTCTCAGGCACCCCAGAGTAAAAGGGTGGCCTGGATCAAATATCGAATAGGATTGGGATGCCGGGAATGCTGCATGGACTTACTTCAAGCCCACGATATGCAGCGGATCGATGAGGATGGAATGAGTAGTTGAGCGCCCTGAATTGACAGTACCCACAATATCTTTACCCTGATTGCCTTTTGTTGCCTTGATCTGAAAGGCAGAAGCATACACCTGACCATCTACCGATAAATGGATTTCACCGGACACGCCTTGCGGCGCGTCTCCTTCATAGAAATTGATCGCAATCAGTAATGTCTTCAAATCCAAAGGCACATTAAACGAGATAGTTTCGTATCCTTTAGTTGCATCAGGCGCATCGCGATAGTCTTTCCAATACTGCCCGTGCTCCGATAATGGTTCTGCGTAATACAGCACCTGTGCTTTGGGAACTGCTCTGGCATATAAATCCAGATCGCATTTGCATTTCCAAGAAATGCCGATCTCCACATTGTTCGCCATGCGGATTTGAGATTGTGTAACCGCAGACTTGCTCAAAGGCCGGTCATGGATCGATTGCTTGATTTCCTAGGGGCGTAGCCGGATCATCTCCAGCTTGTCTGAGCGTATTGGCGTGTGGTCATGCGGCAATGGCGCGGCATTCTGATTGATCCTGCGAAACAGCGTCGGCAGATCGGCTACGAAGCTGGCGAGCTTGCCGCCATGCTGTTCGATATAGAGCGTCCAGAAGCGCTGAACATGAAAGCGGTGTTGATCGCTTTGCATGATGGTTTCACTGCCATAGCCGATATGCACATTAAGATTTGCCAGCAATTGCGGATGATGCGGATTCCCAAACGGCGTTTTGCTTTGCGAAGCAAATAAATGCCCATCTGACGGAAACCTGCCATCCGCCATAGAAAAATCCGGTTCGCGCGGATCATCGTAAAACGGAGAACCGAGTACGATGACATTCAACTTCTCGCCTTGCGTATAATTCTTGGCGACATGGCTTAACAACTGAGGCAATCGCACTGCACCATTAACAAAAGGGTGACCGTCTGTTCCTGGCATGATCGCATTCTCGGCAAAACGCAGTAATGCGCCAACTGCCTCGCGATTTACGTTCAATCGCGCTTTAGCGCTTTTATAAGCCGGATTATCCGGAACAGTGAAATCACCGATATGAGTGAGATTATAGCCATCGAGCAATGTTGCTTTATCGCCCGGCTGAAGCTGGGTGAGTTGCTGAAATAACGCGATATTCTGCTGTTTGGCCTCAATGGGACTTAAATAAGGCGAAATGGCAATGATGAGATTGTGCCCATGAGCATTTTGCCAAATCGACACATTTAAAACTACAGCAACACAAAACAGTTTGAAGTGTTTCATAACATTCTCCAGGATTAGGAATCGATGTGGGAGTTCAGGCGGGCAACGTGACTGGCCCGTAGGCTGATGTACTCGACGATTCTTTCATTGACGAGGGCATTTCTATCCGCAGTCAGCTTAAACAAATGGCCATGCAGGGTGCCGCGTTGCTCACGCAACCCTTCATGTACCGCAAGATGATCCTTCAGTAATTTCTCAATCTCGACATATTCAGGATTCTCCAGATACACATCCGGCGAATAGCGCATATAGATATCCTCAGCCGCGAGAAACAATGCACTGGCAGCCAATACTTCCACCATCAATTGTGCCCACACGAAAGCAGAACCAAAATCGGTACTATCATCGAAGGAATTCCAATTGACGGTGCTGGCCACCCCTGTGTTATTCAGGCCGAACAATATGGCCCAGCAAAGAAACGCAACGCCTGTGGCACTATAGATAAACAAGGCATAGCGCTTGCGCGAACGGTCAAATGCCATGAAATTGGTCACAAATTTGATCGAGACTGAAGCGATAGGAAGCAATGATGAGATCATTACAGCCAGCCAAGGGGATTCGATGAAAACAGGATTGGATGCGACTAAATTGGCATATACGTTGCCCATGCCCATGGCGCAGGAAATAATCAGGAAAACGATCAATACGCAAAGCAGAATACGATCTTTAAGCCGCCAATCGCGCCATTGAATGACTTCCTTGTCGCTGCCGCTCATGAGTGTTCCGCTTTTGATATATTGGCTGGTGAGCTTCTTTTTTTCCTGCAAGCTGTATAAAGTCTCCCAGGAATATTTATAAGCCGTGTCAATATCTTCGATATCCAGTTTCAGCTTTGTCAGTTCAGCACCGAATTTCTGCTCGGCCTCAAAATTGGCCTGCTCGACAATTAAGCTGCTTGCTGCTTCGCGATCCGGATGATGAATGAGCCTGCGGGAAAACTGGGATGACACCAGCTCTAATGGTTTGTGACTAGCTTCTTTTTCTTGCGCTTCTACCAACGGGGTATGTTAACTTCTCCCAAAACGCCGTACACTTTTGACTTGATACTCAAACTTGGCCGGAATTTAAGGCAACGTCACCAACTTATCACTGGTCCGATTGCCATATAGTTATTTGCTGGTTTTGCTAAATATTGAGTGTCTGCTGAGTAGAAAGCCTTACTGACTTATCACCAAGCTGCTTAAGCAACCCTACATAAGAATTAATTTCGTCCCGAACGACCGCATCAGGCAATAGTGCTTTAGTAACGACTATCTGGGCCAACTGCGGATGGACTCTAATCACACCTTGTCGATCCACTACAAAATCACTTCGACGCCATCGTTGAGTAGTAACCCAACTAAAAATAGTCCTATCGACTACCGGTCGCAATGGCTCAATCAAATCAAAAACCAGTGAAGCTCGTCCATCCTGATCAGCATGAAGACTTCCCACAGCCACATCAAGCCCCGCGATCTGTAAAGCACGCTCCACTTGCCCTGCTAATATCGCATATGCATAATTCAATATGGCATTGACTGGATGTGTGGCTTTATAACCCTTGCCAGAAATCCCCGATGCCCGCTGAGTAAAACTTTTCCATTCAACCGGAATATCTTTTTCTTTCCATTTAATCGCACTATTCCAGCTAGACCAATAAATTATCGCTGCTCGAGCTTCAAATAGCCGTAGAGCTTCCAATGTTTCGGCTTTGGGGATAAAAGCCGCAAAGGTAATAAAAGCTTCAGTCAATTCCGGCTTGATCTTGCAGCAAGCTTTCAGTTTACGGCTTAAAATTTCTTTTGCAAATGCAACAGGCTCAACCAAATATTGTAAGCGTCGTAGCGATATAACGTGAGGTGTAGATGGATGGGTCAAGGCTGTCAAGTTGGCGTCCCGATCTAATACATATAGTGCAATGCGTTGATCAGCGCACCATTGAATGGCCGCTGTGGACAGGCTTCCGGTAGTATTTAAAACGATGATTGCCCGTATTGCATGAACTCCACGAGATAATCGCCTTTCCCGATCCGATACTGTGGAACAAGCAAAACCCGATCGTAAAACTAATTGGCCTTTTTCCACCTGAAGACTGCACCCATTGCCTGCCAAAGTAATCACATCTCTTTCTTTGCTTTCTGCTGCCCAGTGTTTGCCTGACTCGGCGTATTCTTTACCATTGAGCGTAAATTGAATGAAAGCGGGAGCATCCTCGGTTGGGATAACGTCAACGGGTCGGTTGTCGATAAACGTTGGATTGGCAGATTCAATAACGCTTAATGACTTAACGGTACCAGATCTTTCAGTTTGGGTAATTAGGCTTGTAGCATTACTCTTTTTTACAAGTGTTCTGCCACTATTGGAGCAAGGCTTTGAGCAATATTTCGCTCGCTTATCTTTAGTGGCGAAGCTATTTTGGCAGTGAGGACAAACTAAATAATGCACTCTTTTCCTCCGAATCACTGTTCACTATATTTTTGATAAGGTTTGGAAAACCAAATTCAGGTCCATCCAAGATTTCTTGGGCAACTTGTCTAAACAGTGGATAGAACGCTTCCTTATGCTGACTATAGACAAGATAAAAAATAACAGCAGTTAAATGGGCATAGTATTGCGCCTTATCTTTTGAATAAGGATAAGGTTTCTTGCGCCGCAGTCTTTTGAGTAGTTTTGGCGAAAACTTTTCAAGCATTTGACGTGCGATAGGATGGTCATGTAAGCCTGGCAAGGGTAAATCACTATTTCGTCCGGTTAACAGGTCAAATAAGCTTGCGATTAAATGTGCAAAGAAGACCACAATTGGATTTTGATAAGCCAGTTCCAATTCCTCAGCAGAGCTACCTTCAATCAATTCCCGCAATACCCCAGGCTGAAAGAAACTCGAAAGCGCTACGAGTGATTTGAAGCGTTCTGTCTCATTGCTCAAATTTGTATAACCCAGACGGCAATAGGCAAAGATATCTTTCACTAATTCACCGTGAGCGGACATTCGATCGCGAGTTGAACGCTCTAAATTTTCAGCTCGATCAACTGGGTCTGTGCTTTGGCCTCTCTGCTGCCTACTCAAGGTTGTAACCATTTCATCGCATGCTGCTAGAAGATGCTTTTTTAATAAATCACCTTGTATTCCTAAATGTGCTGCGATGAGTGCAAACTCCGCCACTCTTCGATTGAGCCTTTCAGCTTTCACACAACTAGAAATAATCTTTAGTCGCTCGATACAGCTTCTATCCCACAAGCTTTCCTGGCGTTGACCAGGCCCTGTCCCGCACGTGTGCTGTCTTGGTAGCAAGCCATCTCGCTGCCAGCGCAAAAGCTTGCCGTGGTTTAACTGAATACCCGGCATTGTGGCTGCTTCAATCAATTCGGATGTGGTTAGGAATGCTTCCATATTCAGATTTTCATTAAAAGGCTATTTCTGCGTTTGATGAGGTCTTTTGAATACTCAATAATGAGAACTACATCATAACAAATTAATTAGTTACTTAGATTTTTATTAAGGAGAATTTGTATGTCAAACATCACTTTTTCAAATCAACGCTCAAGTACTTTGCCGGTAGTATTACCCATCAGTTGGATAGAGCGCTTAACCCAATTAGCCCGTGAACGCGGCATTAACCGCAGCGCTTTGGTGCGCGAAGCATTGCAACAAACATTATTTGCCGAAGACAAGCCCGCATCAAAGGATTAAGGGGCATGGCTATGTCAACTAAGAAACGCGACTATAAAGCCGAGTATCAACGACGGCGACAATTGGCACAGGAGCGAGGGTTATCGATAGCGCAAGCTAGAGGACATGCCCGCATAAGTGAAGCCAAGGTTTCTGAATTGAAGCGCTCAGGTGTAATCGGTAGCACACGCAAAAATACTCTTGAGCGCTTTTATCAAGCAATCAAAGGAGTTTCCTTTGGAAAGTCCTTATCTCGAGCGGCCAAGGATGCGCGTATCTCAGTAACCACCATTAAGAAACTTGATTCAGACCGGGGTATTTTACGCCGATCAATGAATGGCAATCGCTGGGATACCTTTAACGCAGCTCATTATCCGATCCTGACTAAGGATGGGAAACTGTTACAGGATGTTCCGCTTGACAAGAAGAATGCCAGCATCGTCGGCCAATACTGGAATGCTGCGAATAAAGCACGTTTGGGAGATGCGTCAAGCCTGGATCCCTTCGCTCATTCGATAATCTTCGACATGAATGGTAACCAGTATCGTTTATTAACTTCAGTTGATGATCTGATTTCTATTTTTGAACAAATGAGCGACGCTGACCTGGAAGGCTATGAGCGCTCGTTTGCTTCCGAGCAACGCGCATTCAGGGTGATGAATTATGGTTCATGATTATCCAAGTTGCAGCCAGTGTGGGGAATATCGTAAAGTAGCCCTGCGAAAGCCGGAGATTGGCCTTTGCCATAACTGCGCTGACAAAACACACCGTAAAGGATTATGCAAAATTTGCCGCAATGATCATTTACCGTTAGAGCTGCATCATCTAGCTGGCAGGAAACATGCGCCCAACACCATACCAATATGTCTTAACTGTCATGCCATGTTATCGCGTCGTCAATATGAATGGCCTGATTTATGGTTGAAGGAGCCTTGCGCCTTGTTTTTAATATGGGGCATTCTTGATTTTTATGTTTTAACCCTCAATCCGGCAATCCCGTTCGAGATATTCAGCGAGCAATGTGTTGAGGCAATGTCGGAAGTATCTCGCAAGAATGCGATAGGCCCTTTCTCACTAATTCAAATCATGCTGTTTATTGTTGTTCTGGTATGGGCAATAAAAGCTATTCCGGCATCGGCAATCAAATCTATAGAAGAACCTCAATATGCAAAGTAAAAATCACAACACACCGCAACCTGTAGCGCAATATCTACGTTGTTTTATTGAAAAGATTGATGCAGCAGAAAACGGTTCATCGAAGAATGACCGAGCTTCTAAACGAAAACACACAGCTAATAATTTAAACGCAGAAGCTCAAGCTATCCAGGAAATTGGTCGCCCCTATGAAGACTATTGTCTAGTATTTGACACTGAGACAACCACCGACAACCGGCAGGCGTTGCGTTTTGGAATTTATGCTATTTATGGCATCGATCCTGACACAAGAGTCTGGCTTTATGGGCATGGACAATTAACTCGTGAAGCCCTGGATAAACAAAAGGAAGTAGGTATTTTTTATAATCCAAGTGAAATCAGCAGCGATGAGCTTTCAATATTGCAGCAATTTGCACAGCTGCATAACCTGAAAATCTACGAGAAAGATGATTTTATCCGCAAAGTTTTTTATCCATGGGTTTACCAGCGACAAGCCTTGTGTATCGGGCATAATCTGCCTTTCGATTTATCTCGTCTTGCGACGTGCTGGGGTGAAGCAAAAGGTAAATTCTATGGCGGTTTTTGGTTGACACTGTGCAATTGCCGCAGTGATGATTCTTGCTTCGATCATCCGCCGGTGCGCGTAAAATCTTTGGGTGGAAAGAAAGCCTTGTTCGACTTCCGCTCTCAACGTAAACCCAGCAGAAAAATGAATCGCTACCGAGGGCGATTTTTAGATACAGCTACCTTCGGCCGTGCATTGCTCGGTCCTGGTGATGCGTCATTAGCAGGCATGGGCAAGCGCTTTAAGGCTTCTATACTCAAAATGGAAGGCGACATTGAACACGGCGGGCCTTTAACCGAAACTTATCTGGACTATGCGCTCCACGATGTAAAAGCCACCTGGGCTTTATATCAAGCCGAAAGAGAAGTTTATAAGAAGCATGGCCTTACAAAAGAGCCCTGGAAGATTTTTTCAGAAGCGTCTATCGGCAAAGCTTATCTCAGTGACTTAGGCATTCCACCTTTTCTGAAGCAGCACATAGAATTTCCAAGAACTGCCATCGGACGAGCAATGACTGCTTACTATGGTGGACGAACTGAAGTTCGCATTCGATTGCAATCTACTGAAGTCATCTACACTGATTTCACCAGCGAATATCCGACAGTCAATGCGCTTTTGAACATTCAAGAATTGTTGCTGGCTGAAAAGATCGATGTACAGCCCTGTCTTGAAGAAGCGAAGCAACTATTAGCTACCGTTAATCTTAATGACTTATTGGAAAAACAAACATGGCCGCTACTTCGCTCTTTTGTCAAAGTAATACCAGATGGTGACCTGTTACCTGTTCGCACTAACTATGGTGATCAATGCGCAGCGACTAATATTGGACTAAATTATGTTGATTGCGGGCCAGCCGTTTGGTATTGCCTAGCTGATGTAGTAGCTTCAAATCTTTTGATCGGAAAAGAACCCAATATTGTTGATGCATTTAAGCTCGTACCTAAAGGACGTATTCAAACCAAAGTTTGGAAGTTGTTTGATGATGAGCGTTTCACCATAGATCTAGAAAAAGATGATCTATTTGCCCGTGTAATTGAGATGCGGGCAGATATTAAAAAGCAGATGAAACAGCTTGCCCCAGACGATGCTGAATATCTTTATCTGGATGGTTTGCAGCAAGCGCTTAAACTGATCGCCAATTCCACCAGTTATGGCGTATTGGTCGAGATTAATCCTGATGACAGCAATGATAAAAATGTTCCTGTGCATATCTATACTGATCAGTGTCTATCGGGTAAAACCAAAGCGATTGAAGAGCCTGGTCCTTATTTTATGGGACCATGCGGTGCATTAATACCTGCAGCCGGTCGTCTATTGCTGGCAATGGCTGAGAAATTAGCAGCTGAGCGAGGAATTGATTATGTGCTGTGCGATACAGATTCAATGGCTTTTGCAAAGCCTCAAGGTTTAGAGCGAGAAATATTCCGGTCAAAGATCAAGCAAATTTGTGATTGTTTTAAGGCACTCTCACCCTACAATAATCTATCTGAGCTTTTAAAAATTGAGGATGTGAATGACTTCGATGGAGAGCCTCAACCTTTGTATTGCATCGCGGTTTCAGCTAAACGCTATGCTTTGTATAACCGCACCGATACAGGCTTGCGTATCAGAAAATTCTCGTCTCATGGCACGGGCGGCTGGCTGAAACCAACGGCTTATAAAACTATAACACCTGAACCTTGTGAAAATGTTTACAAGCTTGGCGGTCATCGCTGGATGTTTGATTTGTGGTATAGCGCAATTCAACAAATCGAGCAAGGTAAAACACAGGTATCTCTCCACGATCTTGAATTTTTATTTGAGCCTGCGCTTACTCGAGTAACAGTTTCTACCGCGCAATTACTGAAACGCTTTAAAGAGATTTCAGGTATCCGTCCGTTTTCATTTATGACGATGTTACCGTCGTTAAATCAGGTTGAATTACTTTGGAGACTAAGCAATAATTTTGAAGAAGCAAGTGATCAACCTGATAATTTATTTGATCTCAAGGGCATACCTTTTTACGCTCCCTTTGGCGCATCTTACTATGCTATCCGTGACCAAATCAGACGCATGGATAATAATGAACTAATAATGATTGAACACAAGAGGTTGGTAGAGTGTCTGGTATATTACTTTTCGCATGGAGAAGCTAAAGCAGCTAATCCCAAAGGCATTGGGCGACTAGAGCGGCAGCATCTCAATATTATTGAGCATGTGTATATTGGGAAAGAAACACATCGCATCAAGGATGAAATCAGTGAAGAAAGTGAGGGTATCGTTGAATATGAGGAGACAGCGGCATATGCAAGAAGTGGACTAGCGCAACTTCTCAAGCAATGGCCTATGAAAGAGTGTATTCGATTGACGGGAATTCCACGCCAGACTTTATATGATGTCAGAAATGGTGCTAAGCCAAATCCTGAAACTAGAAGAAAAATTTACATGCATTGTGTACAAAAAATCCAATATTTGTAAGCTACTCTATTAATGGCAAAAAACTTTTACAAAAATTAATAGAATATCTTAAAGAGGAATTTTCTTTGCATATTATACCAAACGAAATACCGCACCCAAAAAATGAAGCTGATTTTGAGAAAATGTGCGCTCAGATTTATGGTGTAGTTTTTCAAGATTCGCGTCCTAAAATTAATGGAAGGAAAGGGCAAGAGCAATATGGAATTGATGTTTTCGTCAATGATAAGGATATTGGTAGGATAGGCATACAGTGCAAAAAATATTTACGTACTATACTCAAGCGAAATCACATTGACGAAGAAATTCAGAAAGCTGATACGAACAAAGTTGCTATCAAACACCTTATTTTTGCAACAACTTCTCCAAATGATGCATCTCTTCTCAAAGAGATTCAGCGACTATCAGATTATAGGAAAAACAAAGGATTATTTACCGTAGAGATAGAATTTTGGGAAGATATAGAACTGCGAATCAATAGTTACCCTATTTTACAGAACAGCTATGCTCCCAATTCTCCTGGTGCTTCTTTCTATATACAAAACCAGAAGTTAGATTACATTCTAGAATTAGGGATGAATGTCCAAGACAGAATTGCAAATTCTGGAATGCTACCTATAGCTAGAACTGATTCAGCTAACATAATCATTTCAACCCAACTAGACCAAACAAACGATCTCATAAAAAAATACAGATACCAGAATGCCATTGAGCACATTGATATTATAGGAAAAGATTTAGGGTGTTTTGATGTACACCAAAAAGCTAGATGGCACTTACAACGTGGCCTCTGTCTCTGGTTTAGCCAAGATGATGTTAAAGAAGCAGCTCACCATTTCTTAAAAGCTGCGGACCTTTATCCTGATGACGAACGGATAGCTGCCGCTCACGTACGTGGGCTTATGCTAAATAATGATTTTGATGCCGCCTTAGATGTTGGTATGTTAGCCTTGGAACGATTTCCTCTTTCAAAACAGATTTGGTTGGCATATATAAATGTGAAAATGATGAAAGGGGAAATAGTACGACTCGAGGATATTCCCTCTAATATGCGTGAGGAGCCAGATGCACTGCAACTGATCGCCATCGCGGCAAGCATGCAAGATAATTCTACTGATGCTCTTTCTCTATCTATTAAAGCAGCAACACACCCGGAAGCAAGCTTCTTTACACGAATAACCGCATTGAATCTGGTTGTTCAAAACTCAACCAATAATCCTGTGGCAGCAATGTATGGTGTACTTACTAAAACTCAGTATACGGCCCTTGAGCAAGTTGTTAATTTTTTTGAACCAAGAATTGAGAAGCTTTGGTCGGTTCAATCTTCAGTAGTTCAAGAAGCAACAGCGCTGCTTGGTTTTGCTTTTCTCTTGCGACATAAACCCGAGAATGCGCTTGAAATTGTGAATGAAGCTAAGTCACATGGAATAAATTCTCCAGAAATTCTTCGTATTCATATTCAAGCATTATCTGAATTACAGCGTGATAAAGATGCCCTAATGCTTGGGCGCAATCACTTATCAGTGTTAACCAGAGAATCAATCGTTATAATCTCTGAATTAGCTGCTTATCTAGGCGACATTGATTACTTGGAAGAAGTTATTCTAGAAGCAAGAAAAAGAATGCCAGGGGATCAGGAAGTAACGGATCAGCTTTTATCACTTCGTTGGGCTGCTCTAGCAAAGGCTGGAAAGACGAGCTCTCTCCTCAGCGAAATTGACGTTGCAAAGATTGTAGAAAGCGGTAATTTTCTACTGACATGTAATGCAGCTCGCCTTTTGTATACCTCAGGATATCTACTAGAAGCCACTGAATTAATTGAGAAATCAAAATCATTACTTAATTCAAGCAGCCAAGAGTCAGATCGTTTAATGCTGGCCGAATTGCTGTTCAAGGCTGAACGATGGATGGAAGCTGCTGAATTTTATGAATCATTAGCTCCCACAAGACAAATTTCTGTACTTCATACTCGGTTATTTACCTGTTACATAGAGGCTGATAATCGAAAAAAAGCAAAAGAATTTCTGAATTGTCTTCCTGAAAATTGGATTGAGAATGATGAGATTCGTCAGTTAGCAATAACTCTTGGATACAAAGCGGGTGATTGGGCATTTTTATTGCCACTGGCAGATATACAAATCCTCAAGGCTCCAACAGAAGCCGCAAGTTGGTTATTTAAACTTCAAGTTGCTCTACACTCTGAAACACCAGCTACCTTTCAGCAAAGAATTCGGCAAGTGCCTGAAGATTTGAACGGTTCTATTCGAAATATTGTACAGCTTGCCAGTATAGAACTTAAATATAATGAGCCTTCGAAGGGATTAAAAAGACTATATCGTCTTTTGCGCCAGAATTTTGATGAACCTGAGGTATTTTCTGCATATTTCATTAGTATCATAACCGCACCAACTGAACTTCCGCTAATGGAGGACTCATTAATGGAAGTTGTTCCAGGAAGCGCCTTGGTTCTCATTGATGATCTTGGGCATGAACTACAAGTTGTGATCGATCCTTCCGATACTGGCATTCTTGCAAAAAGAACCAATTTTTTTCAATCAGATTCATCTGAGGGATCAGCATTAATAGGTGCGAAGGTTGGTCAGAAAATAGAAATACCTGCGCAAGCATTTGGTGGTAAAAAAACTTATACAGTGAAATCCATCCAATCAGCATATAAGTATATGATTCAAATTGTGAGAGAGCGAGAACAAAGCTTTGGCGGACTTCCAAACTTAAAAGCTGTACCGATTGGAGATTCAGGGGACGGTAACAAAGATTTCCGTTATATACTCGATGAACTCAAGCATAGCAAGAACATAACTAGGCAGCTTCTCGAAGCTTATGGTGCTGGAAATTTGACTCTCGCTGGTTTTGCCAAAATGCTAGGTCGATCACCGATTGATGTTGTAACTGGTTGGTCATTAGATTCGCCACCCATTTTCATTGGTACTGGACTTACTCAAGAAAAAAATGAGACTTTAGCTTTGCTCGCTCGCAAACATGCCATATACGTAATTGATGCATTAACACTGGCAGAATTTATAAATTTTGGTGCTCAGGAAGTACTTGCCGCTCTTCCTAAAATTTATATATCGCCGGTTACAATGGCTATTCTAAAATACAATCTCAGTGAAGCTGAGGATGATAAATCAATAGGTACAGCAATTGATAGCGGAAATCAGATCGGTTTTATTGAGTTTGATGGTAAATACAAAGAACGAAGAATTGCATTCGCCAATCAATTGATAGAAGCTGCTAATAAATATTGCACCATCCAACCGTCTTATGGTGAATTGATTCCACCAGTTGAAATTCCAGGATTCAAAGATATTCTACAAATTGAGGAGTGCGAAACGCTCCTACTAGCAAAGGAATACAATGCAACTCTACTGACACTTGATGGTAGGTTACGCATGCTCGGAAAGGCTGTAGAAGTAAACAGTATTTGGCCGCAAGTATTACTTATGTACTGTTTAGAAACTAAAAGAATTACTGCCGCGAGAAGTGCAGAGTTCACCATAAATCAGTTTCTGTCAAATCGAAAGTTTGTCTCACTTAGTTCATGGGATCTAGTGTGGATGGTCATGCAAGGTGATAGTTATATTCAGCGGGGAATCCAAGCCTTCAAAAAATATTTGGAAAGTTCCGATGCTGAGTTTGAGTCAACTACCAGTGTTGCATTAGGATTTTTATCTGGGATTGCTGAACTACAAACACAACTCGGGGCTTTTGGAGAACTTTTTGCTCATATAGTTGAATCGATTTTTCGCAGAAAAGATTGCCCAGAAGATTATCATAAAATCATAGAGATATTTGTATATGAGTTGCTAGAAGAATTGGCAGGCAAACCACATTTCTATCCTCCTATAAATTGGGCACGAGATAATGCAATTAGGAATCAACAGAAATATGTTCTTGAAAGACTTGCGGAAGCTAAAAGTCGCTCGGAACATTCACCTGTCTTACGTCCGATCGCTGTCCGTGTGATTTATGGCACAAAAATACCTTATTTAATAATGGATAAGAGTCTTTCTATTAATGAATCAGCCGCTACTGCTACAGCCGGAAATAATGTAACGTTTGGGAAAATGCATCATCACAATTTTCAGCAAAAATAACAATGGAAAAGGCAGGTCTCTGTTTAAATTTCTTGTGGTACATTGGCCTAAAATTTAGATAAGTAGGAACTTGAAACGATCTTTAATTAGCTCCTTGCGTGCCTCGATAAAATCAGTATAGCAATCCATTTTCCAAAGTGCCGGTTCTTTGGGTATTAGATGTAAGTCGAGATATTCAATAGACTTTGCTGTAAACCAGTCTTCTGGCATTGAATCACTCTTTCCTCCATTGCCGTTCTCTTCTCTGGTCAATAGCATACAGTTTGCAAGTTGATTTTGTATATCCTTAGGATATTTCATCACTTGTCGTCCTGTAGTTTGATTGACAACTTTGATTTGCATTAGCTTGCTTATTGGAAAAATATGATCAATCTGGGGTAAATTATTGTTATATACAGGAACATGAGTAAAAGTGGGATACCATAGATTGAACAGCAGGTGAATAGTTTGCGAACCATATCCCATTTGCAAAAATCGATCTTCAGTGAGCTCTAGGCTGCGTCCTTGGGAGCGCATCACTGAATATGCATCTTCTAAGCTGAATCCACCTATTTCCTTAAATTTATTAACAAGTGCATCTATAAGATTGTCAGGTTTTCCACTGAATGCTCCTACCAGGAGTGTTCTCAATAAATAATTATTGATGTCATTGGCTTTTTTCCATGCATCAATAAAATGATAACGTACATATATCAAAGGAATCAGCGCAAGATAAGATGGTAGAGCTTTATCGCATTGAATATAGGTCTTACTGCGAATAAAATCGACAACATCCCTAATAGCATCAGAAATATTTTCCCATTTAGATTCAATGCATTCACGTACACCTTGTTTTCGGAATTTAGAGACTTCATAGCGTGCACCTTGATCCAATAGAACTAAGCAGGTTTTTAAGACAAAATCACGATCAAAAGCAAAGCCATGTCTGTTGAGATCATCTAATAAATCTTCCATTTTCTTATCCGCAACTTCCCAAGTAGAGCTGAGCAGTGAAAATAGAAGGTCAGATTTTCCCAACTTTGTTCCGCCGGAATTAGTGCGAATAAATACTTCAACAACATCTTCTTCGGTATACAAACTAGGGTTGTCGATGCTATCTAGTTCTTGATACACAATAGCTTCTTCCATTTTGAAAGTTCGATCAATCAAATCAAGATGGTCATTAAGTTTATCTTCCTCTTCTAAAGTAAGGGATCTGCCTGCTTTGCTTTTTAAGAGATCATAAACTTCACGTTTTCTGCGTTCTGTAAAAATCAGATCTTTAAAAAGTATCCAAGGAAAGTTAGCTTCTGTTTTATTAAGAAACTTAAATTGATATTTAATATCTTCGGGCAGTGCAATTTCTCCACTGAGTATATCAATATGAAGTTCCTTCTCATTAAAGCTGCCGCACAAGCCGATAAAGAGACTTTGCAAGCGCTGCTGCCCATCAAGTACAAGGTTTTTTCTATCGTAGTTTTCTGGTACATAGTAATCACTTAATCGTAATGAATCTGCCCAGTTGTCGATAAACTTCCGTCGACGAATACTACTGGTGGTTTTCCATATCAGTAAAGTGCTAATTGGATACTCACGCAAAATAGAGTCAAAGAGTCGGCAAATCTGTTCTTCACTCCAAACAAAAGGTCGCTGAATATTAGGTAACCAAAAACCGCCGCCTTCGTTTGAATTGTTGAGAAAGCCGACAATTTTCCTAATGGTTTGCTTTTGGTTTTTCATTATTTTTTTATCCGTATTTTTTATAATAAGTTTTGGAAAATTAATTTTGGCATATTAGATAATAATGTTATTACTTACGCTTTTCACGTATTAACTTTAATCCCATAATTTGGTTTCTAATTCATTTTCTTACTCTATTAATTTATATTAATTTTCATCAATTAATATTTTAAAATTTATATTATCAAGTGATTCTCATCAGCAGAACAATCTGAAAGAAAATTAAGCTCTGCTTTGTGAAGTTAAGGGATTGACGCAAATTCCTGAAGAGATTAACTATAATAGTATATTTTTGGTTTGATAATCGAGTTCCCTGAAAGCGTTCTCGATTGTACCTATCAAAATAATAATGAAATGCTGGTAAATTGAGCTTCTAGCCGATATTCATGATTCTCGGGCATTAGTGGGTTTGAATCGTAGTTTCCTATACTTGAACATAGAAATTGTCCCCGTGAAATTAGGTATGAGCCAACTCAGTGCATCACGGAACTATCACTTAATGAGAGCAGTTAGACAACTAATCTATTTCCTCATCGGTACAAAATATTATTTATACCGCCTGTCCGAAATGCTGGCTAGGTGTATCGTATGATAATGAAACCCTACTTCTTCTTTATAAATGCCGTATGTAAGTCGATAAAGGGCAGTTGGTTTTAAGATCAGGGTTCAGTCGTTCTATATTAAAAGAACGTGAAAGATATTTCTCCCGTGGAATTCATACAATACGGGCAATTATCTTTTATTTTAAATAATATGGGTAGTCTTTCCACAGCAGCTATTCAATGGTGCGCTGATCAACGCATTGCTCTGTATGTGATAGATCGTGACGCTAACCTAACAACCTTAACCCATACGCCACACCCCATACCGTATCACTGCGGAGGCTGCTATATTTGGTTGAGCCTGTTGCATTAGCAAAGGAAATTTTAAGCTGTAAACTGGAAGCTTGCTGCAAGATTAAGGCTGAAAAGATGTTCCGGCTGAATAGAAAAGTTTTACTCAGCGGGCATCCGCCATATCCGGCAAAGGCTATAAAGCCACACATCCAGTTAATGCAATATTGAATTATGCGTATGCGATTTTGGCAGGGCAAGTAGAACGTGCTTCACAAATTGCTGGGCTCGATGTCGCTGTGGGTAGCCTTCATGCTGATTAGGATGAATGAGCTTCACTCGTTTTTGATTTGATGGAGCCACTGCGGCCGGTAGTCGATATAACAATTTTTACTTGGGTATCAACGCAAAGATGGCGCCGAAGTGATTTCGTAATTGATCGGCATGGGGTGATTAGAGTGCATCCACAATTAGGTCAGGTAGTAGTTACTAAAGCACTATTGCTTGACTGATTCGTTCGGGACGAAATTAATGTTTATGTAGGGTTGCTTAAGCAGCTTGGTGATAAGTCAGTAAGGCTCTCTACTCAGCAGACACTCAATATTTAGCAAAACCAGCAAATAACTATATGGCAATCGGACCAGTGATAAGTTGGTGACGTTGCCTTAAATTCCGGCCAAGTTTGAGTATCAAGTCAAAAGTGTACGGCGTTTTGGGAGAAGTTAACATACCCCGCGCTTCTACCAACTGCACGGCAAGCGGTTGCTTTTTATTCTTCATAACAGCACATCTCCTTAAAAACGTTAAAGGGATAAACCGTCAACAATGGTAGAGATGCTTCTAATAGGAGGTGGGAAACGGAAAAGTAAGAAGCGAGGAGATGATGAAAAAAATCAAACAAACTAAGCAAAAAATAAAGGCGTGGCAGAACAATGAACCTGGCACGCCTCTGCGTGGCTCACCATTTTCATCTGCTTCAAAGTAATAAGAAAACCAACGAGGATCACCAAGCACTTTATCCACATCAGGAATCGGCCAGCGCAAACCGCTCGGAAGCAGAATAACTCCATCAAAGTTGTACAGTGCATCAGCAATTGCATCTGCCCATCTGCGTCTCGATATCAACATATTCCTTGCGGCAATCCAGAGCCTTTTTTGATAAACCGGATCATTCAAAATGGCGATAGATACAACGAATATTATTCTTTCTTTCTCTTTTCTGTTCATGTGAGACTTCTCCGTAAAAGTTTGAGAAATCCTAGCTAGGGTCTTGCTAAATCTTCATGAAGGCCTCCACTCTAAACCATCAAAAACTCCGAATTTCTCCGAAAATCACTCCAAATTTTGCAGTAAAATATTCAATATATATCAATAGGTTATATTTTTTTCTTGTGCATCCTCTTGTTCTTATGGCAAGCAATCATCAGGTAAGAAAGCCGTTAGAAAGGATTGCCAGCAATGGGAAAGAAGAAAATTAACAAAACAGTTGTGCAAGAACCTGATCCAATGAGGAAAGATTGGATCATGCCAGATATGGATAGTGGTACTATTTACCTACTTGAAAGGTGGCTTAAAGCTAAGGCACAAGAAAGTAATAGAGAGATTTCAGATGTTTTTGCCACAGCTGTTCGTTATGACCTTGTAATGAAAGATTGGGGTTTAGAGAAAGTCCGAGAGGTAAATATGGAGTACAACAATCAGCAAAAAGCGCTAAGTAAAGCTTATATAGAACATTACGAGCGCACCCTGAAATAAAAATTGTAGTAATTAATTTTTGCTTTGTTTTAAATTTCCTCCTTAAATCCTTGGTACACTTGCGTTTTTATCGTATTTCTTTTTAAAAAAGTGAAATATTCTGATCAAGTAGTTTTCGATGGTTTACACAATACAATTTATCAAAGGGTTCTGTTAGCGATGACAGGCCCTGGCCGTCAAAAAGTAGCGCAGGAATTTCATGATGATCTTGATCTTATCAGGCAAAATTGGGAGGGTTACCATCTTTTAGAGTTTGCAAATACTATTCTGCCGAAAAAGCAAGATGTTAAAGGAAGAAAGAAACTTGATGCTCTCCTTAAGGGCTATGGCCTTAGTGGAATCAAAGAACTTCAAGGCCTACCCTCCAGTAAAATAAGCGCTTTTATTCAAAAAAAATCCAATGGTGTTTTTAAAAGCTTAGCAGAATTTCAAGACATCCCTCACTTAGTATGTTTTTCAAATTTTTTAGAATTTTGTAAAAATTCTCATCCTCCCCGCCCGTTGAAAGTTTTTGATAAAAATAACTTAATACTAACTAGGGAAGAAAAAATACCGGTTACACTAGAGCATTCTGCATTTAAGTACGTCCATACCCTGAATTCAGGAAGTAATTTCTGCATTCATATGCTGAGAAGAGCGGCAGTATGCTGCCGATGGTTTTCCACAAAGCATCGAATGACCGTGCCATGGCTTTTCTCAAAATGGCCTTGAGTTTTGCAAAGACCTGTTCGATAGGAT
>NZ_FONE01000009.1 GCF_900112825.1 Nitrosomonas sp. Nm166 | reverse complement strand
AACAATAAATTCTGAATAGAAACTCGATTTATCCCCCTTGAAAAATGAATCTCTGGCAAATTCGCTCTTATTTTTGATGCTCGTGCAATATCCAGGCTAAAACAACAAGAGATTTTAAACTAATCGGTGTTTAACCACGCAAATCAGTATGCTTAATGCTTATTCAAGACCCAGATTACTCATTTCAATGAGGTCAATTTCATTTGGAAGTCTATGGCATCCTAAGAACCAATCTGCGCCAAGCATCAAACTAAAATTGCAATTGAGGTACTTATGATGAAGATAATGATGCCGAGCGAGGTATTTGAAGTATTTGGTTTTTATTACTAATCGCATTATAGGAGACGCTATATCGATTGCTTTCCTATAGGGTAGATGAATATAAGGGTGAACATATTCCGCAATCCAAATGTAAAAAAAGAGCGGAACGAGAATGCCCAAAGTGAAATAGCCTCCACCAGCATAACAAACAATAAGAAGCCATAAAAAGTGAGGGTAAAGATAACGTATTTTTTCGTAAATATTTCCAATTCTGAGACCATAGCTACTATGAATAATTTCTCTTTTATTATTTTCAATTAGTAACTGATTCAATTCCTTTTCCTGCTGTTTGGAATCAAACAAAGTCACGTGATTAGTTCTAAAAGTTTTATGGTGATGAACAACATGGTGTGAAAACCATGAGTTGTTTATATATTTACCAAGATATCCTAATTTGTGCCAATAGATGCGCGTACGCCTCTTAGCATGCAATAGATATTTGTGAGCAATAGACTCAAAAATTGAGAAAAATACATATCCTAATATAATACCTAGTAATACCTGACTTGAAGCAAGCATAGTATCTAATATTAAAAGTGATTATTTATAAGTATGGAGTATAGCTTTTCTAGCAATAATAATCCTTATTATTAATCCTTAAACAGGAGAAAAATCATGAAGATACTTTATAAAATAATAAACTTTATCAAGCGTATTCCAATTTTAGGAAAATTATTGATCATATTAGGAACAAAATTGCTATATCTTGCTTGGAAAATTCCATATGTAAGAATGCTAATAAATAGGCTTGCTACAAATTTTCTTGCCTCAAGTACTACACCAAGACCACGTCCATATAGCCTTTGGTCACCGGATCCAAATCCAGGAGAAGGAATTACAGACTACACATCCTGGCCAGCTTTAACAAATAAGAGATTCTCTGGGCGTCACTTACCACCCGCCGAACCGGCATATACAAACTCTTTGCCAAACGATATTCCATATGATCGCAATGCAAAGAAAAGTGGCGCAATAACCGTATTATTTGAACGTAAAGGTTCGATGATCACAGATAGATCCAGTCTCTTGTTCATGTTTTTTGCTCAGTGGTTCACTGATAGTGTTTTACGAATTGATCCTTCCGATAGACGAAAAAATACTTCAAATCATGATATTGATCTATGCCAGATCTATGGGCTAACCGAAGAAACTGGTCGATTACTTCGTACCATGAAGGATGGAAAACTAAAGAGCCAGATGATTAATAATGAAGAGTATTTAGATTATTTGTGTGAATCTGATGGAAGAGGAGGATGGAAAGTCAAGGAGTGTTATAAAAAACTATACAGCAGAGATATTGATATTGATCTTGATAAGTTTCTTGATAAGATTCTTGAAGGTTTTGACAAATCTAGACGTGAGAAGCTTTACGCTACCGGCCTTGAACGCGGTAATTCTTCTGTTGGGTATGTTGCAATAAGTACATTATTTATGCGCGAGCACAACAGAATATGCGACCAGCTAAAATTAGAAAACCCCACTTGGGATGATGAGCGACTTTTCCAAACTGCTCGCATGATTAATACTGTAATTCTTTTAAAACTAGTTATTGAGGATTACATAAATCATATTTCTGGACGCAAGCTTTTTTATCTTGATGTTGGTTTTGCAGAAAAACAAAACTGGTATCGAATTAATTGGATTACTCTTGAATTTGATTTGCTTTATCGGTGGCATGGTCTTGTACCCGATGAGATTAAGGTTAACGAAAAAAACTATCAAGCTGAGGAGTATAGAAATAATAACGCATTATTTGAGCAGGCAGGGTTGACATCAATTATAACAAGTGCATCAAAACAACCTGCTGGACGTATTGGCTTATTTAACACTCCTGATTTCCTATGGGAAGCTGAATATTTTAGTATAAAGATGTCGAGAGATTATAGGCTTCATTCATATAATGATTATCGGGAGCAATTTAGTCTTAATAGATTCAATAGTTTTAATGATTTAACAAAAGACAAAGAATTACAAGCTACATTAAGAAAACTTTATGGAGACATTGAGAAAGTAGAGTTTTTGGTCGGTTTATTTGCCGAGGACCGTGATAATAATAGTTTATTTGGAGAGCTATTAAATAGAATGGTTGCTTATGATGCCCTTACACAAATATACACAAACCCTCTTTTATCTAAAAACATTTTTAATGAAAAAACGTTTACCGCTTATGGATTAAAGTTAATTTCAGAAACTAATTCAGTGCGAGATCTAGCAAAAAGGAATATATCCTCTGACCAGGAATTAATTGTTTCATTTAGTATTTGAAAATTATTTAGAATTCAGGGAATAAAGCACTGGCAAATCGCATCAGAATTACTATGGCATGATAAACATTTGGTTTCAAGAATCGAAATATCTTTAGTATGGGAAACCGGAGGTTCATATTGGTGCAGGCAGGCAATGGAAGTGGCGCTGAATCAGCGTTAATCCTACATCTTGATTTGAAAAGAATTTATGATAGGCTGCTTTTGGATCAGCAGTAATGTAATGATTCTGGCGATAATTCATGGATAATCGATTTTAAATATTAACTAATCGCTTAAGAAAGAGAGAATATGTCAGCTTCATCAAATATAACCATTCCATTCTATACAACGCCCTATGCAGCGCCATCCTGGCTGCCTGGCGGCAACATGCAAACACTCTATCCCTATTTTTACAAACCCGACCAACTCTTTCATTACCGGCGCGAACGTTGGGAACTCGATGACGGGGACTTTGTTGATGTAGATTGGACCGATGGATCTACCGATTCACCATTGGTAGTATTTTTTCATGGCCTGGAAGGTGGATCGTCCAGCCATTATATTCTCAGTATCACCAATCGCTTAAAAAATTATAACTGGCGTAGCGTCGTTATTCATTTCCGCGGATGTTCCGGCGTGCCGAATCGACTGTCTCGCGCTTATCACGCTGGAGATTCCGCTGAGATTGACTGGATGCTGCGGCGTATCGTACATCAAACTCAGGCGGTCGATACTGCGCAGCCAGTTTATGTCATCGGAGTATCGTTAGGTGGTAATGCTTTATTGAAATGGTTGGGCGAAAAAGGGGAGCAGGCAAAAGAATTAGTAACAGGCGTTGCAACAGTATCCGTCCCATTCGATTTAGCCGCTACTGGCTCAGCATTAAATGCTGGATTTAATCAAGTCTATACCCGCCATTTTCTTAGTACGCTCAAATATAAGGCATTGGACAAACTGGAACAATTTCCCGACCTGTTTGATGCAAAAGCAATCAAAAGATGTACATCGATTTATGATTTTGACAATCTGTTCACCGCTCCCCTGCATGGTTTCCGCAATACCGACGAATACTGGGAACAATCAAGCAGCAAGCCCTGGCTCGGACGTATCAAAGTACCTACTTTAATGATCAATGCGCGCAATGATCCTTTCATGCCGGCATCGGTATTACCTACCCAGAAAGAGGTATCGCCTGCTGTCACGCTGGAATTCCCGGAAGAAGGCGGTCACGTCGGATTTATGCAAGGTGGATTCCCCGGGAATTCGAATTGGCTACCTCAAAAGATACTCAGTTTCTTTTGTTACAATTGCCGACAAAATTAACTGTTAGAAAAATCTGGCGACAAATGCATTCTCAACATTTTTGGGTAGTGGTATTTTGACGCGGTGGCCACTGCCGGGTGCAACCTGCACTGGTTGTCCCGTGACATCCACCATGCTCGATAATTCAACTACCTGGTTGCCGGTCGGATGAATGATTTCAAGTCGGTCGCCAACTTGAAAACGGTTTTTCACCAATATTTCCGCCATGCCGCTGGCCGCATCGAAGCTGGTGATATCGCCAACATACTGACTGCGGTTGGACTCGGAATGTCCGCGCAGATAGTTTTGTGTTTCATGCGTACTGTGCCGCTGATAAAAACCGCTGGTGTAACCACGATTTGCAAGACCTTCCAGTTCACCCAACAGGGTGGGATCAAACGGTTTGTTTGACACGGCATCATCAATCGCCTTGCGATAAACCTGTGCGGTGCGTGCCACGTAATACAAAGATTTGGTACGACCTTCTATTTTCAATGAATCCACGCCGATCCTGACCAAACGCTCGACATGCTCGACCGCACGCAGATCCTTGGAATTCATGATGTATGTACCGTGCTCGTCTTCCATGATCGGCATTAACTGACCCGGCCGTTCTTTCTCTTCGATCAGATATACCTGGTCAGCCGCCGGATGTCGAGTGATCGACTCACACCCGCCTGTCATCTCAGATGATTGCATCATTTCCTGATTGAAATCAAAATCGATTTTTTCTATTGCCTGAATATCGCCACTCGAATTTTCTGCAGCAGCTTTGACTTTATAATCCCATCGACATGAATTGGTGCAAGTGCCCTGGTTCGGATCGCGGTGATTGAAATATCCCGATAGCAGGCAGCGCCCGGAATAAGCGATGCACAGCGCCCCATGCACGAAAACCTCCAGCTCCATGCCGGGGCAGTAATCGCGGATTTGCGCCACTTCATCCAGCGATAATTCACGCGATAAAATGACACGCGTCAAGCCGATTTTCTGCCAGAATTTGACGCCCATATAATTGACCGTATTGGCCTGCACCGACAGATGGATCGGTACATCCGGCCATTTCTCGCGCACCATCATAATCAACCCTGGATCCGCCATAATCAGCGCATCGGGCTTCATGGCAATGACCGGTGCCATATCATCCAGATATGTCTTGACTTTGGCGTTATGCGGCATGATGTTGCTGGCAACGAAAAATTTTTTCCCCAACGCATGTGCTTCCGTAATACCTGTTTTAAGTTGCTCCAGGGCAAATTCGTTGTTTCTTGCCCGTAGCGAATAGCGTGGCTGTCCCGCATACACTGCGTCAGCGCCAAATGCATAGGCAATACGCATTTTTTCCAGGGAACCGGCAGGAAGTAAAAGTTCTGGTGATTTCAACATAAGGTAAAATAACGCTCAAGTATAAATTACAGAGTTATCGCAGTTTCGAATTGTAACATCATGCCAACTAAGCCTGCTTTTATTCATTTACGGATGCACAGCGAATATTCCATTCTGGATAGCACCATCCGCATTCCTGAGGTTATTGCAAAAGCAGTGGCGGACCAAATGCCCGCCTTGGCGTTGACAGATCTTGCCAATCTTTTCGGTCTGGTCAAATTTTATCAGAGTGCCTATAAAAATGGCATCAAGCCGATCCTCGGATGTGATGCCTGGATCACCAATGAATCCGATCGCAACAAACCGATCCGGCTTTTGCTGCTTTGCCAATCCCATGCCGGTTATTTGTTGTTATCGCGCCTGCTATCTCGCGCTTACCGTGAAAACCAATATCACGGCAGAGCTGAAATCAGAGCATCCTGGCTAAGCCCCACAGAATGGGGCACACAAGGACTCATCGCCCTGTCGGGTGCCCGCCTGGGCGATATCGGATTGGCCATTTTACAAAATAACGTGCGACAGGCCGAGGTCCTGGCGCAAAAATGGGCTGATCTGTTTCCCGATCGCTTTTATATTGAAATTCAGAAAGATGGTCATGCCGATGAGACCATGCTGGTGCAACAATCGCTGGTATTGGCTCAAAAATTCGATCTGCCGGCCGTAGCTACACAAGCCGTGCAATTTCTAAACGCCGAAGATTACAGAGCGCATGAAGCGCGTGTTTGTATCGCGGAAGGCTATATCCTGGAAGACAAGCGCCGACCGAAGAATTTCACTGAACAGCAGTATTTCAAAACACAGACCGAGATGACGCAACTGTTTGCCGATATTCCCAGCGCACTGGCAAACACGATAGAAATCGCCAAACGGTGCAATCTGGTGCTGGAACTGGGTGTAAACCGGCTGCCGCTGTTCCCCACGCCCAACAATGAAAGCCTTGATCACTACTTGCGCACCCAGGCCGAAGCCGGTCTGGAGAGGCGTATGATCAGCCTGTTTCCAGATACCGAAGTGCGCACTGGCAAAATGCCGAAATATCAGGCACGCCTTGAGTTTGAAGTGAATACTATCATCCAGATGGGATTCGCCGGGTATTTTCTGATCGTCGCTGATTTTATCAATTGGGCTAAGCACAACAATGTGCCGGTGGGCCCCGGGCGCGGCTCCGGCGCGGGCTCACTGGTGGCGTACTCATTGGGAATCACTGATCTCGATCCGTTGCGCTACGATTTACTGTTTGAGCGCTTTCTGAACCCTGAGCGTATATCGATGCCCGACTTTGATATCGACTTCTGCCAGGACCGGCGCGAATTGGTCATCGAGTACGTCAAGCAGCGCTACGGTACTGGCAAAGTTTCGCAAATCGCCACCTTCGGTACGATGGCAGCCAAGGCGGTAATCCGTGATATCGGCCGGGTAATGGATTTGCCGTACAACTTTGTCGACCAACTCGCCAAATTGGTGCCATTTGAACTCGGCATGACGTTAAAAAAAGCCCGTCAGCTCGAACCTCAACTCAACCAGCGGGCTGAAGCAGAAGAGGACGTGCGCAATTTGCTGGAGCTGGCAGAAAGCCTCGAAGGCATCACGCGCAACATTGGCATGCACGCGGGTGGTGTACTGATCGCTTCCAGCGAAATCACCGATTTCTGCCCGATCTATTGCACCGAATCAGCCGATTCGGTCGTCAGTCAACTGGATAAGGACGATGTTGAAAAAATCGGCCTGGTCAAATTTGATTTCCTTGGTTTACGCACGCTGACAATTCTGGATCGCGCTATCGACTATATCCGTCAATCGCAACAAACTTCCGAATCTTTTGCTGCTCAGCCTTTTTCATTAGAAACGCTGTCGCTTGAAGATGAAGCAACTTATGCACTGATGCGCAAGGGCAATACAGTCGGCATTTTCCAGTTTGAATCGCGTGGCATGATCGATTTATTACAGAAGGCCAAGCCGGATCGCTTTGAGGATATCGTTGCGCTGGTAGCGCTGTACCGCCCCGGCCCGATGGATCTGATCCCGGAATTTATTGACCGCAAGCATGGCAAAAAAATGATCGAATACCTTGATTCACGCTTGGAACCAATCCTGGGACCGACTTATGGCATCATGATTTATCAGGAGCAGGTCATGCAGATCGCGCAGGTCATTGGCGGCTACAGCCTTGGCAGCGCCGATTTGCTGCGTCGGGCGATGGGCAAGAAAAAAGTCGAGGAAATGGCGCAACAACGCGATATCTTCGTCACCGGCGCAGTTAATAACGGCTTGGACCAGGATAAGGCCACCGAACTGTTTGGCCTGATGGAAAAATTCGCCGGTTACGGCTTCAATAAATCACACGCTGCTGCTTATGCGCTGATCGCTTTTCAGACCGCTTACCTGAAGGCACATTACCCAGCTGAATTCATGGCAGCGTGTTTGTCCGCCGATATGGACGACACCGATAAAGTGCAGATTTTCGTTGAGGACAGCATCACCAATGGATTAAAAATTCTTCCTCCCGACATCAATCTCTCCGATTACCGCTTTATACCGGTCGATAGCAAAACCATCCGCTTCGGCCTTGGCGCGGTCAAAGGTACCGGGGAATCCGCGGTCAATTCGATCATTGCCGTGCGAGAACAGACTGGTCCCTTCACTGATTTATTTGATTTCTGTAACCGCGTCGATCGGCGCATCGCTAACCGTCGCGTGATGGAATCTCTGATCCGCGTCGGTGCATTTGATATTATTCATTCAAACCGCGCCAGCCTGCTGGCCTCTGTCGGCCTGGCGATAGAATCCGCCGAACAGATAAGCCAGGCGGCCAGTCAAGCTAATTTATTCGGTGAAATGGACGGTCAATCACACTTGCAGCAGCAACTGGTGCATGCAGAGCCCTGGCCCGAACGGGAAAAACTGCGTCAGGAAAAAATCGGCCTGGGTTATTATTTCAGCGGGCATCCTTTTGATACCTATGCACCGGAACTCAAGCGATTCATCCACACCCGGCTCGACCGATTGCATCCACAACGCGAACCACAACTGCTCGCCGGCATCATCCACTCGATCCGCGTGCAAATGACACGCCGCGGCAGAATGGGCATCATCAATCTGGATGACGGCAATGCGCGCGTGGAAATCATCGTTTTCAGCGAATTATTCGATGCCAACCGTGTATGGCTAAAAGAAGATCAACTCTTGATCGCAGAAGCAAAAATCGGCATGCGCGGCTACAACGGCAATGAAGACGATGAACTCAGAATCACCGCCGAGCAACTTTATGACCTTGCCGGAATCCGCTCGCGCTTCGCCAAACAAATCAGAATTCGCTGCAACTCATCCACCTTAGGCCAGATTCCCAGCCTCAAAACACTGCTGACACCGTTCTCCCCACAAACGCAAAAATCCTGTGAAAATTACTGCCCTGTAACGCTCGTCTATCACAATGACTTTGCCAACAGCGAGCTTGAGTTGGGAAACAACTGGCAGGTTTATCTGCATGATGATTTATTGCAATCGTTGAATGCGTATTTCAAGACCGGGAATGTTGAGATTATTTATTGAACATATTTAACGCAACGTATTTGCATTATCATGTAAATATAAACTTAATTAGAAACAATATGCCAATTCCCGATTTTCAATCTCTCATGCTGCCACTTCTTGACTCTGCAAGCGATGGAGAGATACAAACACTCAGTGATGCTCGCGAGCACTTAGCTTCCACCTTTGCCTTAACCAGCGATGAAATCGAAGAACTCTTACCCTCTGGAAAACAACGAAGATTTGACAACCGAGTAGCATGGCCAAAAGTTTACCTTGAGCAAGCAGGACTTCTTACTTCACCAGAAAGAGGTTAAGCGGATTGATACAGACTACTTTACTGAAGAATGAGATTTTTAAATGAAGGATCATAAGGTTGCTTTTCGCTAAGCACGCAATTCAGAGGAACTAAAAATGATCAAAACCTGCACGACTTGTTACGATGTTGCTGAACATCTTCGCACTTCACGAGGAGATGGCTGCCTATCTTGAGGTATATCCTGAGACAGGCAGAAGCTGTCTTTATTTGCCTGCAAATGAACGTTCCAAATAATTTACTGTTCCAATTTGTGATAAACAAATACAACTAATGAAAATGAATAGGCAGGCTTTAAAGAAAAGATCACGTACTAAACTTCTATGGCTACTCTCTACATTGCTGTTAGGATGGAGCGTCGCAGCAGGTACAGTTTCTGCCTCCTCTGTTGAAGAGATTGTAACAGCCTTGGAACTCAATCAAGACCAATTGAGAAGACTTCATAAAGGTGAAATCGTTGCCTTTGAGGTTGTTGAAGCAACAAAAAAAGAATTGGCAGTGGGTTTGAGCGTTTATGTAGCTGCGCCACCAGAGAAACTGGCTGCATTCTTTAAGCAGGGCGATTTAGCAACAGTTGATCCGGATGTCGTGACATATCAGGAAATCACTCAAAAATCCAGTTCAAACCCATTCAAGGAATTTATATTTACATCGGATCAGATTGATGAAGCCCGTGACCTGCTCTCAGTTTCGGCGGGCGATGAGTTTAATTTATCCACTGAGGAAATCAGAAGCTTTGCAGCGCTTAAAAAGAATTCAACGGATTGGCGTGAAGCCGATCTGATTGCCGCTGTATCCCGACATTATCAACAGATCTTGCTGAATCGCTTACAGGAATACCGCAAGCGCGGCTTAGCAGGAATTACTCCTTACGCTCGTGAAAGAAAAGAGACTAATCCTGCTGAGGAGCTGCATATCGCAGCTCAGAACAGCAAATTGCTGGCTCAATTTTCTCCAGTTTTGCAGAAATTCTGGTTAGATTACCCGGCCCCTTTGCCACCCGGCACCGAGGAGCGGTTTTTCTGGCTTAACCGGAGAGTGGATGACCGTCCAACAGCGATTCTAAGCCACCGCATCCTGCATTCTTCCGATACGGCTACAGTCATTATTACTCGCCAGTTCTTTGTTGGACATTCTTACAATTCCAGCCACCTGATCGTCGGCTGCTTGCCCTACCGAGATGGCTCCATCGTCATTTACACACATCGAACATCTACTGATCAGGTTGCCGGACTGGGTAAAAAATTAAAACACAACATAGGTCGTGAACAGATGAAGAAGCAAATGATGATCAATCTGAACGGCCTACGCTCAGCGGTTCAATCTTCTAATTTGAAAAAATAAGTTGGCATAGATTCACCGCGGCAATTCAATAATCTTCAAGCTTCAAACAGTGGACTCATTGGATACTCCAGCGCTTCCTTCATTGCTACAAGTGATAGCACCGCCTCTCGGCCATCAATGATTCGATGATCATACGACAAAGCCAAATAATTCATCGGACGGATCACGATTTGTCCGTTTTCGACCACCGGCCGTTCTTTGGTTGCATGGATGCCCAGAATGGCGCTTTGCGGCGGATTAATAATGGGAGTAGACAGCATGGAGCCGAATACGCCGCCATTGGTGATAGAAAAGGTGCCACCACTCAATTCTTCAATGGTCAGTTTGCCATCTTGCGCACGCTTGGCAAAGTCAGCGATCTGCATTTCAATCTCGGCCATCGATAAACGGTCTGCATCGCGGATAATCGGCACTACCAATCCGCGTGGACTGCCGATTGCAATACCAATGTCGTAGTAATCATGATAAACAATGTCGTTACCCTCCACGGAAGCATTGATGATTGGGTACTTCTTTAAAGCGGCAATCACTGCTTTGACAAAAAAAGACATGAATCCCAGCTTCACACCATATTCCTTCTCAAATTCGGCTTTGTAGCGCGTGCGCAGGTCAATAACCGCTTGCATATTGACTTCATTGAATGTCGTCAGAATTGCCGCGGTGGATTGCGACTGCACCAGACGCTCAGCAATGCGCTGCCGCAGCCGAGACATGGCAACCCTGCGATCAACACGATCGCCTGTTGTTGGCGTGACATCCGGGCCAGGCTTGATCTTATCCTTCCCGGCTTTAGCGGCAATATACGCCTGCACATCCTCTTTAGTGATGCGCCCGCCAAGCCCTGTGCCTTTGATTGCAGAAGTTTCCATCGCCTTCAGGTTGTTTTCTTCCGCCAGCTTACGCGCGGCAGGCATCAGCATCGGTATCGCTGTGTCGACTTCTTCAGTGTGGGTCTTATCGGCGCTTTTGATGGCAGGCGCCTCAGCCTGTTTATCAGCAGTGGGTTTTGATTCGGGTTGATCATCCGGCTTAGCAGCTGCTTCCGTCTCAATGGTGGCGATGACTTCACCACTGGCAACGGTTGCTCCATCCTTTTTCAAAATTTCGGTCAATACACCGGCACTCGGCGCAGGTAGTTCAAGCACCACCTTGTCGGTTTCGATATCGATCAGATTCTCCGACCGATTAACATAATCTCCTTTTTTTTTATGCCAGGATACTAAAGTAGCTTCCGCTACTGATTCAGATAGCATAGGTACTTTGACTTCAATTCGCATGATAGGCGCCCTCTTTCAAATTTTATCTCTGAATGCTGCCACGATTAACTCATTCTGCGTAAACCGATGCCTAGCAGTATAACCCACTGCCGGGGAGGCTGAAGAGGCCCGCAGTGCATATCCCAACACCTGATCAGGTTTCATATGACGAAGCAAATAGTGTTGAATGCGATGCCACGCTCCCTGGTTACCCGGCTCTTCCTGACACCAGATCACCTCCTTGACATGATTGAAGCGATCGATTTCAGCTTGAAACTCCTCATGAGGAAACGGATAAAGCTGTTCCAGGCGAATGATCGCCATGTCGCTGATCTGATGTTCTTTTCGATAAGCCATCAGCTCATAATAAACCTTTCCGCTACAGGCAATGATTCGTTTCACTTTTTCAGGATCCAGATGCTCCACTTCGGAAATAACCGGATAAAAATGACCCTGTGCCAAATCTTCCAGGCTCGACACGGATTCTTTATGCCGTAGCAGGCTTTTGGGACTCATAATGATCAGCGGCTTGCGCAATGGGCGGATCATTTGCCTGCGCAGCATATGAAACATCTGCGCCGGTGTGGAAGGCACGCAGACCTGGATATTGTAATCCGCACATAACTGTAAAAAACGTTCCAGTCGCGCCGAAGAGTGCTCCGGGCCCTGCCCCTCATAACCGTGCGGCAACATCATTGCTAGCCCGCACAAACGCCCCCATTTGGCTTCACCAGACGCAATGAACTGGTCAATTACCACTTGGGCACCATTGGCAAAATCGCCAAATTGCGCTTCCCAGATCACCAGTTCATTCGGTTGCGTGGTTGCATAACCATACTCAAAGCCCAATACTGCTTCTTCCGATAACATCGAGTCAATGACGACAAAGTCGGGTTGTTCGGGATAAATATGACGCAACGGCACATAAATACGCTCACTCTGATCCGCTGCCACTTGGTCGTGTAATACGGCATGCCGATGAAAAAAAGTGCCACGCCCTGAATCCTGGCCTGACAATCTCACCGGATAACCATCTTTCAGTAAAGTAGCATAAGCCAGGCTCTCCGCCATACCCCAATCCAACGGTAACTCTCCATTTCCCATCAAGCGCCGGTCTGCAATGATCTTTTCTACTCTTGGATGCAGTCTGAAGCCTTCGGGAATGTCGATCAATCGTTCGGCAAGCTGTTTCAGGGTTTGAATTGAAACACCTGTCTTAACTTTCTTATTCCATTTGAATGGCTTAAAGAAAGGCTCCCAATTGATGGTATAGGGAGATTTGCAGTCATAGCAAACGTTCTTGTTGGAATTGACGCCCTCATCCATGGCGTCACGATATGCTTGCACCAGATCATCTGCATCTTTCGATTGAATCACACCTTCGGTCACGAGTTTATCAGCGTAGTTTTTTCGATTACCCGGATGCTGACTGATGATCTGATACATCTTGGGTTGCGTCACCATCGGCTCGTCCTGCTCATTGTGACCAAGGCGGCGAAAACAAACCAGATCAATAACGATATCTTTATGAAACCGCATGCGAAAATCAAACGCCAGTTCAGCCACCATCATGACTGCTTCCGGATCATCGCCGTTGACATGAAAAATAGGCGCTTCGATCATTTTGGCAACATCAGTGCAATATAAGGTAGAGCGACTGTCGCGCGGATCTGAAGTAGTGAATCCGATCTGATTGTTGATGATGATATGTATCGTGCCGCCGGTGCTATAGCCGCGGGTCTGCGACAAGTTGAGTGTTTCCATCACAACGCCCTGCCCGGAAAAAGCTGCGTCACCGTGTATCAATACCGGTATCACTCGATCGCCCTGCTTATCGTTTAAAAGATGCTGCCGAGCCCGCACGGAACCCTCGACCACTGGATCCACAATTTCCAGATGGGAAGGATTAAAAGCCAGCGCTAACCGAACAATGCCATCCGGTGTTTTTATCGCCGAAGAAAAACCTTGGTGGTACTTAACATCACCTGATGGTAAGTTCTGCAGTTGTTTTTCCTCAAACTCACGAAAAAGATCAGCCGGCATTTTCCCCAGCGTATTCACCAGAACATTCAGTCTGGCACGATGCGCCATGCCCATCACAATCTGATGAACACGCGCTTTGCCGGCTTTATGGATCAAGCAATCGAGCAATGGGATAAGACTCTCGTTACCCTCCCCGGAAAAGCGCTTCTGTCCGACATAACGAGCATGAAGATATTTCTCGAGTCCCTCCGCCGCAGTAAGTCGCTCAAGAATATGGCGTTTATAATCATCGGAATAATCGGGGTGGGATCGCTGGCCTTCCAGCCGTGCCTGTATCCAGCGCTTCTGTTCAACTGAAGAGATATACATATACTCAGCACCGACAGAGCCACAGTAGGTTTCGCGCAGAATCTGCAGAATTTCGCGAAGCCTGGCGCGCTCAGGACCAACTAAAGAGCCGGTATTAAATACCTTATCCATGTCCGCTTCAGTAAATCCGAAGTGAGCAGGACTCAGTTCAGGCACATCAGGCTGTGGATTGAGTCCAAGGGGATCCAGCTTGGCTTGATTTAAACCCAGATACCGATACATGTTGATGAGCTGCAGTACAGCCACCTGCTTGCGGGCATCAGTATCTGCAATAACTACATCGGGTAACGCTGTCTGAATTTCAATACCGGAAGTCCTTGCGGCCGCCACCACAGGCGTATTGTCGGGGATTGGGAGCTGTCTGGTTACAGCCGTATCCGACTGCTTAGTCAGCTGATCAAAGTATTCCCGCCAAGCTAATGCAACGGCATGCGGATTATGCAGATATTCTTCATAGACTGCTTCAATAAACGAAGCATTTGCACCGGATAACAGAGAATCATCAAACAACTGCTTGTTCATAATGGCAGCCTTAAATAGAAGCTATTTTCTTGAATACGAACTAGGAACATCCCGCATAGTGGTACCGGTATACAGTTGACGTGGGCGCCCGATCTTGTAAGCTGGATCAGAAACCATTTCATTCCACTGTGCAACCCATCCCACGGTTCTTGCCATTGCAAAAATAGCGGTAAACATGCTGGTAGGTATCCCTAGCGCACGCTGCACAATACCGGAATAGAAGTCAACATTCGGGTAGAGTTTGCGGGAAATGAAATAGTCATCTTCCAGCGCGATCTTCTCGAGTTGCAAGGCCAGTTTAAATAAGCGGTCATTTTGCAGGCCCAGTTCATTTAAAACCTCATGGCAAGTTTCTCGCATCAGCTTTGCCCGGGGATCGAAATTCTTGTAGACCCGGTGGCCAAAACCCATTAATCGATAGTTATCATTTTTATCTTTGGCACGTTTTATATATTCATCAATGCGTGAAACATCGCCAATTTCTTCCAGCATATGCAGACAGGCTTCATTGGCACCACCGTGCGCAGGTCCCCATAAACAGGAGATGCCTGCAGAAATACAGGCAAAAGGATTGGCACCGCTGGAGCCAGCCAAGCGGACTGTTGAAGTGGAAGCGTTCTGTTCATGGTCCGCATGCAAAATTAAAATCCGATCCAGTGCCCGGACAATCACTGGATTCGCTTCGTATTCTTCGGTAGGTACCGCAAACATCATATGCAGAAAATTCTCTGCATAACTCAAGCGATTCTGCGGATAGATAAACGGTTGACCAATATTGTATTTATAAGCCATCGCCGTAATCGTAGGTAATTTTGCGATGAGCCGGAATGCAGATTGCTCTCGATGCGACGGATCTGAAATATTCAACGCTTCATGATAAAACGCAGATAATGCACCGACCACACCCACCATGACTGCCATGGGATGCGCATCTCGCCTGAATCCGCTATAAAACCTGACCAATTGTTCGTGCAGCATCGAATGATTTTTAATCGCACGATCAAATTCTGATTTCTGCTCCTGGGTAGGTAACTCACCATTCAGCAGCAGATAACAGACATCGATAAAATCACACTGTGTCGCAAGCTGCTCGATCGGGTAGCCACGGTATAACAAAATACCCTTGTCACCATCAATAAAGGTGATGTTAGAGCTGTTGCTGGCTGTGGACAGATATCCGGGATCAAAAGTAAACATCCCGCTTTTTGCATGCAGTGTGCGAATATCAACCACATCAGGTCCCATCGTTCCAGATAAAACGGGCAATTCGATGGGTTCGCTGCCATTGTTAAGATTTAAAGTTGCCACGCCCTTTTGTGCCATTTTACTTCTCCACTTGTTGCGTACAATTAACTATATGATATGCACGATTAAAAGGTTCAGAACCGCAATATACACCTGAAATCTAGCTTTTTTGCAGTAATTCCAATACCTGCCGCAAGTTATCATTTGTAGTGACTTGTTTGCTCGTAATCAAATCCCACAAATCATTGTCCGGTAAGGCGAGCAGCTGTTCAAATTGCTCCAATCCCTGCTCATCCAACTGCATGTAATACCGATCCATAAAACGCAGCAAAACGATATCCAACTCAAGCAAACCACGCCGGCATCGCCAGCGTGCACGCTCGAATTCCTTCATACCATTCTTTTAACCATCATATCCTTGATCTTGCCGATTGCCTCGGTCGGATTTAATCCTTTAGGACAAACATCGACACAATTCATGATGGAATGGCAGCGAAACAGTCGATAGGGGTCCTCCAGATTATCCAGTCTCTCAGCAGTCGCTTGATCCCGACTATCGGCCAGGAAGCGATAGGCCTGCAGCAATCCTGCAGGCCCTACAAATTTATCTGGATTCCACCAGAAAGAAGGACAAGCCGTTGAACAACAAGCACATAAAATGCATTCATAAAACCCATCTAAAGCTGCTCTCTCTTCAGGGGATTGTAACCGCTCTGTTTCAGGAGGTGGATCATTATTGATGAGATAGGGTTTGACGGAATGGTACTGCTGAAAGAATTGCGTCATATCAACAATCAAATCTCGAATAACCGGCAAACCAGGCAATGGACGTATTTCTACCGGCTCTTTTAAGCTACTGACCGGTGTAATACATGCCAGCCCATTACGGCCATTAATATTCATTGCATCTGAACCGCATACCCCTTCACGGCAGGAACGACGCAGACTCAGACTATCATCGGTCGTTTTAATGCGTAGCAGCGCATCCAGCAACATTTTGTCAGTAGTCGCCAACTGCACATCGTAATCGCGCATATAAGGTTTTTCATCTTTATCGGGATCGTAGCGGTAAATAGAAAATTTCATTACTGGCTCCGGATGATTTGAATACGGTTCAAACTGTAGCGCCATAATCCAACAGCGCACCAAGTATATACCGACTTACTTGTTACTGAATTAGTATATCTGGAAACACTGCAAAAAATATACTAAATGAATAGGCTATACAGATGCATTACATTGTTCATCAATATAGGCCTTGATGGCTTGCACATCAGCGTCCTTAACCACATAACGTTGCGGCAGATCCTCCAAATTCTCAAAACCAGCCGGACGCTTGGGTTCTTGACCAATGGCTTCGATGATACTTTCAGCGAATTTTGCTGCTTGTGCCGTTTCTAGGCAAATCAATGGAATATCCGCTTCACGATGCGCTTGTCCAACTTTTAAGCCATCCGCAGTATGCGTATCCACTAACACATGATATTTCTGATAAATTTCACGAATCGTTGCAATGCGTGCAGCATGATTACTATTGCCTGATACAAAACCATAGTCTTTTATTTTTTCAAAAAATGGTGTAGCTGACAGATCAAATGCCTTACCATTATCTACTTCTGCCCATAATTCAGCAACTTGATTCGCATTTCTGCTCGTCAGATCAGAAATAAAGCGCTCGAAGTTAGAGGCTTTGGAAATATCCATCGACGGGCTGCTGGTATGCTTTGTTTCTGTTGTTGTGCGTGGCCGGTAAATGCCGGTTTTGAAGAACTCGTCCAAGACGTCATTTTCATTGGTTGCCAGAATCAGATGCTTAATCGGCAATCCCATCATGCGTGCCACATGACCCGCACAGATATTACCAAAATTTCCGGATGGCACGGCAAATGACACTTGCTCATCGTTATTTTTAGTTGCAGCAAAATAACCCTTAAAGTAATAAACCACCTGCGCCACAATCCGCGCCCAATTGATCGAATTGACGGTGCCGATCCGATGCGCTTGTTTGAAGGCACGATCATTACTGACTGCCTTCACGATATCCTGGCAATCATCGAATACCCCGCGAATCGCAATATTAAAAATATTTTTATCCTGCAATGAGAACATCTGCGCCGTCTGGAAGCGACTCATTTTTCCCAGCGGAGAAAGCATGAACACACGGATCCCACGCTTGCCGCGCATGGCGTATTCCGCGCTGGAACCGGTATCACCCGATGTCGCACCGAGTATGTTTAATTCATTGCCTATTTTCTCAAGCTGATATTGGAAAAGATTACCCAGTAACTGCATGGCAATATCCTTGAACGCCAATGTTGGCCCGTTGGATAACCCCAGGATATGCAGGCCGGGTTCCAGGGTTTTCAGCGGTGTGATATCGGTGTTGCCGAATATTTCAGAGGTATAGGTTCGGTCGATGATTCTGCGTAAATCTTCTGCGGGGATATCATCGACAAAACGAGAAAGTATTTCAAAGGCAAGCGACTGATAGTTCAATCCGCGCCACGCATCTAATTCTGCTGCAGTGATTTGCGGATAGGTTTCCGGTATCGCCAGCCCGCCGTCAGGAGATAAACCACTCAACAGTATTTCAGAAAAAGATTTGGGTGGCATCCCGCCACGGGTTGAAATATAACGCATGTTTAACTTTAATGATCAAATAGCGGTCATTGATTGTATGCAATCAATATCCGCGAGAAATTGGCAGCACTGCCCTAATTATTCAATTCTTCAATACGAATCCGGATCACCTTATCGGTGACCACCGGCAACGATTCAATGCGGACAATGGCCGCGTTGATATTTTTCTCCACGGTCAGGTGCGTAAGCATAATGATGCTGACCCTGTCTGAATCATGAGCTTCCTTTTGAATCATAGCGCTGATGGAAATATTATAATCTGCCACGATACGGGTAATCTCAGCCATCACGCCAGGTTTATCAATCACCTGCATTCTCAGGTAATACGAAGTTTCTACCTCTTCCATCGGTATGACCGGCGTATCTGACAATAAATCCGGTTGAAATGACAGGGCCGGAACACGATGCATCGGATCGGCGGTTTGCAGTCGCGTGACATCCACCAGATCAGCAATCACTGAACTGGCAGTCGGCTCAGCGCCTGCCCCGGCACCATAGTAGAGCGTTGCGCCGACCGCATCACCTTTGACCACTACGGCATTCATCACACCCTCGACATTGGCAATTAAACGTCGCACCGGAATTAAGGTGGGATGCACACGCAGTTCGATACCCTTTTCCACTCGCTTGGTAATCCCCAGCAGCTTGATGCGATAACCGAGTTCTTCAGCATAACGAATGTCTTCACCGGTCAGTTTGGTAATGCCTTCGGTATATACTTTACTGAATTGTACCGGTATGCCAAATGCAATTGCTGCCATCAAAGTGATTTTATGGGCAGCATCGATACCTTCAACGTCATAGGTAGGATCAGCTTCGGCATAACCCAGCTTTTGCGCCTGCTCAAGAACTTGAGTGAAGGATAGCCCCTTCTCGCGCATCTCAGAAAGAATAAAATTCGCGGTGCCATTGATGATGCCGGCAATCCAGATGATGCGGTTGGCAGTTAACCCTTCGCGTAGCGCTTTGATAATCGGTACGCCGCCTGCTACAGCAGCTTCAAAAGCGACGATCACACCCTTCGCACGCGCTGCGGCAAATATTTCGGTGCCGTGATTGGCCAACAGCGCCTTATTGGCAGTTACGACATGCTTGCCTTGCGCAATCGCCTCCAGTATCAGGTCCTTGGCAATCGTTTGCCCGCCAATAAGCTCAACCACAATATCGATATCGGGGTGCGTGGTGATTTCATGCGCATTATCGGTGACAATGACACCTTGATCTGCCAGTTTGCGCGCTTTGGCCAGGTCCTTATCGGCGATCATTTTGACGGCAATTGCGCGCCCTGCGCGACGAGTTATTTCTTCCTGATTGCGTTTGAGAACCGTATACGTGCCACCGCCAACAGTACCAGCGCCTAGTATGCCAATATGAATGGGTTTCATAAAATTCAAAAGTTAAAAAACGGATTGTATCGCCTGCCGGATTATATGAGCCGGAAGGCAAGAAATAAATAGTAAAACATGCTTTGATTATGTCTTATGGCGTTTCCGATAGCGCTGCAAAAAATTCGCGATACGCCCTATGGCTTCCGTCAGATCATCGGCATTGGGTAAAAACACCACACGGAAGTGATCGGGGTGCTGCCAGTTAAAACCGGTGCCCTGCACCAACAGAACCTTTTCTTCCAGCAACAGGTCCAGCACAAATTGCTGATCGTCCTCAATCGGATAAATTTCAGGATCCAGACGTGGAAACAAATACAGGGCGGCCTGTGGCTTAAAACAGCTCACGCCTGGAATATCCGTCAATAAATTCCATGCCGTGTCGCGCTGACGCATCAGTCGACCGGTTGGCAGTGTCAGATCATAAATACTTTGATAACCGCCCAGCGCCGTCTGAATGCCAAATTGCGACGGCACATTGGCGCATAACCGCATGGAAGCAAGCATATTCAACCCGGCAATGTAATCACGCGCATGGTTCTTTTCTCCGGAAACCACGGCCCAGCCGGAGCGAAAACCAGCCGCACGGTAGTTTTTCGACAAGCCATTGAAGGTCACAAACAACACATCATCGGCCAATGAAGCGATCGACGTATGTACTGCCTGTTCGTACAAAATCTTGTCATAAATCTCATCCGCATAAATAATCAATTGACGCTGGCGCGCAATTTCGATGATCTCCAGCAGCAATTCCTTGGGATACAACGCACCGGTAGGGTTATTCGGATTAATGATGACGATGGCGCGTGTTCTGGGTGTAATTTTGGCGCGAATATCATCCAGATCGGGTAGCCATCCCGAGGCTTCGTCACACAGATAATGCTTTGCCACGCCCCCGGAAAGCACAACCGCAGCCGTCCATAACGGATAATCCGGCATCGGAATCAAGACTTCATCGCCATTATCCAGTAGCGCCTGCATTGTTAAAACTACCAACTCGGATACACCATTTCCAATAAAGATATCATCCAGTTGTACATTCTTGATCTGTTTTTCCTGCGTGTAATGCATAATCGCCTTGCGCGCGGCAAACAGGCCTTTGGAATCGCAATAGCCTGAAGCATCCGATAAATTGCGAATGACATCCTGCAAGATTTCCTCCGGCACATCAAAACCAAACGTCGCCGGATTGCCAATGTTGAGCTTGATAATGTGATGGCCTTCTTCTTCCATTTGCTTTGCGCGCTCCATGACCGGACCACGAATGTCATAACACACATTGGCGAGCTTGCTGGATTTTAAAATTGGACGCATGATCAGAGAGCTATAGGAAATTGCAATATGCTAATTTCAGGTAATTCGTCAGAGGGTGCATTATATACGCAATCACGGTGATTCCGATAATAAGGTAACAAGGACCTGATTCATATATTATGGATAAAATATAGCCTGCAAGCTGATTTACGATCATTTTTCCGTACGTGATGGAAGCCTTCTATGCTCGGTTCGTGGATGTTGCGTCATTTGACAGGCGCGACGGAAAATCAGTAACGTTCGCTGCGCATTGCCCAGAACGGTATCGTGGGGATAACCAGCCGTGCGGCCAGGCTCGATGGTTCCCGCTGACAACCCGGTGAGCAACGCCAGTCCTTGTGTGACATGCTCCATCGTATAAATCGTAAATAAGCCTTTTTCCACAGCTTCGATGACTTTGTAATTCAGCATTAAATGTCGCCGGTTATGATGCGGGATCAGAACGCCCTGGTAACCCGTCAGTCCGATTTTTTCACACAGATTGAAGTGACCCTCAATCTTGTCATTGATCCCACCAATCGGTAATACCTCGCCATATTGATTCAATGCACCTGTCACCGCGATACTTTGATTCAACGGTAACCCCGCCAGCGATGACAGCAGTGCATATAACTCGGCACATGAAGCCGAATCTCCTTCAATGCTGCTATATTCCTGCTCAAAAACAATCGATGCATTAAGCGCCAACGGTGCAATATGGGCAAACAAGGCAGCTAAATAATTTTGCAATATCAGCACGCCTTTATCATGAATCGGACCGGACATTTCAACTTCACGGGCAATATTCAATACCCCGTCTTCTCCGGCGAAAGTACGTGCAGTAACTCGCACTGGCGTGCCAAAGCGATGGTCGCCCAAATCCACCTGCATCAACGCATTGAGCTGCCCTACTCTGGCGCCCTGTAATGTAATAGAGATTTCGCCCTCAAGAATGGATTCCTGCAAGCTTACATCCGGATAGTTGTGACGCAGGGTGCGCGCTTGCAGTGCTGTGTCGATATCCATCACTTCCACGATACGCCCATGACGGGCATTGCATAAGGCGGTGCTCTCCAGCACCAGCATCTCGGTACGCGCAAAAATGGCGCTCTGGCGTTTCTGATCATCGACTTCACGATGGGATTCTTCCAGTAAACGCGCGACTGCAGCCGCAGAAAAATGCGGTAATTTTAAATGATCGCAGGCATGCGCCACAAAAATAGCCGATGCGTGGTAAGTTTCCGCACTGGCAATGAAACTCTCAGCAAAATCCACTTTCACACGAAAACGCCGCATAAACTCAGGATCAGCTTCCTGTAATGCGTAATATTGTTCACGTGAACCGACCAGAATGATTTTGACATTTACTTCTACTGCTTCGGGCTCCAGCGATATTGGTATATTGGAAGTTAATGCTGAGCCAGGTTCTTCAATTTGAAGCCGTTTACTGCGTAAAAATCGCCGCAATTTTACCCATAATTGCATATCCGTCAGCAAGTCACTCAGATGTAACATGAGAAACCCGCCATGCGCTTTAAGCAAACTGCCTGCTCGAATATGCATGAAATCGGTTTTCAGCTTTCCATTCTCAAACTGATAATTAATATTGCCAAACAAGGCATAAGACGAAGGATTATCCTCGACAATGACAGGTGCTCCATACAACTCGGCATTGTCCACCACCAGATTGATCTGATAACGGGAAAAAATCTGATTTAATTCTGCTGGTTGTTTTTCTTCATCGGCGATAGTGCCAAACAATATCAGATTATCCAGAATATCTGATTCTACTTGCTGAAAATAAGTCTTCAATCGTACATTGTGCCTTAACTGCTTTTGTAATCCATCCTGAATTTTCTTCAACGCACGATTCAATAGAGGTTGCACGACACGACGCCGCAATGCCGCCAGTGCCACATTCTTTTCTTTGCTAATTTTATTGATCTCTTCAAAATAGAGAATTATGGCTTCATGCAATTGAAGCTCAGCCTGTTCTATTTCAGTTCTGCGTGTCCGAGGCAGTTTCCATAAACTCTCTTCAGTCAGAATCTCGCCTTTCTCATCCAATAAGGAAAAAACAATCTGCTCGTCTTCACGATGAATGGTGAAATGAAGTGATTCTGCAACTTGATCCAGCTTGGTATAAATCTTGATCGCTTCAGTTCTAAATTTTTTCTCAATGTGGTCACTTTTAATCTTGAAATCCTGGCCACTCAGGTATTGGGTTATTTCTGTTGGTAGCGCTTTTGCCAATTGCATCAAAGACTGCCGCAGCAGGCGCCCTTGTCCAGCGGGCAAATGCAAAGCCAGCGGCTTTTCAGGTGCAACAAAATTGTATAAATAGCACAAATCGGGCGGTGTTGATTGGCCAGCCGCTGTGGTGATTATTGCCTGCTGCAATAATGAAGACCGACCCGATCCGATTTCTCCCAGCACAAACAAGTGATAATCCGGTTGTGTCATACTTAAACCGAAGCAGGTTGCCACCTTCGCCCGCTCCTGTCCAATCCATGACAATGAAAGTTGCACTAATTCTGAAGTATCAGAAAATCCTAAGGAATCTGAGTCTATTTGAATGCGTAAATCATGGGAATTTAATGATAGAACCGACATGTTTGAACCAGTAATGATAGGACGATAAGATTACACAAGGATTCGCATTGTACCGAGTTAGCAGCAACTACGTAATGTAACAACCCATGGATAAAGCTTCTCTAAAAAATGCAGCAAAACCGTGGACTTATCAAAAGAGATGGGATTGGCAGGAAAAAATCGAAGCGACCGGCTTCTATCCAGCAGCAGTATGATTTTTCATGATATATGATTCTTCGGGTTTATGATCAGCCCCATGATGGGCATTATTCATGGCGTTCTGACATAGTGTAGCTTATTAAATAGCCGCCTCAGTGCATAGCTTCTGGCAATCGATACAATCGTAAAGATTAATCCGATCTGTATATTCTGTGTCATGGTGACTTTAATGTCATACAGTGGAAACACGATCATCTGTGCGGCGAGTGCGATGAAATAACCTATGAGTACATTTGCCCAGGCTTCTATGAGTGATTGAATTTTTGTTTGCATTATTGCCCTTTCGAATTTTTTATAAATATTCCTAAAGGATATCTATTCCGAACTACTCGTACACTTCATTAATGATGTTTGCATGACTTCCTGATGATTAACTCGACAGACCTGACTCCTGCGCTGTGCCTTAAAAACAAGCCTCAAAGGAGTCATTCCTGCTCGGACTAAAAAAGCAATTGGCTACCCCACGGCAATCAGTGCTGTTTAAGTTGCTGTTGGGGTGGTTTGCAGTAGAATCGTGATGGAAACTCTGCATTGCGTTGTTTGTTTCTAATCACATCCCCTCCTTCGTTTACACAAACCATTACAGATTTATCCAGACTTGGGAAATACTCATTGGATCCAGGTTCTGCTGTAGTCGGGGGTACTTTTTCTCTTATTCTGGCGCACAACTCAGGTTCATTAGTTTTTGGTGGAACATTCTCCATAGCCGGTAATGGGCAAAGATTGCAAGGATCCCCGGGACATAAACACCCTTTACAACTTGCATGTGCGGATAAAGATAATAAGGTCAACCCCAGACTGCAAAAAACAAACAAGCTTACTTTAATTATGAACTGCATAACATTATCATTCCCTTCGTGAACATTTATTTCTATTTCATTGCATAATCTCAAGCTAAATAAGCTCTTCAGGCTATTATAATTTCATTACAACTGTTCGTTTACCTGATAACCTATCCCTCATCCGGAAAAACATTTAGCATGTGTTTTTTAGTAAACTAAGTATTCGTATTGATCAATAAATTCATTGATCACATGAAATTTAAGTATCGCTTTCATTTGAATTCATCAATGACCCATACTAATACTGTATTCAGATACGCAGTACTTAATTTTATATCGCAAAAGCAAGAACTGGTTCTTTCTTGCAAAAACCATCCCGAAATGAATCCGAATGACACTAAACAATTAGAAGACAATTATGAAGACTGCCTCCATTTTTAAAAAAATTACTTTCCAATCATTGACTAGAATTTGCTTTGCTCTTTTTCTGATCACTCTGTCTCTATCGTCTGCAAATGCAGAGAGGATTGAGAGCCTTCAGAAGAATGCCAGTATCACTTATGAGCAGATGATACAAGCCAAGCGATCAGCTGAAACTCTAGCCAAGGATGCAGCGTTTGCAGAAAAGAAGCTGGCTTCCCTTAAACAAAAGCTATCAGCAGCCGAGCAAGAAGTAGAAGTTACTCGAAGAAAAGCCGAGCAGGCTAAAATATCCATGGAACAAGCAACTAACCGATGGAAACAAGCTACTGATGCCTTAGCTAATGAATGGGGAAAAACGGAAATTAAGTAATTGAATCTATCTAACTATAGTTGAAGATCATTTTGACATGGGGGATACCAGCTTCCATAAATTCTTTTCCCGACATCTGGAATCCAAATTTTTCGTAGAATCGAATAGCTGTCGTTTGTGCATTTAACCTGGCTATCGGTATTCCCCGATGGTTTATTTCTTCCAATATTCTTCGCATCATGGCACTGCCAACTCCCTTTCCACGCCACTCTTTTAATACCGCCATACGTCCAATATGCCCATCCGGTAATAATCTTGCAGTTCCTATAGGCTGCCCATCAGAATTTAGTGCAAGCACATGCATACTGATTGCGTCAAACTCATCCCACTCCAGATCGGCTGGAACTTGCTGTTCATGAATAAAAACTGCTGTTCGAATACTACGCAAAATAAGCGCTTCGTCTTGCCAACTTACAATTCGTATTGAATGAGAACACTGCATAGATCACTTCAACGATGATTACCAGTTACTTATAAAATACTTACTATTCAAATGGATGTCGCAATAAAATAGTATCTTCTCTATCAGGCCCGGTAGAAATCAAATTAATCGGAATCCCACAAACTTCTTCCAAACGTTCCAGATAATCCTGTGCTGCTTTTGGCAATTGAGTAAACTCTCTAATTCCGGCAGTATTTTCAGACCAGCCAGGGATTTTCTCATAGATGGGTTCACAGCAATCCAAATCATCTGCCCCGATGGGTAATATATTACTATTATTGCCATCGTTCAGCTTGTAACCCACCCCCAGATTGAGACTTTCTACGCCATCCAATACATCAAGTTTAGTGATACATAAGCCAGTGACACCGTTTATTTGAATGGAGCGCTTTAGTGCAACCGCATCAAACCAGCCGCAACGTCGAGGGCGACCTGTGGTCGATCCAAATTCATGCCCACGTGTAGCCAAATGTTTGCCAATTTCATCATCTAGCTCAGTAGGAAATGGACCAGAACCAACCCGGGTGGTATATGCCTTGGTAATGCCCAGCACATAATGCAGCATTTGTGGCCCAACACCACTGCCTGGTCCTGCCGCTCCAGCCACACAGTTACTGGAAGTAACAAACGGATAGGTGCCATGATCAATATCCAATAACGCACCCTGAGCGCCTTCGAATAATAAATTTTTACCTGATTGATGCGCCTCAAATAAGAGCTGCGAAACATCTGCCATCATTGGCTTAATTCGTTCGGATTGAGACAGTGCCTCATCCATCGTTTTCTGGAAGTCTATGATAGGGGCATTAAAATAGTTTTTTAATACAAAATTATGATAATCCAACATTTCGCCCAGCTTGGCTGCGAAACGGTCCCGGTGAAACAAATCCTGCAAACGAATTGCACGCCGAGCGACTTTATCTTCATAAGCTGGACCAATGCCGCGCCCTGTGGTACCGATTTTTCCAATGCCACGAGCAGTCTCGCGCGCGTTATCGAGCGCAATATGACATGGCAAAATCAAAGGACAAGCCTCACTAATCCGCAATCTTGCATTGACATCAATACCATTTTGCTCAAGCATGTCAATTTCATCAAGCAATGCAGTAGGTGAAATCACCACCCCATTTCCAATATAGCAAATGACGTTATTGCGCAAAATACCCGACGGAATTAGATGCAACACCGTTTTTTTATTACCAATTACCAATGTGTGACCGGCGTTATGCCCTCCTTGAAAGCGTACTACGCCTTGTGCGTGATCGGTTAGCCAATCGACGATTTTTCCTTTCCCTTCATCGCCCCATTGAGTACCAATGACTACAACGTTTTTAGTCATATCTCTAATCTCTAAAAAACTCTATTTCTAAAAAATTAAATTTCTTCAATAATCCACTGCCCGTCATGCAATACTAATTGTCTGTTACAGTCTAAAAGCTCATTGTTCTGCCCTGGCAATTCCATAATAACAATATGCCCTGCTTTCCGTAACTCCTCAATTTTAGTTTCTAGTGCTGCATTTTTTTTCTGAAAGGGTGCGCGTATTCCCTTGGGATATGGTTGAGGTTTTACTAACTTGGAGATTTCTCTGAGATCCATACTAAAACCAGTTGCCGGCCGCGCTCGCCCAAAGGCTTTACCAATCTCATCATAACGCCCACCTAAAGCGATGGCATTTGAACACCCCTTCGCATAGGCGGCAAAGACAATTCCGGTATGATAATGATATCCACGTAAGTCAGCCAAATCGAAAGCAATTTTATCAACAACTGGCTTTAACTCCTCTTCGACTGTACTAAGCTCATTCAATGCAGTTTTGATCTCTGGATAGTCCGGCAATCGTTTACAGGCATCGGCCAGAATTTTCTTATCCCCATAAAGCTCGGGCAGCAGCATTAATGCTTCACGAGTTTGTTTTTTCAACTTTATACACAGTTCTTTTAAAGTTGAAATATCCTTGGCCTGTAAAATCGTGAATAATTCGGTTTCAAGTTGTTGTGAAATACCTGCGCCTTTAATTAAACTCCGGAAAACTGCCACATGCCCGAGATCCAGGTGAATTCCATTCACGCCTGAAACAGACAAACACCGCAGCATCAGTCGTTGAACTTCCACATCACTTTCTAAACCTGAGTGGCCATATAGTTCTGCGCCAATTTGTAATGGTTCTCGTGTTTGTGCTATTCCAGATGGCAATGTATGTAATACGCTATTGACATAACATAAGCGAGTAATACCTTCACAATTCAATAAATGCGCATCAATTCGAGCAACCTGTGGTGTCATATCGGCGCGTAAACCCATCATGCGACCACTCAGTTGATCTACGACTTTAAACATCTGCAAATTCATATCACTACCACTACCGGACAATAGCGATTCAACATATTCCAATAAAGGCGGAATTACTTGCTGATAGCCATGAACCAGAAGCAGGTCGATGATCTGTCTACGCATTGCCTCGATATGCAATGCTTCTACAGGCAATATATCTTCGACATATTCTGGAAGCAGCCAATTACGCATGTGCATGATTAAAAACTATTAATGAAAAAATAGAGGAAATACATTAGCTTACGATAAGAAGCAGCATTAACCCAACTAGCATCGAAGTCAGTCCTACAAAGCGTATCTGATTATCATTAGCATCAATTAATTTTCTGAATGCTTCTCGCCAAGTTTGGGGAGATAAGAATGGCAGCATTCCTTCTAAAATCAGCATCAACGCAATCGCAATCAGAAAAGTTTCCCACATAAACAACAACTCCTGCTTAATCAATTACTCATTCTATCTTCGAAGAATAAGCACAAAAAATTAGAGGTTCTGTTGTAATCGAGTATAAAAATAACTGCGATTTCCAGAACCCCTTCATGAATCAATACAAAATAAAATTACATAGTCTTACTGCAATATAGGTCTAGATCTAGATTCAGGAATAATTTTATATTTTAAAGCTATAAAATTTTCCGAAAATCCTTGAGTAATACCTATTACTTATTCAGTCTAACTCCTAGTTATTTTTTATTATTAATAATAGTAGGATCTTTCAAATACTTAAAGAAATCAGAAGTTGGTTCGAGAACCATCATATCAGCCTTGTTTTTAAATGATTGCTTATAAGCGTCCATACTCCGCCAGAAAGCGTAAAATTCCGGATCTTTCTGAAATGCTACTGCATAAGTTGCAGCCGCCTGACTATCGCCATCACCCATGGTTTTCTGAGCTTCACGATACGCTTCTGCCAGTATCACTTCCCGTTGCCTATCCGCATCTGCACGAATCTTTTCTGATTCAGCTGCGCCAGTAGAACGTAACTCATTGGCTACTCTTTTACGTTCTGCTTCCATACGCCGGTAAACAGATTCACTTACTTCCTGTGGCAAATCGACACGTTTCAGGCGCACATCCACAACTTCCACTCCAATCGAACGGGCATCAGCATCTGCTTTCTGACGCATGATTTCCATAATGACATCCCTTTCACCTGAAACAACATCATGAACAGTACGATTACCAAACTCGTCGCGTAAGCTAGCATTTATCGTTTGCGCTAAACGCGTTTGTGCTAAGCTTTCATCACCGCGTACACTGATATAGTATTGTTTGACATCTACAATACGCCACTTCACGAACAAATCCACTAAAACGTTCTTTTTCTCTGAAGTAATGAAACGTTCAGGCTCCTCCGTCATCATTGTCAGAATACGTTTCTCAAAATAACGTACATTTTGTGCCAAAGGAATTTTGAAATATAAGCCGGGGCTGGTCTTAACATCAATCACTTCCCCTAATTGAAACAGAATTGCCTGCTGTCTCTCATCTACAATATAAATAGCTGAGCTACCTAGAAAAAATATGGCAATAATGATACCCGCAAAAACTGATATAAAATTCTTCATTTATCTAATCTCCCGTTCACGACTACGAAACGACTCCCGTGTCCGTACACTGCTATCAGGTATTGGTTCCTGTGCTGACGGCTGTACCGTTACAGGTGAAGCAGATGTAGATCCAGTCGTTTGAATTAATTTATCTAACGGTAAGTACAACAGATTATTGCCATTCTTCTGATCAACCATAATTTTGCTGGTATTAGCAAGAATTTGCTGCATCATATCCAAGTACAACCGTTCTCGAGTTACTTTAGGTGCTTTGCTATATTCCACGAGGATTTGTTCAAAACGCTTGGCATCACCTTCTGCACTCACGATCACGCGCTGTTTATACCCCTCAGATTCTTGAATCAGTCGAGCAGCATTACCCACAGCCCTTGGAATCACGTCATTTGCATAAGCCTGACCTTCATTTTTTTGCCGCTCTCTATCTTGTCCAGCTTTCACTGCATCATCAAATGCAGCCTGAACCTGTTCTGGCGGTTGTGCGTTCTGCATCGTCACTTTGCTGATCAAGATCCCTATTTCATATCGATCTAAAATTTTTTGCATCAGCTGCGTTGCTTTAGCAGCCACCTGCTCACGACCTTCATAAAGAACATAATCCATTTTACTTTTACCAATTACCTGCCTAATCGCAGTTTCCGCAGCCTGCAAAACCGCATCATCAGGATTTCTGTTTTTAAAAAGGAAGTTCTCTGGATTATTTAAGATATATTGCACAGCAAACTGAATATCAATGATGTTCTCATCATCGGTTAACATCAGTGATTCTCTGAGTACCTTGCTCCTTACATTATTACGGTAACCAATCTCAACGGTACGAACTTGACTGACATTTACTATTTCTACTTTCTCAACAGGGTAAGGTAAGTGCCACCGCAAACCAGCCGGTGTAGTTTCAACATATTGGCCAAAGCGCAGCACTACTCCTCTATGCCCTTCATCCACGATATAAAACCCACTCGCTAGCCATACTAGCAGTAGCAATCCCAGAATCAATGCAATATTACTGCCACTTTGTTGTTTAGGTCCTTTATCACGGGGGCTTTCATCGCCTCCGGCACTTTTTTTTTGTCCAAAAATGCTATTAATCTTTTTGTTGACATTACGTAACACATCGTCCAAATCTGGTGGACCAGAATCCCCTTTGTTTTTACCCCACTGTGGATCATTTAATCCCATAATAATTCCTGTTTTTGTTCGTTCAAAAAAGTCCTTGTACCGTAGCACAACCTCCAATTATTTTCTTAATATCTTTAGTTTTCTCGTGCAGTTTCTTGGAGTTTTCTACAATTGCTTCTGCTAATGCTTGCCTTACAAATTCTATTCCCTCACCAGTTTTTGCACTTAAACGAATACGTGATATTCTATCATATTCATCGCGCACGCAACCTTTGCCGCCTAACGACAAATCAGTTAAGTCAATCTTGTTCAAGATTAGAATTTGAGGAATGGTATCAGCACCGATTTCTTTTAATATTTTATTTACTTCTTCAATTTGCTCATCCCGACTGGGACTACTAGCATCTATCACGTGAAGCAACAGATCAGCCTGAACAGTCTCTTCAAGTGTCGCACGAAAAGCTGCCACTAGTGTATGCGGCAATTCTTGGATAAATCCTACTGTATCTGAAATCACAGCTGACTCGCCTTCAGCAAGGTATAGTTTCCGTGTCGTCGTATCCAATGTAGCGAATAACTGATCGGCGGCATATGATTGTGCACGCGTTAGTTTATTAAATAAGGTTGATTTTCCTGCATTGGTATATCCGACAATGGATACTGACAGCACTTGTGTGCGTCGTCTTGATCGTCTTTGAATATTACGATGACGTTGAAGAGCCAATAATTTTTCTTTTAGTAATTTGACTCGTTTTTTGATTAGCCGACGATCTGTTTCTAGCTGGGTTTCACCAGGACCTCGTAAACCAATCCCACCTTTCTGTCGTTCAAGATGCGTCCATCCATGTACAAGCCGAGTCGCAAGATGCTCAAGCTGCGCTAGCTCTACCTGTAGCTTTCCTTCATAGCTCTTAGCGCGCTGAGCAAAGATATCCAAAATCAAACTTGTACGATCAATAACGTTACAATTCAAACGTAAAGACAAATTACGCTGCTGCGCTGGTGATAAATCGTGATTAAATATAATAAGTGAAACTTGGGTTTGCGTTACTACTTGTAATAACTCACTAACTTTGCCGCTTCCAATATAGGTTGTTGGGTCAGGACGAGAACGCTTTCCTTCAATTACTGCTAAAACCTCAAGCCTAGCGCTGCTAGCCAACTGCCGCAGCTCTTGCAAACGATCAAAATGATCTCCATTGCCAAAATCGAGACTAACTAAAATTGCTGTATTTACCGCTTTGAATGTATGCATGCCTGAATAAAATATTCAGGAATTAAGTATCATGTGCTTCCACTGATTCAATCGGCATAGTAACCGCTCTTGCGGGTACCACTGTAGAAATTGCATGTTTGTATACCATCTGCGTAACTGAGTTTTTCAACAGCACCACATATTGATCAAACGAGTCAATTTGTCCTTGTAATTTAATACCATTTACTAAATATATTGATACGGGAATATGTTCTTTCCGTAATATATTGAGAAATGGATCTTGCAGTAACTGTCCCTTGTTACCCATAGGTAATTCCCTATTCTAATTATTAGTTATCGGAATAGTGACTTTACTTTATTTTTTAACGTAAATCTACACTAGATTGCATAATGCTGCAAAACATCTGTATTATTTTTTACCTCGAGCATTTACAGACAACCAAGCTTAAATTGATTCGATATTCCTTCCAATCAAACAATTTATTTGCTTAGTAACAACAATAACCTTATTATAACTCGGGAGCAAGCTCCCGAGATTTTTCGTTAAAACGGTACAGGTCTTGGAGTATTATTGTTAGAAGGTGGAAGTATAGGTAATTTGATATCAGGCTGCTCACCTGTCAGCGTTTTCATGAAAGCGACAATACTATCAATCTCCTTCTTATTAAAATCACGATCTAATTGCACTTTACCCATTATTTTAACAGCCTCTTCTAGTGTTGCTACCGCGCCATCATGAAAATAGGGGTAAGTTAATTCGATATTACGCAAAGTTGGAACTTTGAAAACATTTAAGTCAGTATCTTTTCCAGTTACCCCTTTTCTGCCTTCTATTTTACTTTTTGTTTCATAAGGATGAAAGACGCCAAACTTCTGGTATAGTGCACCGCCCACAGCTTTCCCATTATGGCAACCAGCGCAGCCGCTACTCTTGAATAATGCATATCCTTCAAGCTCCTGCTGATTTAAGGCTTCTTTATCACCTTCCAACCACTTATCAAAGCGTGAACCTGGTGTAACCAGCGTTTCTTCAAAAGCAGCTATTGCGGTGGTTATTCGATCAATATCAACTTGATCTGTTCCAAATGCCTTTTTAAAGTGGGCACGGTACTGAGGAATAGACTGTACTACATCAACAGCTATTTTGTGAGTAGAGCCCATTTCACCTGGATTTGCAATCGGACCACCCGCCTGTTCTTTTAAGTCTTTAGCACGTCCATCCCAAAATTGCGATAAACTCATGCTGGAATTTAATACCGTTGGTGCATTAATAGGTCCTTCAAACCATTTATGCCCGATAGAACTTGGAATATTGTCCGACCCTCCCATACTCAGATTATGGCAAGAGTTGCATGAAATAAAGCCAGATTTAGATAAGCGAGGATCAAAAAATAACATTTTACCCAGCTCAACCATATCAGGATTTTCAATTTTTGGAGGTTTAATAGGCTGGATAGGCTCATTGGCTGAAATATTCATCGAAGTGACAAAAGCACCAATCGATAGCAGCGACGCAACTAGTGTGCGTATTTTCATCGGTATTCTCCCTAAAAAAACGGCTGTAATGGCGCAGCCGATTACGCCTGATGAAACACCCACAAAGGGAATCTTATAAAAAATTACGGAGTAATTCACACGTTCAGCTATTTTATACAATATAGAACTTTTAACTCAATTATTCATTAACTTCCAATTGATTAGTCAAAATAATTTTCTCTGCTTTTTTGATCGGATGTTTTTTATCATAATACCTATTACCTCGACATAGATTCGTTTTCAATAAATACGATAACTCTGTTAATGCTTGCTTATAAACTTTACGTTTAAATTCAACAACTGAGTCTAACTCGACCCAATATTGATTCCAGCGCCACGCATCAAATTCTGGATGTGCGCTTTTGCGTAATGAAACATCACTATCGCGTCCTATTAAGCGCAACAAATACCAGATCTGCTTCTGTCCTTTGTAATTCCCACGCCACTCACGGCGTATCCACCGCTCCGGTACTTCATATCGCAACCAATCTCGCGTACGCCCAACAATTTCAACATGATTTGGATGTAATCCTATCTCCTCGGTTAATTCCCGATACATAGCTTGCTCAGGACTCTCTCCTGATTTAATACCCCCTTGTGGAAATTGCCAAGAATTCTGTTTAATACGCTTGCCCCAGAAAACCTCATTTTTTGAATTCAGCAATATAATACCAACATTGGGGCGATACCCATTACGGTCAATCATGTTAATTACTCATTTGACCCATCAAACATGAATTTTTTCATACTTTACTATAGATTGAAAGGGTCTTATAAAACAAAATCCATACTTTCGTTATAGCTTCTGCCTATCATTGGCAGACTATCTGCACTTATGTATCCGCACTTTACTATTTATTCAAGGTAAAATTGCTACTTTTATTATCATAATGGATTCACTCATGCGCGTCTCGCAATTTTTTATTTCCACTCTCAAAGAGGCACCTACCGAAGCCGAACTCATCAGTCATAAACTAATGTTACGTGCCGGGCTAATCAAGCGCCTTGGCAGCGGCCTATATACTTGGATGCCGCTGGGTTTAAGAGTGTTACGAAAAATAGAAAATGTGGTTCGCGAAGAAATGAATAATAGCGATGCTATAGAAGTTCTGATGCCTGCTATACAACCAGCAGAGTTATGGCAGGAAACTGGCAGGTGGAATGTATTCGGTCCGCAAATGCTAAAAATCAAAGACCGCCATGAGCATGATTTCTGTTTCGGTCCAACGCATGAAGAAATTATAACCGATATAGCGCGCAAAGAAATTAAAAGTTATCGTCAATTACCACTCAATTTCTATCAAATACAAACTAAATTTCGGGATGAAATTCGACCACGTTTTGGTGTCATGCGAGCACGAGAGTTTTTGATGAAAGATGCCTATTCATTTCACACTGATGCGGATAGCTTGGCACAAACTTATCAACTCATGTATGAAACTTATAGTCGGATCTTTACACGCCTTGGATTAAAATTTCGTGGAGTAGCCGCTGATACCGGTGCTATAGGAGGCAGTGGATCGCATGAATTTCACGTATTGGCAGAATCCGGTGAGGATGCGATTGCATTTTGTCCGGATTCAGACTATGCCGCCAATATTGAATTGGCTAGTTCACGAATACCGCAGCAGGAACGAGATCAACCAGAAGGTGCCATGCAAAAAATATCGACACCCAATAAAAAAACCTGCGCGGAAGTTGCCGAGTTTCTCGGAGTCCCATTACAAAAAACTATAAAAACCCTAGCAGTAAAAGCAAATAATAAACTATTTTTATTATTGCTACGCGGTGATCATCAGCTTAATGAATTGAAAATCAGGAAAATACCCTTTTTATCTGAATTTGAAATGGCAAGCGAAGCAGATATTCTGCAAGCAATGGGAACTGTGCCCGGGTATATCGGCCCTGTTGGTTCAAAAGCTTGTGTAATTGCTGATCAAGCTGTTATCAATATGAGTAATTTTGTTTGTGGGGCGAATGAGGAAGGTTTTCATCTGGCTCATGTGAATTTTGATCGCGATCTGAAAATACCAGAGCATATTTTCGATATCCGGAATGTCATTCCAGGCGATCCTTCTCCAGATGGAAAAGGAAAACTAGAAATTTGCCGTGGAATTGAAGTAGGCCATATTTTTCAGCTGCGTACAAAATATTCTGAAGTCATGAAAGCCAGTTATCTTGATGAATCTGGTCAAACGAAATACATGGAAATGGGTTGCTATGGTATCGGCATCTCACGCATTGTAGCTGCTGCCATTGAACAAAGCCACGATGAGCGCGGCATCATTTTTCCGACTGCAATGGCTCCTTTTCAGCTTGCTATCATACCGATTGGCTTACAGAAAAGCGCCCCTGTAAAAGATACTGTGGAAAGACTCTACCAACAACTCACTGATGCTCAAATCGAAGTACTTTTAGATGATCGAGATGAACGGCCTGGGGTAATGTTTGCTGATACGGAGCTAATAGGTATTCCACATCGGATTGTGATTGGTGAACGCGGACTTAAACAATCGGTAATTGAATATCAGGGGCGGAAGGACCAAGCTTCGCAAGCCATACCTGTGGATGAAATTTTTTCATTTATCACCAATAAGATATGCAAAAATTAATCTGTACGATCTTTTTGTTATTCTTCTCCAGTTTCCTGCAAGCCAATAACCTGTATTATGAACAGCTGGCTGCCAGCACTCAAACCATCGTATTGCATGAAACCAGTGATCACCCAGTTTCATACGCAGAATATGCAGCAGTATCTGACAGCATTACTTGGCTTGTTGTTATGAGCCGACGGTTGGAAAAATTCATGCCCGATATCATCGAACGGGAAGAATTTCTCAGAACAGTCTACTATGAAGCAACCCGCGCAGGACTGGATCCACAGCTTGTATTAAGTGTTATTCAAATTGAAAGTGGTTTTAAGAAATACGCCGTTTCACATGCAGGTGCTCGTGGCTATATGCAAGTGATGCCATTCTGGGTTGAAACCATAGGCCATCGGGATCACAATCTTTTTCATCTGCGCGTAAATTTACGCTACGGGTGCACCATTCTGCGCCATTATCTTGATATCGAAAAAGGTGACTATTTTCGTGCCCTTGGTCGATATAATGGCAGTCTGGGCGAAGCTACCTATCCACAGCTTGTGTTCGATAAGTGGTTGAGCACTTGGCGGTATAATGCATCTTTTCCTAATAGTTAGGCTATTTAATCCAAGCTCACCATCGTCATCGAGCACTCGTAACGCTTTTCTTAGTCGAGTTTAACTCAATAAACTTTTCTATACTTTCACGCGAAATAATACCTAGTTGACGCGCTGCTGGCTTCCCATCCGGATCAAAAAAATAAGTGCTGGGTAATAACGAGATCTCATCCAGTTGAGAAGCAATTTTTCGATTACCTAAAACGATGGGATAAGTAATTGACATCGATTGTACAAAATCCATAACCACCTGTGGATCGCTAAAATCCATTGCCACACCAATCACCATGACATCCTTACGGTTCTCATACAAGGCAATTAAATCAGGGATTTCTTTCAGGCAAGGTGGGCACCACGTTGCCCAGAAATTAACCAGCACCCATCGCCCTTTATAGTCTGCAAGCTTATGAATTTTTCCCGTTGCATCCTGGAACTGAAATGCTTGTACCTGGGCACTCAACGATAAAGCTACCACACAAAATAATACTGCTAATGTATGCTTCATCATCTTATCGTAGCGCTTCTATTTAAAACGTATCAATTTTTCCGCTTTCCCTATACTTGTGGATGAGCACGCTCCAGTTTGCTACAAAGTTTATTTAATGCACTCAAATAGGCTTTTGCGGAAGCTACAACAATATCCGTATCCGCTCCATGTCCATTAACGATGCGGTCAGATTTACGCAACCGAACGGTTACTTCCCCTTGTGCATCTGTTCCACTGGTAATATTGTTGACTGAAAATAACTGTAACTCGGCACCACTGGTCAGCAGTGTTTCTATCGCCCGGAAAGTCGCATCTACCGGGCCACTTCCCTGAGACTCAGCGCGCATTTCGTTACCATTATCGGAAATTACTATGTGAGCGTAGGGAATTTCACCTGTTTCACAATGAATAGTTAGCGATATTAACCGGTAACATTCCTGCAATACCAATACCTCATCCGAAACCAATGCGTGCAAATCCTCATCGAATATTTCATGTTTTTTATCCGCTAATTCCTTGAAACGCATAAAAGCACTATTGAGCATTTTCTCGGATTCTAATTCAATGCCCAGTTCCATAAGGCGGTTGCGAAAAGCATTACGCCCTGAGTGTTTTCCCAGCAATAATTTGTTTGCATTCCAGCCCACATCTTCCGCACGCATGATTTCATAGGTTTCACGATGTTTTAACACCCCATCTTGATGAATGCCTGATTCATGCGCAAAGGCATTAGCTCCCACAATTGCTTTATTGGGCTGTACAGGAAAACCAGTAATACCGGAAACCAGCTTACTTGCTGATACGATATGCGTTGTATCGATTCTTGTGTCACAAGGAAAATAATCCTGACGCGTGCGGACAGCCATCACGACTTCCTCCAGCGAAGCATTGCCTGCTCTTTCTCCGAGACCATTGATAGTACATTCTACCTGCCGTGCACCATTCATAACTGCAGTCAGTGAATTGGCTACAGCCAGCCCTAAATCGTTATGACAATGAACTGAAAAGATTGCTTTGTCAGAATTAGGGATACGTTCACGCAAGTCACGGATTAGCTTACCGAATTGCTCTGGCATGGTATAGCCGACCGTATCTGGGATATTCAGCGTGGTTGCACCGACATCAATCACAGCTTCAAGTATCTGGCATAAAAAATCCAGTTCCGAACGACCGGCATCCTCCGGAGAAAACTCAACATTATCGGTGTATTGACGCGCCCATTTCACAGCTTTCACAGCTTGCGCGATTACTTGCTCAGGCGACATTCTCAGCTTCTTCTTCATATGAATCGGTGATGTCGCAATAAATGTATGGATGCGTGCTGATTGCGCTCCTTTTAATGCTTCACCTGTACGTTGAATATCAGCCTCAATTGCGCGCGCCAAACCACATACTACACTTTCTTTAACCGAGTCAGCAACAGCCTTGACAGCTTCAAAATCTCCATTCGAAGCTGCTGGGAAACCTGCCTCAATCACATCCACACCCATACGTTCCAGCTGCCACGCAATGCGTACTTTTTCTTCTTTAGTCATGGATGCTCCAGGACTCTGTTCACCATCACGCAAGGTGGTATCAAAAATAATTAAATGCTCTTGCATTATGTTCTCCACATTAGGAAGAAAACTTAAAGTATGATAAAACTCGTTTATCGAATTTTATAGGTTTGAAAGAAATAAAAGGAAGAATTAATTTTTAGTTTAGCGCGCGAGGCGCAATAGCAGCGCCAATAAAACCATTGGTGCCAAAAGCAGAAGATATAGTGAATTTATATGGTTTCTTGCTAACATAGTGGCGAAATATAAATAGTTTTCTCTTTTTGTGCAATAGAAAATGGTCAAGAACCAGATACTTCACTATTTCTTTTATTTCTGCCGAATCGCCATAACTTAATAAAAATGCCAGAAAGCGCATAAGCTGCAAATAAACAAAATAATACTACTGGCGGATGACTGGGGATCAAAACAAAAAAGAACAATACTAACAATATGATAGTAAAAAAAGGTACTCGTCGGCGCAAATTGATTTCTTTACCACTGTAATAAGGAATATTACTGACCATAGTCAAAGCAGCAAATAAAGTTATGATGCAAACTAACCACTTGATATCGGTTCCTTGTATCTGAAAGTTAAGCGTCACCCAAACAAGACCAGCAATCAAGGCAGCTGCAGCGGGACTTGGTAAACCTTGAAAGAAACGCTTATCAATTACTTTTATATTGGTATTGAATCGGGCCAGCCGTAGAGCTGCGCATGCACAATAAATAAATGCGATTATCCAACCCCATTGATTCATTTCTTTCAAAGCCCATTCATAGACAATCAATGCGGGTGCAATTCCAAAAGAAACCATATCCGACATGCTATCGTACTCTGCTCCAAACTCACTTTGAGTGCCAGTAAGCCGCGCAACACGACCATCCAATCCATCTAACACCATAGCAATAAAAATGGCTATCGCTGAGTATTCGAAATTTCCATTCATCGCCTGCACGACTGCATAAAATCCAGCAAATAACGCGGCAGTAGTAAATAAGTTAGGTAGTAAATAGATACCACGACGCCGCAGTCGAGGCTTAAGTACGATACGTTCTGGTAAAGGATCAGGCATTATAGGTATCTAAAAAGAAAGAGCTGATAATAATCTTTATAAGCTAATAGATCATATAAGGTTTTATGATAATCATAATACAGAGCCGTTATTGAAGAAATTCCGACGCTTTAGATAGAAAAATATGGTTCTTTTTAATTAACCTTATCACCGAAACTCTGCTAAGACGGTCAGAGTCGCTGATACCTTATCCCCAATATTGACGTTAATTTGGGCACTTAACGGCAGATAGACATCTACTCTCGAACCAAATCGAATAAAACCAAAACGTTGTCCTCGTTCCAAACGATCACCTGGAGATACATGGCAGATAATACGCTTGGCAACAAAGCCTGCCACTTGCACGCAAGTTACATCAGCACCGTTATCTGCCTTAATCCACAGGGCATTTCGCTCATTTTCCAGAGAAGCCTTAGGTAAATCTGCATTGATGAATTTTCCGGGAAAATACCATTTGTCACGCACTATACCATCGACTGGGCTGCGATTAGAATGGACATTAAACACATTCATGAATACACTGATCTTAATAGCTTCTCGCTCCAGATAAGGATCCTGAACCGTCTCCACCGCAACAATTCTACCGTCAGCAGGTGCCAATATCGCATTACGGTTGGAGGGAACTTCTCTCGGCGGATCACGAAAAAACTGCAAAACGAGCAAGGCAATCACCCAAAATGGGATTGCCCAGAGCCAATCCACTAATAATGTTGCACCAGATGCAATAGCAAATGCTATCCCGATATGGAGCCAACCTTCGCGAGCAATAATAGGATGAGGATAATGGGCCATAAACAAATTACAACAAAAAACTTAAAAATGAGAGAACCAGAGTTTAAGTATAGAAAAATAATTTTTCAGTTTTTCACTTGGTCAACAAGTTTATTCTTCTTGATCCATGGCATCATATCTCGCAACTTTGCACCCACCTGTTCAATCGGATGTTCAGACGCGATACGACGACTGGATTTAAGCATTGGCGCTCCAGATTGATTTTCTAGAATAAATTCCCGAGCATATTCGCCTGTCTGAATCTGGCGTAAAATTCTACGCATTTCAGCACGTGTTTCGTCAGTAATGATACGTGGACCACGTGACACATCGCCATATTCTGCATTATTGGAAATAGAATAGCGCATATTCGCAATCCCGCCCTCGTAAATCAAGTCCACTATTAACTTAACTTCATGCAAACACTCGAAATAAGCCATTTCAGGTGCATAACCTGCGTCCACCAGCGTTTCAAAACCAGCTTGAATCAATGCAGTTAGACCTCCACATAACACAACCTGTTCACCAAACAAGTCTGTTTCAGTTTCTTCCCGAAAACTGGTTTCGATCACACCACCTCGAGTACCTCCATTAGCAGCCGCATAAGAGAGCGCTAAATTCCGTGCTTTGCCTGTTTTATCTTGATGGACGGCTATCAGCGAGGGGACACCGCCCCCCTGTAAATAAGTGGAACGTACCAGATGGCCAGGCCCCTTAGGGGCAATCATGATAACATCCAGATCCTCACGTGGTGTTACCTGTCCGTAATGAACGCTGAAACCATGGGCAAACGCCAATGTAGCATTTCTCTTCAACCCTGATTCAATTTCTTTTTTATATACTGATCCAATCTGTTCATCAGGCAACAATACCATTACAACATCTGCGTCTTTAACAGCTTCGGATACTTCCATAACCGTTAAACCAGCCTTCTCTGCTTTACTCCAAGATGCTCCGCTTTTGCGCAAACCAACAGTAACTTTCACCCCCGACTCGCTTAAATTATTAGCATGTGCATGTCCCTGCGAGCCATAGCCCAGTATCGTTACTTTCTTTCCTTTAATAAGAGATAGATCTGCATCTTTATCGTAAAAAACTTTCATTATTTTCCTTTTCAACAAAATTAAGACAGAAACAGGCAGGCAATAGAGAAAATATCTTGCTTAGAAAAAACCGATTGCTCCGGTTACTTACCTCAAAGATTAGAATTAATTAGAATTAATCAGCAAACACGGATTATACCTTTAAAGTCCATTCACCGCGCCCTATACCCGATGCACCGGTGCGCACCGTTTCCAGAACAGTACTACGCTCAACTGTCTCAAGAAATGCATCCAGCTTCGAGCTGGGACCCGTTAACTCGATCGTGTAAGATTTATCTGTTACATCAATAATACAGCCACGAAAAATTTCAGCCAGCCGTTTGATCTCTTCCCGGTCTGAACCCACTGCGCGGACTTTGACCAGCATCAATTCACGCTCTATGTGGTTGCCATCACTCAAATCGACAATTTTTACTACTTCAATCAACTTATTTAGTTGCTTGGTCACTTGCTCGACTATTTCATCAGATCCAATGGTGACCAGCGTCATTCGTGACAAAGTAGGGTCCTCAGTGGGTGCTACTGAAAGTGATTCAATGTTATAACCACGTGCCGAAAACAGGCCCGCTACGCGTGACAAAGCACCTGCCTCATTCTCCATTAATACAGAAATAATATGTCGCATTTATTTTTACACCAGAATCATTTCAGAAAGCCCTTTACCACCTGGCACCATGGGGAATACATTTTCAGTCTGATCTGTGATAAAGTCCATGAATACCAACTGATCCTTCAGCTTAAACGCTTCCTTTAAAGCATCTTCAACATCCTCAGGCCGTTCAATTTTTATTCCAACATGTCCATAGCTTTCGGCCAGCTTAACAAAATCCGGAAGTGCATTCATGTAAGATTCGGCATAGCGATTACCGTGAAAAAATTCCTGCCATTGTCTAACCATACCCATGTAGCGATTATTCAAATTAACAATCTTCAATGGTAACTTATACTGTTTACAGGTTGATAATTCCTGGATACACATCTGGATACTTGCTTCACCAGTAATGCAGGCCACTTTGCCTTTTGGATTAGCTAGTTGCACCCCCATCGCAGCAGGCATGCCAAATCCCATCGTGCCCAACCCACCCGAATTAATCCAGCGTCGTGGCTTATCAAATTTATAAAACTGAGCAGCCCACATTTGATGTTGCCCTACATCCGAGGTAATAAACGCATCGCCTTTAGTGATATTGAACAGCTTCTCAATAACCATCTGTGGTTTAATAATCTGGCTTTCACGATCAAATTTTAGGCAGTCCCGCTCGCGCCATAAGTCAATCTGCTTCCACCACTCTTTCAATGCAGCTTGATCCGGTTTTTCCTTTTCAGCTTTCAGCAACTTGATGAGTTCCTTCAGCACATCCAGAACATCGCCTACGATGGGCACATCTACCTTCACGCGTTTTGAAATGGATGACGGATCAATATCTATGTGAATAATCTTTCTATTCTCATTAAAAAAATGTTTGGGATTCCCGATCACACGATCATCAAAACGAGCACCTACCGCAACCAGAACATCACAATATTGCATCGCCATGTTAGCTTCATAAGTGCCATGCATACCCAACATACCCAGGGATTGCTTATCCGTTGCAGGATATCCTCCCAACCCCATCAAAGTGTTGGTACAGGGAAAATTCAGCATTTGCGTCAATTCGGTTAATTGTGGTGCAGCATCGCTCAGTATCACTCCGCCGCCCGCATAGACTACCGGGCGTTTGGCGCCGAGTATCAGTTCGGCGGCTTTTTTAATTTGCCTCGTATGGCCTTTGATCACCGGATTATAGGAACGCATCGTTACCTTGTCTGGGTAAGCAAACTTAGTTTTTTGTTGGGTAACGTCTTTGGGGATATCCACCAGCACGGGACCAGGGCGTCCCGTCGAAGCAATATAGAAGGCTTTCTTAATGGTTAACGCCAATTCGGTAACATCTTTCACCAAGAAATTATGTTTAACACAAGGTCGTGTGATACCCACTGTATCAACTTCCTGGAATGCATCTAAACCAATGGCGCTGGTCGGTACCTGTCCACTAATAATAACCAGAGGAATGGAATCCATATAAGCAGTAGCAATACCTGTGACCGCATTAGTCACACCAGGCCCTGAAGTCACCAGGGCCACCCCTACTTTATTGCTGGAACGAGCATAACCATCGGCCGCATGGATTGCTGCTTGTTCATGGCGCACTAAAATATGCCGAACTTTGTCTTGCTTAAATAATTCATCATAAATAAACAGTACTGCACCACCGGGATAGCCGAAAATACACTGCACCCCTTCTTCCTGCAAACAGCGTATTGTAATCTCAGCGCCGGTTAATTCCACACTCATGCTTTTTGCATCCCAATATCAATTTCAACAAGTTATAAAATATTCTAACGGTAACGTTTCACTAGCCGGCCGTCAACTTCCTGTTCCACCTACTGTCAATCCATCAATGCGCAATGTAGGCTGCCCCACCCCAACCGGTACACTCTGACCTTCCTTGCCGCATGTTCCAACTCCGGGGTCAAGTGCCATGTCATTTCCAATCATAGAAACCCGCGTCAGCACATCCGGACCATTACCAATCAAAGTAGCGCCTTTAACAGGGTAGGTGATTTTCCCATCTTCAATCATATAAGCTTCTGCAGCTGAGAAAACAAATTTTCCACTGGTAATATCTACCTGTCCGCCACCAAAATTTGCAGCATATAAACCATGCTTAACTGACGCGATAATTTCTGCTGGACTCTTATCACCATTCAGCATATACGTGTTTGTCATGCGTGGCATGGGTATATGCGCAAAAGATTCACGCCGAGCATTACCAGTAATCGGAGAATTCATTAGCCGAGCATTCAGGCTATCCTGCAGATAACCTTTAAGTATGCCATCTTCTATCAATATCGTACATTGCGTCGGGTTACCTTCGTCATCGATGTTCAGCGATCCGCGCCTTTGCGGAATTGTTCCATCATCAACCACCGTAACACCGGGCGCTGCAACACGCTCACCGACACGCCCTGAAAAAGCAGAACTGCCTTTACGGTTAAAATCCCCTTCCAATCCATGACCGATCGCCTCATGCAACAATATGCCAGGCCAACCACTTCCCAGAACGACCGTCATAGTACCAGCCGGCGCTGGCCGCGCATTCAGATTCACTACTGCCTGATGGACAGCTTTTTCTGCGTAATCTTGCAAAATCTCATCGGTAAAATAAGCATAGCTGAAGCGTCCGCCACCTCCGGCAACACCTTGCTCACGTCGGCCATTTTCTTCAACGATTACTTGTAAAGACAATCGAACCAACGGCCTTACATCAGCCGCAAGCAATCCGTCACTGCGCGTTACCAGTATCACTTCATATTCACCAGCGAGCGATGCCACTACCTGGGTCACCCGCTGATCAAGCTGCCGGGTATAACGCTCAAGTTTTTCTAATAAAGCTACTTTGTCTGCATCCTTAAGACTGGCAATGGGATCTTCCGGCAAATATAGTTGCGTAGGTTGACCAACCACATTACTTTTTATTGCCTGTATTGCTTGCGTACTGCCTTGATGGGCGATTGCCCGTGTTGCTTGGGCCGCTGATACAAGCGCTGGCATGCTGATATCATCAGAATAAGCAAAACCTGTCTTTTCCCCGCTTATGGCACGAACGCCAACTCCCTGCTCAATATTGAAGCTTCCTGATTTGACAATGCCTTCTTCCAGCATCCAGCCTTCAGACCGACTATACTGAAAATAAAGATCTGCGTAGTCAATTTTGTGGGTGAGTATTTGATCCAAGACACGTTGCAATCCGGTCGCATCAATGTTATAGGGCGCTAACAAGCAGCGATCGGCAATCGTATAAAAATCTTTACTTTCTATCATGCATTCAATCGTCATAATATTTGATTTAATCTATGCTCTGCCAGGGCAGGAAACTGTATATATCATAGTTACTTATTGGCTAATTATCGATTCCGCGATCCAGATTCCGCGATCCACAAAGATATTCTCCGGTACAACATGTGACCGGTAGTTTGCACTAACCAGATTTGTCATAAATCTTGGTAAGTAGTTCAATAAATTATGCAGTAGGTTGGAATTCTTAGTTATTGATTTTATGCAGCTCAACAAGCTAGTAAGATTCGATGATCCAGTGCTGGCAAATTTGTTCGCAAGCTGGCCTGATATCCCGGATCAAGAGTAGCAACCACGGCACCAGGACCCCGAGGCAAACGCTCTATCACTACACCCCAAGGGTCTACGATCATGCTATCGCCATTCGTTTCCCGTCCACTCACATGATAGCCGCCCTGTCCTGGCGCTATCACATAGGCCATATTTTCAACCGCCCGCGCGCGCACCAAGACTTCCCAGTGTGCTTTACCAGTAATGGCAGTGAACGCGGCTGGGGCCAGAATAATATCAACTTTATTCATCATACGGAATAACTCCGGAAACCGCAGATCGTAGCATATCGATAATCCAATACGGCCAAATGGGGAATCCACAGTTACTACTTTATTCCCTGCTGTAATGGTTTTCTCCTCGGCATAATACTCATGACCCAGTTGCAAGCCAAACAAATGAATTTTATCGTAACGCGCAACCTGCTCCCCATTATCTGCGTACACCAAACAACTATTATAAACTTTATCCGGCTCCGGCGAAGCTAATGGCACTGACCCACCTACCAGCCATATTCCCAAACGTTTTGCCGTATCACTGAGAAATTTCTGTATCTGCCCATCGCCGGGTTGCTCCCGAACCGCCAATTTATCCGTGTCTTTTATCCCCATAATGCAAAAATACTCAGGCAATACCACAAGCTTGGCTTGCTGGGAAACTGCCTCTTCTATCAAGCGCGCTGCTTCTTCCAGATTTGCAGATACACTTGGACCCGAAGCCATCTGAATGGCAGCGACATGAAAAGCTGCCGATTTTACATTTTCAATCGTTGATCGATTATGTTTAGTAATATCGTTTATCATTTTTTTATACTTTAATTTCAGAATCCTGATAAAGAACTGTTCCTATTCATAGAATTCATCAGTATTATCATTTACCTATGATGAGTATACTCAATAAAACAGAAGCACGCTCAATACCAAGCCAAATTCTAACATTTACGCTCATAACGTTCTATTTTGATTTACGATTGCTCTGGTGTAAGCGAACTAGAATTTACTACTCAATGCTCAATTATGCATAGTGATCCTTCACCTGATGCGATTGTTAGCAGCGCACTGCCTTTTAGCCGCTATGTCCAGCGCATACTGGACAGCGAACCGGCGCGAAAAACAGCCCTGCTGAAAACACTCCACCTTCCCTTCAGAAGAGTTGAAATGCAGGCGTTCCTGGATTCTCAATCCAAACACATCACTCATGAAGAGATTCTGCATAGCGTACTGCGTGATTTGCGCAAGCAGGTCATGCTGCGATTAGCCATTCGTGACCTCAGTCATCAGGCTGATTTATACGAAGTAATGTCCAGTATGACCGAACTTGCTGAAGTTACCATCAATTTTGCACTCCAATACCATGAACATTGGTTAACTCAATCCAATCGGTTTGGGTTACCCAAAGGCGAGCACAGCAATACTACACAGCGCATGCTGGTTGTCGCCATGGGTAAGCTGGGTGGCGGCGAACTCAATGTGTCATCGGATGTCGATCTGATTTTCGTCTATCCGGAAGAGGGCGAAACTGATGGTACCAAATCCATTTCAAATCATGAATTCTTTGCCCGCCTTGGACGTAAACTGATTGCCAGCCTCAATGACTATACGGCCGAGGGTTATGTGTTCCGGGTCGATATGCGGCTGCGTCCACATGGAGAAAATAGTCCTTTGGCAATCAGTTTTCCCATGCTGGAAGAATACTTCGTCAAGCAAGGACGGGAATGGGAACGTCATGCCTGGATCAAAGGCCGGGTAATCGCAGGAGGCTCTGATACTGAAGCTGAATCCATTCTCATGGAACAAATTGTCAGGCCTTTTGTATTCCGCAAGTATCTGGATTTCTGCGCTTATGAAGCGATGCGTCGCTTACATGCGCAATTACGCAAGGAAGTCGAACGCCGCGAAATGCACGATAACATTAAACTAGGTCCCGGCGGCATTCGTGAAATAGAATTTATCACGCAAGTTTTTCAGTTGATCCGCGGCGGCCGCGATGTTGATCTATGCATTCGTCCCACTTTGAGTGTCTTACAACGTTTACAGAAGAAACAGCAGCTTCCGGAGCAAGCCGTCACGGAACTCACGCAGGCTTATCACTTTCTGCGCAAACTGGAACACCGTCTTCAGTATCTCGATGATCAGCAGACACAAACACTACCGTTAAATCCTGCCGATCAGACCCTCATCGCCACCGCCATGGGATTCTCCGATTACGCCAGTTTCATGCAACAGCTGGATATTCATCGCAAGAATGTTACGCGTCAATTTGAGCTCATTTTTGCCACTCCCAGAAAATCACCTACCCATGACATGCTGGCTTATCTGTGGCAGGCTGAAACACAGGACATTTCGCAAACTGAAGCCGCCGCCACTCAACTGAGCACCATGGGATTCACCGAGCCTGCAAAGATTTCCGAACGGTTACGCTTGTTCTATCACAGTACTTTTTATCATCAATTGCCGAAATCCAGTCAACAGCAAATCAATACGCTGATCCCAATGTTGATCGAAGCCGTAGCCGAGCTTCCGCCGGTTGAAATCACACTGGAACGTATGCTGCAGTTGCTGGAAAAAATCAGTTCGCAAACTTCCTACCTGGCGCTTCTGCTGGAACATCCCTACACACTGCAACGGGTCGCAAAACTTGTCAGTATCAGCCAATGGGCCACTGACTATCTAGGACGGCATCCTATTTTACTGGACGAACTGTTACGCCATGATGCGCCGCATCTTGTTCCTGACTGGCATACGCTCAACAATGAGCTCATCTATCTGCTGAACCATGCCAATAGCCCCAAAAATGATGTCATCGAGTGGCAAATGGACGTCTTGCGGCACTTTCAGCATGCTCAAGTATTCCGGTTATTGGTGACCGATCTGGAAGGTTCGTTACTGCTCGAAACACTCAGCGACCATTTGACCGCCTTAGCCGATCTGGTTCTGGACACCGTACTGAACCTGGCCTGGTCCGGTTTGAAAAAACGCCATCGGGAAAAACCTGCCTTTGCCATTATCGGCTATGGCAAACTGGGGGGAAAAGAACTCGGCTATGCTTCGGATCTCGACATGGTTTTTCTGTATGAAGACGATCACCCTGATGCAGCGGAAATTTATACCAAGCTTGGCCAGAGCATCAATGCCTGGCTGACCCGTCATACCTCGGCAGGTTTGCTATATGAAACGGATCTGCGCCTGCGCCCCAATGGTGCCAGCGGTTTACTCGTGAATTCGATGGAAGCTTTTGCACAATACCAACGGGAACAAGCCTGGGTATGGGAGCACCAAGCATTAACCCGGGCGCGTTTTGTCGCAGGTGACAAGCAAGTGGGAGAGGCTTTCGAGAACACGCGCAAAGAAATCCTGTGCCAATCGCGCAATCTCATCGCGCTTAAACAGGATATTTTAAAAATGCGTGAAAAGATGCTCGACGTTCACCCCAATCCAACCGCACTGTTCGACATCAAACACGACCGTGGCGGCATTATCGATGTCGAATTCATCGTGCAATATCTGGTACTGGGCTATGCCTGCCAATACTCCCAATTAACTGGCAATATCGGCAACATCGCTCTACTGAAACTGGCGGGTGAACTGGGACTTATCTCCATCAGCACGGCTGAAAAAGTGCGTTCCGCCTACCGGGAATTCCGGCGCATCCAGCACCGTAAGCGATTAAGTGGCGATACAGATATGACCAGCAGCGCGCCCATCGATGGGCAAGCACAGAAACCTACCCGTATAGAAGGCAATCATTTAAAGGATGATCGCATGGCTGTACTGGCGCTGTGGGAGGAAGTATTTGGTAATTGAGAAAAATAGGGTTTGATTACTGTACAATTCAGGCTAGGCTGAACAATCGATTTCTCACTCAATTCTCATGTTTATCAATCCCAATGAACGGATAAATTCTAATTCCACTATGAAAGCTCTATCTCAACAAATTTGGGCATGATTCCTGCTTAAGATATATTACACACTTGGTGTGTCTTATTTAACCTAAAGGAGAATAACAAATGCAACAAGCACAAAAAGGTTTTACACTCATTGAATTAATGATCGTTGTGGCGATTATTGGTATTTTGGCTGCTGTGGCTGTGCCTGCTTATCAGAACTACACCGTTAAATCTCGATATACTGAAATTGTTAATGCAGCGGCTCCATTTAAGACAGGGGTTGAATTATGTATACAAACCGGTAGTTGTATTGCTAATAATGCTATCGCGGTTCCTGCAACAGGTTCCCGTAATACAGTTGAGGTTCCAAATAATGCTGGTGCTTCAGGAGGAGTAACCTCAGTAACGGTTGACGCTGCTGGTGTAATAACTGCAACACCGGTTGCTCAAAATGGTATAGCTGCAGCTGATACCTATATACTCACTCCAACTATTACCGGCACAGGAGGAGTAACCTGGGGACGGACTGGTGGATGCTCTACACGCGCAGCAGGTTCGATCTGCTAAAAAATTCCCCTACAACAGCTGAATCTAGCCCGCGTAGCCGGCGTAGGCCCGATTAGCATCGCGTAATCGGGCTTTTTTATTACAATCTCCGGCTTTTACTTACAATCCGATTTATTCACATCCCCGCAATACTCTTTTATTTACGGCCGGCTTATCCACATTCCGGCAACACCTCCGCCCGATTACGCGATGCTAATCGGGCCTACCATTCCTACCCATTCTGCCATTCTTGCTATTTCCGTCTCTCCGCCTTCCCGCCATTTCCACCAATCCCGGCCATGACATCACCACCATTCACCGCTTTCCCATCACACATCACCGCCAACCGTGGAATTGGCATCACCGCACCAATCCATTGAATAAATGCCTCTCGCAACATATTGATGGAACGTGGAATATGGCCAATCGGCTACACGCCTGACGTGACCATGCTTGAAAAGGTTCACATGCACATAATCGACATGGCGTTGATAATCGGTATCGTCACGTATCAAATGCTTCCAATAACGCCGTTGCCATATCCCACGCTCTCCCGCCGCTTTGCGTATATTCGACCGATATTCGGTTCTGGGCAATGCACGCGAAAATCCGCTTTTGATCAAACGCCATCGCGTACTGAAATCGGCATCACCCGGCGGCAAAGTCCACACACAATGCAAATGCTCCGGCAAAACCACCCAGGCATCGATTCGAAAAGGATAGCTTTTACGCACCCGTTTCACCGCTTCGCGCAACAAGTTAATTTCGCGCACGAGTAAATCATTATTATGCCGTTGCAGCAGGTTCACCGTGAAGAACCAGGTACCTCCCGGTATGAAAACGCGCCGATAGTTGGACATCTCATCTCTTCCCCTGTCTCGAGACAGTATCGATGTTAGCTATTAGTTCAAATAACAGGCGTCCAGTTAACGCTGCGCTAATCGGACCACGCGGGCTACACTTCAGAGCGCATTACGTCAAAAAGTGACAATTTTGGTCACATCAACGCAAATAAGACAAAAGGAACCACTGGGGTAAATTGTCTGCATTAATTTCTTGTTAAGTACGTGTTTTCCAATAGCCCGGCTTTCTGCTGTTGTGCATCACTGCTACCACAAAGATGGTGTTTTTATTCAGGCGATATATTATCGAGAAAGGAAATTTTCCCAGTAGAAACCTGCGGTAGTCTTTTTTAAATTTTGGCCAGGTATCTGGAAGCTCAGTTATCGTTTGGTATGTCAACCCCAATTCATCCAGAAAGTCATCGCCCAATCCTTCTGCTTGATTTTGATAGCATTCATATGAGGTTTGATCTCAATGGCAACAGCCGGGTGAAAAATAACTTCAGGCATTCCGGCTTTTTACTTCCTTTTTGATTTCCTCCCACGACAAACCATTCACCATGCCGGATTCAAGCTCCAGATAGCGCTTCTCAGCCAGTTCCGCCCATGCCTCATCCACACCAACATCCTGTCCTGATTCCAAGGAAGCAATAAGGCAAGGTGCCAGCAAAGCTTTTTCATCAGCAGTGAGCGCTCTGATACTCTCAATAACTTGCTTAAATGCGGTTGACATATAGAACTCTCACTCTAGGATATTAAATTTTCAAAGTACCAGTATACCCTACTCGCATCGAATACAAACCCAACCCGCTTACTTGATACACACCACCCGCACCTGATGAATATCCGTAATCCCCTGCAATACCTTCTCGATGCCGTCCTGCTTTAATGTTCGCATACCATCGTTCAGTGCCGTCACCAGCATTTCCGCCACTCGGGCGTGCTCCTGGATGTTCTTTTTCAATGCATTACTGGCAGTCATCAGTTCATGCAATGCCACACGGCCGGAAAATCCGCTGCCTGCGCAGTCGTCGCAACCAATCGGTTTATACAGTGTGATCTGGCCCTTGTCATCGCCGTATTGTTTGATCCACTGGTCATGAATTTCTTGATAGGCAGCCTCCGGATTGGCCTTAAACCGCTCAATATTTTTCAACTCTTCACAGTACTCCGTCAATAGCGCTTTGATTTCATGCTTACTGGCCACATACCCTTGCTTACATTTGCACAGGCGTTTAGCCAGCCGCTGCGCCAGAATTCCTAATAATGCATCCGAAAAATTAAAAGGATCCATGCCCATATCCAGCAGACGGATCACGGATTCCGGCGCACTGTTGGTGTGCAGCGTAGCCAAAACCAGATGTCCCGTTAGCGAAGCTTCGATGCCGATACTGGTGGTTTCCTTGTCACGCATCTCGCCAACCATGATGATATCCGGATCTGCGCGCAAAAAAGAGCGCATGATGACCGGAAAGGTCAAACCGGCCTTGACATTGATCTGCACCTGCCGCAGCCCTTTTTGCGTAATTTCAACCGGGTCTTCCGCAGTCCATATTTTGGTGTCTGGGCGATTAAGATATTTCAGGATGGAATGCAGGGTAGTGGTTTTACCCGAACCCGTCGGACCGCACACAAAAAATAATCCGTACGGCTTGCTGATTATTTTTTTCAACGCCTCCAGGTTGTGCAGGGTGAACCCCATTTTCTCCAGCGAAATCGGCTCACCAGCCGACAGAATACGCATGACGACATCTTCCAGGCCGCCTGCCGAAGGAATGGTGGCCACCCGCAACTCAATGTCCAGTGGAAAAAATTTCCTGAATTTAATCTTGCCATCCTGTGGTTTGCGCTTTTCGGAGATATCCATATCGCACATAATCTTGATTCGTGTTACTAACGGATTGCGATAACTGGCCGGAATCTCGATATAAGGCATTAATGAGCCATCCTTGCGAAAACGAATTTTGGTTTTCTCTTTTCCTGAGTAAGGCTCCACATGAATATCAGACACGCCCATTTTATGGGCGTCAATAATGATTTTATTGACCAGCTTAACCAGTTCATTATCTGAAGCCGTTGAAGACTCTTCTATGCCACTACTGGATACCTCTTCAACGTTTTCTCCCTCAAGATTGAAGAGCATTTCATTGATATCACCCGCAGCGATCTCATCCTGGCTACTGCCATAAAATTGCTCAATTGTTGCTGCAAACTCATGCTTGGTAGTAACGGTATAGATAATCTTATGCTTGGGAAAAATCGTGTTAGCAATGCGCTGAGATTTAATTTGCTCAGGATCGAGCGTTAAAATCACTAATCCCTCTTTGGTTTCATCAATTGGCAGCCAGGCACTACTTTCTACATAATCTTTTTTTAAATTTTTGAGCAGATCCATCGGCTTGATGCGATCTTTCTTAAAAGGCTCATAGCGGATATCAAAAAACGAAGAAAGCGCTTTGCCGATAAGTGGCAAGCCAATCTGAAACTCGTCAGTCAGCACATCCTCCAGATCGCACCCTCTTTCCCGCGCCGAGCGCGTGGCTAATTCAAACTCCGCGGCGGAAATCACCGAATCAAAAATCAGGTAGTTATATTTTGACTTCAGCAGTTGGGCAGGTTTCTGATAACGATGCTTAAAGGCAATCGCAAGCATCTGGCAGATTTCAACCATTCCCTTAACGGCGATTGCTGGGAATGGTTGATCATTTTTATGATTAATAACCTGAACCACACCCATTAATTCTTGGGTATCCGCATGCAGAATCGGTGCAACGAGCATCTGCTTAGTTCGATAACCGGTACGCTTATCCACCTTTTGAGAAAAGGTGAGCGATAAATCAATTTTTCTTAATTCGTTTTTATTGTAAACATCTTCGATATTTACTATCACCTTGTTTAAACTCACGTAGCCAGTAATGGTGCTTTTATCCACCGGTACTTTCAAATTCTGCATGGAGTCAAATCCGGCCTTGACTCGAGTAACTAGGAATGCATGATCCTCACTCAGGGTATAAATAATCAATCGCTCTGCATTAAACACAGCACAGAGATCTTTACTGACCTCCAGTATAATCTCATCAATATCACTGGCTGCATGGATTTTACTGATGGCCGATTGCAGACTCTTGGAGAAATTGAGTTCACTATTAACATCCGAAACATTTTTCTGAATCAATGGGGTAATGGCAGCTGTACTCATGAATCAGTCCTCAAGAATTTTTCAAACTCAAATAATTGATTGATTATAAAAATTTTACATAAGAGGGCGCATCCATAAGCCTACCTCAGCAATGTTATTTAACCAATAACACAGGAATGTTTGATAATTGCATCACCTTGCTAGTCACAGATCCCAGTAATAAACCTTGTATGCTTCCTTTTCCACGCGGCCCCATTACGATCTGATCATAGTGCTTCTCCGCAGAAAAACGAACAATCATTTCAGCCGGATCACCGACAGTAATATGATACTGATACGCGATACCTGCCTGGTCGAGTAAATCACGGGCTTTTTGCAGGCTTTTCAAGCCTTCTTCCTGATGGTATTGCTTAATATCTGCCTGATTAATGAATAATGAAACATTTCCATCTAGCGAATGCTGAACATTCAGCAAGTGAATCTCTGGCTTTTCCTTATACCAATCCAGTAAATGGATGAAATCAGTGACTGCTTTATTGGAATTATCTGAACCATCCACTGGTAATAAGATCTTTAGCATGATTTATCCCTAGTCTTAGCTTTTATATGATAAATAGATAAAATTACTGCTTAGGCGGAGTTTTTTCAGCCAGATCGACTACTGGCTTGACCTTGGCCAATTGGCGGGCCGCCAGCATTTTACCCACCACAATTACAATAGACGCCGTAGCGACTGGTGCAACCCAGTGCAGATATTTAGCCTGCGTATTAACCCATTCTTTGGTAACTACATCACTCACCACCATATCACCGGCAATCCATCCCAGTAAACCTGCACCAATTGCAATAGTTACGGGATAGCGATCCATAATTTTCATCACCAGCTGACTCCCCCAAACGATGATGGGCACACTGATCACCAAGCCAAAAATTACTAAACCGATCTCATCCTTGGCAGCACCCGCAATCGCTATCACATTATCCAGACTCATTACCGCATCAGCCACGATAATAGTTTTGATGGCACCTAGTAATGTTGTACTGGCATTGATTTCATGGTCCCCTTCTGATTCAGGTTGCAACAGCTTGATACCGATCCATATCAGCAATGCCGCGCCAACGATCTTCAAATAAGGTATCGTCAGTAGACTCAGTGCAAAAAAAATCATTACTACCCGTAAAGCAATCGCACCAAAGACGCCCCAGAAAATTCCAAGCTTACGTTGCTGTTCGGGCAAGCGTCGACAGGCAAGTGCGATTACAACCGCGTTATCTCCGCCTAATACGATATCAATCGCGATGATTTGCACAACTGCAATCCAGAATTGCGGACTATCAAAAGCCATTTGATTTTTCCTACAAAATTATTATTTCGAAGAGAAATACCATTCTAATTTCAATATTTCTATACTTTATTTGATTCCTATAAATTCCAGCAATTCATCTTTTTGCCGCAGGGTATCGTTATAGCCCAGTGCTATTAAATCTCGACAAAAAGGCGCCTCAAATAGTACATAGCTCAATAAAGTTGCCCCATTAGGTCCCATCGCACCGATAGCCCGGTATAAATAACGCATGATCCATGGCAAGGTATATGCATATTTTTGTGCAATCTCGTTAATGCTCTGGCTGGGTGCTATCATCATCGCTTCGATGGGGCGTAGCGCTATATTTTTTTCTTTAAATGTTTCGTGAGGAATTAGCTTAAGCGTTTCGTTGATGCGCAATAAACGCTCCAGATCAACATCCAGGCTATCGACAAAGATACTATTCAGCGCATGACCTGCAATCTGCGCAAATGGAGGATAACTGGTGGCGCTGACCCGCTTAGGTTCATCAATTACCATTCTGCGTAGACCGATAATCAGTACCTTGTCCGCACCCAAGTGTAGCGCCGGACTGATGGGCGCCAACTGACGCATTGAGCCATCTCCAAAGTACTCACGATTTAATCTAACAGGAGGAAAAATAAAAGGAATCGAGGAAGAAGCCATTAAATGCCTAATTCCAATATCCACTGGAATGCCCAATCTCTGCGCTCTCTTCCAAGGCACCACTTCTTTCGCTGCTTGATAAAATGTAACCGATTGTCCGGAAGTGTACCCCCATGCAGTAAGCCCCAGAGCATACAATGCACCTGTACGGATGGAATATTTAATAGAACGAAACGGAAAACGGCTTTTCAGGAGTGCTTTTAATGGCGAGTTATCCAGTAAGGAAATTGCATTATATCGACCATATTCATTTGATACTAATGACAACAAACAGCGTAGGGTATTATGCATTACGCCTATAAAATCTGATCGATAAACCTGGTTTACATGAAAGTTTGACCAGACGGCTTCAAGTTGACTGACACCTTCTGCAAAATCATTGGCTGAAACCGCAATGCTGGCTGCATTGATTGCGCCTGCAGAAGTTCCACAAATCACCGGAAATGGGTTACGTCTCTTGTCAGGTAAGAGTTCAACAATAGCCCGTAATACGCCTACCTGATAAGCAGCACGAGCGCCACCTCCCGTTAAAACAAGCCCTACCTTAGGTCCGGCCAAAACCTTCTTTTTTTTATACACGAACGATATGCTCTGCTCTCACTTTCTCCAGCGCATCCCGTAAAGTTTCTTCAGGTAAATTATTTAGAGAGTCTGATAAAATCTTCGCTGCTTGACAGGCCGAATCCGGTAATAAAGCACTGTCCAGGCTAGCGATAAAAACTGCAGCAGCACCTGTCGCATCCAGCAGGCATTGACGTTCATCCATTAATATTTCCATTTCTTCCCTTAACATAGAAATCTCTTGTTCTCCCATTGTCGTATTAGGCATACGCTGATTCCTTATCACATTGAAACAGTAAGCAAGCTGTCAAGCAATATCACTATATCAGAACTATAATTCATTTAATTTTTGAACTCTGTACAGTTTGCCACTTTTTCTATCATTTCTAAAATCAATCGTTCAATTATCGACTAATATCATGAGCACTCATTTACCTACTGTATACCCAGAAATCGAGCCCTATCGCCAAGGAACATTATCCCTTGACAAATTACATACGATGTACTGGGAAGAATCAGGTAATCCGTCAGGCATACCTGTCGTATTCCTTCATGGCGGACCCGGAGCTGGCGCAACACCAGCACATAGGCGTTTTTTTGATCCAGCATATTATCGTATTGTCATCTATGATCAAAGAGGTGCTGGACGTTCAACGCCACTCGGCGAGATACGCGACAATACAACGCCGCATTTAATTAATGACCTGGAGCTACTGCGGCGACACTTGAACATCGATCAATGGCTCGTATTTGGCGGCTCATGGGGCAGCACACTGGCTCTTGCGTATGGTGAGGCTCATCCTGAACGCTGTCGTGGTTTTATTCTGCGTGGGATTTTTCTTTGCCGTAAAGAAGAAATTGATTGGTTTCTGTATGGCTTACGAAATTTCTTCCCGGAGGCCTGGCGTGAATTTGTTGCACCACTTTCCGCAGCAGAACGCAATGACATTCTTTCTGCTTATTACCAGCGCTTAATGAATCCAGATCCGGCCATTCACATGCCAGCCGCACGCACCTGGAGCACTTATGAAGGCTCTTGCTCCACATTATTACCCAATCCGACAACAGTCAGTTACTTTGCCAGTGACAGTGTCGCACTGGGGCTTGCACGCATGGAAGCCCATTACTTCAGTCACAATATCTTCTTGCCGGAAAATTCATTACTGGATAACGTGCATAAACTGCACAACATCCCCACCACTATTGTGCAGGGCCGCTACGATGCCGTCTGCCCAATCATCAGTGCTGACGACCTGCATCGCGCATGGCCGCAGGCTGAATACATCATCATTGACGATGCCGGCCACTCCGTATGGGAGCCCGGCATACAGGCGGCACTGATCAGAGCCACCGATCATTTCAAAATACGCAACAATTAAAGATGCAAGCCGCACTCGGTTTTGGGTTTCCCCACCCAGCGACCGCTGCGGCCTTCGCCTTTTACAGTACAGTGCTTGCAACCGATAGAAGAATAACCATCAGCCACTAGCGGGTGAAAGGGTAGCTTATGCTCGAGAATATACGCATCACGTTCTTCGCGCGACACGTCAATCATGGGGTTAAACTTGATAATTCCGCGGCGCTCTTCAAAAATATCCAGCCCTGCACGGTGGTCTGTCTGCCAGCTCATCAGACTCGATACCCAAATATCGTAATTGCATCTGATCGCTTCCAGCGGATTGATTTTGTTAATGGTACAGCAAAAATCCGGGTCGGTTTCGTACAGCTTTTCTTTTTCGCTATATTGATGCTGATAATCATCCGCTTTCAAATCTTCGACTTTCAGATGAAAGAGGCCAATCAAATAATCACGGTATAACAGAGTTTCCGGAAAATGAAATCCCGTATTAATGAAAAAAATGACCTGTTCCGGGCGAATGCGAGAGATGATATGCAGAAAATAAGCAGAGGTCGCCGCAAAGGAAGACGTCACCATGATTTTTTCAGGCTGGAAATCGGTATAAAGCCTGCGCAATCGTGCTTCAAAATCAAGCGGGCGATAGCGGTCATTCAATTCACGGATGGCCTGCACGCTTAAGCCCGCACTGTTACTGACACTTTGACTTGCTGCTGATTCAGACATCGGGCTGCTCACCTTTAAACATGTACTCATCGAAAATCATCTAGATCACCACAATATCTGCATTAGTCATATTTAAACCAGTTCCCATCGTTGCAATCTGTGCCGCCGCACCAGCACCATTCCCGTCCGCATCGTACCACAACGCACCTGTCGCATCGTTATAGATGATGAAATCATTCGCATCCAACGCTTGAGTATTTACCCGAAATTGATCTGCCGCTAATTTACCAGTCGTTGTTAATGACGTAAATACGGCATTTTCAAGCTGAATCGTATCATCAATTACATTGAAATCGGTAATCATATCGGTGTGACCGGTGGTAGTAAATCGGAAGTTATCTTTCCCTGCTCCACCCGTTAGCGTATTGGTGCCAGCACCACCATTGAGAGTATCGTTGCCGACCCCTCCATTCAGTTGATTATCCGCTGCATTCCCGTTAATCCTGTTGGCCAGATCATTGCCCGTGCCGTTAATCGCCAGCGATCCTGTCAATGTCAGATTTTCCACATGCTCTGGCAAGGTGTAAGTTACATTGCTATTGATTTTATCTATCCCCTCATTGAGGAACTCTATGACGACATCACCCACACTGTTAACAGTAAAAACATCATTACCGGATCCGCCAGCCAGCGTATCTGCTCCAGCACCTCCAGCAAGCTTGTCATTACCAGCCCCCCCATCAAGCACATTATTCTGTGCGTTGCCTTTCAAATTATCGTTATGATTGCTACCTATCAGATTGTCGATATTGGTCAGCGTATCTAATCCAGCACCTCCCGTGTTTTGCTGATTGCTAGTAGCCAGGGAAACTGTAATTGGAGCAGTAGCATACGCATAGCTGGCTGTATCATTGGATTGTGTACCGGCTAACGTATCGTTGCCATCCGTACTGACCAACAGTTCGCCCGCGTTAAACACCGTCACAGCGATCGTTAAAGGTGCACTGACACTTAATCCGTGCGAATCAGTAGCAGTTATGTCTAAGGCATAAGTGCCACGATCAACAAAGCCAGGCGCACCACTCATCAAGCCAGTGATTTCGTCAATCTGTAGCCAGGCTGGCAAAGGATCGCCGTTAGCGAGCAAGGCACTAAAGCTCAGGGAATCGGAAAGATCAGTATCACTAAACGAGGTACTGATATCGTAATTCCAGCCAAGCGTATCATATTGTACCGCTTGATCAATCAAAGGAGCTATCAGAGCCGGAGCATGATTGACTCCACCAGATACTGATGTTAATTCAACAATCGTTTCAACGGCCACTCCATTTGCATCATAGCGTTGCGCAAAAATACCCCAGCCGCTGCCATCCTGGGTTAAAGATGACCATGTCACCATGAAACCGCCATTGGACAACGCGGTGATCGAGGGATCACTTTGGGCATTGGCCGTAAAGGTATTAACTCTGAATTCATTACCCTGGGCTACGCCATTCGCATCATAACGCTGCGCATAAATACCTTTGCCACTGCCATCCTGACCTGAAGATTCCCAACTCACCACGAAACCGCCATTAGTCAGTGCGGTAATTGAAGAATTAGCTTGATCATCCGCCGTATGCGTGTTGGTCTGGAATTCACTGCCCTGAGCTACGCCATTCGCATCATAACGCTGCGCATAAATACCTTTGCCACTGCCATCCTGACCTGAAGATTCCCAACTCACCACGAAACCGCCATTAGTCAGTGCGGTAATTGAAGAATTAGCTTGATCATCCGCCGTATGCGTGTTGATCTGGAATTCACTGCCTTGAGCTACTCCATTTGCATCATAACGCTGCGCATAAATACCTTTGCCACTGCCATCCTGACCCGAAGATTCCCAACTCACCACGAAACCGCCATTAGCTAGTGCAGTCATGGATGGATCACTTTGAGTGAGATCCGTAAAAGTGTTAACTCTGAATTCATTACCCTGCGCTACACCATTTTCATCATAGCGCTGCGCATAAATACCCCAGCCGCTACCATCCTGACCACTCGATGCCCAGCTCACCACAAAATCGCCATTGCTCAGAGCAGAAATTGAAGGATGAGTTTGATCGAAATCAGTATATGTATTGACCCGAAATTCATTGCCCTGGGCTACCCCATTGGCATCATAGCGCTGCGCATAAATACCTAAGCCTTCGCCATCCTGAAGAGAGGCCCAGCTCACCACGAAACTACCATTGTTCAGGGCAGTGATTGAAGAATTAATTTGATCAAAGGTTGTATGCGTATTGATCTGGAATTCACTGCCCTGGGCCACACCATTCGCACCATAGCGCTGCGCATAAATACCTTTGCCACTGCCATCTTGCCTCGAAGATTCCCAGGTCACCACGAAACCACCATTGCTCAGCGCAGTAATCGAAGAATTAACTTGGTCATTGGAAGTATAAGTATTGACCCTCAGTTCATTACCTCTGGACAAAATATTTGCTGTGAAATCGCCATCAGCAAAACGCAATATTATTGAATCAGAAAGTGTATCTATACCTTCATCTCCGTTAGATGGATTGGTATCATGCACTGTAATCTGACCGATTGAGTCGAGCGAGAGTATGTAATCAGATCGATTACCCTCATACACTGCGACATCATCACCGTCACCGCCTATTAACGTATCGTTGCCGGAACCTCCAGAAAGCAAGTCATCGTCAGCACCGCCATCCAGAATATCGTTGCCAGACCCACCTTGCAGGTAATCATTACCTGCCATCCCTAGCAGATTGGCTTGCTGAGTCATCGCTGCCGCTGCAATGTTCAAGTGATCGTCACCAGCACTTCCCGTTAGCACAAGATTTCCAGCCGTTCTTCCTTCGTCATCATAGTGCTGGGCATAAATACCCTTGCCACTACCATCCTGATTCAAAGACTCCCAGGTCACCACAAATCCACCATTAACCAGAGCAGTGACTGAAGAATTACCCTGGACATCGGTGGTCTGTGTATTGACCCGAAATTCATTACCTTGGGCTACCCCATTGGCATCATAGCGCTGCGCATAAATGCCATAACCACTGCCATCCTGACCATTCGATGCCCAACTCACCACGAAACCACCATTCATCAATGCAGCAATCGCAGGATCACTTTGCGTATTGGCTGTATGGGTATTGATCTGGAATTCACTGCCCTGGGCTACCCCATTTGCATCATAACGCTGCGCATAAATGCCCAGGCTGCTGCCATCCTGACCACTTGACTCCCAGCTCACCACAAAACCGCCATTCGCCAATGCAGCAATCGCAGGATCACCTTGCGTATTGGCTGTATGCGTATTGACCTGGAATTCACTGCCCTGGGCTACTCCATTCGTATCATAGCGCTGCGCATAAATGCCCAGGCTGCTGCCATCCTGACCACTTGACTCCCAGCTCACCACGAAACCGCCGTTGCTTAAGGCAGTGATCGTAGGGTTTTGTTGTGAGTTGGCTGTATGCGTATTGACTCTGAACTCACTGCCTTGGGTTATGCCATTGGCATCATAGCGCTGAGCATAAATACCCAGGCCACTGCCATCCTGACTATTAGAATGCCAGCTCACCACGAAACCGCCATTGTTTAAGGCGGTGATTGCAGGATTTTGTTGAGAATTGGTTGTATAGGTATTGACCTGGAATTCACTGCCCTGGGCTACGCCATTCGCATCATAGCGCTGCGCATAAATGCCATAGCCACTGCCATCCTGGCCATTCGACATCCAGCTCACCACAAAACCGCCATTGCTTAAGGCGGTGATTGCAGGATTTTGTTGAGAATTGGTTATATGCGTATTGACCTGGAATTCGCTACCCTGCGCCACGCCATTCGCATTATAACGCTGCGCATAAATACCATAGCTGCTGCCATCCTGAGCATAAGATGCCCAGCTCACCACGAAACCGCCATTGACCAGGGCAGTAATCGATGAATCAAATTGTTCACCAGTTATGAAAGTATTGACCCTGAATTCGTCGCTTTTCTGAGAAACGCCAATATCGCCATCCGCAAATCGGGCAATTTCAATACTGGTAAGAATATCTGTGCCTTCGTCGCCATTGGCGGCATTTTTGTCTCGCACAGTGACCTGACCCGCCGAATTGAGCGAAAACTCATAATCAGCCTGATTACCCGAGAAAATTGCAATATCATTGCCCGTGTTTCCTATCAGCGTGTCATCGCCTAAATCACCGGTGAATGTGTCACTACCCATGCTTCCAGTCAGCACATCATTACCTGTTGTGCCGGTAAAAATTGCGAGAATACCGTGATAGGATAGCTGCAATGCAGGTGACTTGACGAATCCTGCCTGTGCTGCCAATACCCAGTCCCCGCCCAGATGAGCCGCACCAGTCAGATTGATCGATGCTGCAACACTTGCTCCGGTAAGCTGCCCCAGTTGTTCGATAAATGCTTGCCCTGCTTTTCCTTGCGCCACTTCACAACCATACAGCAAAATATCACCATCGGGTTTCAGGTGCGTGCCGATCCGAGCTAATAGCTCAGCATAATCCGTCAGATTGGTGCTATTTAATTCACCCCGTCCCAGCATCAATACCCCTGGCGTACCATGCGAAATAATATCTATCGCATCCAGTTCCACCCTGCCCTGCAACACGGAAAGAATCTGCATGACGCCATCTTGATCTGCATTCAGCACAACAACCTCTGAGTCAGGCAGCTGTGGAATCAAATTTTGATAATCGGCTACGTTTGAATCAATAAATATGATGCGAGACAACATGAGTACCCCCTTTAAAAGAGAAATGCAGCTTTAATTGTTATTGTATTGATGCGATCAGACAAAGTCTTAGCCCCTTCGCATAAACTAAGCCAATCAGTAAAGTGCGGAACTTCAAAATACGCTCCATAAAACCATATGGGTTCAAGAACGAAGCGCAATTTTAAATTCCATTCTTTTATGTATTTTATACTTATGATTCCTCTAAAAAAACAGTATGTTTCTCCTTTTTTCTAGTACATGCATACTATTATTACTGGGCAAAATACAAGATATTTGTACTACGGAATTCGTAACTCATGAATTTTATTTATGAGGCTCAGGTAAAACCTGCAAGAGAAATGCAAAGACTTCATATCACTTTTCCACTCATTCTTGAAACCTTAATGGTACTGAAACAACACTGACATCAGCATGTCATCAGTGGCTGTCAGCATTTCAGCAGCATAAGCCGAACGTCATATCGATGCGATTTATGCTTACTGATACATTTGACCACTTAGCGTGGTTGGATGCGTTTCATAATACTCAATACTCAAAATAAACTGGAGACCACGTATGAAAATGAGAAAAATATCATTACTGCCCGTCCTTTTTGTATTATTTATTATTAGTTTCAATGCAATGGCAGCATGCGCACCACAAGTTCAAACTAAACTTACCGCACCACCTTATGATATGCTGAACGCTGTCCTTACTCCCGCTAAGGTAACCAGCTTCAAAAATAAACTTAGCGCAGTTAAGGATCAATCGACTTATCATGTATTGCTTAACGAAGCCAAAGCAACTGCTACTACCATTGCAAATGGTCGGATAGTCGTCACATTGCCCGATGGCACCGTAGTTGTGGATACTGCTAAGGGCACAGCTAATACCTACGATAAATTCGATGCTAAAATCATCAATGAAAATCACAACACGCGCGTCTCTATCTTGGCTGCTCAAATCTATGACTGTGGTATCGGCCTGGAAAGCAAAACCAGCTCGACAACAGGTGCTAAGGAAGTTTACTTGGCCAAACGCCTCGGTGCTTATCTCGATAGCGCTGGAACAGTCAGACTTTCACACAAATAGATGCTTACTATAATTACCTGATTATTTAGTTGTACATTCTTGGATTACTCCAGGCAAACCGGGGTAATCCATTTTATTTGCGCTAGCCATCCGCGTAACACAGCATTGTTCTAGTAAACACACCCTCAAATGTAACTCATCACTCTGGCGTGAAAAGCTTCCTAGAAGCCACTGCCGATTACCAATGAAGACGTCGCAATAAAGAGCTCTTTTTCTGCTGGTGAGATTGCATGCGCTGCAGAATATCATCCAATGATTGGATGGCTTTGATAATGTGGGGGCCCTTGTTTAGCATGACGCATTCAGCACGTACACCCATTGCCGCGTCGGATATTTCAGCGCGGCTGGGTTTACCGCTCTTGGATAGTCCTTCCAGCACTTGAGTTGCCCATATAACAGGTAGATGTGCTCCTTCGGCTAACCAGAGAATTTCTTCCTGCAGTTCCGCCAATCTTTCGTAACCACACTCCACTGCAAGATCACCGCGTGCAATCATGATGCCGCCATTGGCTGATCGCAGCAAGGTAAATAGCAGTTCCGGTAAATTCTCGAATGCAGCACGTGTTTCGATTTTCAGTATGATGCCAAGCTCTTCTGCTTTCAGCCGTTTCAAATGCTCTTGCAATAGCTTAATGTCCTCAGGATTTCTAACGAATGAGAGTCCAACCATATCGGCATGTTGCACGATAAATTCCAGATGTTCGATATCCAGTATCGTCAATCCGCTCAACTTAAGTCGACTGTCCGGCAGATTGATACCTTTATTCGCCAGCAGTTTTTCTCCACCTTCGCGAGCTTGTGTAATTTCGACCACCATTTTGTCATTGTCAACACTGCGGATTATTCCGCCGATTTTGCCATCATCGATCAGGATACGTTCACCTGGCCGGACAGTCTGAAATACTTCCGGCAGGGTACAGGCAATACTGGCTGGATGTAATAAATGCCCCGTGGCATCAAATTGCGCCGCCATACCTGGCAAGGGTTCGCGCGTGATAGTCAGATTGTCTCCAGTGTGAAGACGAATTAATTCAGGTAATAGTGATAACGTCCCTACCATACCCGTGTAAGCTGTTCGGCGCATATGCCCAGATGCCGATACGCGCGAAAGCTTGAGTTCCATGCCAGGCGTAAGATAAGTAGTTTGGTTTGATTCAGCCCAACAGCCTGTCCCGGCTCGGTCAATGATTAACAGGGTACGGATAGATCCTCTCGCATCGATTAATTCTATAACATCGCGCGGTTTCACTTTTGCAAGCCAATCTCCCTGTACAGGTAAACTGGCATCTGCGGCAACCGGAATGGAAGAAACATCAGCCTCGGGATATAACCATATCCGTGCTGGAGCCATTACTTTGCCGTATATATTCCGCCGTGGTTTCCATTTGAGTACAGCAGGCCCTTGAGCTATTTTTCCAGTGCGTAACTTGGGACCACCTAAATCCATCAGAATACGGCAATGCCTCCCTGTTTCACGGCGTGCACGATTAATTTGCTTAATCATGCGCAGCCATATTTCAGGCGTGTCATATGCACAATTGATACGAGCACAATCCATACCATGGATGAGCATATCCTTGACCAATGAATAATCATCTGCCGCTTGGCTGGGTAGCGTCACCATGATGCGGACTCGGCGATGAGAAGGAGGCTTGCCAAACAAATTATCGGTATTACATTCTAGCTGTGTTACACCCGTTGTCTCTGGGGTTGGCAGAATGATTTGGTTGATTGCACTCTCGCCTAGCACGCAGCGCAAAAGATCAGTGATTGCATTAAGGTGAGCGAAGACATGCGATTCCATGCGACCTAGCGATGAGAGCCCTATCACCGCTAATCTTTTTTGTAACGATCGCATATCTCGGCGCCTTAAACCAAGATAATGAACCAGGTTAATAGCATCAGCCAGGTGGAGTGGATTGACCTGTTGCAGCGTTGGTGCAAACAACTGCTCAAGTTCTTTTAATTCATTCTTCAACTCCTCCAACTCATACAACAAACGGGCATACGGATGCGACTCCTTGGAATTGCGTGAATCTGATGGCTGTTTGATCATGGATCTAATGACTCTCAGCTACTTGGAATAGTTTTATCTTAATGGTAAACATTCAGATTGCATAACTGATAACTAGCCTTACATAATTAGCTGAATGGCAGGTATAACACTCATGTGTTTAATATTTCATTATATTTGTTCAGTTCTTCTCCTGAAAAAAGCTTATGAATGCATTGAAATCAGCCGTCTCGGCTGTTTACTGAATACTACTTCCTGAGCCAATGGATTGTTCAAACAGACACCCACTGCTTTTATACGTATCAATCCATTGCTTTTATACGTATCAATCCATTGGGTACGAATCCGCAAGGAAAGATTGCACCAGTGCTTGTGATATTGGCGGCAAAAAATACAGAGTTAAAAACAATGCGTAGCAGTTGCAAACAATGCAGAACGGTTATGCAGCTTCATCTAAAATTCATCTGTTGACAGATGAAACTTGATCAGGCAAATCTTAATTTGATGATATGACAAGATGATGACAAGTAATCACCTTAAAAGAGAAAGAACCCTCCCAGTAATTGCAGTCATTAGCAAGCTGGGAGGTACAGTTAGGAGATATAAAAAATAAAAACCCAATTCAACACGCCCCCGACCTCTTGGATCGTTGTGACATTTCTTATCGCAGAAATGCTTGGGTTAAGCGGTTAATCTACATAAACAAAGGGAAAGTAGATAATTATGCAGACAACTGGAATCTCGAAAAATTCCATGAATATTAAGTATGGTTTTAATTAATATACCAATATTGCGTTACAACAATGGCTTGCTGATTAATATTCGTAAGCATCACGGGTATATATTCTTTGTTTTCTCTGCTGTGATTTTCTCTCTTGAAAATATCGCATTCGATTTGTTGGCCTACCGTAGAAGATACCGATAATGAGATAGACAAAATAAAAATAAGCTCCGAGAATAATGCCTGAAATACTGTCCCAATCGATGATGACTTCATAAAATGCAACACCATAGTAGATTGCGCTTAATAAAACCAGACAAAAACATACTGATGCAATGATAAAGATATGATCGTTTTTCATAACTTTCCTCCTTCGAATGTAAACTTTATAGGTTGAAATTATTATTTAGGCTTAATGACTCTGGTAATCGCCATGGTTTTGTCATTACCCGTTCCAGAATGCTGAATATTTACGAACAAAGTGGATGGATCCTTGCCGAAATAAATACCTGTGCCTTCCGCTGACTTGTCTTTCAGCGAAGCAAACAGATACACGCCATCACTGTAGCCATCGCCATCTTCGTCAGGCAGTGCAACCCAGATATCGCTGTTATCGTTGTCCTCAACAATCCACAATTTGCCATCATGCCCTTTTGCCAGATTATCTGGATTCCTGAAGCCGGTCACTCCAGCGGTGGTGTCAGTAGGTTTAACTTCAAAAGGTACATTCATCCCAGGTTGTACAAAATAATTTACTTTAGGCACTGACTTCAGGCTGACTGCCAATATTGCCCCAGGACCGTTAGTATTGGTTGGATCGGTAGCATCTTCGCAGGTTAGGGCTGCGTACAGCGTATCCCCAATACGCTCCAAATCCTCTGGACGACAGAAAGGTGTCGCATTGACCGTCTGAGCAGCAATTCTGGCACTAATCTGAACCTGATTCATATCCAGCGCCACCCATTCGGCTTCACCTGTCTTTTTGCCATTTTTCACCCGCAAAGCATGTAGCTGACCACTGCTCAAATCACCGTACGCATTGGGAACAAATTTATAAATAGAACCTTTTCTGTCTTCATCGATGACATACACATTGCCTTCTTCATCAGTCTCAATACCTTCATGAGACAAAGATCCAAGCATCGGTCGCACCTTAATTTCCTCTACAGCCGTTGGATTATCTTTTTCAAATTTCAATTCGTACACCATGCCACTCTGCGCATTCGGTGCATCAGGATCAGGCAATTGAGCGGTAATTGTTTCCTCAGCAAAAAGAAGAGTCTGCCAAGGTGTCCACACCAGACCGTCCAAAGCTTCCCAATCGGCACGTTGCACCAGAATTTCTGCCTTGCCAGTTTGTAGATCTACTACCGAAACTGCACCGCCTAAATAAGAACCTGTACCTGGACGTACTTCGTGCGTGCGGTAGAGATATCTTCCTGCATGCTTTCCGGTTTCATTGACCGTATTCATGTCATTCAAGTCGTTCGCATCAGGATAAATATCCAAGTTATTCTCATCAGAGATAAGGTACTGCGTAAAACCTTTTGGAATCACCCAGGGCTCGCTATTCAGGATGAGCGGATCTGTCGTGGTTTGCTCATAAGCCGAAGCGGCAATTGGCTTAAACTTCATGGGGCCACTAACAACTATCGCATCAGCGTAAACAATTGTCGTTAAGGCAGCGCAAATGGGTACTGCCAGAATCGATTTTTTCATGAATTCTCTCCATTAAAATTAGAAAATACACTCAATAACTTAAAGACGATACGACGATACACACGATGTGGTATTCGTCGCTGCAACTCTATAGTCCAAGCGTTAAAGGCTGATGTCGATAGAATGAATTTTTTATGAAAGCTTTATGGCACTGCCAGATTCATCTCGAGAATCGAGATTGCAAACCAAAAGCTCTGTCTCACCAATAAAATAGAAACAATACTCAAAAATTAAGCTTTTCCTTATGAAAAATTAAGGTTTGTCCTACAGATTTTTGTAGCAATTAAATTGTATTTTCTCTACTTATTCTTCACTTACTGTTGCTCGATAAGAAATCAACTTTCACTGCTTTCGGATGAAAAAATGATGTTTCCTATTCCCCATCAGGAGCATGTATCATGTTCAAGCTTTCTCTTTTCGCACCAAGAACTTGGTGTTTGAAATATCTCATACCCGTTTTAGTTTTATTTTTATCTAACGGGCTTATCACTCCCGCCCTGGCAGTATCAGAGGCACATTTGAAAGGAAAATTCGGTCCTCTGCACGATTGGCCAATCATACCGCTCGCCATGATGCTTATGCCCGACGGACGGGTATTTGCTTATGGAACGGACACAGATGGCGACCAGGGCGCTAAATTGCATTATGTCATTTGGAATCCTCCAGCAGGTACCGGTGCCGATGCATTTAAAGTGCTTCCCAATACCACCAACACAGACATCTTCTGCGCAGGCCAGGCACTGATTCCCGAAACAGGTCACGCGCTTATTGTGGGCGGAGATGCGGTGGTGAATACGGAGCGCAATTATGCCAATAAAAACGTCAACATTTTTGATCCAACAACAGATACGCTCATACGCCAGACGCCAAGCATGGCTTTCAAACGCTGGTATGCCACTGCGGTAACACTGCCAAATGGCGAACATGCCGTGCTGGGAGGTCGTGACAACAAATTTCTTGATGGGGTTACTGATGATACCTATTCGCCTACACCGGAGGTACGGTCAATCAATGGTAGCTGGCGTACATTGACGTCGGCAATCAGTGGTATTGCCTATGGAGAGCTTGGATACTCATGGTTGTATCCCCGTGCCTGGGTGAATCGGCAGGGTAAGCTATTTATTCTTGGCCATAATGGTTCAATGTACAAGCTCGATACCACAGGTACCGGCACGCTCACCAGGTATACGACCAGGGCTGCGAAAGGTCGTTATACTATGCCGAGTATCATGTTTGCTCCCGGCCGCATTCTCTCCATCCGCAGGGATCGTGTAGCAGTCGTCGTTAATATTAACGGTACCGGTGAACCCGTTGTATCCTCGGCTGGTCTTCTGGCAAAGGATCGCCAGCACGGTAATGCGACATTACTTGCCGATGGCCGGGTCTGGGTCAATGGCGGCTCATCAACTGGCAATAATTTGACAGGTGCAGTGCTGGAATCCGAGCTTTGGGACTCCAATACGGGCAAATGGACAACAACAGCCAGTGCAACTACGGCGCGACTGTATCATTCGTCTGCCATTCTGCTTCCAGATGGAACCGTACTCACAGGAGGAGGAGGTTCGCCAGGCCGAAAACAGCTGAATGGTGAAATCTACTATCCACCTTACTTGTTTAAAAAAGATGGAAGCGGCCAATTTGCATTTCGTCCAGAAATTGTTGATGCCCCAGCAGTGATCGGGTGGAACCAAAACCTTGCAATCGAATCAGACGAAAATATTGTCAGAGTCACGCTGGTGCGTGTCGGTGCAGCTACACATTCTTTTAACAATGAGACACGTTTTTTTAATCTGCCTATTCCGCAAACGGGTAAGATTGTAACTGTGAAATCTCCCGCAACAGCCAATATTGCTCCTCCAGGCTTTTATCTGCTCTTTGTTTGGAATGCGGAGGGAGTACCTTCTGTAGCTAAGACCATACAAATCGGCTAAAATGGGCGCATTACTTAGAAAGTAATTCTTTGGAAATCAATTTTTTACTCAGATTTTATGCCAACCAAGCTGTAAAGAGTATTTTTTAGACGAGTTCTTCACGATGCTTGATAAAAACGACTTTTTGCTGACTTTCAGACAATAAAGAAGCGATGTTTTCTCTTCAATATAGGAGCATATATCATGTTCAAGCTTTTTCTTTCCGCACCAAGAACTTGGTGCTTGAAATATTTCATATCCGTTTTAGTTTTATTTTTATCTATTCATGCGGTTAGTAACCTTGCATTGGCCGCCGCATCAGAAGCACATTTGAAAGGGAAATTCGGTCCTTTGCACGATTGGCCAATCATACCGCTCTCCATGATGCTTATGCCCGACGGACGAGTTTTTGCTTATGGAACGGACACAGATGGCAATCAGGGCGCCAAATTGCATTATGTCATTTGGAATCCCCCGGCAGGTACCGGTGCCGAGGCATTTAAAGTACTTCCCAATACCACCAACACAGACACTTTCTGTGCAGGTCAGGCGTTAATTCCAAACACAGGCCATGCGCTTATCGTGGGTGGGGATGCTGTGGTAAATAACAAACGCAATTATGCAAACAATGATGTCAATATCTTTGATCCGACGACAGACACGCTCATACGCCAGACAAAAAGCATGGCTTTCAAGCGCTGGTATGCCACTGCAGTAACACTGCCAAATGGCGAACATGCCGTGCTGGGAGGTCGTGACGACAAATTTCTTGAAGGGGTTACCGAGGATACCTACTCCTCTACACCGGAGGTACGGTCAATCAATGGCAGCTGGCGTGTGCTAAGTTCAGCAACCAGCAGTATCGCTTACGGAGAGCTTGGTGGAGCTTCATGGTACTATCCAAGAGCCTGGGTGAATCCACAAGGTAATCTATTTATTCTTGCCCATAATGGCGCAATGTTCAAGCTTGATACAAGAGGTACTGGCACGCTCACCAAGTACGCGACAAAAACTTCGAGTAGCCGGACTATTCTACCAAGTGTAATGTATGCCCCTGGCCGCATTCTCTCTATTCGCAGGGATCGGTCGGCAGTTATCGTCAATATTAATGGAACCGGTGAGCCAGTCTTATCCTCGGCCGGTCTTCTGGCAAAGGATCATCAACACGGAAGTGCCACAGTACTTGCTGATGGCCAGGTCTGGGTCAACGGTGGTTCATCGACGGGTAACACACTTGATGGCAGGGTATTAGAATCCGAGCTTTGGAATCCTAAAACTAATCGTTGGACAGTAGCAGCCAGTGCAACTACAGCACGACTATATCACTCAACCTCACTCTTGCTTCCAGATGGAACGGTGTTTACTGGCGGGGGAGGTGCACCAGGGCCATTGAAGCAATTGAATGGTGAAATTTACTATCCACCTTATTTATTCAAAACTGATGAAAGCGGCCAACTTGCATTTCGTCCAGAAATCATTGATGCCCCAACAACAGTGATCGGCTGGAATCAGAGCTTTTCAATCGAATCAGACGAAAGCATTACCAGAGTCACGCTGGTGCGTGTCGGTGCAGCTACACATACATTTGATCACGAAACACGTTTCTTCAATCTACCTATTTCGCAAACAGGCAAGATTGTAACCGTGAAATCTCCAAGAACAGCCAAAGTAGCTCCTCCAGGCTTCTATCTGCTCTTTGTTTGGAATGCGGAGGGAGTACCTTCCGTAGCTAAGATCATACAAATCGGCTAAGAAGCTGTTCGTTATTGTGAAAAACAGTTGTAGCCAAGTAGAAGTGCACAAACGACTTATATATGTATGCTCGGCATCGGGTCATACAGGTAGCTTCAAAAGAAAATCGCTGGATCCGATAAAGGCAATCCAGCGATTGTTTTGATTTAATGAATAATCGAATCCATTAAGCCAATCAGAGCTTCTTTACAGCAAATTGCAAAGAAGCTCTAACAGTTTAATTGAAGTTATAAGTCCATTCCTGTGTCCAGTCATCATTCGCATCTTTGAATGCCCCAGCATAATCCACGGGATCAAAGAAGGAATCGTTGACAGCGCCACCACCTAGGGTCAAGGGTGATCCGGTTACAGGCAAATATCCACTTAGCAAAGGATCTTCAGCTCTGTTGCCGGACTGAGATAAGAACCAGTCGGATGTCGTAAAGGTAGCACCCTCACCATCAGCGAAGTTGCTGGCGCAATGAACAAAAGAATTTTCTATCGTCAAGCCGCCGGTTAAACTTCCTGGGAAACCGGCATTTGCGAAAGTTGATGGGCCATCGATCATCAAACAGACAGGAAACCCTGTGACCACTGAATTCCAGATGTTCGCACCGGTTCCACGACGCAACAACACACCTTGTGTCGTGTCGCCACGGCCTATTAAAGTCATATTGGATAAAATGGGTTGAGCGCGCGGAAGGACATCATTATTTTTTTCATTATTGTCCGCTTCAATACCCCGATCACCAAAATCAGCAGGTTGTTTAACCAAAACAAACTGTGCACGTCCTTTCCAACCGTTTGCCCAGTCCAGACTATCGTCACCATTGTTAGTCAGTACCAGGTGTTTCATTTGCGCGGTACCGCCAAACATTTCAACGCCATCATCCAGTCCTGCGTGAACTTGCACAAAATCGATGATCGTTCCCGAACCAACGCCATTTAGCGTTAATCCATTCAACTCCTCATCCGGGCGCACAGCAAAACCGGCAAAAAGTATTTGCACATATTTGAGCAACCCGCTGTTGTCCGTCGGGTTATCACCGCCAAAAAATTCAGAAGTAATGGCTTCATTCGGAATTTCACAAACAGGTACATCGACATTACATCCATTCACAGGGGCACTGCCGGAAATCACCAAGCCACCCCATTCACCAGGGCCTTGTTGCAGCGAACCGGACATAACGATCGGATTATCCGGCGTTCCTTCCGCCATGATTTTTGAACCGCGTCTTATCCACAGAAAATCTGGCCCTTGTTGACCAAAAATTTTGGTGCCAGGATTAATCGTGATGGTAGCGTTGTCGACCTTGTCGCCACCGATAAAGACACCACCGGATAAAATCCAGTTGATATTTTTTGTCAGCGTAATATCGGTTTTAATTTCACCGCTCAAAACGCAAGAACCTGGAGCAGCGCCTGGTGTTGCAAAGTTAGGACAACCTTGAAACGCATTATTGGCAAGCTGCTCCACTGTAAAACGCAAAGGATCAGATCCGGGCACTAGCTTAAGTTTTACGTAAAAATCATCGCCCCCCACCACGATCGATGGCACATGCACCGCACTAGTAGCAGAATCATAGACATTCCGTTGCCCGCTGACTGCCGAAACAGGATCGGCAGCGATCAGTTGCAATTCATTTCCTGTGAGTTGCAATCTGGCGCTATAAAATGCAGATGATCCACCGTTCAAAACTTCAACGACAGGAAGATCTGCAATGCCTGTCGCCGGATCGAAGGTTGCAGTTGCTGCATACCCATTCACTGCGACGCTGCTCAATAGCACTGCTGATGCAGTTATCAATTTCTCTTTTATAGTTCTTACCTTAAACATGATTCACCCACCTCCAAGTATTTATTTTAGGGTAAGCAAATCTAACAGGTCAGCATGACAGGAATATTACACTCACATGTAAATACATAATGAGATGAAATCTGCAGCAATTGGGTATATTTCCCCGGGAGAAATGTTTAGATCGATCGGCTAATGGTTGTTTATCAGCTAAAGCCGTATTTGTTAGCAATAAAGCCAGCAGGTGCATTTACTTAAACAAGTTTCACTCTAATGACCTGATGGCTGAACTTAATTAAGAAAATGCTATTCAATACAATATAATGTAATAATATCTTGGGGCTAATCCTGACAAAGCAGCATTACACTGAATGGGATTAAATTTTACAGCACGCACATCAATTATTGCAGTATTGCTCTTTAGCTTAAGCTGTATCATCTCTTCTGCTGTCCATGCAGATGAGCGAAGGATGGCTGCCTGGCTGCATGAGGTCAAGTTCGGCGTACTTCATCATGATACCGGTGGCTTGTGGAGTGGTTTCCGCCGCGAGAACGGTGTCGATTTCAATCTGGAAGCCATCTTCTCACCCCATATGCAATTTCTTGGTGGAATCATTCGCCCCGCTTTCGGCGGATCGGTAAATACCGTCGGTGACACCTCCAAGCTCTACACCGGTATTCGCTGGCAGTACGAGCACATAAGTGGCTTGTTCATGGGTATCGGCTTGGGCGGGACCATTCACGATGGCAGGCTGCATCTTCATCAGCATGACCGCAAAGCACTTGGATCACGGGTTCTGTTTCATATTCCTATTGAAATCGGATACCGCCTGAACGCCAAAAGCTCATTATCGGCATACTTTGATCACGTCTCCAACGCTTACTTCGCCGATGCGAATGAGGGGATGGATACATTGGGTGGACGTTTTGGTTACCGGTTTTAGTTCGAAAATTTATCGCTTATCAAAATAATACCACCGCGATAATGTGCAATTACTTTGCGAGTATTCTCTATCAATACGCCAAACGCACACTCAGATTAAAAGCGCGACCGCGCCGGAATTGGCGAGCGATTTCATCACCTTGCGTAATCAACAGATCATCATCCAGCAGATTTTGCGCAGAGGCCTGCATCGATAGTCCCTTATATAAATTCTGGTTCAGGACAAAATCCAATTGATGCAAAGGCTGCTCATATTTATCCGGTGCTCCCAGCACCCCCGCCGCCATAATACGTTTGCTGGCAATGTTATACAGCAAGGTAGCTTGTGTTTTCCAGGCTGGATTGTCATAACCTAGCTGGAAATTGACAATATGCTCGGAATGCCCTTGCAATGGCCTGTTATTGGTGGTCTGCGCGGTAAGATTCTGGGGAGTTAACTGCACATTGGATGTCGACCAGGTGTAATTACCCCCCACATAAAAATTTTGCAACAGCGGATTGATAAAATCCAGCCGCTTCAATACTTCAAATTCAAAGCCGTAAATGTTGGCTTTATCGGTATTCTGATAAGTATTCACAGTGGCATTGGGCGTAGCCACCAGTTCGATCGGTTTGGTAAGATCTTTCCAAAAGAAGCCAGCGAAAATATTTTCGCTGGGAGACAAATAATATTCCCATCGCGCATCCCAGTTGGTGATGCTGGTTTGTTTCAGGTCAGGATTACCGATGGTTTCCTGATTGGTATTGATATCGGTGAAGGGCGCTGCTGACAGTTCCCTGAAATCGGGTCGGGAAAGTGTTTGACTAAAGCTTGCGCGCAATTGCTGCTTATCGGTTAGAAATAAGGTCGCTGTCGCAGATGGCAGCATATCTACCTTGTTAAGTCTGGCTGTAAACGGAGTAGCCACATTACCGACATTTCTGAAAGTTTCAACCCGTTGATCATTATCTTCCCAGCGTAATCCCCCGGTTAGATTAATCCTGTCATAGGATAGCAAATCGACTTTCCCATAATAGGAAAGAAGATTCTGTGAGGCGTTATATCGATCAGTAGGACGAGTGACATCGCGCAGTTGGAACCCATTCGGACCAATATAAACAGGAGACAGAATGCTCTCCAGGGATGATTGCTGTAAAACCGCCTGATTCTTCGCATCACTACCAAGCGGAAAATAACTGAAGCGCTGGATAGCGGAATCCCTGGTTTTGTCTTGGGTGATAAAACCGCTGCTGAGTGTCAGTTTGTGAGCAGGGGTTAATTGTAACGGTAGTCTTCCATCTACACGCCAGCTTTGGTCTTTATCAACCAGATCCGAGAACATCAATTGATTGCTGTCCGCTCTGCGAGAAAAAGTAAAAGCGTTTACTCCCGGCGCTGCAATAAAATCATAACGGTAATCCCGTGTATTCGGTTCGTCCCGGTTGGCCGTGGCATTGGTAAACAACCAATTAATCGAAAGATCTTTCAGCCAGTCAAAACGGTGTTCACCGCTCACTTGTTGCATGAGCAGCTGATTGGAGAAAAACTTGAGTTTTGACCTGCGGATGGGTGCTGTTTCAGCATCGGTAAAACCTTCGTCAAACCGGGCTTCATCAAATGCCTGGCGCAGGAATGTGTTCTTGACAGACAGCTTGTGAGTATCCTTATAGTGAACTTCCGCTCCCACATAGCCGGTCAACTGTATTTCCCGCAGCGATCGCTGCACGTCAAAATCCCGAATCGCCCTTAAGCTATCATCTCCCGTATTTCTGGGAATAAATTCTCGATTAATTTCATTCAGTTGCCGAAATTCCTGCTTCCAGCCAACCGCTCCAATATAACCTACCCTGAAATCACCGAATGTAAAGCTATCTCCCATCGAAGCCTGGATTCCAGTATCCGGTCCCTTTTTTTGCCTTGTCAAATCCCATACCTTCGATAAATCTTCGCCAAACTTCTCAATCTGGGCGAGAGAGAATCCATTCGGATTAAAAACAGATGACGGCTGTATGGGTCTGCCATCTCGGGTGGCATCCGCGAGCGAATCAGGCAGCGCACGCGAACCATCGTCATAACTCGTAAAATCAATGCCACCGCCCTTATAATTCAATCCATCCTGAAAAGTCGTTCTGTCATTGATGCCGGCTTGCAAATTCAGGTTAAAGAAAAAGTCATCCGGAATCCCGCGCGTGCGCATTTCTATCGTACCACCCGCAAATTCAGCGGGACGATCGGGTGAATAACTTTTTTGCACCATCACGCTCTCAAGAATAGTGGTCGGAAAAAGATCCAGTGGCACAACACGGCGTGTCGCATCCGGACTGGGCACTGCAGCGCCGTTAACTAACGTTGAAGAAAACCGTTCGCCCAAGCCACGAATAAAAACGAATTGACCGCCCACCAATGTTAACCCGGAAGCCCTTCGCAGTGCGCTGGCCGCGTCACCATCCCCTGCCCGGCTGAATTGTTCAGCACCTAAAACAGTCGCCACGGCTGTTGAGGTTCTCTGTTCTTCCATGACCGATGCAAGCGTACCCGCCAGATGAGGTTCCAGAACCACATACTCTGCCAATTCAACACCTGCAGGTGTTAATTTGAAACTTAAGTCAGTATTTTTTTCGTTTTCAATTTTCACTTCATCTTGCGTTTGACTGCTATAGGCGCTGTGCAACAGTGAAACACTGTAACTGCCTGCTGGCACAGTCGTCATTACCCGCCCCTGCTCGTCTGTTCGCAATTTTTGTTTTGTGCCACTGAGAAAAACCTGCACATCCTTGATCGGTTTGCCGGTTTCTCTGGATACTACTTGTACAGTGACAGTTCCTTCTCCCTGATCACGCATTACTTCAGTAGCGACATCAGATCCCGCCACCGTACCAGTCACCGAGCTTTCAATATTCAACAGGGGCTTCTTTTTACTTGAATAAAAAGTTACCAGAATCTGTGCATTTTCTGCCGGACGTAACGGTAAATCAAACTCAAAAGTTTGATCTCTGGTTTTAATCGTCATGTGATAAAACCCGGGGGGTAATTTTCCGGCCACAGCACCGTTCGCATTCGTCTTCAGTGGAGAATCCTCGTCAGGTTGCCAGCTATACGTCGATGGCGTCGCTTCAAAAATCAATTTTGCAGTGGACTTGTCATAGGTTTCACTACTGATCAGCAGTTCAGCATCCGCAATGGGCAATCCATTCTGAAACAGATGAACGGAAAACTCGGCTTTTTCAGTCTCTCCCCGGGCAGCAGGACTTACTGCAATGGCAACCACAAGAACCAGTGCAGCAATGACATATGACCAGAAAAATTGGTGAGATTCAGTGTTCATTCGGCGTATCAGTACCTCTCCACGTACAATCCGATTGGTTGGTGAAGATAAGTTTCAGTTGTTAAATTAAGGAAATATCTTGAGTAGGCGTTAAGGCGGCATCAACAACAATGCAGACAAAAATACAACGGGTACTGTTTTCCGCTCAGAATTCATCATCGACCGTAATGATCGCGTCAGGTACATTGCCATGGCTCGGCTTTACAAACTTCCATCAGGCGGCGAAGCTCGGTGCCTTTTCTAAAAAGCTCGGCATTCTTTAAATGATCCAGATGCTTATTCGCTTCGGCAAAGCGACGGTTTGAGAATAAGGCATAGGCCAACGCATAGCGCACGTCCTGATCTTCCAGCAACCCGTTACGGTACAAACCGGATTCCATATTGGCGGCGCGTTCAAACTGCTTTAACGCCAGCAAGATGGATAAGCGTTGCTTAAGTTTTATTTTTTGATCACTGATGCTCTCGTTCAGCGTCAATGCCTTATGCAGCCGCCCCGCGCGCCGGTAGATTTCCGCGGCTTCGGCTTGCAAGCTTGGATTCAGCAACGCCGCCTGCTCCAGAATAAACGCCGCCGAATTGAGTTTTCCCTGATCCAGATAGGTATGCGCGAGCAGCTTCGCAACCATTTCATCCTGCGGAAATTGCAGACGCGCGATTTCCAGAATATTTAATGCTTCCTGATATTCCTTGCTGAGCCGCAGCGCATTGCCAAATGCCACATAATCGGCGGCGCTGGCTTTTGATCGCTGCAGATATTCCCTGCCCAGCCTGACGGCTTCCTGATAGAGCCCCAATTCGACGAAATAAAAAACTTTTCTCTTCAGAAAACGAAGATCCGCCGGAAAAGCTCTCTGTCCATCATTCAAAGCATTAATCGCTGCTTCGGTTTGTTTCAGATGCCAATAAGATTCGGCTTTTAAACTGATCAATGCCGCATCTTTATTGACCAGGCTGCCTGCCTTGCCAATCGCATCAATTGTCTGCTTGTAATCTTTAAGCCCGAAATAGGTTTGTGCCAGATAGATAAAAATCGCCGGATCTTTCTGTCCATTTTTGACCGCTTGCTGCAGACTGCCTTTGGCCGCTTCCAGGTCGTTCAGGCCCATGTAAGCCAAGCCCTGCAGGGTATAAAATCTGGCCAGGTCGGTTTTCTTGTTTTCCAGATCAACACTCTGCAATGCCAATAACGCGCGGTCGTGGTGACCATCTTTGAGCATCACCGCCGCCAGTTCGATAAAGTCTGTTGGCTGTGCTTTGTTCTCGGCTGCCGGCAAATGATGGCTGTAAAAGCCAAGCACGATCGCAGCAATGCTGCACTGAATCAGCCTATCAATCGGGTTTGTCATTTTTTGCATTCCAGCGTCAGCATGGAAAATCAGGACAGGTCAAAGCGGATCTTTTGTTTAGCCCATACCCGGACCGTATCACCCTTATATTTGGCCGGCTCGAAATGCCATGCGCGGATCCCTTGCAAGGCAGCCGAATCAAACATTCCTGAGGGACTCGATTCCAGCACTTGCACTTGATTGACAGAGCCATCCTTTTCTACCAGCACGGACAAGACGACATACCCCTTTATGCCATTCTTTTTGGCTGTAGGCGGATATTTAAAGGTTCCTCTGGTAACCGGTTTTGGCGGTACATCGACCAGATCGGCTGTCATGACAGCGTTACCCGTTTTACCCAGCAAGCTGTCATCCAAATCCCTTCCCTGACCATCATCCAGTCCCAGCAACCCCAGATCGATACCGGACAGCGCAGTATCCAGCCCTTTGAAAGGTGCTGGTGCTTGCGGCCGGGCCACTTGCTTTTTGGGTTCTACTTTCTTGATTTCTTTCTTGGGCTCCTGCTTGATCTCTTTGGTCATGCTGATTTCTGTCACTTCCTGGGGAGGTGTCCGCTCGATCTTGCCCATATAGTGATTCATCAATACGATCAGACCAAAAACCAGTATCAATCCGAACAGCATCGACACCACCCCTGCCATGTGTTGTTTCCATTTCATCGTTTCCATTTTGTTTTACCCCGCTTCTTTTTTAGTTGCTACACCCACACTCTCGGCGCCTGCCAAACGCGCCTGATCAACTACCTCAACCAGTCTTCCCGCCGGAACACCTTCATCGGTCACCACCAGCACCACCTTGCTGGAGGAAGTACTTAACAAATCACGTAACTTGCTTTGTATCAGCCACAAACGCACCGGCTCACCGTCCATGTAGGTATCGCCGTTGCGGTCAATGAACAACCGGATCGCCTTACTCGACGCTGCGATTGAGCTGCTGGCCTTCGGTCGCTCCAGTTCCAGTTTCATGTCTTTCACGAAGGTCGTCGTTACCATGAAGAAAATCAGCAAGATGAAAACGATATCGATCAATGGCGCCATATCGATGGTAGCTTCAGCTTCAGCAGGCTCGTTATTTCTCATCATGAATTACTTTTCGTTAAATAATGGGAATCGGTTTGATGACACAGCAGGTCTTTAACCTGAGCAAGATCTTGCACAATCTGATTCTGTTTCCGGTTCAGGATGCTATGCGCCAATAAACCTGGAATCGCAACAGTCAGGCCCATCTGAGTGGTAAACAAGGCTTGCGAGATACCGCCGGCAATGCCGCCGGATTGCGAAAACAATGTCATGGTTGCCAAAGAATCGAATGTTTCAATCATGCCCATCACGGTACCCAATAATCCCAGCAAAGGAGAAATCAGAATCACCACGCGCACCAGAACAGAGAATTTTCCGATCTCCCTTTCATAATCATAAAAAGCCGCATCCAGATGGCGCCGCAAGTTTTTGACACCTCTTCTTTTTAGCTCCAGCCCTTGCTTGACCGCCCGTGCCACGATATTTCTGGCTGGTTTGTCACCATGCGCCTGATAATATTTCAGCATGTCGCGCACGCCCATCAATTTGGGCTCTTTCATGACCCAGAATCGATAGCCCAGCCCATACCACAGCAACAAGATGCACAGCACCAGCGGCGGCATGACAATCCCACCGGCAGCAAACAATTCCTTGATTAACAGAATCTGCTCGGAAAGATTCATATCACGCGTTACTCAACGCCAAATTGTTTGCGTCGACAGCAGGCACATTCACTTCCTCCAGATCAAGCCCGCCACCTAAAAAAACATTAATGATTCTGAGTGCTGAATGCTCCATATCGCGCTTAATGTTCCTTGCCCAGGAAGATAATAAAGAACCCAGCAATAACGCCGGAATGGCTACAATCAAGCCTAACTCTGTGGTCACCAGTGCGATGGCAATGCCTTCAGAAAGCAATTTCGGATCGCCGGTGCCAAACTCGGTAATCATGTCGAAAGTTTCGATCATCCCGGTTACCGTTCCCAGCAAACCCAGTAATGGCGCTATCGAGGCAATTACCAGAATAGCTGGCCCAAACCGGTCCAGTGGGCCGGATTCTTGGAGGATTGCCTCGTACACAATGCCTTCCATGTGATCCCGGTCATCTTTCAAATGCCGCAAGGTATAGTGCAAAACCCGTCCAATGGCGGATGAATTATCTTCACAGCTTTTTTTAGCCACTTCCAGATCACCGGAGGCCAATTGCTGGATAATCTGATCGGTCAGCTGTTGCGTGTCAGCGCTGTTTGAGCGCAGCAAATAAGCCCGGATCAGGATAAGAAACGCTGCAACACCACCCAATATCACGATGACCCAACCAATCGGGCCGCCCGAGTCGATAATGCCGGTAATGGTCTTTTCCGGTGTTTCTTCAATAGCGCTGGTCCGTGATTCAAATAAATACAACTGCAACAAGTCAGGCTGCTGGCTTTTGCTCAAAGCTGCAGCGGTATCGAAACCGACCCCTTTCCATACCTTGAAATCACCGCCCCCCGCGGGTACCAGGCTGCCACCGCCTTCAGTGCTCGCGCCAAAAGCCGCGATATTGCCTAAATGAATGATATTTCCTTGTGTTTGTTTACCATCTTCCAGGAAAAAATTGCCCGGTTTTGTCTGGATTGCCCCAAGGTTCTGAAGTAACGACAAGGCTTGCTTAAACAAAAAGTCAACTTTAACCGGATCGTTGCCTTTTTCCTCTTTCATGGCAGAAGGCATTTCAATGCCATGATTCTTCAAGGTTGCATCCGCTTGCAGATAAGTGGTTTCCAAAGCATCACTGCGCTCGGTGACAGCAGCCTCTTTGCGCTCAGATTCTGTCAACTGCGCAGTCAACTGATCAATTTTGGCTGAGCGTTCCACAGAACTGCGCTCAAGCGCGTTGATCTTGCTGTTAAGTGCCTGCTCCTCGCGATTTGCAGTGGCTTGATAATTTTTCAACCGTTCGGTCAATTCCCGCTTCTGTGCTTCCAGGAAGGCAAATTCACGTTTGTAGGCAGTTTCCAGATTAACCGCTTCCTGTTTGGCTGAGTTCTGCTTTTTAGGGGCAGCAGCTTCGGGCTTTGCTTCCGACGCTAAGGCTGGCACATCCTCTGGTGTAGCAGTAGTTTTATTTTCTTTGGCGTAGGCTGAACCGGTTATCGCCAGTAGAACGATGATCAATAAAATTTTCTTCATTTTCTCAACGGATTCGGTAATTCAAAATAACCCTGACGGATCTGTTTCTTCAATGAATCAAATAAGTTCCTGATTCGCTCCATGTCAGCCGTGTTATCGATGGTCTCGTATCTCCAGCCGCCGTCCGCTGTTCGCTTAGCCATTCCGCTTTGATTGTCCCGAGTTTGGAAAAACAGGAATACCGTACCCAACTTGGCGATATCCACCAGCACCTTTTCGCCATTCAGCGGAATTGTTTGCTGGTAAACCCCATTTTCCTTGCTCAAGCGAATCTCATCCTCGATCAATGACCAGGCTTGATTAACCGCTTTATTGGGATCAATCTGTTGATTGGAAATATTATTCTCCAGGTCATTGATTGCTTTGATGCGGTCCTCCATTTTGAATGGAAATCCGTTTTGAATATGGCGCTTATACTCACCCAAGGCTGTTAACAAAACAGGTTTCAAGCTTTCGCCGGATTGCTCCGCCTGCTTTGCAGCCACTCCCAGTTTCTCTATGGAATGCTGCAGCTTCTCGATACTCAGCTTCTGCCTTCTTTCTTCGACACTCAAATCCGCCAATTGCGAAGTAAGCGCAGACATTCGGCTCCCGTGCTTTTCTTTTTCAGTATCCAGTTGGGTCTGTAACGTCTCGACTTCACCCCGGATCCTGGCCAGCGATTTCGCCAGATTCTCTATGCTGCTTCCCATCGCCATAGAAGCAGAAAGCAGCCACACCGACCCAATTAATGAAATTATTTTTTTAAACACTTGTTGCATAAATCCCTCATCAGCAATGCGTGCATACTACAAGCTGAATATTTCACTTTCATGACAGTTCGATGTCATTTAATAAAGGATTGCTGATTGATCAGAACCGTCATGTGACGCGCTAACCTAGCCTGGATATTGCACGAGCATCAAAAATAAGAGCGAATTTGCCAGAGATTCATTTTTCAAGGGGGATAAATCGAGTTTCTATTCAGAATTTATTGTT
>NZ_FONE01000030.1 GCF_900112825.1 Nitrosomonas sp. Nm166 | reverse complement strand
ACCGCCTTGATCAGACGCTTCCTGAGATCATTCGATAAGGGTTTTGGCATATGTCACCTCCTCATAGCAAGATCATCAACTATATCTCATCCTTTGAGAATCCTTATCGACTCTATTTAAGTGCAGAATGCTCTAGATTACGCAATAAATGATATAAATAAGCACCTTCTTAATGAAGAAAAAAGACTCAAGCGAGAAAAGCTTGAGAATGAACTGCCCCTAGAAGGCATCAAACAACCAGACTCAATCCAACCGCAATTAACCATTCCCGAACCAAAAATTGGCAATATTAATTATTTTGCAAATATTGCTCATCCGTTGATTGGGAGGGGTAAACAAAAAATACGTTTAAAAAAATTCTTGAAATGTAATTTGGAAGATTCACAAGTTGCATGGTTCCAGCTTGCTGGCGTTGCCGGGCAAGGTAAAAGTCGTTTGGCATATGAATTAATGCATTATGCTTTGAAAAAATTGAAGTGGCGTGCAGGATTCCTCACAAAGCATAATATTAAATCTTTCAGGCACGGCTGGGAAAAATGGAAGCCTGATAAACCTTATTTATTTATTTTTGATTACGTGATCGGAAGGGAAGAAGAAATAAAATTTATTCTTCAATCCCTAATTGATAATCAAGAAAATTTTGATCATAAGGTGCGCATCCTATTAGTGGAAAGGCAACCTTGGAATCAGGGAATAATATTAAATAAGGACAATCAAAATGCTCATAATGAGAGAAGGTTTTCAAAGCATATCAGTGATAAAGCAGAGTGGTTTCTCAAGCTATGCGAAGAAAACTATTTCGATGAGGATAGCCTCCGCCCTTATCGTTTTGAAAACGGCGTTGAGGAATTAAAAAAACTGAATGTCAATGATCTGGTCAATATCGTCAAAGAATTATTAGCGCAGTTATACGCTAAAACACTTACTCTCTCCGATGCAATACTAACAGAAACATTAGAGCGGATCGATGATTCCGGCAGGCCTCTATATGCTTATTTATTGGCGCAACAACTAAGTGTAACGGAAGAAGGATATCAAAGCTGGACAAAAATTAAACTACTAAATCATCAACTAACCCGTGATAAGTGGCGTTGGGAAAAGTTTTTTGATGAGCAAGAGCAAAGAGCCCCTACCTGGGGAGAAAGTCATCCCGCCATGAAGTTAGCGGTACTAGCGACAATAGTCCGCCAGATATCTTTTGAGGATGTTCAAATTAAGAGGTATTTTGGTGAGATTGGTTGGCCTCTTCGACAAAAGGCAATTTTCATTGCTAGTGGGTATCTTATTAATAAAGATGATCATCCTCAGCAAATTTTTGCAATGGAACCACATTTATTAGGGGAATGGTTTGTTCTGTTTTGTTTTTATAGAGGCCTTAACTTCGAAGAGTTGTTAGAAATTGCATGGCAATATTCGCCTAAGAATACAGCACTATTTCTACATCGGATTACACAAGATTTTATTGATATATCAAAAGAATATGATAAGTGGGATTTAATACATGAATTAATAGCACATAAACTTCCATGCGATAACTGTTATGAAGCCTTGGCCCATGTTGCAGTAGCCATTACTGATAAACTACTGCGAAATTCAAAGATACCGCAGAATATTATCGATGCATTGGAATATGCTGGAAATTTATCCGATATCTCCGCCATGAATTACCTTGGTTTTTTTTATAGTCAAGGCATTACCGTTCAACGAAATTCTTATAAAACTATATATTGGTATCAACAAGCCATAGCAAAAGAAGATACTAATGCTATGGTAGATCTGGGTGTTTGCTATTCAAAGGGTGAAGGGGTTGAGCAAGATTTGAATAAAGCTATTGAACTATTTCATAAAGCAAATGAAAAAAATGATAGCAAGGCAATGGTTAATTTAGGAGTTTGCTATGATAATGGATATGGAGTTGAGCGGGATTTAAATATAGCTATTGATCTGTATCAGAAAGCGATACAGAAAAATAACTCTATCGCAATGTTTAATCTTGGTCTTTGTTATGAATTAGGAAATGGAGTCAAACAGAACTGGGATACTGCTATCAGTTTATATGAACAGGCAATTGAAAAAGGTGATATAGCAACAATGGTACATTTAGGTCTTATCTATCAGAGAGGTGAAGGAATAATACAAGATTCGAATAAGGCCGCGGATCTGTATTGGCAAGCAGCTAAGTTAGGCAACAGCTCAGCGATTTTCAATCTTGGTCTTTGCTACGAAAATGGCGATGGCATTGAACAAGATGAGCAAAGAGCTATTGATCTATTTAAACTTGCAGTAGAGTTGGGCAATAGCGCTGCAATGGTGAATCTTGGTGTTTGCTACGAAAGCGGGAGTGGCGTAGAACAGAGCCAAGACAAGGCGATTGAGCTATTCCAACGAGCAGTTGAGTTAGGTGAAAGCAATGCCATGGTCAATCTTAGCTATTATTATCAAGTAGGTGAAGGCGTTGAGCAAGATTGGAATAAAGCGATTAGTCTTTATCACCAAGCAATTACGTTAGGTAACAGTACAGCAATGTTCAATCTCGGAATTTGTTACGAAAATGGCGATGGGGTTGAGAAGAATTTAAAAAAAGCTATCGACATGTTTCAGCAGGCTGTTGAACAAGGCAATAGTAATGCTATGGTTAATCTTGGTTATTATTATGAACAAGGCATAGTAGTTACTAAAAGTCTGAAGAAAGCCATTGAATTATACAAGCTAGCTGCGAAACAAGGAGACATGCAAGCTATGATTAACCTAGGTTACCATCAAAATGGTATGGAATGGTTCTCAGATTAAATTGAAACATATTCTCTTTAATTTAAGATGCAGATTTATAACTTAAATCTTGCGAGTGGCTTGCTTAAAACAATTTTTAATTCTAAAAAATAATTAACCATTTATGAAAGGAATTTCTTCCTTGACTCATTGTTTTAAAAGGGATATCAATTAGGCAAATCACCCGATTTGCGTCTCCATGTTGCAATCATCACTGTAAGTTGGATTCAACAGTTTCCCGCCTGCTAAGCAGGCGACTCTCATAATTTCGTACATCATCAATTCTTAAGGAACATGCTTTTGCCCCGGCAGAAGCGTGCAATCGTGTCTGCTATGAAATTGGATATAGAAAAGTATCGTAAGCATCTCGCACCGTACAATCTGGGCAAAGAGCGCGAAGAAGAAATTATCCGCTATGTTTATATGATTATGGACGAATTCGTATCGGCGGCTTTCCACAAGCATCCGATCCAGCACGCCTTGCAGGAACGAAACAGCGAAACTTTGCAGAATCAAGGTGACGTGATAGATTCAAAAGATCGTTCAATCAAATCTTCATACCAAAATGCCGCATTCGGGCTGGATAAGTAAGAGGGATTCTGCCATGACACAACAAGCCGTTATCTATTGCCGCGTAAGCAGTCCCAAACAGGTCACTGAAGGTCATGGGCTGGCCTCCCAAGAGACGCGCTGCCGGGAATATGCAAAACATAAGGGTTATGAGGTCGTGGAAGTCTTTCATGACGAAGGGATTACCGGCAAACTGCTGGATCGTCCGAACATGAAAGCCATGCTCACGTATCTCAAGAAATATCGTGCCGCTAATCCGATAGTAATCATTGATGACATCTCGCGTTTAGCCAAGGATATTGAGACAGCCAAGGATATTGAGACGCACTTACATTTGCGTGCTTCTATTGCCGCTGCCGGGGGCAAGCTGGAATCGCCGTCCATTGAATTTGGGGACGATTCCGATAGCAGGCTGGTCGAGCATTTATTGGCGTCTGTGGCCGCACACCAGCGCGAGAAGAACGCCGAGCAAGTTTTAAACCGTATGAAAGCCCGCATGATGAGCGGATATTTCGTGTTCAACGCCCCAGTCGGTTATCGCTATAAAAAGGTGGCTAAGCACGGCAAACTGCTTGTTCCGGATCAGCCCTGCGCTTCCGTCATTACGGAAGGGCTAGAGGGATTTGCTTCTGGCCGGTTCGAGTCGCAAGGCGAATTGATGCGGTTTTCATTCATCACCGCATTTTCCCAAGGACAGGTTTGGAACCGTGCATATGCAGAGGATAAAGGAAATCCTCAATCGCGTTTTATATGCAGGTTATCTGGACAAGCCGGACTGGAATATCCATCTGGTCAGAGGTCATCATGAACCGCTGATCAGCTTTGAAACCTATAAAAAGATTCAGGCACGATTGAAGGGAGAAGCTAAAGCACCCGTACGCAAGGACATCAATGAGGACTTCCCTCTGCGCGGCTTTGTCGCCTGCGCCTGCTGTGGTACGCCCTTGACCGCATGCTGGTCACGCGGCAGGAACGGGCTGCATGCTTATTACCTATGCCATGGAAAGCCAAATGGAACCAAATGCAGTCAATATGGTAAATCTGTTCGTAAGGACAAGCTGGAAGGCGAGTTTGAAGCGCTGTTGAGCGATATGAAGCCTTCCCAGGAAATGTTCTTCCTAGCTGCCGAGATATTCACCGATCTGTGGAATGTGCGGTGTAATGATGCAAAACAGGAAGCGGATGCTATTCGCCGCAGTCTTATTCAGATCGAACGCAAGACGGAACAGTTCTTAGATCGGATCGCGGAAGCCGACAATCAGATATTGATCACGGCTTATGAGAAAAAGATACGTCAACTGGAAGAAGAAAAGGTCGCACATGATGAAAAAATAGCGCAATGCGGTCGTCCGCTGCAATCGTTCGATGAAACATTTAGAACCGCGTTCTCGTTCCTGTCAAACCCGCATAAATTATGGGTTTCTGACAGGCTGGAGCATAAAAGAGCCGTCCTGAAACTCGCTTTCAGCGAACGGCTTCGATACTGCCGAAATGAGGGGTTTAGAACCCCCGAAAAATCGCTTCCCTTCTCGCTTTTAGAGCAGAACTATAGGGGTAGTAACGAAATGGTGCTGTTGAGAGGAGTCGAACCTCCGACCTACTGATTACGAAACGTAATTATAAGTAAAAAATATTTTAAAAATCAACCTCTTGCAATGCTTACCAAGCAGAAAAACAGTGTCACACAGTTACAAATAGTGTTACTCGCAGCGTAGTTTGGCACAAATTTGACACAGTACAGTTTTATATCTTATTTTGATTTTCGAATAGAAATCGAATCAAAACCTGCGTATTAACATGAGGCTATAGCTAACTATTTTTAATTAAAAATAATCTCAAGCACTCACCAAGAATTCTCATATTTATTACGTGATTTCTGGTGCGATAGCTTGTGGCTAAATCGTTCTGATAATCCTCAAACCAACCTCCGAGCAATCAGTTGTTAAACCGTGCAGTGTTTTTTGTGTTTTTGTATTCCTTGCTCTCTTGAGAGCAGTCTTTAACTAAACGATGAAGCAAGCTTTGTCACTACTGAAATAAGACGCGCAGCAGAGTCTTGCACTTCCTTGATAACTTTCGGGTCAGCAATCGCTTCATCGATGAAGTGATTGACGAGTTCAAGGGCTGATACTAACGCCTTCCATTCCTTTGTATTAACCTGAAGCCGATTTTTATTTCGATACAGTGCAAATTGCTTTATGCGGAGATCGATAGCTTGGTCAGCTAGTATTTTCACCTCTTGGGTTCTATTAGCTCGCGCTACCAAAGCTGAGATCGTTTCTAGGTTGGTTGCGGTACTTTCCAGCTTTGAAAGTTGACGTTCTATTTGCTCAATTGGACTGGTTTCATTAGTCATAGGTTTGTTTTTCAATGATACCTTAAATTAAACATTTTCAATAATTCAGATACTTCAATACTAAATGCGCATCTCCAACAATACTATATAACATTACCAATGCCACGCTACTATCATTTTGGCTGTTAGCACTAATCTTTTTCTTTGCCTTTTCCATAGTAATGGATGTTAAAGCTACCTTTGTAGTATACGATTCTCAACTTAACTGCTTTCGTGCTCGTGTGCGTCTTGCCATCCATCCATTCGACGCCCCCCTCAGTTTTCGCGGTAATTGTTGCCTTCTGACCAGCTGCGACGTCGATACCGCCACCAATTCTCTTGGTAACCTCGTGCGCGATCTCGTCGCTGTTGGTTGCCTCGAATTCGAAATCGTCTACCTCTGCCGTTGCGACCAAATAAAAGTAATCGTAAGCATCGAAATCCTCACGTGGGATGGTCACGAGGTCACGACCGAGAAGCTGAGTGTTTATACCTACGCCCCCTAAAATCTCTCCATTAATCTCGACGGAATAACGCGGGTCATTGTTCTCGTTGAGGACGCCGACTACGAGCTGGCCTTCCTTGGAGTAGTCGGTAGCCATGAGAAACCCTACGTCTCTTATACCTTGTTTGACTCTGACGCCAAATCGTCCAATAAGAAGGTTGTTACCGTAACCCTTTAGGTCGATTTGCAATTTGATATTCTCTTTGGATTTACGAGAAGGAGTTTGAGAAGCTGCCGGTTTCTTTAAAGAATCTCCAGAAGATGTTGGCTTTTTCAACTCGCGGGCGACTTCATTTTGAACTTCTTTTCTTTCCGCGGGTGGAAGTTTATTTGCTATGTCAAGTTTCTTATTCTCGTTCTCAAGACGCTTCGACTCAGCATCAATAGCTTTGCCCACCAGATCAGTAGCTGTTTGGTATTTACCTAAGTCATAGCCCTTCTGCTGTTTATCGAGGTCTACTCCATGCTTGTTTTGGATTTCCTTAGCTTTATTAGCTGCGTCCGCGATTGAGATGGAGTTGTCAGATAGCTTCTTCAGTAGGTCAGCAACTTCGGTGCGTCCTGACATGTCACGGAAAATATTTGGTGTGCCAAGAACATTCAATGCGGCTGCCAGACCGGTTGGGTCAGGTGCTGCGGGCGGGTTGACAATATTGACCAGTGGCTGTGGGAATGGTGTTGATTTCAAATCAAGATCTTTAACAGTGTGCTGCCCTGCCTGAATAGCTGCGATTTCTGGTGCCAAATGTGGTATTGGGTGTTCTTCCCACTTCCAGAAACGGTTGGGATCTATTTCTTCCGATGCATTACAGTGACCAAGCTTGGCTTCAGCAAATATTCCTCGGGTCGGCAGGGTAATCAATCTCTCGTCTAATTTCTGATCATCTAGGAGGGGTGATTTATTGATCGTGTCCTTGATAATTATGGCCCAATCAGAATTAGCGCAAGGATAGGCGACAAAGTCACCAAGCATTTCAAGCGGGCGATTTTCCACCTTTTCTAGTAGTGTTGCGTCGTGCAGGAGCTTGATTTCATTGAGCTGACGGGCACGCTCTGCTGTATTTTGATTCAAGTATAGCGCTCGACTGTAGTGAGCTCGATGGTAACGCAGATGATCGATTAATTCATTGATCTTCGCATTATCTTCAATCTCTTCAATAGGTTGCTGCGGCGGTGGCGGTGAAGGTGGCAAGAGTGGCGGCCGTCGTGTCGGCAAGATGAACGCTCCGTTCCTTTGCAGTATAAGGTGCCCATCGATGTAATGTTTGTCGATAAGATCGATATCTTCACCATTTATGTCCTTGCCTGTCACTTTTATATGCTGGAAGGATATGTCACTCCAATCTTCTGGATCCTCAGACATGGAGACATTGAACTCAATAGAATCAATGTCACCCCATCGAATGGTACCTTTATTCGGAATGGTACCTACATCCGCCGGTAACCATGCAGTGAATGAATTGTTGGCATTTTCCTGGGTAAAGGAACCCCACAGGTTGATCGGATTGCCGTCATTGAGCCTATACCCAGTTGGGTTCAGCTTCACATTAACATTGGCTCTGTTTCCTTCTCCTTCACTACGTTCGACGACGAGACCCCCAGTCTTTATATCAATGTTGAAAAAACGTATTAGAGAATCCGCAGGATTAAAAGGAGGGTCGGATGCTGGTGGAGGAGGCGTTGCACTTGCAATGTTACGCCGATGTGCAGCGCGCTGTAATGCATTGAAGCCTTCATTATGTCGCTTATCAAGTAAGGCAGCTTCGAGTGCCGAGCGGTTCTCTACAAGATTTTGTGTGGTCAGAATATGCTGAAAAAGCTTTGTTGTGTATTCGATATATACCGCGGGGTCAGTGCTACCAGCTGATGGCTGTCTAGGTACGAATGCCAAATTTTCCTCAGTTAGAAGATTCGTATCTAGTTTTACAAGAACAATTGGGCGCGACCGTACATACTCAGTGACAACACGAAAATGACGTAGCACTTCATAATATAAAATCGTGAGCGCATGACTGTGGTTGTAGTTGACAACCGTCCGCGTCTCAATGGTTTCCTTTTCATGCTGCATTGTTTGAACAACCACTGTACTCTGGAGTTCTCGCATCGATGCACTCGATTGAGTGATGTTATCGCTTAGCTTTTGCACAGTATTGGCGGCGATATCTCGGCTTCCCTGGCTGTTCGAAGATGATCCCCCTAGGGAAGCAGCTGTACCAGCGGCGATCCCAAACATGCCAAATGTTCCAGATATACCCCCTGAGTGCGCTATCCCACCCATGAAACTGCTACCTTTCTGATACTCTTTGATCGCTGCATTAACAGTCTCGGTAATCGTGCGATCTCGGCGCTGGTTGTGCACAAGCTGCTCGCTTGCTGTAGAATCTTCAGTGCGGCTGCCTACATCGCGCCGGGTCCAGTCGATGACCGCCAAATTGACTGACTCTCCTGGCGCCAATGGCAAACTATACTGAATTTGTCCTAATGAGTGACCTAAGGGATACCAAGCCAAACGATATTCGTGAGCAACGCCGAATTTTACTTTTCCTTGAGTTTCAGGTGGCAGGTCGTTGGGATGGATATCTGAGAGACCTACTATCTGATAAAAATAAAATTCCTGCAGTGCGATATTTGCCGGTAAAAGGCTTTCACAGCCGTCTTCTCCCAGTAGAGTGCTTGGATTAGTGGCAAAGGATGCGGGGGATAATCGCCAGTCTGTCAGGCTAGGGTTCTGCATAGCAGCGATCCCTAAATTTTTGACGGACTCGCACATCTTTGGTTGGCAAAATACTGGGTCTAATTCCAGGTCAAGCTCGATCCGGACAACAATTGCGTCATGGGCAAAGCGCATCTGCTCCAGTGCGTCAATGCGTTTTTCTTCTTGAGCCATTGGATAAAGCCGGATAGAAGTCTCTGTCGGAATATTTGGATTGCGACGGCGTGCTTCAAGCGCAGAAGCAACGGCACTAGCTACATCTGGAGGAAGGCGAGTAAGATCAAAAGAAAGGTATCCTGCATGGTCGGTTGCCAGGGCACCCAGGGGATGGGCCCAAACGATCTTTTGTAGTTGGGCATTTTGATCTACCAAATGAAGGTCATCGTGTTCTTTAATGTAGGCACGGATTGCTGCCTCAAGAAGCTTACGAGAAGCTTCAGGATCATTAGAACTGATTTCATTATTTTTGTTGATTTCTTTAGCCTTTGTAAAGATTCCAGTGATGAGATCTGCTACTTTATTGCTGTCGCCAACTAGAGCATCGATTGTTTCGGGAGACAGTAAAGATGACAAAGCATCACAAAGAGGCTCAGTAAATGCATCCGGTACCTGTACCTGAAGGTCGCGCGAGTACCTTCCTGGATTCGTGGAACTTCGGTAAAGGAATTTCTTATAACTATCCTCGATAGTCTCTTTTAGCCTGCATTCCGGCTTAGGCAATGGTACATAGGCTATGACACTCACTTCTGCATAAAACGGTATCCGTGCGATCGGGTGACCAGTCTTTTGATCCACAGCAAACAGGCTAAGGTGGGTTTGTTTGAGTTGATTAGCAGCACCAACATTAGTCTGTATTCGTGTGCCAGCTGGGGATGAAGCGACTGAAGCAGACTTCATATTTTTTGTGTAATTGGATGTTGGTATTTGAGCGCCCATAGCGCTCGTGCTCATTACTCGGAATGATGAGGAAAATTGCTCAGCTTCATGTGCTGAGGGTACTTGCCGACCTGCACATTGGCACACTGCGGCATATTCTACTAAGTCACCGTCACGCAAGGTACTACATGGAAGGCAGGCTTTAAAATATTGGGTGTTACCTGCGTGCCGCACCGGTTCGGCAGCTATATTTGCCGTATGGCCACCATTTACACGATATCTAAGCTGAACCTGGTTGCTTGCATCTGCTGGTTCGACTCCGACCATAAGATTGACGTCAGAGCCAGGTTCAATGGTGCCACGTGCAAGGTTTTCATTGGGCTCAACCCATAAACGCATATGACCATGCTCGAATTGCATCTTTAGTTTCCTTTAAATGAAGCTTGGCCAATCAAGGATTCCTATCGAACTAGGTAATATTATTCTATTTAACCGGAGGGTTATCATTTATAGGCCGTAACGGGACGATCGCCTCGGGTATATCTATGACAAGCCGGATTTGTTCGACAACTCGAAGAATGGCCTGTATTGTTCCTTCGACTAACTGTAGTGAGACAAACTGGACTGAGATGTCGACAGGAACAGCGAGCTTTATGCCATTGTCGCTTAAGGACATCATCACACCTGTTCTACCCTCTAGAGCAGAAGATAAAATAAAACGTTCTTCTGTAACTAAATTTCTCATTTCTTCTAATTCTGTGGTATGCGTAACTTGATTCCGCGTTCTCGCTTGCTTGTCCAAGGCATCGGAGACCACAACTGCATAATCGCCAACGCATCCATTGCGTAGTAATTCACTCATGCCCTCCCTAACGCTTTCTGAAACAGACTGATTCGGAGGCAACTCTAGAGCTGTGTCTAACAGACCAATTTGTTTTTCCAGATAACTGGCATTCACTCCGTACAAACTCAATCTTTCTTTAGCGTTCTTACCTAATAGGATCACAGCATCCTCGGCATTGGCGATTTTGCGGGCAGCTATTGTCACAAAGTTGCCAAGTGCTTCAATAGGGTTACTGAAAAAATTCTCAGGCAATGGGACCGTGTAAGAGAGTGTAATGGGTGTAAGATTCTGTTCTTCAATTGAAATAGCTAGGGAGGGCTGGGAGATGACCTTGTTCTGGATAATGTTTCGAGCCCACTTACCTTGTTCCCCATAAAGCGTAAGTAGCGGACGTATCTTACGGTTTTTTTTTGCTACATCATAAGCAAGTTGATTGAGACTTTCCTTATAAGCATCCCAGTTAAATTCCAAGCTACCGTTAGCCATTTGAATTCTCCTTTTCTCATAAAAAATCTCTCGTTGGTGCAGGCTTGCTGCACGACGTCAGCCTACAAGGCAACCTTACGGGACACTTTAAGGCGTATATTGATCATAATCATGACTTCTGCAAGAGCTATTGTCAAATTTGGTAATGGCTAATGTGATCAGGGAATCAACTTCTATTAAGGTTCATCTTGCACGAGAATTATCTCTTCAAAGATGATTCCTCGCATCTGCTCCGGAATATACCTTCATGAAGAGTTTCCATAAAATGGTCTAGATTCATTTTTTAATCAATCCCTTCAGTAAATTAAGAATTAACATTACAGTCTGGTATAACCAGGCTGTACTTCTTTCTTGTACAAAAGTGAAGCTGTTGTGCCAATTAATATCATACAGAATCACAAAATTCAGCCGTAGCACAATCTTATCGGATGTCCTGCCCGATAAATCGTATCTCACTTTACTTTGTTAATTCATTTATAAGACTTCTGATCATGACTGAACCATACTATGCTAGAGGCATTACAGCTGAAAATCTCCGTACTTTTCTTGAATTTTGGCAAAAAATATTTGTTGTAATTGATGAAACCAAACAAACGATTATCGAAATTATAGAAACATTCTTTGATGAAGCAACTGCTAGATTTAGCTGGTGCCATTTATACGAATACCCCTTTAAGCATACTGCAAATTTTAATTTTTCTGGGCTCGTTCATGAAGAACAGCTAATAAATTGGCGCGAGCAGCTTGTGCAAACACCGGGTCATATTAATGCTTTGCCACTTATTCACGATCAAATAGAGAGTTACTTCACTTCGAACAAAAACCCTACTATTGAAAAAGATACCAAAGCATTGCAGCCCATACTCTTAGCTAATTGCACCTATTTCTTATCAGTACAGTATTCTTTGTATTGTGTACTTTATCACGGTTGTTTTATGTATAACCTCATTGAACGAGTGCGAGCAGGTGATGACAAGGCATTATTTGATGCTATACGAATAGATCCAACTGTAATGGGCTGTCAGTCTGCGATTGGAAGAATCAGTAAAGCTACACGCTTACAAGACATTCAATTTTTTGATAATCTCAAGAATGCTATCGATGGCAAAAAAGCAAAACGCCAACAAGAAAACTTTCAGAAAATGCGTGTTGTTTTTAGAGTTCTGACTGAAGCGGGTGCTTTACGTTTAACCGATTCTCAACTTCGAGAGCTATTTATAGAAGAATTAAAGCTATACACAGCAAACTCAAGTGGTGGTGGAAGCGAAAAGTCTTTACGTAAATTTGCAGACACCTACATGAAGAAAAACGCAACTACCTAAAAACTGAATTTTTGGATGGAATACAAATTTTGAATTGATATACAAAATCTCTATCCGTTGCGACAAGCACATTTGTTTGCATGGTCGCCGTGGATATGAGGTTTTATCATGAAGAAAGAAATCAATGTTTCACCTGAAGCTGTAGCATCTAAGAAAACACAAACCGCCAAGCCAGCGCATCGCACTACGAGCGACAGCGAGGCTGTGCGTTGCGAAGGCGAGGTGGAAAAAAATTTTTCGGATGCATTGCATCAGTCTGATTCATCCTCTCAGGGTACGATGGCTAGTAACACAGTACCCTATAACTGCAATAATGAATACTTCAAGCTTTTAAGGATAGGGGTTGATAGCCTGTATTTATCCTATCAAGGTGAATTATTCCCTGAAGTCAAAGAACGTTTAGCCAAGCTTAAGCAATTGGCACAGCATCCAGAAATAGATCAGCAAGCGCAAGCACAATATGCCATTGCTGGTCATATCTTTGAAGTCAAGGATAAAGGCTCGTCAATATTTCCGTATGTGGTGGAAGATGGCGCTTTCCGCATCAGCCTATCCAGAACCAGCAAAAAGACACCGATGGCTTATGTGAAGCTGTCCTCACGCTATCTGTGCAGCATCAAGCCCATTGAAGCTGAAAAACACTTGCGCTATATTTTGAATGAACTGGGCACATTGGAGAGCTCTGCTCATGTCAGCCGTATTGATCTATGCGCCGATTTTGTTTCCCATGAAAACATGGAATCCTGGAAGCGTGAAGCATGGATCACACGCGGCAAAAAGATTGATGCCCATGCAGTCAATGAGAAATTCACAGGCTGGTCTATTGGTTTGGGTGGGAAGATTTCTTGCCGCCTGTATAACAAACTAATAGAAATTCATACCAGTGGCAGAACCGATCTTGTTCCATTATGGAAAGAAGCTGGATGGATCGAGGATGAACCCGTTTGGCGTGTTGAATTTCAGTTGATGCGCGATGTATTGGCAGGACATGGCTTGATTAGCCTTGATACTGTATTGGCTAATTTAAACGGCCTATGGAGTTATGCTTCAACAGAATGGCTGCGTCTCACGCTGCCTAATCCCGATGATCAAACGAGATCACGCTGGCCGATTCATCTATTGTGGGGTTATATCTCATCCATTGATTGGGAAACAGACTTCAACACGCTTTCCAGATCGTTCAAAGCGACACGATTGCCCGAAGATAAACGAATACTGACATTAGGAGCCAGTTCAATGGCCTGCTTCATGGCCAAGCATGGCATTACGGATTTTGATGAAGGTCTGGATCGTTATTTACTGGCGCTGCATCAGCATCTTTATTCCTGCGGTGAATTTATTGGTTTGTCCGCTGAAGACTATATTCTTGAAAAAGTGCGTTTGCGTGGCAAGGAATACAACACCATCTTGAACATCAATGAAGCAGACCAAAAACGTCTGGAAGTTGAGAAGGCTGCCAAAGATTATCGCAAGGCAAAGGGGAATGAATGAAAACCCTCAACTTAGATGAAGCCGCCCAATTTCTCAGACTGCACCCTGAAGAACTACGCCGCCGTGCCAAAGCGGGAATTATCCCAGGGGCGAAATTGGGGAAGCGTTGGGTATTTATTGAAGATGATCTTGTTGCCTGCCTGCGCTCGCTATATGCTACTCCTCGGCAAGCGTTGCAAGTGGGACATGAGGAGAAACAATTATGTCACTCTTTAAACGTGGTAAGACGTGGTGGATTAGTTTCACCACACCAAGCGGCGAGCGAGTTAGATGCTCTGCTGCAACTGAAGACAAAACCCAAGCACAGGAATTCCACGACAAGCTGAAAGCAGAATCTTGGCGAGTCGTGAAACTGGGGGATAAGCCAAAACGCACTTGGGATGAAGCGGCCTATAAATGGCTGATGGAAACACAGGATAAAAAGACACATCATGACGACGTGGCTAAAATAAACTGGCTCCAACAGTTCTTTAGAGGCAAGTATCTTGATGAACTGACGCGAGATGTGATTGCGGGGATTGGCGAGTTAAAGCGAAAAGAAACGAGTCCGGCGACAGCTAATCGTTTACTGGCTCTGATTCGCTCTATCCTGCGCCGTGCGGCTCTTGACTGGGAATGGATAGACAAGCCCCCAGTCATCAAGCTGTATCGCGAAACAAAGCGTCGAGTGCGTTATCTGAGTGCAACACAAGCAAGTATTCTCATTCGGGAATTGCCGCAGCATTTGGCCGATATGGTGACGTTCTCGCTGGCTACAGGCTTGAGACGATCAAACGTCACAAAACTGGAATGGTCGCAAGTGGATATGCAAAGAAATGTTGCATGGATACATGGCGATCAGGCCAAAGCAGGAAAACCGATTCATGTGACACTGAATACTACGGCAATAGCGGTATTAACTAGGCAGATTGGAAAGCACCCAAGGTCTGTATTTAGTTATAAGGGAAGACCAATCACACAAGTGAATACAAAAGCTTGGTATAAGGCATTAAAACGTGCTGATATTGAAGACTTCCGCTGGCATGATTTGCGCCATACTTGGGCAAGTTGGCTAACTCAGAATGGCGTGCCGTTGAATGTCATTCAAGAAATGGGTGCATGGGAGTCTGCTGAGATAGTGAGGCGTTATGCTCATTTGGCACCTGAGCAGTTTTCACAACATGCCCGTGTTTTGGATGACGTGCTAAAAGTCACAAATTTGGCACAATCGAAGTAAAAATGTTTCAGTTATGTTTCTAAGTCTTTGTTTAATGGTGCTGTTGAGAGGAGTCGAACCTCCGACCTACTGATTACGAATCAGTTGCTCTACCAACTGAGCTACAACAGCATCTGCCTAGAAAAATTGCCCTATTATAGATGCTTAGATAGTTACGGGCAAATTAATATTGGATCAACTACTTACAGTCAGTAATTATGTATTTTTAAAATGATTTTAAAAATCACCTAGAATAATAAAAATTAGTATCATTTTCTAAGATTTCCGCTTAATTTCGGTGAATTTCGCCAAAAATCTGTACTTTTTTATGATAAGAGTCCATAATTAATAAAATGGATTCAGAAAAAATAAATATTAAGAAAATTTTGATTGTGCATGGCCCCAATTTGAATCTGCTTGGGTTTCGAGAACCACAAATCTATGGTGGTGTAACATTAGAAAATATTAACAGAAATTTAAGTAAATTAACCGAAAATAAACCTATTAAGCTGGTTTTTTTTCAAAGTAATGCAGAGTCGGCTTTAATTGATAGAGTTCAGCAAGCGATGCGTGACGGCACAGGCTTTATTATCATTAATCCGGCTGCATATACACATACTAGTGTCGCTTTGCGTGATGCGCTTGCTGCCGTAAAACTGCCTTTTATCGAAGTGCATTTATCGAATATTTATTCCCGTGAACCTTTTCGCCAGCATTCTTATTTTTCGGATTTGGCGATTGGTGTTATCAGTGGTCTGGGTGCTAAGGGGTATGAATTAGCGCTGGAATATGCAATGACATCTTGTTAAACCAGATGTTGAGTTTGATCTATAGATAAGTTTCTATTTTTAAATCTTAATTCTTTTTACGATGTAACCGTAATTTTGTTCATTTTCATTTTTATATTAACACTGTTGATTTTATAAATTACCTTAAACGAGGCATTGTCTCGGGAGATTGAATATGGATTTAAGAAAGCTCAAGAAACTCATTGAACTGGTTGAGGAGTCAAGTATTGCTGAATTGGAGATTACGGAGGGTGAGGAAAAAGTCCGCATTAGTAAGGCGGGTCCCGGTGCACAGAATTATGCATTTATGCAGCCTCCCATGCAGCCGGTAATGGCTCCTATCCAGCCGCAAGTCCTAGCATCTGCGGCAGGAACAGATAAAGCCGATGAATCTAAAACCAGTGAATCTCCCGTTTCTAATGCAAATGCAACACCTGAAGGTCATATTGTTAAATCTCCAATGGTGGGAACATTCTACCGGGCGGCATCACCTGGAGCGAATCCATTCGTAGAGATCGGGCAGAGCGTTAAAGAGGGCGATACGCTGTGCATTATTGAAGCAATGAAATTGCTGAATGAAATTGAAGCTGATAAAAGTGGGGTTATCAAAGCGATTTTGCAAGAGAATGGTCAGCCTGTTGAGTACGGTGAACCCTTATTCGTAATCCAGTGATTACGAAATAGAGATCAGATAATATGTTTGAGAAAATTCTTATAGCCAATCGTGGCGAAATCGCCTTGCGGATCCAGCGCGCTTGCCGTGCGATGGGTATCAAAACAGTTGCAGTACATTCAGAGGCCGATGCGGAAGCAAAATACGTTAAATTAGCCGATGAGTCGGTATGTATCGGTCCGGCACCGGTAGCACAGAGTTACCTTAACGTACCAGCGATTATCAGCGCAGCAGAAGTGACCGATGCGGAAGCGATCCACCCGGGTTACGGGTTCCTGTCGGAAAATGCAGATTTTGCAGAACGGGTAGAAAAGAGTGGATTTGTGTTTATTGGTCCAAGACCTGAAACGATTCGTCTGATGGGTGATAAAGTCAGCGCGAAGAATGCCATGAAAAAAGCAGGCGTGCCCTGTGTTCCGGGATCAGATGGCCCATTACCTGATAATATCGATGAAGTTAAAAAGATTGTGCGGGAGATTGGTTATCCGGTGATCATTAAAGCCGCCGGTGGCGGAGGTGGGCGGGGAATGCGGGTGGTTCATACTGAAGCCGCATTGTCCAATGCAGTAATCATGACGCGTAATGAAGCGCACGCAGCATTTGGTAACCCTGTGGTGTATGTGGAGAAGTACCTGGAGAATCCTCGGCATATCGAGTTTCAGTTGCTGGTTGACGAGCATGGTAATGCTGTGCACCTGGGCGAAAGAGACTGCTCAATGCAACGCCGCCACCAGAAAATCCTTGAAGAAGCGCCAGCACCTGGCATATCGCAACAATTGCGCAATAAAATTGGCGAACGCTGCGCTGATGCGTGCCGCAGTATTAAATATCGCGGGGTAGGTACATTTGAGTTTTTGTTTGAGAACAATGAATTTTATTTCATTGAAATGAATACCCGCTTGCAGGTGGAGCATCCTGTGACGGAAGCAATTACCGGCATTGATCTGGTGCAGGCGCAAATTAATGTCGCCGCAGGTCATGCACTGCAGATCATCCAGAAAGATGTCACGTTCAAGGGGCACGCGATCGAGTGCCGTATCAATGCTGAGGATGCTTATAAGCTTACGCCTTCTGCCGGGCGTATCACGCAATATCACGCCCCGGGCGGCCCCGGTGTGCGGGTTGACTCGCATGTTTACCATAACTACATGGTGCCGCCTTATTATGATTCCATGATCGGCAAGATCATTACCTATGGAGATACCCGTGAACAGGCGATTGCACGCATGCGCATCGCTTTATCAGAAATGGTGGTTACCGGCATAAAAACCAATATTCCACTGCATCTGGATTTGCTCACCGATGCGTCCTTCCTGCGCGGCGGTGTCGCAATTCATTATCTGGAGCAGAAACTTGCTTTGCATAACAAGGTCGGCTGATAGAGAAACAATTACCTACATTGAATTTGATTGCTAACGGTTGTTGCAAGGTGCATGCCCTGGATTACGCTGATTATCAAGACTGATGCGGCACATGCTGAGTTACTGAGCGATACGCTGATGGAGCAGGGCGCGCTGTCCGTGGACATCCACGATGCAGCTGCCGATACGCAAGACGAGCAATTACTGTTCGGAGAACCTGGGGAGCCTGGCGGGGAGATCTGGCAGAATGCTGAGGTTTCGGCATTGTTTAATCAAGAGGCGGATATTGATGAGATTCTGCGCAATGTGACGCGGGCTGCACAATTAAATAGTGATCCCGATTACCGGCTGATGTATGTTGAAGAGCAGGATTGGGTGCGCTTGACTCAATCACAGTTTGATCCGATTCAAATATCACAACGCCTATGGATTGTTCCCACCTGGCATCAATTACCCGATCCAGCGGCGATCAACTTGATACTCGATCCCGGGCTGGCTTTTGGCACGGGTAGCCATCCTACCACGCAACTATGCCTTGGCTGGCTGGACCAACATCTGCAACCCGGAGACAAGGTATTGGATTATGGCTGCGGTTCCGGGATATTGGCCATTGCAGCGCTAAAGCTGGGCGCAAGCCATGTCACCGGGATAGATATCGATCCGCAAGCTGTCAAAGCCAGTCAGGAAAATGCGCTACGTAATAACTGCGATTCAGCAAGATTTGCCTTTGCAACAACGTATGAGGCAACCGAGCGGAATTTGCAGCCAAGTGAACAGGCGGATGTCGTGGTTGCCAATATTTTGGCGAATCCTTTGATCATGTTGGCACCTATTCTGGCGCAGGCAGTTCGGCCACAAGGCCATATTGCATTATCCGGCATTCTTAAAGAACAGGCCGAAGAGGTCAGAAATGTTTATCACCAATGGTTTGCTATGCATATCGCGAGTGAGCAGGAAGGCTGGGTGTTGTTAACCGGCATCAAAAGATGAAAATGCGATTAATAGTTAGCGTATGGCGTTAGTGACAATCTGTCCAGGCTGCGGTACCACCTTTCGCGTGAGTGCCGCCCAATTACAGGCTCATAGCGGTGACGTTCGCTGCGGACATTGCCAGAGAATCTTCAATGGATTTGCCACGCTGATTACTGTCAACGAATCAGCCATTGCATGCCCATTCCAAACTCAGCCACAGACAGTCAGTGAACCTGAAGTTGCGGCGCAGAGCCAGGCATGCGCTGAAAATATAAATAACGCCGTAGATCAGTCGGTTATTACTGACCGGAGACAGGAAACGACTGAAACTTCGGATCAGCTGTTTGGCGCTCAGGCGCCGGTCAAACAATCACAAGGCGCATGGGGTGTGGCGAATGTTTTTTTATTGCTGTTGCTGATCGGACAGATCGCGTACACCTATCGTACTGAATTGACTATTGTGGCGCCACAAATCAGGTCCCATCTAGAGCGCTATTGCGCGCTTATTGCCTGCACGGTGCCTTATCCGCAAGATATCCGGCAGTTAGGTATCGAAGCATCCGATCTGGAAAAAAATCCTGTGCGTCAGCCTGAAGTCGCCACCTTGTCAGCGGTTATCCGCAATCATGCACCTTTTCCGCAAGCCTTGCCGGCATTGCAGCTCTCCTTGCTGGATGCGGAGGATCAATTAATTGCCAGCCGTATTTTTACCGCGCAGGATTATCTGCAGGAAGAAGACAAAGCACTGCAATTTATTGCATCCCAGCATGAGATTGAGATTCGACTGGATTTTTTTAGTAGTGATCTGGGTGCGGCTAGTTATCGCCTGTTGTTGCTTTACCTTTAGCCCTTACCTGGACATGGACAGTAGCAGAGAGGAGGTAAGGTATAATGGCACGTTTATCTCTTTTTAAGCATGCTTTAATCCATGAATAAAAATCCCCGCACAATTTTATTGGAAAGTCTGTTTGCGCAGCGTATCTTGATTCTGGATGGCGCGATGGGGACGATGATTCAGACCTTCAAGCTCACCGAGGCGGATTTCCGCGGCCAGCGTTTTGCAGATTTTCCGCATGATCTGAAAGGAAACAATGATTTACTGACCATTACGCAGCCGGAAATCATCCGTTCGATCCATACTGGTTATCTGGAAGCGGGTGCAGACATTATCGAAACCAACACCTTTAATTCCAATGCGGTTTCGATGGCCGATTATCACATGCGGGATCTGGTGTATGAATTGAATTTCGCAGCGGCAAAACTGGCGCGTGAAACGGCACAGGTTTTTGAAGAAAAGAATCCGCAAAAACCACGTTTTGTGGCCGGTGTGATCGGCCCTACCACTAAAACAGCCTCTATTTCTCCGGATGTCAATGATCCAGGCTTTCGTGGGATTACTTTTGACCAGCTAGTTGCCGATTATACGGAATCGATTTGTGGGCTGGTGGATGGCGGAGTAGATATTCTGCTGGTGGAGACCATTTTCGACTCGCTCAATGCCAAAGCTGCACTGTTTGCCATTGATCAATACTTTGAAGATCATGATATAAGTCTGCCGATCATGATTTCGGTCACCATTACCGATGCCTCCGGCCGCACGTTATCAGGACAAACACCGGAAGCGTTCTGGAACTCGATCGGCCATATCCGGCCACTATCCGTTGGCATTAACTGTGCGCTGGGCGCCGAGCTGATGCGTCCTTATGTGGAAGAGCTGGCAGGGGTAGCGGATGTGTATACCAGTGTGCATCCCAATGCCGGTTTGCCGAATCCTTTATCGGAAACTGGCTATGATGAATCACCGGAATATACTGCGAGTCAAATCAAAGGCTTCGCGCAATCGGGTTTTGTCAATATCGTGGGCGGCTGTTGCGGCACCACACCGTCGCATATTAAAGCTATTGCAGAAGCTGTTGCCGACATTGCGCCGCGAAAAATTCCTGAGATTCCGAAGAAATTGCGTCTATCCGGCCTGGAACCACTGAATATCGGGGATGATTCTTTGTTCGTCAATGTCGGTGAACGTACCAATGTCACTGGTTCCCGAGCTTTTGCGCGCTTGATACTCAGTGATGATTATGCAGAAGCCTTGAACGTGGCGCGCAGCCAAGTGGAGAATGGCGCGCAGATCATTGACATCAACATGGACGAGGCCATGTTGGATTCGCAGAAAGCCATGGTGACTTTTCTGAATCTGTTGGCTGCCGAGCCGGATATCTGCAAAGTGCCGATCATGCTGGATTCCAGCAAATGGACAGTGATTGAAGCGGGTTTGAAATGCGTGCAAGGCAAATCGATCATCAATTCCATCAGCATGAAAGAAGGCGAAGCCGAGTTTATTCATCATGCCAAATTAGCTCGCCGTTATGGCGCAGCGGTGATCGTGATGGCTTTTGATGAGCAGGGTCAGGCCGATACCTTGCAGCGCAAGGTGGAGATTTGCACGCGCAGCTACCGTTTGCTGGTCGACAAGGTGGGTTTTCCAGCAGAAGACATTATCTTTGATCCGAATATTTTCGCCATTGCCACAGGAATTGAAGAACATAATAACTATGGCGTCGATTTTATCGAAGCTACGCGCGTTATTAAACAGACTTTGCCATATGCCAAGGTGAGCGGCGGGGTATCCAATGTGTCGTTTTCGTTCCGTGGCAATGAACCGATCCGCGAAGCGATTCACACCGCTTTTTTGTATCACGCCATTAAAGCCGGTATGACGATGGGCATTGTCAATGCCGGGCAACTCGGGGTGTATTCGGATATTCCCGCGGAGCTATTAGAAAAGGTTGAAGATGTTCTACTGAACCGGCGTGCGGATGCGACCGAGATTCTGGTTGACTATGCAGAAAATTTCAAAGGCCAGAAAAAAGAGCAGGTTGAAGATCTGGCCTGGCGTGATGAACCGCTGCAACAACGTTTGACGCACGCGCTGGTCAAGGGCATTTCCACGTATATTGTGGAAGATACCGAAGAGGCGCGCGTGGAGATTGAAAAACAGGGCGGGCGTCCGATTCAGGTGATCGAAGGGCCGCTGATGGAAGGCATGGGTGTGGTCGGTGATCTATTCGGCGCAGGTAAAATGTTTCTGCCGCAGGTAGTAAAATCAGCACGTGTGATGAAGCAGGCAGTGGCGCATTTATTACCGTTTATTGAAGCCGAAAAGAAATTATCGGGAGACAGCAAGCCGAAAGGAAAAATCGTCGTCGCTACTGTCAAGGGCGATGTGCATGATATCGGCAAGAATATTGTCGCCGTGGTCTTGCAGTGCAACAACTACGAAGTGATCAACATGGGCGTGATGGTGCCAAGTGCGCAGATTCTCGATATGGCGCGGCGAGAGGACGCCAATATCATCGGTTTGTCAGGACTGATTACGCCTTCGCTGGAAGAAATGGCACATGTGGCGAAAGAAATGCAGCGTGAAGGGTTTACCATCCCATTGCTGATTGGTGGTGCAACCACTTCCCGGGTACATACGGCAGTCAAGATTGCGCCTCATTATGAGGGTCCGACCGTTTGGGTGCCGGATGCGAGCCGCGCAGTGGGTGTATGTAGCAATTTGCTATCACAGGATCTGCAAGCGGCTTATATTCAGGAGATTAAAGACGAATACGAGAAAGTGCGCACGCAGCACAAAAACAAGAAAGGTCCGGCGAAACTGCTGACACTCTCTGATGCGCGCGCCAATGCCTTCAAAACCGACTGGGCAAATTACCAGCCGCATCAGCCGGAATTGATCGGTATCCGTACGCTGAATAATTATCCGCTGGAAAAGATCGTGCCGTTTATCGACTGGACGCCTTTCTTTCAGGCTTGGGAACTCGCCGGGCGTTTTCCGGATATCTTGCAGGATGAGGTGGTCGGAGAGACAGCAAGCCAGTTGTTTCGCGATGCGCAGACGATGCTGAAGAAAATCGTCGAGCAAAAATGGTTGAGCGCCAATGCAGTGATCGGCTTGTTTCCGGCCAATTCGGTGGGCGATGACATCGAAATCTATACCGACCAGTCGCGCAGTAAAATCGCCATGACTTACCACTGCCTGCGCCAGCAAGATCAAAAACCGTCAGGAAAACCCAATCGCTGCCTGGCTGACTTTATTGCACCTAAGGAAACCGGTATCCAGGATACGATCGGCCTGTTTGCGGTCGGCGCGGGGTTTGGCATTGATGAGCGCATCAAGATGTTTGAGGACGTGCACGATGATTACAGTGCGATTGTACTCAAAGCGTTGGCGGACCGCCTGGCGGAAGCATTTGCCGAGCACATGCACATGCGGGTGCGCCGCGAATTCTGGGGCTATGCCAAAGATGAGAATCTCACTAATGAGCAACTGATTAACGAAGAATATCGCGGCATCCGTCCCGCGCCGGGTTATCCCGCCTGCCCGGATCACACCGAAAAAGGCCCACTGTTTGCCGTTCTGAATGCCACAGAGAACGCCGGTATCATCATCACCGAATCCTTCGCCATGGTACCCACCGCAGCGGTATCCGGTTTTTATTTCGCACATCCCGAGTCTACTTTTTTTGCTGTTGGAAAAATTGGCAAAGATCAGGTGGAAGACTATGCCGAACGAAAAGGTTGGACACTGGAAGAAGCTGAACGGTGGCTGGCGCCTGTGTTGGCGTATGAACGATAAGTTTCATTGTTATTAAGATAATAATGAGCGGTAGATTTCCTGGTAAGCTGTCGCACTGGCGTGCCAGCTGAAGTCTTTGGCCATGCCATTTTTCTGCAAGCGCTGCCAAATTTTTTTATTGTGATAAGCGCGCGCTGCGCGTTTTATCGTATTCAACAGGTTGTCAGCGGTTATTGGAGCAAACAAAAAGCCGCTGGCGCTGCCATCTGCAAGCGTTGCTGATGTGCAGTCGACCACCGTATCCACCAGGCCGCCGGTCGCATGGACTACGGGTGGCGTGCCGTAGCGTTGGCTATACATTTGATTCAGGCCACAAGGCTCAAACCGCGAGGGCATCAGGAAGCAGTCTGCGCCTGCTTCAATCAAGTGGGATAAAGCTTCATTAAATCCTATATAGATAGCGATCGCTTTGGGATAAGTTTGTATCAGTTGTGAGAGTTGATGAGACAGTCCGGCCTCATCGCTCCCGAGGATAATCAATTGAGCGGGTATCTTTACCAGTTGGGGTGCTATCTGTATCAGCAGATCAATGCCTTTCTGATGACTCAGGCGGCTGATGGTAGCGAATAGCGGAAGATCGGCATCAACCGCTAACCCCATCTGTTGTTGCAAAGCGCTTTTATTCGCTACTTTGTCGGAAAGTGTTTCACTGCTGTAATTTCTTGCGAGGTGTGGATCCGTTGCTGGATTCCAGTCGCTGGTAGCGATGCCGTTGGTAATGCCGGTGAGATGGCGGCGGCGTGCGGCGAGCAGTCCCTGCAGACCAGAGCCTTGCGATTCTGTTTGAATTTCCTCTGCATAATTGGGACTGACCGTAGTGATATGGTCAGCGTAATATAGTCCCGCTTTCAAAAATGATAGATTGCCGTGATACTCGACACCGTGGATATCGAAACTATCTTCAGGCAATCCCAGTTGCACTACGCTCCCGGGGGGGAATATACCCTGGAACGCGAGGTTATGGATCGTTATCACAGTGGCTGCTTTTTTTCCTTGATAAAAATGCAGATAAGCTGGAGTGAGACCACTTTGCCAATCATTACAATGCACGATATCTGGGCGCCAGGCAATGGGGCTGGCATCACTTGCCAGAATGGCGCCAATTTTTGAAAGTAAGCCAAAACGCAACGCATTATCCGGCCAGGCATGCCCAAAGGTATCGATATAAGGTCCTCCTGCGCGACCAAATAAACCGGGGCAGTTGATAATAAAGACCGGAATATTTTCAGATTTGCTTAGCGATAATCGTGCTGACAGCAATGTGCTAGGTAGGAATTGGGATAGTTCGTTGAATTCGGCTACTTTGGATTTATATTTAACACCCGCCAGAACTTGCGGGTAGCCCGGCAGCAAAAGCCGCACATCGGTCTGTAGTCTGCGCAATGCAGCAGGTAGTGCCGCACTGACATCGCCCAGGCCACCAGTATGACATAATGGATAAACTTCGGGGGTGATGAATAGAACCCGGACTTCGTGGGAAGATGGCATAGTTGGCGTTATTATTGATTAGCCTTGAAATAATTGATCAGCCCATTGGTTGACGCATCATGAGAAGTTACTGCGACATCCTGTTCCAGTTCAGTCAGAATTCTTCCGGCAAGCTGCTTACCAAGTTCCACGCCCCATTGATCAAACGGATTGATATTCCAGATGACGCTTTGTACAAAAACTTTATGTTCGTACAGGGCAATAAGTGAGCCCAATGTTTTAGGATCCAGCTTCTTGAACAGAATAGAAGTGGTGGGACGGTTTCCTGGAAAAATTTTATGTGGCAGTAGGTGTTCCATTGATTCAGCATCCATGCCTTGCAATTTGAGTTCAGCACGCACTTCATACGCATTCTTACCGCTCATCAAGGCTTCAGTCTGGGCGAAGAAATTTGCCAGTAACATACGGTGATGATTGCCGACCGGATAGTGGGTTTGACAGGGAGCCAGGAAATCAGCTGCAACGGTTTGTGTTCCCTGATGCAATAACTGGTAGAAAGCATGTTGACCGTTGGTGCCCGGTTCTCCCCACACGACTGCACCCGTTGCATAATCGACCGCCTTACCGTTACGGGTGATGCGTTTGCCATTACTTTCCATTTCCAGCTGTTGTAGATAGGCAGGGAAACGGTGCATGGACTGATCATATGGCAGTACCGCATGGGATGATATACCGAAAAAATTGATCTGCCAGATACCAATCAAACCCAGCATAACGGGCAAGTTTTTTTCTAATGGTGTAGTGACGAAATGCTGATCCATTTCCCGAGCGCCTGTCAGCAATGCGTAAAAATTATCTATGCCGATTGCCAAAGCAATTGGCAGGCCGATCGCCGACCAAAGTGAATAGCGTCCACCCACCCAATCCCAGAACTCAAACATGTTGTCCGGATTGATGCCGAATTTCTGCACGGCGGAGCGATTGGTGGATACGGCGACAAAATGATGCGCGATATCTTTTTGGCTGCCGCCGTGAGACAGAAACCATTCCCGTGCCGAATGGGCATTGGCGAGCGTTTCCTGAGTGGTGAACGTTTTCGATGCGATCACAAACAATGTCGTGGCAGGATCCAGAGACTGCAAGGTTTCAGCCAGTTGCGCTCCATCAATGTTAGAAATAAAGTGCGGCGTGATACCTTCTATACCATAAGGCTTCAGTGCTTCGGTTACCATGACTGGCCCGAGATCTGAGCCGCCGATGCCGATATTAACGATATCGGTAAAGATTTTGCCCGAATAGCCCCTATGCGCCCCACTTTGTATAGCGATTGAGAAGCGCTCCATTTGTTTCAGCACGCGCTTGACGTCAGGCATCACATCCATGTTATCCACATGAACTGGATGATCGCCGCGTAATGCAATATGTAGTGCTGCCCGATGTTCAGTGATATTAACCTTTTCTCCTGAAAACATGCGGGCAATCCAGTTTTCCAGTTTTTGCTGGTGGGCCAGTTCGATCAGTAAGCTGACTGTTTCACCATTGATGGGTTGTTTCGAATAATCCATCAGAATGTCGTTGAAAAGAAGAGAAAACTCTTCAAATCTCTGTGGATTTTCTTGAAATAAATCGCGCAGATGATGTTGCGCCATAATGGATTGATGAGCCTGCAAAGCAAGCCAGGCCGATGATTGAGTAAGAGATGGCATATGATTTATTTTAATTACTGAGTGAATCTTTCAGAGTATAGTACCAGCTGATTTTCAAAGCGTGCTGATCTTATTGGATCAATTGCTTACTGATGTATCCGTGGATTGATCTCCAGCGTGATGACCAGTTCTGGCGTCGTTATCGGCCACTTCAATAGCAATATGACCGCCTGCATGATTTTCTCAAACCCGCTCTCAGATTGAGATACCGAAAAATGCGGATGTGCAACAAAGGTCACGGGAGAGGAAGCTTTCAACACGACATTGCCATCCAATGTATCATCTTCCAGTGTTATTTCAGTTAGATCCGCTAGATCAACCAATTGACCAAAGCCGCCAGGAATTTCTCCCTGATAGATATAACGCCCACCAGCACCGTCACAGCTTGGCATGGCGAGATTGATTTCGGTACTGAACATCACCTGGGCCATTTTAGCGCCAAAATGATAGGTTACTTGAAGCTGATTATTGTTTAGCATGATGTGCTTATGGATGGGATGCTCGGTATTTTCGGATTCAAAGCGACTGTGTTCAGGTACTGAAGCAGACTGATAGGCGATATACATATCGTCCAGACAATCTACAAACAGACTACGGGGATGATCGTCCGCTACCATATCTACCGCAGTAATTTCATGCTTATAGCTGATTCTGTCGTGCGCCGAAGCAATGCCATTCACGGCATGGTTAGATGAAGAATGCTCGCCTGGCTGAATTTTCTGGTGATAGTACTCGACCTGACTGCGCAATGTATCGCCGAAGTTATGCTTCAGTCGATAGGCATCCAATTCACAAATACTGGCGAAGCTATCCAGCTTCACCACTGCCTGGAGAATGCCGTTTTGCAGATAAGTTTCTGTTACGCCATCCAGATCAGTATCTTCGGTAAAGAGCGCAGGGCGCGGCATACAAGCATCCAGTAATGCCTCCAGTTCGACCAGGCCATTGTAAACTGCACGTCGCAAATGAGGAAGATACAAGCCACCAAACAGGCCATGCCAATAAGCATCATTGGCCTGGGATTCATAGAGTTTTTGCTGCATAAGTTCTGTTCGTTGTTTTTCCGACAGCGAATTTAACCGTGCCGAGAGTCCTAACATGCGCTTATGCATCCAGTTGGATTCTGGGTAGCAGGAAAAGAAATTTTTCCAGATGCCGCCGCGTAAGAATGCTTTTTTAGGTTCATACCAGCCATCGGTTTTGGCCTGTCGGACCAAATCTGCATAGCTATTGGCAGATTGGGCAGGCAGCGTCCACTCGTTCATTTCAATGTAGGATACTGTCGGTAAGTAGATAACACCTCGCGTTTTTTCACAGGCGTGATACTCATTGTAGTGTTGGGTACAAATTTTTGTTGAGCCTAATACGCTTTGAATAAAACGCTCCAGCCAGCCCTTCTCGTATACCCATTGATAAGTTTCCGGCCAGATTCCAAATTTCTCAATGTCATCAAAATAAATTGCTGCAACGCTGTTATTGAGTGAATGATCTGCCAATGATTCCAGATAGGCAATGGTTTCCTCAACCGGGTAAAATGGAATTTTATAGCGCAAGGATTCTGAAATGGGGAATAAGTCAAGCTTACGAGTATCTTCTTCAGTAGTGAAATAACCATTTAATTCCGCATAAGTTTTTCCAGCGCAGAGAAAATGGTAGTCATCCACGATCACATAACGGATGCCGCAATCTGCGAGCGCCGGAACGACCGTTGACTCCCATACGCGTTCAGTTAGCCATGCGCCTTGCGGACGTTGCCCTAGCCTTGCTGCAAGTTTGCTGGAAAAAGTCTCGATCTGTCCGATACGATCACGGTTTGGAATAGCCGCCAAGACCGGCTCAGTATCTCCCGCACCGAATAGTTCTACTTGTTTTCGCATTACCATTTCATGCAGTAACGCCATATCTTCAGGGAAATGCTGCATCAGGTAATCAAGCAGCCAGCCAGAGAAGTGTACGGCGAAGCGAAAGTCCGGATAGCGATACAGCACTTGCAGGAAGGGTTGGTAACAACGCAGGTGCGCATCAGTGAGCACATGAGGGAAATTTCCGACGGGTTGATGTGCATGGACACCAAAAAGTAGCGATACACGTTTTGACATTTAATGATTCCGGTGTAATTGTTTTAAGAAGCTGGGCAACTGAAACCAGTTATAAATGCTGCTAGTGTAGCCTGAAATCAATCAGATACTCATGAAGACCTCCGCATGGTGCCGCTTTCTTCAGTATGCCCACTACCTTTGCTAATGGGTTCAAGTACTGCTGGTGGTATCGGCAATTTTAGCAAACGATAGAGATTCATCAGGTTTTGTCTGAACAGTTGATCAAAACTTGTTACTGAATGAGCGGGATTGTAATCACCAAACCACCAGAACCAATCGGAACTTTCACAGGATGCCAGTTGCCGGCTGGCTTCGATTTTTTCTTCATCGGTTAACCGATCGCTTTGGATGACGCGGTCAAAACTATATTTGGCAGCGCATAACATATCCCAGGCAGAGTTCTTTTCCTTATCACCAATCCAGGTAGAAAATGTTCCATATACCCAGCTACCGGCTGCCAGTTTGGGTAAGGTTGCGATATTATCCACATTTTCAGGGTTGGCGATATAGTCACGATAAGTTGTGGTACGAATAAATGGATGATTGTCGAGTAGGCTGTAAAGATCGTTAAAGAAATAAAAAGCATTGTATGGGTAAGATTCCCAGGCATTTTCTCCATCCAGGATGACGCTGACAATCGGACTTTCCTCAGCAGGCGTACTGTGATAGATGCGTTCCAGAGATTGGATGAAGTTTTCCGCTGCATCACGCCCAAACCATTTGGCATATTCAAAACCAATCAAATCGGACAATTGATCATCACGGAAAAAACAGATGACTCGCTCTGCTTCTCCAGCGACACGGTAGGGGCGATATAAGTAATGGTTGCGATCAGGCAATGATTCGTCCGGGTAGGAAGCACGTAAACTGCTGGCCAGCACACCTTCACCGCTGGCGCTCCATTGACAATTTTGCTCTGCCATGATTTTTAATAACGCTGTCGATAGAGCGCCTTCAGCGGGCCAGATACCAGCGGGTTTTTCATTAAAACGTTGCGTATGACTGGTGACCGCCGAAGACAACTGAAATGTGGCACGGCTACGTCCGCCTGGATACAGAGGATATTCTGGTAAAGTAATATCGGGTTGGCTATCCCGGGCGGAAGAAAAATCAATTAACAGTGGCGCTAGCGGATGATAGTGTGGGGTTGTGGATAGCTCAATTTGACCTGACTCAGCGAGTTTACGATAGCGTGCAATCAGTTTCTGGATCAGGTCTCCAATCAGATTGAACAGTTGTAATCGATCCGCATAGCTAAATCCCCTGCTTTGGGCCATCAATCTCATGACGAATTCATTGTTGCGGCGCACACTCTCACCCATCCATGCCAAGTGATACCATACTAGCAAATCGGATAAATACTGTCCGGAGATGTAAGTTAACTCACTTTCACTGCGCTTATTGAAGATTTGATACAGTTCGTGCAGCCGTTTATAGGTTGGATAGGGTCGCAGCATCGTGTCATGATTGCTGAGAAAACAACTGTCGAATATATAGAGGCGATCCTGGATGGTGATACGTTCAAGTTCGGGTGTGGCTAATAGACGCAGCAAAGGGTTACGTATCTGCCCAGTGGCGAATTGTTCGGTGAAATCTTCCAACTGATCGAGCAATATCGGTACAAAATTAATAACCGCCTTAGTCTGTGGATGCGTTTCCAGATGATAAGCCATATCGGTATAATCCTTGATGGCGTGCAGATATACCCACGGTAATACGAATTCGTTGGTAATATAATCGCGGTAATCTGGCTGATGCATGTGCCACAATAGAACAAGATTTAATTGCTTCATTTAAAATGATAATACTTATAAACAGTTAACATACTTTATGGATATGTTGCCCTAGCATTTCTGGTGTAATTAAGGTAACGCCTTTCTGTGTTACGTAGAATCGTTCGCGATCCGCTTCTGAATCATACCCAACCACCAAGCCTTCAGGAATAATGCATTGCTTTTCCACGATTACCCGTCGCAAGCGCGCATTTCGGCCAATCTCGACATTGGGTAATATGACGGAATCCTCCACATTACTATAGCTGCGAACTTTTACATTGGAAAACAGCAAGGAACGGCGAACTGCTGCACCGCTGATAATACAGCCTCCCGATACGGATGAATCCAATGCCTGACCCCGGCGGTCATCATCATCAAAAACAAATTTAGCGGGAGGTAATTGTTCCTGATGCGTCCAGATCGGCCAGTTCTCATCGTACAGATTGAGTTGTGGCGTGATAGTTGTAAGATCAATATTAGCTTCCCAGTAGGCGTCGAGTGTTCCCACGTCACGCCAATACGGTATTCCTGATGCCATCATATTGACACAGCTGTTCTGGAACCGGTGTGCAAATACGCGATAGCGAGGCACCAGATACGGAATCAGATCTTTTCCAAAATCATGTGCTGAATCAGTTGCTTGATGGTCACGAATGAGTTGCTGATAGAGAAATGCTGCATTAAACACATAAATTCCCATGCTTACCAATGCTGTATCCGGTCGACCGGGTATGGGTGGCGGATTAGCCGGTTTTTCGGTAAAACTGGTTACTTGCCATGCATCATTGACGCCCATTACGCCAAAAGAACTGGCTTCCTGCACTGGAATTTCAAGACAGGCTACCGTTACGTCCGCTGCTTTTTCGATATGCTCGGACAGCAATTTGCTGTAATCCATCTTGTAAATGTGATCGCCGCCCAGTACCAATACATATCTTGCATCATGGCGTTGCAGGATATCGATATTCTGGAATACCGCGTCGGCTGTGCCCTGATACCATGTTTCTTCGGCGGTTCGTTGCTGGGCTGGCAGCAGTTCGACAAACTCTTTAAAGCGGCCATCCAGAAAGCTCCAGCCATGCTGAATATGGCGAATCAGGCTCTGCGCCTTGTATTGCGTGACCACACCGATACGCCGGACGCCTGAATTGACGCAATTGGAAAGTGGAAAATCAATAATGCGGAATTTTCCACCAAAAGGAACTGCCGGTTTTGCGCGCCAATCCGTCAGTTGATGTAAACGGCTGCCACGCCCGCCCGCCAGTACCAGCGCGATGGTATCGTTCGAAAGGTTGCTGTGGAAACGTATGCTGCTTGTATACTGTGCTCCGAATTCACTTTCCAATGTACTGATTTTATTATCCATAGCGATATGCCTTCATGATTCGTGTCGTCAATATGTTATCGCATTATGGCATTTCTTACGTACTTTTAGTTTAATTGTCATTTGTCAAAAATTAGACAAGCTATAATTCATTAATCAAGCTAGCCAGTTTATAAATGTGATTACTACAAGTAAAACCAATCTGCTTCAACAGGCACTGCTGAATGCGCAGCTATATGACCCCTACGCTTATCTGGGGTTGCATAAAGAACGCGGCCAGGCTGTAGTGCGCGTATTTCGTCCATATGATGAGAATATATGGATTAGGACAACGGCAGGTTTTGAGCCAATGAGACGGATCCATTCGGATGGGGTTTTTGAATGGCGTGGGAAATCTCTACCTGATATGCCGTATCGATTACGCATTGAAAAAAAAGGATTACAGCATATAGTTTATGAAGCTTATGATTCATATGCATTTCCACTGCAGATTTCTGCTCACGATTTATATTTGTTTAATGAAGGCAAGTTGTGGCAAGCCTATCGTACGCTAGGTGCTCAGCCTGTCAACAATGCCGGTGTTGACGGCATGCGTTTCTCAGTATGGGCGCCCAACGCGGAGCGTGTCAGCGTAGTGGGTGATTTCAATCATTGGAACGGAAGAATTCATCCAATGGCAGTGCATCATAGCAGTGGCGTGTGGGAGCTGTTCATTCCGGAATTGCCGCCTGATTCACTGTACAAATTTGAAATTCGTAACCGGGATAGCGGTGAAATTCTCATTAAGACCGATCCCTATGGAAAGCGCTTTGAACTCCGACCCAACACTGCGGCATTAACAGCTGTTAATAGGGTCTATGATTGGCGCGATGCCTCATGGATGACGAATCGCGTAAATTGGGATTGGCTGCATGCACCACTGAATATCCTCGAGATTCATGCTGGCTCATGGAAGCGCCATACGGATGGGCGTTTTTATACCTACCGGGAACTGGCCCAGCATCTGCTGCCTTATGTATTGGAAATGGGATATACCCATATCGAGTTGATGCCCATCTCAGAACATCCACTGGATGAATCATGGGGTTATCAGACGACGGGATATTTTGCTGTTACCAGCCGCTATGGTTCATCCGATGATTTCAGGTTTTTTGTAGACGCCTGCCACCAGGCGGGGATCGGTGTAATCCTTGACTGGGTACCTGCACATTTTCCGCAAGATGCCTTCGCGTTAGCGCGTTTTGATGGTACAGCCTTGTATGAACATGAAGATCCGCGCCTGGGTTTTCATCAAGATTGGGGTACTTATATTTTTAATTATGGCCGCAACGAGGTGAAATCATTTTTGTTGTCCAGTGCCTATTACTGGCTTTCTGAATTTCACCTGGATGGATTGCGGGTCGATGCGGTGGCTTCCATGCTGTACCTGGACTACTCTCGCAGGGAAGGCGAATGGCTGCCAAATAAATATGGGGGTAGAGAGAATCTCGAGGCGATCGATTTTCTACGCGACCTGAATGTAATGGTGCATGGGGAATTTCCAGGGACATTGACGCTGGCCGAAGAATCCACCGCATGGCCGGCGGTATCGCGCCCGGCCTATGTCGGTGGCCTGGGTTTTTCGATGAAGTGGAATATGGGCTGGATGCATGATACCTTGTCTTATATGCGTCAAGATCCTATCTACCGGCGCTATCATCATCAATTGCTTACCTTCAGCCAACTCTACGCGTATACCGAAAACTTTATTTTGCCTTTTTCGCACGATGAAGTGGTGCATGGAAAAGGCTCATTATTTAATAAAATGCCCGGTGATACCTGGCAGAAATTTGCCAATATGCGTCTATTATTGGTTTATCAAATGACGTGGCCGGGCAAGAAACTCAATTTTATGGGTAATGAATTCGCCCAGCAGCAGGAATGGCGAGTTAATCATGAACTGGACTGGTCATTGCTGCAGCAAGAACGACATGCCGGTGTACAGGCGATTTTGCGCGACCTGAATCGTTGCTATAAATCCATCTCGGCTTTATATCAACTCGACTTTTCTGCCGAAGGATTTAGCTGGATCGATTGTGAGGATATCGATCAGTCCGTGATCAGCTACATGCGGCGTGCTAAAGATGGTACTTTTGTATTGGTGATTCTCAACTTTACACCGGTCCCACGTATCGGTTATCGCATGGGCGTTCCTGTGGGTGGTGTTTACCGTGAAATATTTAACAGTGATTCAACTTATTACGGCGGCAGCAATATGGGCAATGCAGGGTGTATTGCTTCTTCGCAAGAACCATGGCTGAGTTTTACTGACTCGATTGTGATTACTTTGCCGCCGTTGGCGGGAGTTATCTTTTCTTTGCATGATTTAGATAAAGAAACAAATTGCTAGGGGGTTGATCGAGGTGCAGGTTCATACTTTGAGAGTATGACCTGCACTCAATGAATCTGTTCAGGAAACTGCTAATCTACACATGAGGAAAAGGCGCTGGGGCAAGTTGAATCTAATCCACCCGAAAGTGTAGTTTTTTGAGCTTTCATGTTCAGCAATTCCAATACTTTGCGATAATAATCTGGGTTACGTGTCCAAAAGATGTAATTGGCTTTCAGTTTATCCCGTGCAAAAGCAAGAAGTTCTGAGACGGTGGGTTTATAACCGCTTCCATCGGTCCTGGTATTTTTATAATTTCCAGACATTACCGAAGGTGTTAGAGGCACAATTCCCGAAAGTTTAGGATAGTAATGATAGACGCCGTGTGGCTTTCTGGGGAAGAGTAATCCGGGTTCTTCCAGGAAAGTGTCTGGTCCACCCAATCCCGTTCCCATCTCTTCCAGTTTTCCGATAAATGATTCTAGAATCGGCCGTGGATAGTTGGTGAACTGGAATGTCACGGTATTAGGAAAGTAATTGCGCATCTGCTGTTGTAGACTCAGCATATTTTCATAATAACCGTTTATTTGGGTGCTAGATAATGGTTTTACAGGATCTCCTATAGCGGTTTCTGTTATACCGATACCTTCAAAGTGGGGGTCTGAATTGAAGCGTTCTCCCAGTTCGCGAATTAGCGCAACCAGTCGATCATGTACTAGTGGATTCCACAGCTTGATGTTGTGTCCTTGGCGGTCTTTGATGACGCTATCATAGAGAAATACACCTCCTTCATAGGTACTCGTTTTAATGTAGTCTGGTACAAATTCTTCTAAATGGTCAAATGTCCTCATATCCAACATGATAATGAGGCGTTTGTTAATTGCGCTAAGCTCGGAGAGCCGCTTCGCGATCTGCGAGAAATCATATACACCTTCAGTTGGCTCTAGTTCTGCCCATGAATAGCGAATCTGTATGCCACGCAATGCTGGTGTTGCTTTAAGTTCTCTATATACCATCGACAAGTACCAAGAAGAATTTTTTCCATGTTCCATCAATGAGTAATAATGACCTGGATGCCATTTGACTGGAGTTGTCACAGCCGGAGTGGCGCCAGCCAGCGCTGTTCCCCACGGAACCAGCATCATGCTAATAAAGAATAATAATGCGATCAATGCGGCATGATGCGTTTGTCTGTTTGCAGTAGATTGATTGGGTTTGATGATAGTCGGTAGTAGACTAGGGGCCAGTAATGCTTGGCTATTGCTGTTCATATTTAATTCCTCCTTATAATTTAAAAGGACGGAACTGCGCGGATACCTATCGAATTTATTGATCGATGCTCGTCAAATCACATATGCGACCTGCACGAGTGTGTTACCTGCAGTCCTGCCATCATGGGGATTTTCCCGTTAGATCAGTGACTTTGCGTCCCCTGCTTTCGCAGAGTTTGCCTTTTTAGTACTGCAATAGTGATAAAGCACAAATTGTGCCAATATTTGAGATCGGATCTGAAGAAGGACTTGCCGAGCTAAGGTAGGGAGTTTTTTTAATTCCGATCTGGAATGATGAAAAGATTGTTAAGGAGAGAAGTGGAGCGGATTTTGGAGTAGAAGATGCTACAATTAGTGCGAGAAGTGGAGCATGTCTTCAATGATTTTTTAGTAACGCTTCTGAAGAAGAGAAGCATTATAAACGCAACGTATCATTTAACTGTTAGGAAAGTCCTGAATAAGTGTCTGTGCCAGAGAGCTGCATGGGGCGGCACTCGAAAGCTCGTCTATCTGCCCGATATGCCTCATTCCTATGTTCCGCCCCCGCTTTGTACCTCATCTTGCTTGGTGGCTCATTCAGGGCTTCTTAGGTTTAACTGACTTATGAGACTGCTTAAAATTGATTTCAATGGATAAAACAGCTAATTTCAGCAGATCTATACCTGATGACGTCAAGCTAAAATCCAAGCGCAAGCGTAAGTCAATTGCGAGCACTGGCAAAGTTATATCCCGCAAACGACCGAAGAAGAAACTGCCTGGTGAATTTCGGCAAAAATTGCTGCTGCTAAGCATAGAAATATTTGGCCTAGGCATTACAGCGATTTCACTCATCATAGTGATACTAGGTTATTCTGCCAATCGCTTTTCGGGGACCAGTTTTTTCGGTAGTTTGCTACCCTTCGCTTTTGGCATATTGACTTTGATACTAGCTGCTTCTGTTTTTCTCATCGGTTGGTGGAAGCTGAGAAAATGGTTGCAATCTTATTCTGAATTTCTGGCGCCAGTCTTATCTCTCTCATTTGCTTTGCTGATTATCTGGTTTGCTATCCACGATCAATTCACGCTAGCTTATGGAAATTTCCGCACCCTGGTTGGAAGCAAAGAAGAAGCCGGTCGAATGACAATTTCACATCAAGTTTATGCTGCTTATCGCAGGCATAATACAACACAGCTGCAGAAAATGATAAAACGAGCCCAGGAATATCAACAGGCTATCGAGAATGCAGCCAGCGCTTTTAATGTTGATGTCAATCTATTACAAGGTATTGCAGCAGCAGAGTCTTCCTTTATACCAAGAGAGAGCAGCGATGGCGGGCGTGGTTTGTTTCAAATCACCCAGGTTCCGAAAACGGTAATGACTCAAGCCTATAAAAGATTAGGCACGGAAAAAATCTCTCTAGAAAATCCCCGGCACAACGCCTTTATCGCCGCAGCGACATTTAAACACTATTTGGCTGAAATGAAAGGTGATCTTTTTCTGGCTCTGCTCGCCTATAATATCGGCCCTGCCAACGGGGGGCTGCGTTTTATCATGCAACAATATGGCGCTTCTGATTTCACCACGATCCAACCATACTTGCAAACACTACCGCGCGATTATCCGATCCGGGTATTATCCTATTCTCTAGCATTTCGTCTCTGGCAAAAGGAAGGTAAATTGCTCGCTTATGAGGAAGGAAACAATGCTATTCATATACAACGTATTGGCATACCAGGCTTGCATACTGATTGATGATGATTTAATGACTGACTCATTGGAGGCTCTATCATTAATCAATCTTATCCTTCTTATTCCTTTCAAAATCGAGCGAAACGCCCAGCGGATACTCCTATTTGTCAGTAAATAACAAAAAATGTCATTTTCTTACCTGAGTATGCGATTCCTGGAATTGTTTTTTTGCTTGTGCACATTTGAACATCCCTTCAAAATTTCTCAGCGGTGATTATTTACAATTTAGATAATAATGATTATCATTATTATCTTCTATTCGCAGAATATGCTTCTGATAGACATGGGCTATTACGATATCAGCCTTCGCTTGAATGAAGCAGACTAAGCAGCTTGTGATTCAGCCAGTTCAGCCATTTGGAGCTTTTTAATTTTGTAGTTATTGCTCAAATCTGGCAAAGCAGTTGTTTTTTAGCGTAGTCTACTTGTATAAGTATAAATAATAATAATTATCATTATCATGATTATTATCATTCATGTTAATAATGTCTTAATAATAAAGGCTTGTGATGGAACCAGTCGAAAAGTGGGTTCAACAATTAGATACAGTATTTATCGCAAATCGAATGCAGTTGCGTCGGGCGGCATATAAAATTTTAGGGGATTGGGAGCGTTCAGAAGATGTTGTGCAGGATGCCTACATCAAGATTACTGAATCATCAGTCAAGCAAAAAGTGAGGCAACCACTAGCTTATCTATTTCAGATAGTCCGTAATCTGGCCATTGATCATTATCGGCGTATTGCATTTGAGACAGAGCTTTTCGAAACCGATGAGGAAGGATTGCCCGTGCCAGTGCTAGCGGTAACACCAGAAACTCATGCAATTACTTGTCAGCATCTCACATTAATTGCAGAAGCGTTGACCAAGCTTCCAGAACGTACAAGGCGGGTTTTTGAACTGTATCGAATAGATGGCTATACGCACCGAATGATTGCCGATGAGTTAAATATTTCTACTTCGCTGATAAACATTCTTATCCATGAAGCAATGGATCATTGCAGAAATATTTTTTTGAGCAAAGCATCCGCAAGACTATAGAGATTTACTCATATTTTAATCAAAATAGTTTAAGGAGATGCTTATGATTTCTAAAAAATTTCTGACAATTTTTATGTCTCTTTGTGAATCTGGGGTGTTTCCTCAAGGAATCGGCGGAACTGGTAGGGTGAATAATTTTTGTATTCTTTATAAGCCGATTCGTCTTGTATGAATAAGAAGCATTCTTATTTAAAAATCATAATATTTAATCGGTAATTTGAGGTATTTGCTATGACAAGTTGTTTTGACCGCGAAGATGGCGTGTTTCGCGTACTAGTCAATCATGAAGGACAATACTCTATCTGGCCGGAATGGAAGGCGATTCCAGGAGGGTGGCGGGATACGGGCATGTTGGGAGATAAAAAGACTTGTTTGAATCATATTGAGGAAGTCTGGACAGACATGCGCCCGCTTAGCCTGCGGCGTTTTATGGATAACGCCCACTAGGCGCTTTACTTATGCTGAAACCATTAACACTATTTTGTCTGCCCTATGCAGGTGCGAACGCAGCAATGTACTTGCGCTGGAGAAAATTATTGCCTGCCTGGGTAAAGTTGCAACCCATTGAATTGCCGGGTCGTGGTAGCCGATTGAATGAGTCACCCAAAGAAAGTTATGCGACGCTGACAAAAAGTTTATGTGACGAACTGGCGCCTGCGCTGCCTGAGCGATACGTTCTTTTTGGTCACAGCATGGGTGCCTTGCTTGCTTATGGCATTACTCAGGGTCTATGTGCTCGGAAATTACCACCACCTGCGGCACTATTTGTGTCGGGTTGTGCGGCACCGAGTTGCCAGGATAGTGAGCGCTATACCAGGATGCAGAGTGAAGCTGCACTGATTGCAGACCTAAGTAAACAGGGTGGTACACCGACAGAAGTGTTTAACAACCGCGAATTGCTGGCGATGACATTGGATTTATTACGGATAGATTATCGTGTGTGTGGAAGTTTTCAGTATCTTTCATTGCCACCTTTGCCCATTCCGATCTATGGTTTTGGTGGACGGACAGATGAGATTGGCGCGACAAAACTGAACGCCTGGCAATTAGAAAGCAGTCGGACATTTACGCTGGACTGGTTTGATGGCGGTCATTTCTTCCTGCGTCAATCTGAAGAGTGGTTTATGTTCACATTAAAAAAGCGCTTGGTGGAAAGTCAGATGGAGATCTCGCATGGGGTATCTGCAACTGCTTAAGACGGTACCTGATGGCATTCAGGTCTGGCTGCTCGAATTCAATCCGGGCTCAACGCAACTGAGCCATGACTGGTCATTGTTAAGCGCTGATGAGCAAGTCCGGGCACAGCGTTTTCTTCAGCAGCAGGATCGCGTGCGTTTCATTGCGACACGGGCAGCGCTGCGTCGCTTGCTGGCAGAGCGTGTGATGGCATCGCCTGATACATTGAAAATTGAAGCAGATCAATTTGGAAAACCGCGCTTACCGGCGCATCCTGACATCAAATTTAATATTTCCCATGCCGGCAGTTTCGCATTGATTGCCTTATCCACGCTTGGAGAAATTGGAGTCGACATCGAGCAATGCCATCGGGATGTGACTGGGCTGGATAGGCATGTGCTTTCTCCGACTGAACGTGCCTGGAAGCTTTGGCCAGTCAAGCACTTCATTGAGCTCTGGGTGGTGAAGGAGGCTGTGCTGAAAGCGCTGGGATTCGGAATTGCTGACCATCTGAGAGCTATTACCGTGCTACCGAATGGTGACGGAAGTTATTGTATTGCCCATGATCTTGCCGAGTGGTCCAGTGTCAGCGCTTGGTCAATTGATGCGCCGGCGCATTATAAGGCAGCACTGGCGCTGATAAAACAATCGGCAATGCGATCGCAATCCAACGCTTCTCTCTGTGATTGCTGACAATTCACATGATTCAAATTGAAATGCTACTGCAAAAACTATGAATCAAGAAATTTAAACACTGCTATCAATTAATTAGCTGATACAGCAAGATTCTTTAGGTATAAATCATGAATACTAGATTGATTCCATCTCGTGACTATCCTGACAACTTTGTAACCCATTTGCAGGCGCTTGCCCGCGACTGTCCAACTGATACTGCGTTGATTGTTGTGAATGCGGATGGTGATGGATTGGTTGACAGGCAATTCGACTATGCGACGCTCGATCTGCAGGTCAAAGCGCTTGCTGCTATTCTGCAGGACCGCTTTGCACCCGGTGAGCGCGCATTATTGCTGATGGATAATGATGAGCATTACGTGACTGGTTTTTTCGCCTGTCTTTATGCAGGGGTAATTGCGGTACCTGTTTTTCCTCCGGAGTCGATACGGGAACAGCATCTGGCAAGGTTGCTTGCAATCGCTACGGATGCTAAGGCGCAAGGTATTATCACCATCAGTAGGAACTTGTCGCTGATCGGTGATGCAGCAATCGCACAATTGGCAGGTGTTGAGATTCTGACGGTTGACACGGTAGCGCAAAATAACGCAACCAGATGGCGTGCCCATATACCAGAGAATGATGACATTGCTTTTCTGCAATATACCTCTGGATCAACTTCCACCCCCAAAGGCGTGATGGTCAGTCACCATAATCTGATGGTGAATGCCAGGGCGTTTGAAGAAGGCATGTCAATCAGTGCTGATGATATCTTTGTGAGCTGGCTTCCACTGTATCATGATATGGGATTGATCGGAGGATTGCTGCAGCCGATACATCGAGGTATTCCGGCAATTCTGATGACACCCAAGTTTTTTATTGAAAGACCGGTACGCTGGCTCGAGGTTATTTCTCACTATCGTGCCACCGTCAGCGGCGCTCCCAATTTCGCTTTCCAGCTCTGCGTCGAGCGCGTGAGAAGCTCGCAATTACAGGAACTTGATTTGTCGACCTGGCGTGTCGCCTTTTCCGGCGCAGAACCGGTACGCGGAGAAACAATGTGCGCATTTATCGAACGCTTTAAGCCAGCCGGTTTTCCAGCCAGTACAATCTATCCCTGCTATGGTCTGGCTGAGGCAACGCTGTTTGTGACCGGCGGCGTGCGTGGAGAAGGAATGAAGACCTGTGAATTTTCTGCTGAATTGCTGGCGCAAGGCAAGGCGGAAGTGGTGACCCAGGGAATACCGGTCGTTGCCTGCGGCTTCCCGGCCTCCAGCCATACGGTCAAGATCGTCGATCCGGAAAAGCTGACTCCCGTGGCAGACGGCACTGTTGGTGAAATCTGGACGGATGGGCCCAGTCTGGCTCATGGTTATTGGCAACGCCCACAGGAAACCGCAGCCACTTTTCTGCAGCATGAAGGCGAACGCTGGCTGCGCACCGGTGATCTGGGTTTCATTCATGCTCGTCAGTTGTACATTATGGGACGGCTTAAGGATCTCATCATCATCCGCGGACAAAATATTTATCCTCAGGATATCGAACTGATCATTGAGGAAGAAGTAGAGGTTGTGCGTAAGGGAAGGATAGCCGCATTTGCAGTCGAAAACGAAGATGGTGAAGGAATCGGCGTTGCGGTTGAAGTATCGCGCAGTACGCAGAAACTCATTGCCGCTGAAATTCTGGTGGAGGCGCTCAGTGAAGCAGTCAGTGCCAGTTGCCACGAACCTTTATCAGTGGTAGTACTGTTAAATCCAGGCGCGCTGCCCAAAACATCCAGTGGCAAGCTACAACGTTCTGCCTGCCGTCAAGGTTGGCGCGAACGCACATTGGATGCTTATGCCATCTACGAATACGGTCACTTTGTACGTGGTGGGAGCCAGCAGCCTTCCCAGTCGTTAATGGATGAAACGGAGTGTGCAGTGGCAGCCATCTGGGAAGCGGTATTAAATCGTACCGGTGTGGGACGCGAAGCTCATTTTTTTGCCATGGGTGGTAATTCACTGAAGGCTGTTCAAGTTGTGGCGCGCATTTCAGACCAATGGCACATCCCATTTACTCCGCGCAACTTGTTTCAGCATCCGCGATTGCATCAGTGCGCTGCGGAAATCAGATATCTGATATCGACAAAACCTACTTATTCAATACCTGAAAACCGCATATTACCCAGTAAGGATCAGATCGATGTATTACCTTTATCCTATGGGCAACAGCGCCTTTGGTTTCTGTGGCAGCTTGATCCCGTCAGCAGCGCCTACCATATTCAGTATGCCTTACGCTTATCGGGTGCACTGGATGAACAAGCGCTCTATGCCAGTTTTCAGAATCTGATCGATAGGCATGAGTCGTTACGCACAATTTTTCGTATCAGTGCAACAGGCTCAGCTGAACAAATCATTCAGCCGGTATTGTCATTAATGATTGCCAATATTGATTTGCAGGATCTGTCCGCTTCACAGCGTGAAAAAGAAGCTGCCGAGGCAATAAAACGTATTGTTGCGTCACCTTTTGATCTGACGCAAGGTCCATTGTTGCGGGTTGCCCTGATCCGGATGGCGGAACAGGACAACATTATGGTCATCGTAATGCACCACATTGTTTCGGATGGCGCTTCGATGCAAATCCTGTTAAATGAACTTGCAATGTGCTATCAGGCACATGCACAAGGGAAAGCTGTCTGCTTCAACAATCTGCCTATCCGCTATGGTGACTATACGTTGTGGCAACGCAACTGGCTGGAAGCCGGTGAGAAAGAGCGACAATTAGCGTACTGGCGCAAGCAACTGGGTGACGACCATGCCGCGTTGCAATTCCCGGTGGATCACCCGCGCTCATCCTCCGGCAGCTACCGTGC
>NZ_FONE01000018.1 GCF_900112825.1 Nitrosomonas sp. Nm166 | reverse complement strand
GTTGTTTGTACTTCATTTGGCATTTTCCTTTAGCAAGTTAAATGGTCAAAATATAACAGCTGACCACCCAACTCAGAAAATTGCACTTATTATACGAATCCGCCCATACGGAAAGGTGATGTATAACGCACTTTATGCTTGTTATTGTCATGCTTGCGGCGAGACACATAACTGGAATTATTGAAGTTTAGTGAAAGCTCGTTTAGCTAATAGAATAGTTAAATTACTTACTCTGACTCACAAGGAAGTCACCTAAAACAAGATGCCTAAATTTATTTGTCACACACCAACAAGTCTCAAAAATACACAAGAAACCAGAGAGGCTATCCTTAACGAAGTCATTAATTTTAATCAATTTGATTAGTTATTAAATATTAAAAATATGGATACTTCCAATAACAGAATTTTCTTATTGTTTTGTTCGGTTTTTATTATAGCGATGCTTCACATGGTAGCTAACGTAAACGCTGCATCGGAGCGGCTGGTGTTAACAGGTTCTAGTACCGTGGCGCCGCTGATGGGTGAAATTGCGCGGCGGTTTGAGGCCATCAACGCTGGTGTACGCATTGATGTGCAAACCGGCGGTTCTGCGCGCGGCATACAGGATACACGGAATGGCATTGCCGACATTGGGATGGTATCGCGCGCCCTCAAACCGGATGAGCATGACTTGCGTGCGTTTACCATCGCGCTGGATGGCGTCAGCATTATTCTGCATGCCAACAATCAGGTTATCGCGCTCAGCAAACAGCAGATCGCAGATATTTATACCGGCAAAATAATCAACTGGAAAGCAGTGGGAGGAGCCGATGCACGAATTATTGTGATCAATAAAGCTGAGGGACGCTCAACACTGGAATTGTTTTTACACTATTTCCAATTGAAAAACAGTGAAATCAAACCACACATCATCATCGGTGATAACGCGCAAGGCATCAAGGCTGTGACAGGCAATCCACATGCCATTGGCTATGTATCCATTGGCGCGGCAGAATATGAAGCCCAGCGGGGTGCACCTATCGGGTTATTAGCGTTGGATGGTGTAGAAGCTTCTGTCGCCAATGTGCGTAACGGAACTTTTCCCTTGTCCCGCCCGCTCAATCTGGTGATGTCCCGCGAGCCACAGGGATTAATCCAGCGCTTCATTGAATTTGCCCGTTCACCACAAGCGCATGATCTGGTCGAAGCGCAATATCTTGTCCCATTCCGTGACTGACAAACTGGTACAGTGGGTATTGCGTTTCGGGGCGGTAATTGCCGCCCTGGTCATGCTGTTGATTCTGTTTTTTTTATTGCGTGAATCGTGGCCTGCCATGTTTCAGCTGGCCCCCGCACGGTTCTTGCTGGATGCATCGTGGCACCCGCTCGAAGCATCCTACAATTTGATGCCGATGTTGTCGGGCACTGTACTGGCCAGTATTGGTGCATTGCTGCTGGCGATTCCACTGGGTCTTGCTTCCGCACTATTTATCGTCTTTTATGCTTCTGCTCATCTTGCCACGCCGTATAAGCGCTTGATTGAATTACTGGCGGGTATTCCTTCCGTAGTTTTTGGATTCTGGGGATTGACCACTTTGGTTCCGCTCATCACGCAATGGCATCCGCCGGGTGCCAGTTTGCTGGCTGCGATCCTGGTTTTGGCATTGATGATACTACCTACCATCACGCTGACTGCTTTCTCAGCGCTGCAAGCGATTCCTGATGAATTTTTGCAAAATGCAGCGGCATTAGGAATGTCGCGCTGGGGGATGATTTATGGCGTTGCATTGCCTGCGGCACAAACAGGAATTGTCGCAGGCATCATTCTGGCTGCGGGACGGGCACTCGGTGAAACCATGGCAGTTTTAATGGTTGCTGGCAATGTCGTGCAGCATCCTACTACCCTGTTTGACCCCATTCGTACCCTGGCCGCCAATATTGCGCTGGAAATGGCCTATGCCATGGGAGATCACCGCGCAGTATTGTTTGTAACTGGCCTGTTACTGATGCTGCTGGTCATGCTGCTTGCAGCAACGGCTGGCTGGTTAAGAAGAAACAATCAGGATTGGAGCAGTTCCGCATGAATAAGTGGCTGTTATACCGTGATTCCTTGGTGCAATGGTTGATCTACCTGGCGGTATTAGCGGTCAGTACCGTTTTTGTCTGGATACTGATTGATCTGGTACGCGGCGGAGTTAGCCACTTGTCATGGGATTTTCTAACAGAATCGCCGCGCGATGCCGGGCGTTCGGGCGGTATTGGTTCGATCCTGATTTCTACCTTATGGATACTGATGGTGGCCTTAATCGCCGCCTTGCCACTTGCCTGGACAACGGCAGTATTGCTGGCTGAATTTGTGCCCGCTGCTAGCCGCTTTGGCATAGCGATCCGCTTCAGCCTGCAGGTGCTGGCCGGTGTGCCGTCGATTGTTTTTGGATTGTTTGGCAACGCATTCTTTAGTATTTATCTGGGCATGGGGTTTTCCATTTTGTCCGGGGGTTTGACATTGGCCTGCATGCTGTTGCCGATTCTTGTCAGTACAGCGGAAGCCGGCTTGCGCGCTGTACCGCAAAGCTATCGATTGTCTACTGCGGCATTGGGCATGTCGCAGACGGCAGCGCTCGTGCATCTATTATTGCCTGCGGCAGCGCCTGCACTTGCAGCGGGATTGCTTCTGGGTATCGGCCGTGCGATTGCAGAAACTGCAGCCTTGATATTCACCAGCGGATATGTCGACCGCACGCCTGGCTCACTGCTCGATTCAGGGCGATCTTTGGCATTGCATATTTACGATTTATCTATGAATGTGCCCGGCGGCGACCAACCAGCTTACGCCTCGGCTCTGGTATTGGTGGCTTTGCTGTTGTGCATCAATATTCTTGCCATGAAACTTTCCTATGACCTGCAACGCAGAAGGATCATACTTTGATGACATCGAATCCAGCTCAATCTACGCAGATTAATCGCTGCTGTGACAATGCTTTTACCTTGGGACCATTACAAACCGGCCCTGCCTGCTGTGATCCAGAACCTGTGATTCAGGTCAAAAATCTGTCGCTTCAATATGGCACTAAAACTGCACTGGAGAATGTCACACTGGATATTTACCGGGGTTGTATCACCGCTTTGATCGGTCCCTCAGGGTGCGGCAAAACCAGTTTCCTGTCAGCGCTGAATCGCTTGATCGATTTGATTCCTGGCTGCAAAGTACAAGGGCGGATTCTTATCGATGGTAACGATATCTATGATGCTGCCTGTGATGTGCAGGCACTGCGGCGGCAAATCGGCATGGTGTTCCAGAAACCGGTGCCATTTCCGTTGTCGATCCGCCGCAATATCGCACTGCCATTGCATGAACACGGCATTAAACAACGCGCCGAGGTGGAAGCGATTATCGAACAGGTATTGCGCGATGTCGGGCTATGGCATGAAGTATGCGATCGTCTGGACACTGCGGCACACAGTCTGTCGGGCGGTCAGCAGCAGCGTTTATGCATTGCGCGCGCACTGGCTTTGAGTCCACAAATATTGTTGATGGATGAGCCCTGCAGCGCGCTTGATCCCATTGCTTCCGGGGTGGTGGAGGACTTGATCAGCCGCTTGCGCGGCCGCTACACCATTGTCATCGTTACGCATAATCTGGCGCAGGCGCGTCGTATTGCTAACTACGCCGCAGTTTTCTGGGTAAAGGAGCGTGCAGGAGAGCTTGTTGAATTTGGTCAGTGCCAACATATTTTTGAAACACCCGCCCATGAACTGACGGCATCTTATATCAATGGTATTCGAGGATAGTCGCTATGAGAATGATGTACCAGCAGAAGCTCAATCGGATTCTGGTAGTTGTACAGTGAAGCAAACAGTTGCGGTCATTGGTGCTGGTAGCTCCGGACTTGTCGCAGCCAGGCATTTTCTCTGCCATGGTTTTGAAGTGCATGTTTTTGAGCGGGAAGATGACCTTGGTGGCAACTGGAACTACGGAAAGCCTTGCGCCCGCGTGTATCGATCTACCCATACCATCTCTTCAAAGCCCGGCACAGAATATCCCGATTTTCCGATGCCACAGGAGTATCCTGACTATCCCCACCACTCTCAAATCCTGGCCTACCTGCGAGCCTATGCCGAGCAATTTCGCCTGGTTGAACACATTCATTTTTCCACTGAGGTGATTCGTGTCGAGCCAGTCACTGAGGGTGATGCCCGCACCGGCTGGGTAATCACCTTCAAGAATGGTCATGCGGAAAGATTCGACGTGTTGGTCATTGGGAATGGACACAATTGGTTTCCTAAATTGCCCGAATATCGTGGAGTGTTTTCCGGCAAATCACTACATTCAGCTGATTATCGCACCCCGGATATCTTCGCTGGCCAACGCGTTCTCGCCGTTGGAGGTGGAAACAGTGGTTGTGATATCGCCGTAGAAGCCGCTCAGATTGCAGATTGTACATGGCACAGTACACGGAGGGGATACTGGTACATGCCCAAGCACATCTTCGCTCGTCCTATCGATCAGGTCGGTGATCAGCTGCTAGCGCTGCGCTTGCCGCTCTGGTTTCGCAGGCTGACTGCAACTGCCTTGCACCGGCTCCTGGTTGGTCGGCCTGAAAGAACTGGCCTTCCACAGCCGGATCACCGACTTTTTGAGACCCATCCAGTAATCAATTCGCTGCTACCCTACTATGTCGGTCAAGGAGACATCATACCAAAACCTGATATCGAGCGATTTGACGGAGACACGGTGTATTTTATTGACGGGTCATCGATTGAAGTGGATATGATCGTGTTTGCCACCGGGTACTTGATCCGTTTTCCTTTCATTGATAACCGCCATCTAAACTGGCAGGATGGGCGGCCCCACTTGTATCTCAATATCTTCCATCCAAATTACGATTCGCTATTTATTGCCGGCTTGATCCAGCCGGATAGCGGTCAGTTCGGGTTGGTCCATTGGCAGATGCTGGCAGCGGCTCGATTTGCAACAGCAGTTCGAGATGGGCATAGTTCGGCAGATGTACTTCGAAAACGCAAGGCCAATCCGCATCAGCATCTCAGCGGCGGCGTCAATTACAAAGAATCCACTCGTCATTATATCGAAGTGGAACACTGGGGTTATGGCAAGTTGCTGAAAGACTGGGTCAGGCAATTTCCTTTGCCAATTACTGACTAAATTTTCTCTTCAATATCACAAGCGTTCATCCAAGCGAGTCTCAAACCATGCTCTCGATGGGACTTTGGCCAATTTTTTGGATATGTGCTGCATCACACAGACTCATAGCTATGTATGAGCTAAATTGATTTTAATGCGGCCGTTTAATTTATTGTGCAAACCGAGTTTGGTTACTAATAAAGGAAAAGACATGCAATCTACTCGAAATGACTCTTCCACTTCCATCTGGCAGGCTACGACAACGCTCCCTACCTTTCCACCGCTTGAGGACGATGCTGAAACCGACGTATGCGTAATCGGTGCTGGAATTGCCGGTCTTACCACAGCATATCTTCTAACCGAACAAAATCAGAAAGTAATACTGATTGATGCCCACTCCATTGGCTCTGGTGAAACTGGACGTACGACAGCGCATTTTTTTCCTCCAGACGAGTGGTATCACAACATTGAAAGTGATTTTGGAGCCGAGCATGCGGCCTTAGTGGCCAACAGTTTTTCGAAAGCAGTGGATTTAGTCGAGTCTATTATCGGAAAAGAGCAGATTGATTGTTCATTTGAGCGCTTAAATGGTTATTTATATGCATTTTCCGAGAAAGACTTCAAAAATATCGAAAAGGAATTTGAAGCTGCTCGCAGAGCGGGCATCGCCGTCCAGAAACTGGAACAAGTTCCTGGCATAAGTTTTACTACCGGCCCCTGCATACAATATCCTAACCAAGCCCAATTTCATCCACTCAATTATTTGAAGGGATTAGCAAATGCTTTTGTACGTAATAGCGGTGTCATCCATTGTGGCACTCGTGCATTGAAGATTGAAGGCGACAAATTAATGCAGACAGTGAGTACGAATGGCGGAGAAATTAAAGCCAAATCAGTAGTTGTTGCAACCAATACTCCCTTCAATAATAAAGTAGTCATGCATACCAAACAAGCCGCATATAGAACATATGTCATTGGTGTCCGTGTTCCTAAGAAAAGCGTGCCGCGCATTCTCATGTGGGATACTGGAGATCCTTATTATTATGTGCGCCTTGAAACGCCGGAGTCCGAAAGCGGCTCTGAAATACTCATTGTGGGTGGCAGGGATCATAAAGTAGGGCAAGACATTCACCCTGAGCATCGCTATGATGAAATTGAACAATGGGTTCGTGAACGCTTCCCAATGGCACAGTCAGTCGAATATCGCTGGTCGGGTGAAATCATAGAGCCCTCGGATGGACCTGCATTTCTTGGGCACAATCCCATGGATGATAATAATGTATATGTCATCACAGGTGATTCCGGTAATGGGATGACACATGGCACGATTGGCGGATTGATTATTACCGATCATATTATGGGGCGGCATAACCCATGGATTTCCATATACAATCCAGCACGCAAAGTCATTCATGGCATTTCCGACTTTGTTACGGAACAAGCTAACACACTGGTCCAGTATAGCGACTGGTTAAGAGGGGGCGAGGTAGACTCCATTCAGGATATTCCAGCAGGACAAGGCGCAATTGTTCAGGATGGCCCACACAAATGGGCAGTGTATAGGGATGACCAAGGCCAATTGCACGCAGTGTCTGCTAAATGTACTCACTTAGGGTGCGTTGTTCACTTCAACTCTGCAGAGCGTTCCTGGGATTGTCCTTGCCATGGATCACGCTTTGACACGAATGGTGAAGTATTACATGGCCCCGCTTCAACTCCGCTAGCGGTCGTCAATCTCGAGTTAAACAAGGCTTAGAAGTGTATGACACTAAAACGAAATCTTCCCATAGATATTTTGAGAATGCGGTTTCAATATTCTGTTTAATAAACTTTCCTCTCAACAAATACGGATACTTATCATTTTTTTCAAACGTACGATATCGAACCGACTTTTTTAAAAATTTAAAGGAAAATTAACTAATAGTAGGGATTTTAATAGACTCTTGCTTATATCGTTTTAATAATATGTGTTTTTCGAACTCTAGTATTCTTATTCTTAGCACTGATTTTAAAGAATAAGAAATTTTTATAAACAGTAGTTATAGAAAATTAAGGAGAAAAACATGATCAGTTGGGCAGTTACTTTTTTAATCATAGCGATTATTGCTGGCGTATTGGGATTTAGTGGGATTGCAGGTACAGCTACACAAATTGCCTGGATTGCATTCGTGATAGGTATTATCATGGCAATCTTCTTCTTTTTTACCGGAAGACGCCCTCCTCCCTAAAATATTTAACCAAATTCTTGCGATAAAGTGCTGGTATTCTATCAATACAAGCAAAAAGATAGAAATTATCTACCGTCTGATAAATTTAATACCCGGTTGTTTGATAGGTAATTAAATTTATCAGGTCGGCAGATACAAAAAAGACTCTACATCAGCCTGTGGTTTATTGAGATTTATATTGGTAGGCGCGATTGGATTCGAACCAACGACCCCCACCATGTCAAGGTGGTGCTCTAACCAACTGAGCTACGCGCCTGGGAAGAGCGGATTCTAACCGAAACAGCTAACCAGTACAATTCATATATGCGTTGGCAGCTAAGATAGTGATTAATCTGGCGTTCAAATTCAATCGAAAGTCACTGTAAACAATCGGCATTTTTTCTCAGACTGCGCCGTGCATAGTAAGAAAAACCCACCGTACTGCGCTGTCCGCGCAGAATCCAGTCATGTGCTTCGCGCCCCAAATCAGGGTCAATGGGTTGAATCTTGCCCGCACCGGCTGCCAGCAAATGCATGCGTGCAGCTCGCTCAAAAGCAATGGATAAAATACAGGCTTCTTCAATGCTCGGGCAGGCAACCAGCAGCCCGTGATGTGCTAACAGCAAGGCGCGTTTGTTACCAATCGCCTTGGAAATCAGCTCACCTTCTTCGTTGCCTACCGGTACACCTGGCCACTTGGGCAAAAAAGCTACATCATCATACAGCACACAGTTATCCATATGCGATATTTCCAGCGGAACCTCCAACATACTCAGTGCAGCAGTGTGTATGGCATGAGTATGAATAATGCACTGTACATCCGGTCTGGCACGGTATAACCATGAATGAAAACGATTAGCGGGATTTGCCATGCCGTCGCCCTGCAAGACTTCCAAATCTTCATTAACAAGCAAGAGATTGCTCACGCAAATTTCATCAAAACCCAAACCCAGTCTTTGCGTCAAATAAGTTCCTGTTTTTTCGCCACGTGCCGTGATCTGCCCTGCCAATCCTGAATCATGCCCGTTATCAAACAAAATCCTGCAAGTCAGTGCCAGTTTCTGCGCCTGCGTGTAGTCTGTACCTTGCAAGTGCATATCCATCTGTACGAAGGATTGTTTAATCAACTGGTCTTTATCCAGATTAAAGGTTTTATTGTTCATTGCTCTCTCGCTGGGTGATAGTCATTAAACTGGGCAGTAATACTTCCTTCACAAATTCAGAACTCATCCTGGTTGGAGATAAACCGTTCTATCTCACGCCGGTCGCGTTTGGTGGGTCGACCTTTGGTAAAAAATGGCTGTGGTTGCGCTTTTAAGCGGGCAGCCAGTATTTGCCGCTGCTCCCGGCTTTCGTCCGTTTCACTATAAAGCTGCTGCGCTTGCGTTGCTGAACCCCGTTTATTGGATAATACCAATACCTTAATTACATATTGATAATTACCGATACGGATCGTTAGCATGTCTCCTACTGCAACCACCTTGGCAGGTTTTACCCGCTGATCATTCAAAGTAACCCGCCCGCGCTCAACCGCTTCAGCCGCCAACGAGCGAGTTTTAAAAAAACGCGCCGCGAACAGCCACTTATCGATACGATATTTTTCTATATTATTTTTAGGTTGCATATTTATGCTGTCACAACCAATCAACAATACTGACTAAATTACGAAGTTACGAGCCGCTCGAGAACAGCACACTACAAAAACGCTTTAAATTCGTCATTTGACAAAAATACCAGCTTGCCCAGCGTTAGTGGAAGCACTACGTTTCAATACTCAGCACCCGCCGAATTTCATCAGTCTTAAAGCCCAATGCCATCGGACGGCGCACATGAGGCAAAGCCACTACGTCATACAGCTCTTCAACCACCCCTTCCATACGCAACCAATGGACCGCATCGCCGGTGCGCAAATCGATTACCTGCACACCACAGCGCGCCTCAGCATTGCGTGATTTTAAGTTGACATCCAATGCCAAACCACTAAACGTTTTATTTTGACGGGGTTTGGATAAGCCTACCAGAGCGAAGTCACCATGAAAGCTTAAGCCGCGCATATAGCCAGGACAAAAACACAGCGGCTCAAAACGACCTGTCTCAAGATCGACATAACCGAAATCCCCGGTGCCGGAATTAAGCAGCCACAGCCGGCCGTTATACCAACGCGGCGAATGCGGCATAGATAGGCCGGTACAAACAATCTCGTTGCTCTTCACATCGATGACTATACCGCCACTGGTACGATGCTCACGCCAACCATCAGCCACATCAGATTGGCTAACAGCCGTAACATAAGCCGGCTGACCATCTTTCATCGCTAAGCCATTTAGATGGCAACGATCTTCGGCTGCCAATTTGCTGATAAAAGCAGGACGCCATAGCGGCTTGAAGCTGTGCGTTTCACTCAATGTAGCCAGACAACCAAACAAAGTATTGACGAACACCAGTCGGCCATCATGATCCACTGCCATATCGTGAATATCCAGATCACCGGTGGTATAACCTACTTGTGGCACATATAACCGGTCGTAGCCGTCTTGCTGCTGCCCGGCTTCGAATACGTTTTCGAAACGCCAGACTTGATACAAACTGCTCATATACAGACCATTCGGTGTCGAACACAAACCCATACAGCGGTTAAAGCTGCGCTCGAATACCGAAAGTCCGTTATCGGGTTTAAGTCCGATAAAGTACAGCTTGCCAATCTGGTAGGTTGTCAACGCTATGGCAAGACGCTGCTCGGCCAACCAGGACAGCATTTGGCGCGAAGTCGTGATTTCCAGAGTCGGTGCGGCAGTTTCATGATTATCCATTAAGTTTTTTGCTCTTTAAATGATGAAATCTTTCCTAACCAAAAACAAAATCTGTCGTCACGTTTGCTCCGACTAACAAAACCGCATTCCCCTGCGTATAAATGTGAAAATACCCATTGGCATCAAGACCTTCATCCGCCCAGCCACTATCAAGTCCCATAACACGGTCGCCGGCACTGCCATGCACTTTCAAGACATTCGTAGTATCCGACAGGTTGAGCAAGCCTGCTGCAGTTAAGGTCAACGTGTTATCACCAGTACCGGACAGGCAAATAGTTTCGATATCACTGATTTTATCACCATAACTTGCCAGATTCAGATCCAAATTCCTACCCGTTAAGTGCAGCACGTCGTTACCAGCACCCCCATCCGCTAATTGGAAATCAAGGTCAAATACCCAGATATTGTCGTTGCCAGCGCCGCCATCAAACACATCTGCGCCACCGCGACCGATCATTGTGTCATTGCCATCACCAGTTTCAAAGCGCTCTGTTGCCGATGTACCTCTGAAACTGTCATCCCCGGGTGTACCCACATAAGTCACCTCACCAGTAAAATCGCTACTGCCAAATATCACGTAACTAGCGCCAGAGTTACTGCCATTAACATCAGCACCAGGAGCACCAACAATCAAATCATCAAAACCATCCCCGTTAATATCCCCCGCGCTGCTGATCGAATTACCCAAATAATCATGCTCCGCCATCCCATCCAAGCGAAAACCGTCACTACTATCCAAGCTGGATAAATCCAATGTATCCCTGAAACCGGAAGCCTTGCCAAATACGATGTAACTGGCCCCAGAGTTTATGCCATTCAAATCGACGCCGGAGGCACCCACAATCACATCGTCAAAACCATCACCGTTGACATCGCCCGCATTGCTCACTGAATGACCCCGGGCGCTATACCCCAACTCCCCATCCAAACGAAAACCATTGCTGCCATCGAGGCTGGATAAATCCAATGCAGCACCAAAACCGGAAGCCTTGCCAAATATAACATAACTGGTACCGTTCAAGCTGGCGCTACTGGCGCCCACAATCACATCATCAAAGCCATCTCCGTTGACATCCCCCGCACTGCTGACCGAATGGCCGGCGGTACCATACGCGAGTAGCTCTCCATCCAGGCGGAAGCCATTGCTGCCATCCAGACTGGATAAATCCATTGCAGCACTAAAACCGGAAGCCTTGCCAAATATCACATAACTGGCACCAAAGCCATTGCTGTAGTCGTTCGGACCTATCTGACGCGCGCCTACGATCAAATCATCAAAACCATCACCATTAACATCTCCTGCACTGTTCACTGAATGACCCAAATGATCACCCATCTCCCCATTTAGGCGGAAACCATTGCTGCCATCGAGGCTGGATAAATCCAAGGTATCAATGAAACCGGAAGCCTTGCCAAATACGATGTAACTATTGCCAGATCTACTGTATTCCTCCTCAGGAGTTAAGGCGAACGGATCGGGAGCACCGATAATTAAATCATCAAAACCATCCCCGTTGACATCCCCCGCACTGCTGACCGAATGACCCGAAGCGCTATATGCCAATTCTCCGTCTAGACGGAAACCGCTGCTGCCGTCTAAACTGGATAAATCTATTGCAGCACCAAAACCGGAAGCCTTGCCAAATACGATATAACTGGCGCCGGATCCACTACTGTAGCTGTAACTGTAATTGTAGCCGCTCGGATCTGTAAGACGGGCACCTACAATCAAATCATCAAAACCATCCCCGTTGACATCCCCAGCATTACTCACCGACCTGCCCAACCGGTCATACGCCGACGTGCCATCCAGCCGAAAACCGTTAGTACCATCAAGGCTGGATAAATCCAGCACATTAGCAAAACCCGTAGCCTTACCAAACACTACATAGCTGGTCCCAGACTCGTCTCCATTCGGATCAGCCAGGCAAGCGCCGACAATCACATCATCAAACCCATCACCATTAATATCCCCAGCACCACTTACCGAAAAGCCTGATTGATCTCCCGCTGCCACTCCATCCAGACGGAAACCGTTACTACCATTCAGGTTGAGTAAGCTGAAATTGCCAATAACTGACATGACTAGCACTCCTTATAAATAAATTCGGAAATAGACTAATTATTGAGTATTTGCCATCATCTCTCCCTCGCTTGAGCTGATAGCTAGGCCATGATCCAATATTTACTACATGAGCCGTAACCCAATAATTTGAGTAAAATCATAAAATAAATGCCGATAAGATACTATAGGAAATGAGATATATTTCGGTGCCTTTTCGTTCCTTTAAAAATTTGATAGGTAGTCTTCGAGCAATAACATGAGGTATTCATTACGCTCAAAGTGAACTTGTCGAACCTTAAACGTAATCAACGTGTACAGTTTCTCTAGACAAAATCTGAGATCGTGTTAATCACCGCCAGTAATTACGGGGCATCATACGTTTGAATTTTTCAGAATTAATTGTGACTCACTATTTTTTATATTTTTGCGCATCATCGCCATATAGTCGATAAACATTTCTTCCAAAAACAAACGCGGATTGAGTGGGTGGAGGGACAGTTGTTGCTTTGAGTTTAAGGCCCGGCTAAAGGCGATACACGCATGCAAATCCAATTGTTTGCTCAACGCCTGGATTGCAGGCAGCCGCTTCAGATGATAGCGAATTTTCCCGGTTATATGATAGCTGGCTAAGTCATAGCACCATTTTTGTAACCAATTGACAGTAGTAGATAAATCAATTGATTGCAAGGCTGCGGCCAGAGAAATCGGCTCCAGCCGATTGGGATCAGCAATTTGCTGAATGAATTGTTCGTAACAGACTGCATTTTCGCCTTTATTCAGCAATAAAGCCGATAGCGGGGAGAAACTAGCGGCAGCTAGACTTGCTTGCGGATCATTCACTGCATGTTGTTTTAGCCACGCCACCGCCGTTTCAATGTCCGGTATCGGCATAGCGATCTGCTGACAGCGACTGCGTATCGTTGGCAACAAGCGTTGCGCTTGATGAGCTACCAGGATAAACAAAACATTTTCCGGTGGTTCCTCAAGCTTTTTGAGCAGTGCATTGGCTGCTGCGCTATTTATGGCCTCTGCAGGATAAATCAGAATAATCTTGTAACCATTCTGATGCCCAGTCATATACACAAATTCCGTCAGCTTACGAATTTGCTCGATACTGATCTGCTGGCTGGCGGTTTTCTTTATTGTTGAACTACTGGATTTTTCTTCCCTTTCTTCTTTTTCGCGCTGCTCAGCGGAATCGACCGATAGCGCCTGCGGCATGACCTGATAAAAATCAGGATGTCCGTTCTGCTCAAACCATCCACAACTTAAGCACTTCCCACACGCTTTCCGCCCTGCTGCAGGCGCGGTGCATAACAATGACTTCGCCAGATGACGCGCAAAATCGTATTTGCCGATGCCCTTTTTTCCCTTTAGTAACAATGCATGGCTACGAAATTCACCGTGTTGCGTCAATCGCTGCCAGATACCCTGTTGCCAACTGTAGATATCACTCATGATTCAATAAACACCGTAATGTTTGCTCAACTGCAGCTTTGACTTCCATTAAAGGCCGACTGCTGTCAATTAATTTGATGCGATCAGGGAACTGCCGGATTCTGTCGAGATAAGCTGCGCGCACACGCTGAAAAAAATCAACCTGCTCTTTTTCAAACCGGTCGGTAGTCTTTAATTGGCTGACACGCTGCCGCCCTAACTCCACCGGCACATCGAAATAAAGCGTCAAATCTGGTTGCAGCGCGCCTTGCGTCCACTGTTCCAAAATAGCCAGTTTGTCGCTATCCAGACCTCTGCCGCCGCCCTGATAGGCGAAACTCGCATCGGTAAAGCGATCCGATATTACCCATTGGCATTGCTTTAATGCCGGCAGAATCACTTTATCGATATGCTCGCGACGCGCGGCAAACATCAATAACGCTTCTGTTTCCGGGTGCATGGTGATGGATTTATCCAGCAATAAAGTACGCAACTGCTCACCTAACGGTGTTCCCCCGGGCTCACGAGTTACCACTGCCTGCAATCCCACATGCTGCAATAACTCGATGATCCAGGTAAGTTGGGTCGATTTGCCCGCACCGTCAATGCCTTCCAGGGTAATAAATTTGCCTCGCATGCTGTATCTATGAATGATCGGTTTTCAAGTTTTATTCAAGTGAGCTACTATGCATCCCTACGCAATTACCGCTTATTTTAACGCATGCACATCGATGCTTCCGGTTTATTGAATACCGCCCAATTTATCGCTTCCCCTAATTTCGATCAACGTCCGGCTGGCACTGAGATCAGCTTGTTGGTGATCCATAACATCAGCCTCCCACTCAACGAATTTGACGGCAATGGTGTGATTGAATTATTCACGAATCGGATTAACCCGCAAGCGCACCCTTATTATCAATCTTTACAGGGACTCAAAGTATCCACACATTTTTTCATCCGCCGTGATGGCGCAACAATACAATTTGTATCCTGCAATGATCGCGCCTGGCATGCAGGCGTTTCCTGCTGGCAAGGCAAAGAGCGCTGCAATGATTTCTCGATAGGCATTGAACTGGAAGGCAGCAATATCACGCCTTTTACCGATGCGCAATATACAGCATTGACTGCTCTGACGAAGTGCTTGTGCAATCACTATCCGATCAAACATATCGCCGGGCATTCTGATATTGCGCCTGATCGCAAAACTGATCCAGGACCTTACTTTGATTGGAAGAGGTATGCTGCTGGCCTAGATAGCGGCATTATCTAATTTGTTAAATTTAAATGACTCTTATATGAAATTGCTAGCTTCGCGGCTCGTCCCGGCTCTCTTCTTCTGTTCTTCGGCAATCTGTTTAGCCATCGCGAATAGCTGTTTCCTGTTCCTCCTTCTCTGCTGCTTCACATTCATCCCGTGCAGTATGGCAGACAACCAGATCTTACATGCCTGCCTCAAACACAGGAGAATTTACATTATTCCGATTTACTGGCCAGTCAAAACTGCAACAATGCGACGGGAAAAGAAGTGAGCACCACGGAAACAGAAAGGCTAGGTTCCTTATCCTTCGGAATGACTGAGACCGTCTCACCAGTTAATACATTTATGCCTTGGGCACCTACAACAAGATTAGGAGTCTCAATAACCGTTTCATTCCATACTTCAGAACCTAAAGGTAATTTATCAGGAGTGGGTGTGAGCCGTGTGAACCAGCGCGGTGTCACCACTATCAGGGTAATATTGTCTGCATGACGGGCAAAAGCACATACATAATCTGCAAGAGGCCCGGCAGTCGAGAGAGGTAAATAAGCGCCATCCCGGAAAAGCCCAGGCCAGCGTTGGCGACTCTGCAATAATCGCCATGTAAGATACAGCTTGGTACGACCATCTGTCATGCTGTTAAGCAACTGTCTTATTTGTTGCGTTAGCGAGTTTCGAGACATACTGGAATATGCTTCCATTTCTTTGAGTAACTTTTGGCATTGAGAGTAATTGACGGGTCGACGGTTGTCAGGATCTACAAGACTAAAATTCCATATCTCGTTGCCTTGATAGATATCTGGCACACCAGGTACAGTCAGCTTCAGTAAGGTTTGTGACAGCGAGTTAAACATTCCCCAGCGTGCTATACGTTTTTGAAATAGCAGGAAATCAGTAAGAAAGGTATTCTCGGCGGTACTTGATGTGCTTAATAATTTTCGGATAAAAGCTTGCAGCCCATCTTCATACGACGTGTTGGGATTAATCCAACTGGTATATTGCTTCGCTTCACGCACTGCCTTTAACATATAAGCTTCAATGCGCTCAATCAATGCTTCCTGCCTAACCAAATCTGTTTCCTCCAATGGCCATATACCGATCAGAGTTTGATAAATCAAATATTCGTCATTAGCGCTAGGGATTTCTTTGCGGTCGATTAACTGTTTTTTACTCTTATTGAGCCGCCGCCAGCGCATTACCTGTTCATGCCATTCGGCAGGTATTTCAGATAGTACATTGATGCGGGAACGTACATCTTCACTACGTTTGCTGTCATGAGTAGAAGTATTCAGCATGGAATAAGGCCAGCGTTCTCGACGTTTGCCGTTTTCAGCATGAAAAGCTTTTATTGAAGTACCTAGATGGCGAGGATCACCACCTACTTCATTCAAGGAACTCAGAAGATGATACTGATAGAAAGCCGTATCTTCGTAGCCTTTAGCCATGATGGGACTGGAAAATTGTTGATACTTCATGGCAAATGCAGTGATGGCATCAATATAAGGTTGATCTTTACCGATCGCAGCATCGAGCAATAAAACAGAACTGAGAAAATCAAAGACACTCACATCCAGGGTTTGAGTCATTTTCTTGGCGCGCGCCACTGCCCACTCTACATAGCGGCGATCCAGTACAGTCACTTGCCCATCACGAACATAAGTGCGATAAACAGGGAGATAAGCAGTTACCTCGGCAAGTGCATGGCGCAGATTGTTAGTTGTAAAATCGCGTGTATGTGACCGCAATTCACAGATACGGCTCAATTGCCCTGCCATGACATTGAGTTCGCTGGCCATCGCATGTTTCATGATTTGGTGCTTGCTGCGATAAACGAGTTCTTCAAAATCAAGTTGCGAGTGAGTAAATGAACGATAGGTACGTTCCAGTGCTGCTTTTGCGCGAGGATTGACGAACAGACCGTTGATCAGATTACAAAAATCGTACCCCGTAGTGCCGTGAATGGCCCAATCTTCACGCAGCGATTCATGGCTGGCAAGGATTTTCTCCGCCACGATATAAACTGCTTTTTCTCCTTCCATGGAGGGCGATCGCATCGCAACACGATCCTGAAGTCGCTGAAAATATTGCATGGGATCGAATAACCCATCGGGATGATCAATCCGCAACCCATCCACTTTACCTTCAGTAATCAATTCCAGCACGAGCTGGTGAGTGGCTTCGAATACATGACAATCTTCCATGCGTAATGCCGCGAGATCGTTGACATCAAAAAAGCGTCGATAGTTGATCTCATCCGAGGCTACGCGCCAGTTGGCGATACGCCAGGATTGCGTCTCCAGTAACGCATGCAATAAAGTAAAAGAATCAGGATCTTCCAGATTGCCATTATAATCGTTGACCGTATCCGATATCATTTGCTGAACGGGTGCCGAGATATTTACCAATGCTGCAAGACGTCGCTTGAGCAGTTCCTGGTCGCGGTGTCGTTCCAGGATTTTGTCCGGCGAGGTGATTTCCTGTGTTGGGAGGTTATCAAACGCAGTGATCAGACTCGTAAGTTCTTGCAAATCAGGACTATCAACTGGAAGCTGTGCTTTCAACAAGTTCAGGCGATGCTGTAACAATCGCGGATACTCGCGAGGCGTGATGGGTAGCCGGTGCTGGTAATACCATACACTGAAACTACCAACTTCTTCATTAAAGCCGAGGGTTAATTCACCACTTTCCAGCGTATCACCGTACGAACGTTCCAGGATAGGTAATAACACCTTGCCATGCAACTCTTCTTTGAGAGGATTCCAGTCAATATCAAAAAACGGTGCATATACTGAAATGGGGCCATTTTCCAACACGTCAAGCCACCATTGATTATCCGCTCCCATTATTCCCATGTGATTCGGCACCAGATCCAGAATTTGTCCCATGTTATGTGCATGCAGCGCGGCGCAAAAAGCTTCAAATTCTTCCTTTGTACCGATTTCTGGATTGAAGGCATTATGATCAACAATATCATAGCCATGATTGCTACCGGGACGCGCCTTGAGATAGGGTGAGCAATAAATATGACTAATACCCAGGCGAGCCAGATAAGGCACCCATTGCTTGGCTTGCACGAAAGTAAAGTTGCGGTTAAGTTGAAGGCGATAAGTGGAAAGTGGAATTCGCAGGCTTTGTTTTTTCGCGGAAGTTGGCGCGATGCGGATTCTGGGGCGTTCCTGTCTCATCACCGCCGTCATAGCGAGTAAGCGACGATCTGATAGGCAGACTTCAAGATTCACAGGTAACTTGCGCTGCCAGTTAGGATGCTGCGTCGTAGTCGACGGAATATTGATTTGATCGAGTACGCCCAGTATATCTTCAATCTGCACCATCAGTATTTTGGATGGGCTACGGGCAAGATAAACATATACTGCCTGAATAAATTCTGGCGTCGCAGCAGACAATGATACAGGATTGACCGTCACGCCTTCCGGTAGCAATTCAGCTTGTTCCAGCATCAGTAGAAGATGAGCGCGCTCCTTAGCGCGATTAATGACCTGAATTCTGCGGGCTTCGTTAGAACTGAATAATTGCAAATCAGTGCGTAATATGATGTCACGTCCGTCCCAAAAACCTGCCAGAGTCGGCAGATCATGCGTGGTTACCGCTGCAAGCGCCTGTGCAGGATAATTTGCTTGTGCAATAAAATCTCCGCTAGCTTCTTTTTCCAGGATCAGCAGCCGATATGACAATACCCCCAAAGGCGCCAATGCAGCACGTACTTCCTCTGGTACAGTTCCCAGATCTTCACCAATCACCAGGCATTGATTACGCTGGCTTTCTAAAGCCAAAATGCCAAGCAGATCCTCGAAAGGGTACCGCACATAAGCACCTTCGGTAGGTGATACGCCTGCAGGTACCCAGAATTGACGCATCAGTCCCATCACGTGATCAAGACGTAGCGCCCCCGCATGTCGCATGTTGTGCTGTAGGATAGCAATAAAAGGGGCGTAGGCTGCCTCGCGCAGTCGGTCTGGCACAAAGGGAGGCAATCCCCAATTCTGGCCAAGCTGATTATTGAGTTCCGGAGGCGCGCCGATACCTATGCCGATAGCATACAGTGCTTGATTAGACCAAGCTTCGGCACCTCCGATATCCACCGACACTGCTAAGTCGAGATACAGGCCCACACCAAGTTCCAGTTCAAGTGAACGCCATCCTACGGCAGCAAGCTGCAGATCAGCCTGCCATTGCAAATAAACAAAAAAAGTGATGCGATCCTGATATTGTTTTTCAAACTCGCTTACTTCAATCGCTTGAGGATCCCGATAAGCTGCAGGCCAAACCGGCCAACCCCATACCGCAGGATCCTGCTTATGAAAGTGCTCTTGCAGCGCCTCGAATAATGCATGCCGATAAAGCGCTTTGCCCTCACGCTTCTGAAACATCCGGAACTCTTCAGCACGCTTACTATTCAGCGCGAGGTGCTGCTCACAGAAATGACGATATAACATTTCAAGCGCAGGCAGTTTGAGCGCTGCAACCCCTGCATAATCCACTTTGTCGGTTGCCCGCAATCCCTCCAGGCGTATCTGAAATTCAGGAGTGCGCAACATGGCGTGTACTGCTTCACATTCGTGAAAATCAGCAATGGCTTCCACATCAAGATAAAGAATATTGAGAAACAGGCGACTTGAAGGACTGTACGGACTAGCATGCACCGGATTATGTGGAAACAGCGCATGCACAGGGTTGATGCCAATGATATCTGCACCTTGCGATGACCACTGCTCCACCAGGCGTCGCAAATCCGTGAAATCGCCCATTCCCCAATTGCGTTCAGACCGCACCGTGTAAAGTTGGACGGACGGTCCCCAGACGCGGCCGGAATCAGTCACTGCTACCGGCTGATAGCAAACAGCAGGCGCGACAATGATCGATTGCCGCGCAATCATTTCTCCAGCATGCAAAAGTTCCAGGTAATGATATCCCGGCGGCGGCAATTCGGATATTTCAAGCTGCCAGGCTGTGTGATCTACATCACCCACTTCTCGAGTATCCAGTGGTGTCAGTTCCTGCGGATGAAATTGACCAGTTAGGTTTCCGCCGCCTTCCAAAATAAGCCGCCATGTCAATTCTTCATCGGCATACGCATCCGGCAGAACCACACGTACCCAAGGTGTGTTTTGCCGGATCACTGATACGGGTTCAAGTATATGCTGCCAAGGACGTAATTTACGTTCCTCAATGGCGGCAGCGATTTTTTCTGGTGTAGAAATATCAAATCCCATAGCAGTCAGCAGCGCCCGTTGAGTGGCTGGAGAAGTCGCGTGCTGCTGCTCCCAGTTATCAATATAAGCAGGCAAAATATCAGCTAGAGTACTGAGCCCTGCCAGTAACTCTAATTCATCCTTACTACTATTCATTACTATCCTCTAATAAGTACCAGGCTGCCGAAAATGCAGGTAATATGCCAGATGACAGCTGTTGATCGAGATTCTCCACGCTGCCATAAAACATTCTGCCAGATGGCGCAGCAGTCAAATCAGCCGATGCTGCTCCTAGATTAACGTAGACTGTCAACCATGCATCGCTTCCTATTTGCCAGTCAGCGCGCAGCGCATGCGATGCAAACACTTGATAACTGTCGCCATGGGTAATAGCCAACCGCGGAATAATGACTTGCCGCCGTAAAGCCAACAGCTCTCGATACAACATGAGCCATTCCCGATGGGGCGAACATTTCTGTTTCAGCCAATCCAGCCGTGCCAGATCAAAAGTATGTGACGCACAGGGATCTGGAATTGCTTCGCGTGCAGTAAAGTCACGAAAATATTCAAAGTGAGCAAATTCGGCACGTCGCCCTGTTGTTATAGCCTGGGCCAATTCGCCCTTGAATCCACAAAAAAAGGGGAAGGGCTCGCGTGCTCCCCATTCTTCACCCATAAACAACAAGGGTATCGAGGGCGACAATAAAAAAATGATGGTAGCCGCGCGCAATGCTTCGGGTGCAGCCAATCTTACAAGGCGTTCACCTAATGCACGATTACCAATCTGATCGTGATTCTGCAGAAAGGTAACAAAAGCCGAAGGAGGCAGATCAGCGCTTGGTTCACCGCGCGATGTGCCGTGGCGGTAAGCAGAAGTCTCACCTTGATAAGCAAATCCTTCAACCAAACAACGCCCCAGATGGTGGATAGGCTTGTCCGAATAATCAGCATAATAACCATCACGTTCATTGGTCAGCAATACATGATAGGCATGATGTGCATCGTCATTCCATTGAGCATTATAGGCTTGCTTGTTCTGTCCGTGCGTAAGATAGCGCGCTGCATTGTGATCGTTCTCAAGTATAAGGTGAATATGCCGCTCCACACCGATCGTTTCACGTATTGCCCGCGCCAGTTCTTCAAGAATATCAGGTTGATGATGATCGAATATCGCATGCACGGCATCTAGCCGCAGTCCGTCAAGATGATATTCTTCAAGCCAGTAGAGGGCATTGTGAATATAAAAATCGCGCACTATCTGGCTTTCATCGCTATCAAAATTGATAGCTGTACCCCATGGCGTGTGATGCCGCTCAGTAAAAAATTGCGGAGCATACAAGTGCAGGTAATTGCCCTCCGGTCCGAAATGATTATAAACGACATCAAGCAGTACCATCATGCCATGATGATGAGCGCTTTGTATCAGGTGTTTGAAATCGTTGGGCGAGCCATAGATACTGTCTGGCGCAAAAAGCAAGACACCATCATAACCCCAGCTACGGGAACCGGGAAAACCCGCTACTGGCATGAGTTCTATGGCTGTTGCACCGAGTTCAGCCAAGTAATCTAGCTTTTGCTCGATGGCAGCAAAAGTACCTTGCGGAGTAAAAGTGCCGACATGCATTTCATAAATCACCGTTTCTTCCCACGGTCGGCCGCGCCAAGCACTATCTTGCCAGTCGAAAGCCGCGGCGTCGATTACCTCACTTGCTCCATGCACATCATTTGGGTTATAACGCGAAGCAGGGTCAGGCACACAAAGCCCATCATCAATTTGATAACGATATCTGCTACCCGCTTGCGCCAGCTCACTTATCCACTCATGCCACCCAGCTTCTAGTGCTCTCATCGGTACTGGCTCTTCATCATCAAGAAAAAGCTTAATCTGCCGTGCAGCAGGTGCCCAGAGGCGAAAGCGCACCTTACCCTCTGGGGTAAATTGAACGCCAAAGGGCATTGCATGGCTTCGTCTCACAACTTAATCTCCGCGGGTTGTACAGAAGAAAACTCGGGAAACAGTTTGTTATCAACGATCAAACTCAGCATGATCCGCACCGCAGATTCCAGTGCGGCAGATTGCTCGGTAAGAGCGATATCCAGTTCATTCAACATCTTCTCCAGCAGGAATAATTCGAGCAATTTTTGTTCTTGCATCGGCTCGAGCGGATAAATGTAACAACCGGAAATTGCCGTGCGGTAACCGGATAGAAAAGCATCGGTGACAGTCGCCATCCAGTGCTGCGCGCAAGGCTCCAGCCAATCACGATGATCGGGACATTCAGCAAGATAGCGATATTGCACCGATGCCATATGGGTACAAAGCGAATAATATAGCCCTGCAATATCTCTGAGCGGGGATTGTTTGGCACGCCGTATTTCCAGAGGCTGATCCGGATCACCTTCGAAGTCCGTGATAATAAAATCGTTATGAACGATCAATATCTGACCAAGATGATAATTTCCATGAATACGAATCTTATATAACACTGGATCATCTGGCAGCGAATAAGTGACTCGATCCAGCATACGTAGCCGCATGCTGAGCAGATGGCTACACATATCGTGCAATGGTCCGGGCAAATGTGTGAAGAGTTGTTCTAATTTATCAAAAATGGCGATCAGCCTTGCTCGCAGTTGCTCTGCGTGAGCAGTAAGTTCACTTAATGACAAGCGTTCAGGATCAAATGCGGAATTGCCGGTCTTTTGAGATAATGCTTGATGCAACTCAGCTGTACGTTGTCCCAGCGTATTCATCTGTGCCTGATAATCCATGTGCGCATTAGGATCATAGGCCCGGCCAGGCTCTTCGATGCACAGCTTGAAGTAGCGGTTTAAATAATCTTGTGTATAGTTCCCAAAAGAACCCTGGTTTGGCACATAACGATGTAATGTCGCAATAGCAGTAACAGTATCACGAGTCTGGTATTCCACGCTGCCCATCAAAGGCGTAACGCTTGAGCACGGCGATATTTCTGTTAAAAAATGCCCCATCTCCAATTCCGGATTGATACCTGCTTGTACTCGCCGGTAAACTTTCAGGATAGCTTGATTACCGTACACAATGGATGTATTGCTTTGCTCCACGCCAGGTCGAATCACAGTCAATGTTTCAGGCAATTGCGGAAACGCCGAGGTTCTGGAAAATACCATCTCACCCGAAGCAAAAGGAAGGTGCAACTCGGCTACGATGGCATTCAGTAAGAAATGACAGAAAGCATCTTCACCTAAAGCATCATAAAGCATACCTACACGTGCATGTTGCCTGACTTTGGCTAGCATCCATGGTGATAAAGCATGATATTGCTGATCGGCAGCTTCACCCAGCAATAAGCCCACCGGCAGGAAATAAGTCTGGACTATCCCTGTATCAAAGGTGAGATTGATCAGCAACGGCAACCATTCTTTACTTTCTACTGTTTTCCAGATATCTGCCAACTCTAATTCGAGGCGAACAAGAGTTTCCGCCCCTTGCATGAACCAGTGCTGCGTTGAAAGGAAGAGCGGCAAAACTTCAGTTTCCAGCTTTGCACGGGTTTTCCGAGCTAGCACATCACTGACCTTCCCCTTAGGCTTGGACATCAGTGCGTTCAGCAATCCTTCGGGTAATACTAAAACTGGTAGTTCCTCTCGCGGAAGTTTATCCACATGCCATACAGGTGCATCCACATCCATAGCCAATCGGAACCAATAAAAACTGTAGCTTGGCAGACTTAGTAAATAAGGCAGTTCTCCAATAGCAGGGAAAGCAGTCCGTCCCAGCAACTCAACTGGAACACAACCCTTGTATGCCGCAAGATCCAGTTCGACAGGCTGAGCGGTGTTTGCGAGATTGGCTACGCACAGAATTTTTTCGCCCTGATATTCGCGCAGATAGGCGAGTATTTTGCGATTACCCGGATGCAAAAATTTAAGCGTGCCACGACCGAAAGCTTTGTGAATTTTACGGGTAAGAATTAAGCGCTTCATCCAATTTAGTAGTGAATTCGCATTACGGCTTTGAGCTTCCACATTCACTGCTTCATAGCCATACAACGGATCCATCAGAGGCGGCAAATATAATCGCTGCGGATCGGCATGGGAGAAACCAGCATTGCGATCAGGGCTCCATTGCATCGGTGTCCGCACACCATGACGATCACCCAGATAAATGTTGTCACCCATGCCGATTTCATCCCCATAATAAATGATAGGAGAACCCGGCATGGAAAGTAGCAAACTGTTTATCAACTCGATCTTGCTCCGATTGCCTTCCATAAGCGGTGCGAGTCGCCTTCGAATGCCAAGATTAAGCCGCGCACGAGGATCTGTCGCATAAGTCAGATACATGTAATCCCGCTCACGGTCTGTAACCATTTCCAGCGTTAATTCATCATGGTTGCGCAGGAATACAGCCCATTGGCAGTTCTCAGGTATTTCTGGTGTTTGCGCGAGAATCTCAATAATCGGGTGACGATCTTCCTGGGCCACTGCCATGAAGATGCGCGGCATGAGTGGAAAATGAAATGCCATATGACACTCATCTCCATCGCCAAAATATTCATAGACATCTTCCGGCCACTGATTGGCTTCGGCGAGAAATACCCGATTGGTGTAATGCCGATCCAGCTCTGCGCGCAGATACTTGATGACAGCATGAGTTTCGGGAAGATTTTCATTGCTGGTACCTTCACGCTCGCACAGGTAAGGAATGGCATCCAGCCGCATCCCATCTACGCCCATGTCGAACCAGAATCTCATAGCACGCAATACTGCTTTAATGACATGTGGATGAGCAAAATTGAGATCAGGTTGATGAGAAAAAAATCGATGCCAGTAATACGCCTTTGCTGTTTCATCCCATGTCCAGTTAGATTTTTCCGTATCAGTAAAAATGATGCGTGTACCTTCATATTTCTTGGCGGTATCGCTCCAGACATAATAATTCCTTTTGGTAGAGCTGGGCGGCGCTATACGGGCTGCCTGGAACCAGGGATGTTGATCCGACGTATGATTAATGACTAATTCAGTGATGACTCTGAGATCGCGCTTATGGGCTTCTTGTAGAAAGAGACGGAAATCAGCTATCGTGCCGTAATCAGGATGAATACCGCTATAATCAGCAATATCGTAACCATCATCCCGCAGAGGCGATGGATAAAATGGCAACAGCCAAAGTGTGTTGACTCCAAGTCCTTTCAAATAATCCAGCTTAGAGGTCAACCCGGTGAAGTCTCCAATCCCATCACCGTTACTATCACAGTAAGTACGCACATGTAATTGATAAATGATGGCATCTTTGTACCAGAAAGTATCTTCCTCGATATGCATAAATTTTTTTATCACTCATTCATTAGCGCATAGGTGGTCCGGTTAGTTACCGTAACGAGCAATCATTGGTTGGTCAAGTTATTAAAGAAAATGTAAGGTGATGCCATACACATAAAGACTTATTGCTGACTCGTTAACTTTAACGATGTGTCAACTATCAAAACTCGGCTTTAGCATTGCAAAATCAAAGCACCTAAGGCATAGCTCATCAAAAATGATAGTGCGCACCAATTCCGAGATACTGAACCGCTTCTTTATTGAACTGACCCGTAGGAGAGTTGCCATTATAATACTCTATCAAAAATTGAAGCCTGCGATTAAAAGCACCAAAATTATCAAATTGAACGCCGGCTCTGGCAGACACATCCAACCGCCAGTTGTTCTGTTCGAAATTCTTAAAGTCAACGGCCAGTATAGGTCTCATGGCTGCAAAATTAATCCGCCACGGGCTTCTGAATTCAATTCCGTATTGAACTGACCAAGGCTTAATCGTAGATGGGTTCTTATGAAAAATTCCTCCTCCTCCACCATAGATTCGTACTCCATAAGGTAGCTCCTGCGAGAACCTAAGATCTGCGCCTTCATAGCTGAGATTAATACGTTCTAGACGAGTTCTTAACAGAAACTCATCGCCAAGATGTGAGCTTTGATGATAAATCCGGGCGAAAGCAGAGAGCTGGCCTTTTCGCATACTTGAATAGGCAGAAGCAATAAAGTCCGTATTGATTAAATCGGAAGAACGCGCATCGAGATTGAAGTCACTAAAAACCCCAGCTTGTAAACCGGCTTCCCATTGAATAGTCGATTGACCTAGATTAGCTCGATAAAATGGGATAGTTTCACCAAAACTCACTGATCCGTTATTATTCCCATCAAGATTATCGCCCACATAGTTACGATAAGCGGCTGAAAAATGCGCCCAGCGCGGATCAGCTAACAGAGGTTTGAATAGATGCCCTGCGGGTAGAAAACCTGTAGGCAGAGCTGTTGAGTCTGATACAAATGGACTTGCAGAACTTGCAGGAGTACCTTCCTCAGTGGGTGGCGAAGTAATAGCCGCACTTCTTTGCTGATTATCGGTTTCTAGCAACTTTACGCTGTTTACTCCAGGAATTTCAGATAACATCTTCAAAATTTGAGCACGATCTTTTGATGACAGTTGCGGTACCGATAACGTAATAATCCCATTTCGCACAATTAATGAGGATAAGTCCAGCTTGAAATCACGTTTAAGAATCCCGGTTGCATAGCCCGCAATATACGAATCATTGGGTATCACATCGCTATAGCTAGGTGCTACTAGAAATAAAGAGATTACAGGGAAAACAAGAAGCCGCACAGAATTCATTATTTTCTCCTTAATTTTATTGCCAGAAATACTACTTTCTATTCTGAAACAGACTGATAAAATTTTACTGCCAGCTTAATCGGAAAGGAGTCAATATTACTTCCTGTCATTATCAATTTTTTCTCTTATTTCAGAAGTCTTATCTTTACTTGAATCGTAAACTTCTTTTACACGGTGTTCGGCCTTTCGCTGCAGACATTCAAGATCACCTTCAGCACAGGTTACTTCTTCTGCACGATTTACGGACTTGTCGACTTGCTTGCCATTCTTGCCTGCCTCCGTTTTTTCATTGAGTGATTCATCAGCAAGTCCTGGCTGAGAAAATGATAAAAACATGGTCAACATGATGAATATAAATCGTTTCATTTTATATCTCCTGTACGCTTAGAATGAATCTCACTAATACAGACACGAACAAACTGCATACCTAACTTTTCCGCTTTGCTATCCTTCGGTAAAGAATGAAGGCTCCTCTTTACATAGGCAGATTTCTATCGCGATACTCAAGTTGCTCATACCGGTAAATACCTATTAACCAAGTATTTCAACCGCAGCAACAAGAGTAAAAATAGTGTTAGATTAAGCATGGCCAATCGGTTAGTGAACGAAGTAAAGCCACGACTAATTGAATTTTTCTGGTATTGCAACGTCCCATTCAGGATCACGCAAACCTAAATCAACAAAAGCCACGACTAATTGAATTTTTCTGGTATTGCAACACTTATTGAGTGAACCTGTCTATTAGACAGGTCACATAATTGGAATAGATAAGAGTAACTAGTTTCACTCATCCCGCAGGAATGAGGTCAAAACAATATTGGTATTTAGCAAGTTCATGAATACAGGATATAAACTAGAATGTTCTGATATTCACTATTAGCAAAACAAATAAATATGCAGTTTGTTGTTGTAAAGTAAGTAGTTCGAGCTTCAGCTGTGAGCTGTAAAGTTTGCTCATCAGCTTAAAGATCACTCAAGCCTAGCGAAATAGCCGAGCATTATTTCATGAAGCTAACTAAGAAGATATTTAATAAAAACATAATTAATCCAAGTACTAGCCAGTTTTTTCCTGCTCTTTTTGCATCGGGATGATCTTTTCTAAAGTAGGTATAACCCATGGCTATGCCTACAATGGGAAAAATTATCGTACCGATAATGATGGCGATATTTAGTCCAACTGAAACCACTGGTTTTTCACTATCTGAAACATGCGATGGATTTCTCTTGCCCACCTGCAGAGAATCATGCGCCTTAGTCTCACTTTGAATGACTGACTCATTGCTGATGTACTGATTCGTACCCACGTCTGGTTGAGGATTACTTAACAAACTTTCATGACAGTTGATACAAAATTCCGCATGATCCGAATTTTCTGTTCCGCATTTTGGACAACGCATAATAAAGTCCTTGTAATGATATTTTATAAAATGATTTACTGTAAAACTAGCTACGGCTTAAAGCAGCGTCAGACATTGAATTCATATTATCATTTACTGCAAAGACAATGAAATACGCTAAAAGAAAAATTGGATCGGCGTGCTATCAGAGGGTTAAATAACGCATATTTCATCAAGGATGCTAACAATGTATCTGATGCTCAATTGCAATTAAAAATAAAATACGCTATGAAATACTTAAACTACTTGTCCGGCTGCGTAACCCGACGACCAAGCCCACTGAAAATTAAATCCACCCAAATGACCGGTAACATCCACCACTTCCCCGATAAAGTATAGGCCTCGTATATGCTTGCACTCCATCGTCTTGGATGATAATTCATGCGTATTAACACCCCCCAGCGTGACTTCTGCTTTTTTATAACCCACCGTTCCACTCGGAACAATTTGCCAATCGTGAAGCTTATCTGCAAGGTGGCTTAATTCATTATTACGATAATGATTCATGGGCTTTTCAGTCACGGATAGCTGAGCGAGCATTACTGAGCACCATACTTGCACAAAACGTTTCGGTAGATAACGGGCCAGCAGATTTGGTAACGTCACAGTGCTTTGTCTATATGTTAAAAAAATTTGCTGTGCATTTTGCTGGGGCAGCAAATTGATATGAAGCGGTTCACCAGGTTGCCAATAAGAGGAAATCTGCAAAATTGCGGGACCACTTAAGCCACGGTGAGTAAATAATATATTTTCATGAAATGAAGTACCCCTGCAACTGACCTCAGCATCAAGCGCCACCCCTGAAATATTTTTAAAACCAATAAAATCTTCAGCAGAAAAAGTTAAGCCCACCAATCCCGGACGCAAAGGCGTTACACGAATACCAAATTGATGAGCAATTTGATACCCCAATGCACTGGCACCAATTTGAGGAATTGACAAACCACCCGTGGCAATTACTAGTGAACCTGCTGTAATAGTATTGCGTTCTGTTGTTAGTATGAATTTTTGCTTGGTATATGGCGTTTCTTCATCGGCTGAAACATACTCAACATGCCTGACTTGAGAAGGCATTTGCCAATCCACACCCGCGATTGCACATTCATGCTGCAACATATCAATGATTTGCTGTGAGCTATCATCACAAAACAATTGCCCTAATTTCTTCTCATGGTACCGAATGCGGTGTTTCTCAATCAGTGCAATAAAATCCTGAGGTGTGAAACGAGCAAGGGCGGAACGGCAAAAGTGAGGGTTACCGGAAAGAAAATTTTCCGCCTTGGTATGGCGATTGGTAAAGTTACAATGACCGCCACCGGAAATACGGATTTTCTCTGCCAATTTTCGGGCATGGTCGATCAGTAATACGCTGCGTCTGCGTTTGCCAGCTTCCATCGCACACATCATACCTGCCGCGCCTGAGCCTATGATGACGACATCTTTGGAGAGCTTTCTCAAGATTATTGATCACGATGAATATATCAATATTTCTTTACAGGGCACATTCTTAGTTGAACACCATATCCCAATAAGTCGATATCATCATGACAATAAATAGAAAAAGCGACAGACCAATGCGTATGCTCAAGGACTTGACCATACGTGTTGAACTCCCCTTATCTTTGTACATGTAATACAACGCTGAGCCTAAGCTATATAATATGATAAGAAATAATATGGCTGCGAAGATTTTCAATGGCTTGCCCCTACGAGAAGTTTGAATGTGCCAGAGTTTAGCCGAGTTTTACGAATTGTCCAATGACTATTCACTATTAAATATTAATGCCTCAGCCCAATCATTGTTAGTTCAATAGCTTGTTTCAATACTCATCCATTATTCCATAGCTACGATGCACAATTTAACCCATCTGCCACCAGCTATTTTCTTAATGGGTCCTACTGCAAGTGGCAAAAGCCAGCTTGCTTTGGATATTGCAGAGAATTTTCCAGTTGAGATTATCAGTGTTGACTCTGCTCAAGTTTATCGCTATATGGACATCGGAACGGCTAAACCCGATCAGGCAACGCTATCTCGTACACCTCACCATCTGGTTAATCTTATTGATCCAGATCAGCATTACTCAGCTGCGCAATTTCGTGATGATGCGCTGAATATCATGCATGAGATCACTCGGCACGGCAAAATTCCACTGCTGGTCGGCGGTACGATGCTTTATTTCCGGGCATTACAGGAAGGTCTATCTTTATTGCCGCCAGCAGATCATAATCTACGCCTGATGCTCGAAAATATGGCTAAAGAAGTGGGTTGGTCAGCCATGCATCAGAGACTGGCTGAATTAGATCAAGAAACTGCAGCGCGCATTAAGCCGACAGATAGTCAACGCATTCAACGGGCTCTGGAAGTATGCTATTTAACTCAGCGACCGATGTCTGAGATTCTGAATATGCCTCGGCAAACAAATTTTCCTTATCACAAAATACGCATTGCGCTCATTCCCAGCGAGCGTAGCCAATTACATCTACGCATCGCAGAGCGCTTCGAAGTCATGTTGAACTGCGGATTGATCGAGGAAGTTCAATCCATTCGCCAACAATTTCCTTTCCTTAGTATTGAATCACCATCAATGCGTAGTGTAGGTTACCGTCAAACCTGTTTTTATTTGGATAATAAGATAAAGTTTTCCGAATTGCGCAATATGGGAATTGCCGCCACTCGCCAATTAGCTAAACGGCAACTGACTTGGTTGCGCAGCATGAAAACTGATGCAATGCAGGAATTTGATTGTCTGACAAGGAATTTAACTGCACAGGTGCAACGCTTTTTACAAGAAAGCCTCGGATAGAATTAAAATACCGGTTTGACCTTTAATGCATGCTATTTTCTGAATCTATTGTATATCCTGTCAGTAGGGTTATGATTTAAAATATCTCAGAACAAGAACTTGGTTAACAAAGGCAATCGAACTAAGAACGTTTATGTTGCAGAGTTTGGTTTCATTAGAAAAATACTAATAGGAAAATACTATGCAAATCCATTATAAATTATTTACTTTAGCAGCACTATTGATGACAGTGTTTGTACTGACTGCTTGCGAAAACTACGCTGAAAGAACACATAAATCCTGGGTTCCTCCACCTTCTGCACCGGTTTACGATGACTCGACCATTTATGCACGCATTACTTCAGCGGTGCAATCGGATCCATTTTTACAAGGCACCCAAATCGATATTAAAGTGAACGATGGCAATGTCGTCCTCAGTGGCACGGTTAATAATGAAGATCAGCTTACCCGCGTCAACATGCATACTTGGACCGTGGACGGAGTAAAGAAAGTAGATAACCAGATCGTCAAAAAATAATCAGAAACTGAGCCATCAATTGTCCAGATCTGAATAAAAAAATCCCCAATGACGGGGATTTTTTATTTATTTGATTAAATCAATCAAATTCCACGCAGTAGTTCATTAATACCGGTTTTCGACCGAGTCTTAGCATCTACCTGTTTGACGATCACTGCACAATAAAGGCTGTATTTTCCGTTCTCAGCCGGCAAATTACCTGATACCACAACAGAACCCGGTGGAATATGGCCATAACTGACTTCTCCGGTTTCGCGGTTATAAATTTTCGTACTCTGACCAATATATACGCCCATTGAAATTACTGAATTCTCGCCGACGATCACCCCTTCCACAATCTCTGAGCGCGCCCCGATGAAACAATTGTCTTCTATAATCGTCGGATTCGCCTGCACCGGCTCCAGTACGCCACCGATGCCAACCCCACCCGATAAATGCACATTCTTGCCAATTTGCGCACAGGATCCAACTGTCGCCCACGTATCAACCATGGTGCCTTCATCCACATACGCACCGATATTGACATACGACGGCATTAACACCACATTACTGGCAATAAATGAGCCTTTGCGCACTGCCGCAGGCGGCACGACACGAAAACCACCGTCACGAAAATCTCTTGAACTGTAATCAGCAAATTTTGAAGGTACTTTGTCAAAATAATTAGAAAAACCCCCTTTGATAAAGCTATTGTCTTCAATACGAAATGACAGCAACACTGCTTTCTTGATCCATTGATGCGTCATCCACTCACCATTGATTTTCTCAGCTACGCGCAGTTTACCGCTATCAAGCATTGCAAGAACCTGTGTGACCGCCTCCTTTAAACTGGCATCAACATTGCGCGGTGTAATCTCAGCACGACGATCAAAAGCTTCTTCAATGATGGTTTCTAATTCATTCATATTTTTTCCTGATAATTTAAATTCAAGGCATTGAGTCATAAGGATTTTAAAAAATTTTTCATTCTGCTCATGGCTTCAATACACTCTTGCGGTGATGCAACCAGCGCAATCCGCACGAAATTCTTTCCTGGATTCATACCATGCGCTTCACGTGCCAGATAACTGCCCGGCAGCACTGTCACATTATAATTTTGATATAGCTTTTTGGTGAATTCGGTGTCGCTGATGGGGGTTTTGACCCATAAATAAAAACCTGCATCCGGCATCTGCACTGCCGTTACATCCGATAACAGCGCTACGGCTTCGAAGAATTTCTGGGCATATAAACGGCGGTTTTCTACCACATGCGCTTCATCACTCCAAGCCGCAGCACTAGCAGCCTGAGCGGCTGGACTCATCGCCGATCCATGATAAGTCCGGTACAGCAAAAACTTTTCCAATAGTTTGGCATCGCCGGCCACAAAGCCAGAACGCAGCCCCGGTACATTCGAACGTTTTGACAGACTGTTGAACACCACCAGGCGTGGGAAACCAGTGCGGCCCAGTTGTTGCGCAGCATCCAGCGCTCCCAAGGGCGGATTTTTTTCATCAAAATAAATTTCCGAATAGCATTCATCCGAGGCCACCACAAAACCGTAGCGGTCTGACAACGCAAACAATTCCCGCCATTCATTCAGTTTCATGACGCTGCCTGTAGGATTATTGGGTGAGCATACATAAATCAGTTGCGTGCGTGACCACTCTGCATCGGTTAATTGTGAATAATCCAGCTTGAAATGGTCATCCGGCAATGTATTAATAAAAAACGGCATGGCTCCCGCCAATAGTGCAGCACCCTCGTAAATCTGATAAAACGGATTGGGACAAACTACCCCCGGCTGAGAAATGCTGCGATCAATCACCGCCTGCGCAAAGGAAAACAGCGCTTCACGGCTGCCATTGACTGGAATGATTTCTGTATCTCGATTGATATCGGTTAGCTTAAAACGCCGTTTAATCCATGCCGCGATGCTGGTGCGTAACGATGAGGTTCCATGTGTCGTCGGATAAGTGGACAAACCATCAAGATTGTTCACCATCGCCTGACGAATAAAATCAGGTGTTGCATGTTTGGGTTCACCAATCTGCAATTCGATTGGACTTAACGCAGCATTACGCGTGATACCTTCAAGCAGTTGCCGCAATTTTTGGAACGGATAAGGCTGCAGTTGATTCAGATTTGGATTCATACCCTGTGTTAGCCGCAATGCTCAGTGATAAGCTTTTGCACTGACTACCTCAAAAATTGAATAATTTGTTGTGCGCGGATTATAAAACGCACTGGCAAGAATGAACAACTTAAACCAAATCATGTTGCAGCAATCGGGAATCTGTGTTTCATTTGATCACACCTGCACCCAGACAGGTTGAGCCTAATTAGGATATTATGAGACTCTAGGAAAAGGCTATTTTTATTGCATTGCTTATTTTATCCATCATAAGCCGATTTAAGCTTGGCAATATCGATCTTTTTCATTTGTAGCATGGCTTGCATCACTCTCTCTGATTTTTCAGAACTGGAATTGCCTAGTAGATCACCCAGAATTTCCGGGACAATTTGCCAGGAAACACCGAATTTGTCTTTCAGCCAACCACATTGCTGAGCTTGTTCATCGCCGCTTTGGAAGAGCTGACTCCAGTAATAATCTACTTCGTCTTGTGTTTTACAAACTACCTGGAACGATATGGCTTCATTAAACTTGAACGCCGGTCCTCCATTGAGGGCGGTAAATGTTTGACCATCCAGCTCAAATTCCACAGTCATAATAGATCCTTCCGATTTGCAATGGAACTCGAAACCTGCTTTACCATACCGGGCAATTTTTTGATGCGTGAGTTCTTAAAAATGGCCGTGTAAAAATTGGCCGCTTCTTCGGCTTGGTGATCAAACCATAAGCAGGGGTTGATTTTTTGCATACATTTACTCCCAAAATATTCAAGCCGCTTTCCTCTTCTCCAGGAAAGTGACTCCTGTTACCGAGTTACTGTTTTCTTGAATAGGTAGTCTCCAGCATTTTCATTTCCTGACCACCATGATGAGTACCATACATCACAAATTCCTGGCTATTGCTATCTATAATCTTCCAGATGGCGCGATGTGTCATCTGTCCTCCTCCCACTTCGGCATGCTGGCCTTTAAAGGTAATGATTTTACCATCTTCACTGGCCGTGCCATCCATCATGAAAACCCCCGTACTCATCGTACTGATCCATGTCGAAACATATTGCTTGAGTAGATTATCGTATCCAATGGTCCAGATTGCTGAAAAAGGCTTTTCGTGCATAGTACCGGTAATCTCTTGCTGCAGGTAGCGCCCGTCTAGCAGCATTTTTATATCTGCGGTGCCCGTGGATTCAATGAAGGGTTTCTGCGGATCCATCCATTCTTTAGTCTTCGTCGTCCAACTACCTGTGAGACTTGCCATTAACTCATGAGGTTTCCCTGGCGTAGCCAGCTTAGTGTAAACCTCCATCATTTCTCGCGGATCCATCTGTTTATCACTATGTTTGTCATCAGCAATAGCAGCAGATATCGCTAACAAAACATAAAAAGCAGTAAAAATAAATTGTAATTGTATATAGCGCATGATTTCCTCGTATAAGATTTAATTTATCAATAAAAATAGATTTTCTAGAAGTCAACAATTATCTTGAAACCACCGTATACCATACGCTTGCAATCGAACGGCGGAGAATCGGAATTCATCATTCCTGCCAAACGTGGATCAGCCATCACTGCCTGATTAATTCGGTCACGCTGTTCCCTCGATTCAAAGACGATCCATGCAAAATTAAGAGCCATTTAAAAAATTCAATCGCTCTGGTGGCCTCCAGCTCGCGCGACCGATTAAATCAATAGTCTCAATTGGCTCGAACCATCCAGCCCAAACAATTGCCACACTTCAATTCACACTCACTCCTTCGCCCAGAGGATTAGGAAAGCGCTTGCTCCATTCGATGGCTTTGGCCTTCGACATGCCTTTGATCATAATGCAATAAGTTCTTGGTTTCGGTGAAAAGCCTATCAGTTATATTAATTTTGCCATCGCGTACTCTAACTGTTGTAGCGGTAGAATCCAGTTGCAGGCTTCCTAGTCCAACGGCTGCCACATCGATGCCAACCTTACGCATAACTTACGTAAGCCAAACCTAAGACCAAGTCATTCTAGAGGCTACGACTGGAAAATCGAGATAAATCGGATTCCAACAGTGATGAATGATGCTACCGAAGGTTTCTTGATTAAAATGGTTAAGAATGCATAACCTGTACATCTGTACAAGCTCAAACCAGACTGTACAGTTACCGAACTGATCGCATATCTGTTGGCTTACTTAATAATATAAGTGGCTGATTAATATATATTAATAGTTTTTAAATGCTGAACCAACTATTCATTAAAACTGGTACAAACTGGTACAAATATATCAAACAATCATTACAATGTTCAAGTTGACTTTCTAGTGGCTTACTAAGTTATCCTCTCTCTTGGCCCCAAAAAAAACCACAGAATCAAACCGACTAAAGGCAGAATCAAAATTATTACTATCCATAATACTTTGTTACCTGTAGATGCTGAACTTTGAGTGACCTTTACAATTGCCCATACATCCAGGACTAACAAAATAAGACCAGAAATACCACCAACTTCAATATCCATGATTATTTTCCTATTTTTGAATTAATGCAAACTCAATATCACATATAAGATAAGTAATTGCACTGTGGGGCTCTTACTAGAAGGAAGCAATAATGAATCCAAGCAGCTAAAGATTTAGCTGAAGTACTTCACAGCTATCGATCATAGATTTTCCTCTATTCATCGTTCACATAATTTATAGATATCCATTGACTCAGATGGATGTGAGTGTGCCGCGATTATCCACGGTTATGAGTACAGTTATTGGCCTTTGGAAAATTCAACGTTCAATAGTCTTATAAGTTCCTCAAAGCAATGAATCTCTTCGTCTCTAGCCTTTTAGTAGCTAGTCTGCAGACTTTTCAATTGCTCTGCCACCACTCTGAACATCCTTCCCCACTCCTCTCATAGTGTTGCATGCAGATAACTGAATAACAGCAATCAAGGCAATCATAAAAGTTAACATTTTCATAATGAGCTCTTTTTAATCTAATAATGATAAGGTTTTCTTTTAAAATCGTTAGAAGAACCATAACAAATAATACCAAGCTATTTTTTATAATCCTCCTCATCCTCATGCTAGTCTGTACGTAATCGTACATTTCATCTGGAGAAGTGAGTTCTCATGAATATTGTATTGATCCAATTCCGTACTTTCCAAAGCCTTTCTTTAAATTTGATACTATGAAATGACATGGCTCTGTTACTTTGTGAATAAACTTGCTCTTCCGCGAGACTTTGATTCCAAGTATAATTTGTTTACTTTTCCCCATATACCGCCAATTTTCTCAGTCTATTGGTAGTTTCTAGAGGATTGGAATAAATGAAACCGCCTATTCGTATTGCTGTCACTGGCGCAACTGGACAGATTTGCTATAGCCTGCTATATCGCATAGCGGCAGGTGATATGTTTGGCAAAGACCAGCCGATTATTCTACAGTTACATGATATTACTGATGCGCAGCCCTTGTTTGATGGCATTGTCATGGAGCTTTATGACTGTGCCTTCCCGTTATTAAGAGAAATTATTACTACAGACAATCCAGAAGTTGCGTTCAATAATGTCGATATTGCTTTGCTGGTAGGTGCACGCCCGCGCGGGGAAAATATGGAACGCAAAGACCTCCTTGCAGCCAATGGTCCTATTTTTATTGAACAAGGAAAAGCACTCAATGCAGTCGCCAAGCGGAATGTCAAAGTGTTAGTCGTTGGCAATCCTGCCAATACGAATGCTTACATCACTCTAAAAAATGCTCCCGATCTTGATCCTGGTAATTTCTCAGCAATGTTGCGGTTGGATCATAATCGTGCATTATCTCAGGTTGCGTTAAAGCTGCGAGTGCCTGTGTCAGATGTAAAGAAAATAATCGTATGGGGCAATCATTCCAATACACAATTTCCTGATTTAAGTCATGCAACCATCGGTAACAACAAAGTAACCTCTTTGTTAGCAGATCCTGCATGGATAGAAAACCACTTCATCCCGACAGTCCAGAAACGCGGCGCGGCAATTATCGAAGCGCGTCGTGGCAGGTCAAGCGCCGCCAGCGCCGCCAATGCCATTATTAATCATATGCAAGATTGGGTTTTTGGCACTCCGGAAGACAATTGGGTTTCAATGGGAGTACCTTCCGATGGCAGCTATGGTATTCCTGCTGGCGTCATCTTCAGCTTCCCAATTATCTGTCAGAACGGTCAGTATGAAATTGTTCAGGGATTAGAAATAAATGAACGGGACAAGGAAAGAATGCAGAAAAGCTACCAGGAATTGGTTAACGAACAAGCAGCAATTAAACATCTACTGAATTAAATTTGAGTTAAATCTGAGATACCAGTTTTTCCATATTTTAGCGGGATAAAGAGCTGGCTGCCTCTCGAATAGCAATTAACACTGTGACATCCAGATGGCCATCTGCAATACGTTGCGTCTTTTGCTGAAAACGACTGATCGCCTGACGCGTCGCTGAACCCATGACACCGTCGGCTTCGCCGGCATCAATACCTAATTTCGACAAATCTATTTGAAGCTGGCGCACCTGTTCCCGTGTTATTCTTATAGTATCAACTGGTGGCGTGCGTTGTAATGCAACTGCGCCTGCAATACGATCTGCCAAGTGCCCTACTGACAAGGCGTAAAATTCAGATCGATTCCAACGCATGAGAATATAAAAATTCCTGGTAACCAAAAAAGCCGGTCCTTGATGGCCGGCGGGAACGAGTAATGCAGCTCTCTGTTCTATCGGCGGCAATGGCGCTCCAGATGCTGTGGTAATACCCAGTTTTGCCCATTCCGCCTGACTCAGCATTTGATCTCGTCCGGCCAACGAATAATCAAAAGCCGGTGGCAATCGAACTTCTTGTCCCCAATTTAATCCTGAAATCCAGCCCAGTTGCTGCAAAAAGTTTGCCGCTGACCCCAAAGCATCCGGAATGCTGCCCCATAGATCACGGCGTCCATCGCCATCGATATCTTTAGCATAACTTAGAAAAGTTGACGGCATGAACTGCATATGTCCCATCGCCCCTGCCCACGATCCAATCATCCGCTCAGGAGAAATATCCCCCACATCAATGATACGCATCGCATTGAGCAATTCTTGTGTAAAAAAATTACTGCGGCGTTGATCGCACGCAAGCGTAGCTAAGGAATCAGGGACCGACCAATCACCAAAATGAGTGCCATAATTAGTTTCCAAACCCCAGAATGAAATCAGATATTGTGCCGGAACACCGGTTTCTTGTTGAATCTGATCCAATAAAGTACGATATCTGACTAATAATTCTCGGCCGCGCTGAATGCGCTCATCATTAATACGTATGTTAAAGTAATTTGCAAATGTCTGTGTGAATTCTGGCTGGCGCCGATCCAATTCAATGATGCGCTGTAAGTATTTAGTCTTGCTCAATACTTGCTGAACCGTTCTATCGGAGATCCCTACAGTTCTTGCTTGAGAACCGATTCTGGCTATGCATTCACTAAACTGATTGTTATCCGCATGGACAGCTGGTATCCAGCCAGAAAATACCAGTATTCCTAAAAATATATACCCGCAACTTAGTCTGTAAAGTAGGGAAAACTTAAGGAAACGCTGATTAATTGACTGCACGGGCGAATCGCTTTGTTGCGCGGTATTCGCTTCCTCGTCTATCTGATTGATATGTCTCGGTTGCTGCGTTCCGTGCGCCTCGCGCTTCATCACGTTCGCCGAATTAATCAGCGTTTCCTTAATTTTTATTGAATAGCTTGATACAAGCACTTGCATTCTCTTACTTTCGATAAGGGCAAGCTGGCTTAATGCAATCCGCATAGAGGGATAATGAATGCTCCTGTAATTTAAATCCATGATCTTGGGCAATAGCGATTTGGCGTTTTTCTATTTCCGCATCATAGAATTCTTCTACACGACCACATTGCAGGCAAACCAAATGATCATGATGACCATCGCTTTTTAGCTCAAATACGGCTTTGCCGCTTTCAAAATGATGTCGTTCCAACAAACCAGCTTGCTCAAACTGTGTTAAAACACGATATACAGTAGCCAAACCTATGTCTTCACCTTCATTTAGCAATTCCTTATAAACATCTTCAGCAGATAGGTGACGCACACTGCTTTGTTCAAACAAATTCAGGATCTTAAGTCGTGGTAAGGTTGTTTTAAGCCCAATGTTTTTGAGATCTATGCTTTTCAGATCGCCGGAATTACTCATGGTTATCTCTGTTCAAAAAATAATTTACTGTATCATATAGTGTTACGCTTACATTAGAAACATATCATATCAATAAAATGGTTGTAAAAACTTTCATGCTGCTCATTTCTCTAGTCTTGACAGGGTGCTCATTTCTTCCTCATATTCTCTACAAAATTGATGTACAGCAAGGCAACGTGGTTACCGAAGAAATGCTAGAAAAATTAAAACCTGGTATGACCAAATCCCAAGTTTTGTTTGTCATGGGATCGCCCTTGATCGTCGATACCTTCCGTGACAATCGATGGGATTATGTTTATGTATTGCGAGAAAGTGGCGATCTCGTTGAGCAGAAAAGATTAACCATATTTTTTGAAGATGACAAGCTGATCAATATGGAGAATTATTTAAGTTTCTCCAAAGATCCGATAAAGCCCAAGCCTGCAGAAGCCAGACCAGAACCTGCAACGAGCAAACCTGAAGAGACGGAAACAAAGTAAACTGATAGTTTATATTCATTTTTTATTTAAATTTATAATCATCACACCAATAACATGATCACTCAAAAAATCGCTATCGCAGGCAGTGCTGGACGCATGGGCCGTACATTACTGGAAGCGGTTGAGCAAGCACCAGATATACAACTCGCTGCTGCACTGGAGAGAATCGGCAATCCTTACCTGAATAAGGATGCGGGAGAATTGATAGGTACCCGTTGCGGTATTCCTGTTGTCAGCGATTTTGCTGCCGCCCTGCAAGATTGCCATCAACTCATTGACTTTACCCGCCCTGAAGGCACTCTTGCGCACCTTGCCATTTGTCGCGAATCCGGGGTAAAAATGGTGATCGGCACAACCGGCTTTTCAACAGAAGAAAAAGCTCAACTCAAAGCAGCAGCAAAAGATATCGCCATTGTATTTGCCCCGAACATGAGCGTCGGTGTGAATGTGACTTTCAAGTTGCTAGAGATAGCCGCCAAAGTGCTCAATGAAGGATATGATATTGAAATTGTTGAAGCCCATCACCGTCATAAAGTGGATGCGCCATCTGGCACGGCACTGCGGATGGGAGAAGTCATTGCTGATGCTTTGAAAAGAGACCTGAGTAAAGTAGCGGTTTATGGACGTGAAGGTGTTACTGGCGAAAGAAACCCGCAAACTATCGGATTTGCCACCATTCGTGCAGGAGATATCGTAGGTGATCATACTGCCATGTTTGCCGGTATCGGTGAGTGCGTGGAGATTTCGCATAAAGCCAGCAGCCGCATGACTTTTGCAATGGGTGCGCTGCGCGCAGTACGTTTTCTGACCGACAAACCGAATGGTCTATTCGATATGCAAGATGTGCTCGGTTTACGTTAAATACTTACAGTGATCATAGATCAAATACCATTTAAATAAAACAAACGGCAGCCGACAATGGCAACTTATGCAATGGGTGATCTTCAAGGCTGCTTTACGGCATTTCAGCGTCTGATGGATCTTATCCAGTTCGATCCTGCTCAAGACAAACTATGGCTGGTCGGAGATATTGTTAATCGTGGCCCAGATTCATTACCGCTATTGCGGTATATCAAACAGGCTGGCGACGCAGTGATCATGGTACTGGGTAATCATGATCTGCATTTATTAATGGTCGCAGCAGGAATAATAAAAAGCAACCCCAAGGACACTATCCGGCCCGTTCTGGATGCACCTGATCGAGATGAACTATTGCACTGGTTGCGACAGCAAAGGTTATTTTATGTCGCGGGTCCATATGCCATGGTACATGCAGGATTATTACCATCCTGGTCAATTGCACAAGCTGAGCAATTGGCCCGCGAAGTTGAAAATGCTTTGCGTCAAGACAATGATCAGGAATTATTAGCATCCATGTATGGCAATGAACCCAATTACTGGCAGGATGAATGGCCAAGTAATGTACGCTTGCGGGTGATCATCAATGCGATGACACGGATGCGCATTTGCACACGGGATGGCAAAATGAATCTTGCTTTCAAAGGTGATCCGCAATCCATTCCCTTGGGTTATTTGCCATGGTTTAACTTGCCTCAGCGGGCCAGTCAGCACCATACCATCATCTGTGGACATTGGTCTGCATTAGGATTATATCTGACGGATAATTTGATTGCGTTAGATAGTGGCTGCGTTTGGGGCAGGCAATTAACTGCTATCCGGCTGGAGGACCGAAAAGTTTTTCAACTTTCTTGTGTGGGATAGGCAGTGACAGCGTATCCGCAATCGCTCGTTCCGCTAAACGGGCTAATTCCCGCCGATTCTTCGTCCCGCATTGAATTGGCTCATCAAAAGTTAATTCAACATCAATTTTTACCTGACGCAGTATTCTTTGTAACGATAAAACCAGCGAGGGTTCTATAAAAGCAACTTCCTGGCAAATATCTCCCGCCACATTGCGATAACAAATAGCTACAGGATAAAGTAGCGCATCTGCAGTGATAGCCGATTGCAGCAGTGAAGCATGAAAATGACTTAATTCTGTACCATCTGTCGTGGTTCCTTCTGGAAAAACTGTAACACGTTCGCCCTTTTCCAGTACCTCAATAATTTGTTGATTGATGCGTAAAGTATCGTTACGTTTTGCGCGCTCAATAAATAATGTAGCCGTATTTCTACTCATTAATCCTAATACTGGCCAATCATTGATCTCTGATTTAGCCACAAACCGGCTCGGACATGCTGCCATCAATACACAGATATCCAACCACGATACGTGATTAGCAGCAAACAATGCACGTGTTACTTCCGGACCTGGCAGTCTGCCATGACAATGCAATTTAATATTCAGAATCGACAATAGGCTACTTGCCCACTGTTGCATGATGTGCCGCTGAATGTGCAGCGGGAAAAATGGATAAGCAAATGATTGCAATAATCCTGAAGTGACATGTAACAGCAATTGAATCAGGCGAATAAGGCGTAATAATAGCGGAGTAGTTTTCTGCATCAGGCTTGTTGTGCAGGATGACATAGGAGAAAATCACTTAAGTTATGGTTCTTTTCAGTTACCTAAATCATATTTATTGATGAAAATTCTTAATAGAAGTGCATAACCTTCTATAAACAAAGAACTTATTATTCTTAATTTTTATTAAAATGCGCTCAAATCTATAGTAAAATGTGCGGCATTTTGCATTGCAGGCTATTTTGTTCCTCATCCAGCCAAGCAATTATATCGTAATAATCCGGAATTCCAGCCATTTGATAGGAAATAATCACGGATTTATTGAATGACTTTCTGATTGTTTTCCGCTACCACAAAAGTTTTAAAAATAATTTAAAAAATTTATCAATCATTGGAGATGAGAAAGAATGAAACAAGCAGTCCTGTTATTTTGCATTCTATTTTTTTGTTCCCATCATGCGCTTGCTCAGAAAAACAATCCGGATATCAAATCGCAAGCTGCCATCGTCTTTAATGCGCAAAATGAGCGTATTATCTATGATAAAAATGCAGACAAAGTAATGCCAATCGCCTCCATTACCAAGCTGATGACCGCCATGGTCACTCTTGACGCACACTTGCCACCGAATGAAAAAATCACTATTACCCAAGCTGATGTCGATAAACTGAAACGCACGTCTTCACGATTGCCTGTGGGCAGCAGTTATCCACGCCATGAATTATTACGGTTAGCGCTAATGTCATCGGAAAATCGCGCCGCAGCAGCATTAGGTCGCACTTATCCCGGTGGCACGCAAGCATTCGTTCAGGCTATGAATCTAAAAGCCAAGAAAATTGGAATGGTTAACAGCCGCTTTGTCGATTCTACCGGTCTGAATAGCGGAAATGTCTCTACCGCGCGGGATCTGGCGAAACTGGTATCCGCTTCCAACAACTATGTTCCTATTCGGGAATTCTCAACCACATCCAAGCATTTTGTATCACCTGGAAATAAACGCGGCCAGTTACAGTATGTCAACTCCAATAGCCTGGTGCATAACCAGAATTGGGAAATTGGTGTTTCTAAAACCGGCTATCTGAATGAAGCTGGACGCTGCTTAGTCATGCAAGCCAACATTTCTGGTCAGCCCGTTGTGATTGTTTTATTGAATTCCTGGGGCAAAAATACCCGAATTGGTGACGCCAATCGCGTAAAAAAATGGATAGAAGGCAATCAAGGTCGCAGACAAGTATAAAAAACTGGGATTAGATAGAAGTCAGGTTATAGATTTTACGATACTTGTTCTTAAGGTAATCAACGAAATAATCCGGATTCAAGCCCTCGCCCGTGACGCGCTGAACGAGCTGTTGTGGTGTATACAGCCTACCCTGACGATGGATTTTTTCGTTTAACCAATTTTTAATAGGTACAAAATTTCCTTCTGCAATATTTTTTTCGGTATCGGGTTGCTCACTCAGCAGTGTTTTATAAAATTGACATGCATAGATCGCACCTAAAGTATAAGAAGGAAAATAACCAAATGCACCTCCGCTCCAATGCGAGTCCTGTAAAACGCCCAGCGCGTCAGTGGGCGGCTCAATACCCAAATACTTCAACATCAGTTCATTCCAGATCTGCGGCAAATCATCTACCAATATAGACCCATCAAACAAACCTTTCTCGATTTCGTAGCGCAGAATAATATGCAGCGGATAAGTCACTTCATCAGCTTCTACCCGGATAAAATCGGGTTTGCAGATATTAATCGCGCGATAAAATGAATCGACGGTAACAGATCGCAGATTATTTGTAAAAGCTGTACGGATCATCTCAAAATAATGCGTACAAAAAGGCCTGCTTTGTCCGATCATGCGCTCCCAAAACAGAGACTGGGATTCATGAATGCCCATCGTTAGTGATTCCGCTGCCGGCAAATCCCCCATCGCAACAGGGCGTCCCTGTTCATAAATCGCATGTCCCGTTTCATGGATTACCGCATACAACGATTCAATGAAACTACTTTCCTTGTAACGCGTAGTAATGCGCACATCCGTTGGATGACTGCCGCCGCAAAAAGGATGCACTGACATATCCATACGTCCCTGCGAAAAATTAAAACCCATGTCTTGGCTTATTTTGCGTGCTAGTGCTTCCTGCTTATCCAGCGCAAACTTACCCTGTAAAAATGAAGTATCTGGTTGATAAGAACGGCTCTGAATGGTATGAATCAACGGTATTAATTCCGCTTTTAGCCGCTCGAATATCGGCGTGATCATTTCCATTGTTGTGCCGCGCTCAAACAAATCAATATTCGCGTCGTAGGGTTTAAGGTCAGGCCAGACACATTGTGCCCATTCCTTCTTTAATTCCAGAAAACGTTTGATGACCGGCGCAAATTTTGAAAATTTGTTGTCCTGGCGCGCTGCTACCCAAATGCCATGCCCGAGTGAGCTTAATTCGGCCAGTTCCTGCACCAACTGTTTAGGAACTTGAGTTTCTTGTTCATAGCTGCGCCGCGCCTCACGAATATTGCAGCGCTCCACCTTATTCCAGGAATCGAGATCCACATTTTTGAGTTCATTCAGACAATCCCCGAGCCCTGGATCGGTTATGCGTTCATGAATGACACCAGCCAGCGCTGCAATCTGCTTGGCACGCGCTTCACTTGCACCTAGCGGCATCATGACTTCCTGATCCCAACCTAGCGTACTCAGCGCACCGTTCAAATGGGCAATTTCTTCCAATTTTTTAACCAAATTCTGATAGTGTTGATTCATATTTTCATTATCCGATTTAATTCAAATGCTGGGGTGCAATCCACCTGATTTCAGAGGATAGTGATAAAATCACGAGCCAATATCATAACAATTTTAACAAGGCCAACAATTCATACTGCCATGCTCTGGATAAAATCACTGCACATCATTTTTATGGTTACCTGGTTTGCCGGTCTATTCTACCTGCCGCGTTTATTTGTCTATCACGCCATGTGTGAGGATCAACCCGGTAAGGAACGCTTCAAGATCATGGAGCGCAAGCTCTATTACGGCATCATGACACCCGGCGCAGTGTTAACTGTTGTTTTCGGTGTGTGGTTGTGGCTGGGTTATGATTTTTCTGGTGACTGGCTATATGCCAAGCTGACATTGGTTTTGACATTGATCGTTTATCATTATTACTGCGGAAAATTTGTCACTGCTTTTAAAAATGACAGTAACCAGCATGGCCATGTGTTTTACCGCTGGTTTAATGAATTTCCGGTACTGATTCTGTTTGCTGTTGTGATGCTAGTGGTAGTTAAACCAGATTTAACGTAGTTAATTTATGGATTTTCTGAATAATTGTCCATACAAATCTAATATTCTATTGCTCAAATTATGTACAGTTATGTACAGTTCAGTCCAGATTACCATGCATCAATTTCACGTTTAAGTTGTTTAAGTACCTCACTGCTAAGAATTATTCATCTGTTATTAATCATCCATCACCACCTGCCCCGGAAACAACACATCTGTAAATCCAAACAAACGAAAATCCCTGATGCGCATTGGATAGAGAATCCCTTGTAAATGATCGCATTCATGTTGCACCACCCGTGCATGAAAACCGCTGACTTTGCGATCAATCATTGCTCCGTATTGATCTACACCCTGATAACGCAATTGCGTGTAGCGCGGCACCACGCCCCGCATTCCTGGCACACTTAAGCAGCCTTCCCAACCCTCTTCTTCTTCATCGGATAATGGCGTCAATTCAGGATTAATCAAAACAGTGAAAGGAACTTCTTCTGCCCGTGGATAACGCGGATTATGGGTTACTCCGAAGATCACCACCTGCAAACTCACGCCAATCTGCGGCGCGGCCAGTCCCGCACCGTTCAAGGATGACATGGTATCTTGCATATCCTGGATTAAGGCATGCAGTTCAGGGGTGTCGAATTGAAATTGATCGACTTTTTTAGCCACTTGGAGCAACAATGGATCGCCCATTTTAAGGACTGGTTTAATAGCCATCACGACTCACCACATATTCCAATATGTTCCTGACACTCACCATTGCCCGTTCGAGCACTGCGTAAATCTCCCTCAGCGGTATGCCATTCACGTTAGTGCCTCGCCCGGCAGCGTAATTAGCCACTACCGCAAGGGTGGCGTAATTCAACCCTAATTCCCTCGCCAGCGCTGTTTCCGGCATACCGGTCATACCGACCATATCCGCACCATCACGTTCAAGCCGACTGATTTCAGCGGCTGTTTCCAGTCTTGGGCCTTGTGTCGCTGCATAAACTCCTCCATCAATAATTTCCTCATTGGCATGGGTAGCCGCTTGTAGCAGCAATACACGTGTTTGCTGGCAATACGGTATGGTAAAGTCAATATGTGTTACACGCTGGTCTGTGGTATCAAAATAAGTGAATTTACGTCCGTGAGTATAGTCGATAATTTGATGCGGAATTACCAAACGGCCCGGAATCAAGTCAGATCGAATACCTCCTACCGATGCTACAGCAATGACATGAGATGGTTTCAACGAATGCAATGCCCATAAATTTGCACGATAATTGACAGCATGGGGTGGTATTGTATGACCATGACCATGCCGCGCCAGAAAAACAACATCCTCGTTCTTCAATTTACCGAACGTCAATGGACCAGAAGGTTCTCCATATGGTGTTCGTATAATTTGCCGATTTGATATCTCGAGGCAGGACAATTGCGTTAATCCACTCCCGCCAATAATTGCAAGCATTGCTCACCTATTTCTAGTTCAATCTTTGACTGCGTAGATAGCGGGTAAATTCCGCCAAACACCTTGAATATCCATTCCAAAACCAAAAACATATCGGTTAGGTACCGTTAATCCAACAAAATCAGCCTTGCATGGCTTGGATTTGCCTGTTTCTTTTTCCGCAAATACCGCACTATAAAATGCTTTGGCGCCACTTATCAATATCTTGTCACGAATGGCGGCCAGCGTAACCCCTTCATCCAGAATATCATCCAGCACCAGAACAATTCGGTCTTTCACGGTCTCATGGGGTTCGACTTGCCAGCGAATGGCTCCGCCATGCTTTTTTTTGTCATAGCGTGACAAATGCAGATAATCAAAATCCAACGGGAATTGAAGTTGCGGCAGCAATTGTCCCGTAAACACCACAGCCCCGCCCATCACACACAATACCAATGGCTGCTGGTGGGATAAAGCCTGCGTGATTTCAGCCGCCAGTCGCTGTACTGTTTGCGATACGACTTGCTCTGAATGAATTAATTCAGCAGCATCCAGAATCTGTCGTGCTTGTTGATAGTTCAGCATAAATTTCAAATATAAATATTATTGCAATAATTCCAGTAACCCTGCTTCATCGAGCACAGGAATGCCTAAACTCAGCGCCTTATCATATTTACTGCCGGGACCGGCGCCTACAATTACATAATCAGTTTTTTTGGAAATACTCCCGCTAACTTTAGCACCGAGTGACTCAATTTTTTCTTTAGCTTCTTCACGGCTCATTGTCGACAGTGTTCCAGTCAGCACAAATGTTTTTCCAATCAACGATGCTGATGCGTTAGTCAATACTGATTTTCCCTCATGCTCATTCCAGCGCACGCCGCATGCACGAAGCTGCTCAATGACTTCGCAGTTATGCTTTTCAGCAAAAAACTCTACAATGCTTTGGGCAACTACAGGACCGATATCAGGGATTTGTTGCAAATACTCAGAATGTGCCTCGATCAGCCGATCCAAGCTACCCAAGTAATTAGCCAAATCTTTTGCCGTCGCTTCACCAACATTGCGGATACCCAAAGCATAAATAAATCTCGCCAGCGTAGTTTGTTTACTTTTTTCGATTGCCTGCAGAAGATTATTGGCCGATTTATTCGCTATCCGTTCCAGATTAACTAATGCAGCCAGTCCTAGCTTATACAGATCTGCAGGTGTGCGCACAATGCCATGATTTACCAGCTGGTCCACCAGTTTATCACCCAAACCATCAATATTCATTGCTCGCCGTGATACAAAATGCAAAATCGCCCGTTTTCGTTGCGCCGGGCAAAATAATCCGCCGGTACAACGGAATACCGCCTCATCCGGGAGCCGTACAACTTTGGCACTACACGCCGGGCAGTGTGTCGGCATAGCGAATATCCGCGTATCAACTGGGCGTTTTTCCACCATTACAGATACCACTTCCGGAATCACATCGCCTGCGCGTCGCACGATGATAGTATCACCAATACGCATATCCTTGCGCTCGATTTCATCAGCATTATGCAGTGTTGCGTTGGTTACCGTCACACCACCAACAATCACTGGCTTTAAACGTGCAACCGGCGTTAAAGCACCTGTTCTGCCGACCTGCACATCAATATCCAGTAATTGGGTGACCGCTTCCTGAGCTGGAAATTTATGTGCGATTGCATAACGCGGCGCACGCGACACAAAGCCAAGCTTCTTCTGTTGCAGTAAAGAGTTGACTTTATAAACCACACCATCAATCGCATACGGCAGCTGATCGCGTTGTGCACTAATCGCTTGATAATAATTCAACAATGCCTGAAGACCCTTGACGACCTGACATTCCTTTGCAATTGGGAAATGCAATGTAGCGAGATATTTCAGTACATTGTTGTGTGTATCCTGCGGTATGGGTGCATCCTCATATCGACCGACTCCATAAGCAAAAAAAGTAAGGCGCCGGGTTGCGGTAATAGCCGGGTCGAGTTGGCGCAATGAGCCTGCCGCAGCATTGCGTGGATTGGCAAATTCCTTTTCACCTTTAGCCAGTTGTCGTTGATTCAGAGCCAGAAAGTCAGCCTTCAGCATCAGCACTTCCCCTCTCACTTCCAGCAGTGACGGAGGATTTTTTACCGGCAATGATAAAGGAATAGATTTAATGGTCTTCAAGTTTAAGGTAATATCCTCGCCGGTATTGCCATCCCCCCGAGTCGCACCTGTTATAAACACGCCATTTTCATAACACAAACTGACTGCAAGTCCATCAAATTTCGGTTCGACCACATATTCCACCCTATCAACGGATAATCCCTCGCAAACACGCCGGTCAAATGCTTCCACTTCTGCCTTATCGAAGGCATTGCCCAGCGACAACATGGGTACACGATGCGTAACATGCGAAAATGCCTTAAGTGGTGGGACACCAATGCGCTGCGTGGGCGAATCTGCCGTGATCAGTTGAGGGTAATCCTGCTCAATTTGCTGCAATTCGCGAAACAATTTATCGTACTCAGCATCAGGAATACTTGGATTGTCCAATGCATAATAGCGATAATTATGCAATTCGATTGCAGCACGCAAATCCCGTACATGCAATTTTATTTTCTCAATGTTTTCATTCATACTTTATAACTTATGTGCTGTGATATACGATGCTGTCGATCTTATGGAATACGGATTCATGCCAGAGTTGGTGCCGCAAGATCATAAGATCATAAATAGCTTACTTCATTTAATATCCACACAAAATCTACAATGAAGCTTAGTAAAGCGTATATAGAAAATTTCCATCTTGAATAAATCAGCTATTTACTTTCAGACATTTATTTATATGTCTTGAGATATTCTCTTATGATTGACAACAAATTAAAAATCCGCATTCAAATTCAGCAGCCGCATCAAGCCATAGAACAGATTTATCCCGACTTGCCTGAACCAGAGATCACCTATGAGCAATCGCTGGACTGGAGAAAGATTTCCATAGCCGTTCTGCTTCTGATACTTATTCTTGCTTTGGTCGACTATGTTCTTTCTGGTACCGATCAGCGCAAAGTTCCATTAAGCGACACCATGCCGTTCATTGATCAGGCCACTTCCATGCAGGAAAATAAAATGGCAGCAGAAAAAGCCGCACCAGAGCCTGAAATAAAGGATAAGCCTATCGCAAACAAATCCATTGAGGCACAACCTGAACACAATGACTCTCCAAACTTAGCGCCATCCAAAGGCATTACCCAGTCTGAACCAATAAAAAGCCGAGTCGAACCTGCCAAAACATCGATAGCAAAACCTAGGCCAGTTCCAAATGTTAATAGGTCAATTGTAATTCCACGCAAGAAACCTAAAATCATCCTCCAATCGAAACCTCCAAAAATATTGGATCACTCCCAGGTACTCAGGGCCCAATTAAGCCAAGCTATAGAAGCGCATGAGTCGGTCGACGCTATCGATGCTATCCAGTTGCACCAGGGTGAATCCAAACCGATTTACTTTTATCTGCATTTAAAGAATCTGCAGGGCAAAAAGGTCAGCGTCGCGTGGTATCGCAACAATATACTTGACTCACAATTGTCGCTGGAAATTCATAATGACAATTGGCGAACTTATTCGAGCAAGCAATTGGATTTTCAACGGCTGGGAATCTGGCGGGTTGAATTGCTTGATGAATCCGGCACTCAATTGGCCGCAAGGAACTTTACCGTCACTCAACATTGAATTTCATCCAATAATTTGAGGATTCCGTATGAAATACTGCAGCAATTGTAGCGCCATTGTCGAATTGCTTATTCCTGAAGGCGATTCTCTGCCACGATATGTGTGTACTACCTGCCATGTCATACATTATCAAAATCCAAAGATGGTTGTGGGCTGTATACCTGAATGGGAAGATAAAATTTTGCTGTGCCGTCGCGCCATAGAACCCCGTCGTGGCTGGTGGACGCTACCCGCTGGCTTTATGGAAAATAACGAAACGTTGGCACAGGCAGCAGCTCGTGAAACTCTGGAAGAGGCCAATGCCAGAGTAGAAATGGGTAACTTATACGCCATTTACAGCCTTCCTCATATTAGCCAGGTTTATCTATTATTTCGTGCACGGCTGCTTGATCTTGATTTCAAGCCTGGCATTGAAAGCCTGGAAGTCAAACTCATGTCTGAACAGGAAATTCCTTGGGAAGACATGGCGTTCCGGGTCATCCACGATCCCCTGAAGCATTATTTTAAGGAACGTAGTCAAGGCAAGCTAGGGTTTCATATGGGTGTAATTGATCGATCGCCAGGCAATGCTTGATATAACCTACAAATTAATGCCCATATCAAAAACGAAGGTTTTAGATTCTCTTAGGGCAGGATATAATAATTATTTTTCATAAATTCCTATGAAGCATTTATTCCTATTATTGCTGTTGTGCCTGGCTGCCTCTTCAGTATTTGCCCAGCAGCAAGGCATAACCATAGCAGCTAAAGCTTACATGCTTTCGGATTTCCAAACCGGACAATCATTAGCTAGTCAAAATGCACATGAGCGTATCGAGCCAGCCTCCCTTACCAAACTGATGACTGCCTATGTAGTATTCTCAGCCTTGAAGCAAAACCGCCTTGCATTGAATCAGGTAGCGCCGGTATCCGAAAGCGCCTGGCGAATGATTGGTTCACGCATGTTTATCGAACCTAACAAACAGGTAACTATCGATGAACTGATTCGAGGCATGATCGTACAATCGGGAAATGATGCTTGCATTGCTCTGGCAGAGGCAGTTGCCGGTTCAGAAATTAGCTTTATCGACATGATGAATAAAGAAGCTGAGCGTTTGGGGATGAAAAATACGCACTTTACCAACTCAACCGGATTACCCGATCCCAATCATTATACAACGGCGCATGATCTTAGTTTGCTGGCAGCTGCTATCATCCGCGATTTTCCTGAATTCTATCCATTGTATTCACAAAAGGAATATACCTATAACAACATTACCCAACCGAACAGAAACCGGCTATTATGGATAGATCCACATGTGGACGGCATGAAAACAGGATGGACGAAAGATGCTGGTTACTGTCTGATTACATCGGCGATACGTGATAAAAGACGGCTCATATCGGTAGTGATCGGCGCCAAATCAGCCAACGCGCGTAGCGTTGAAAGCCAACGATTACTCAATTACGGCTTCCAGTCTTATGACACCCTGCATTTATATAAGAAGAATGACTCGCTGACCACGATTCATTTATGGAAAGGTACTCAAAACGAATTAAAAGCTGGTTTTGATCGCGATGTTTATTTCACGCTGCCCAAAGGGCAATCAGACAGACTGAAAGCCACCATGGAGTACAAGCAACCACTGATTGCTCCCATTCAGCTGGGCCAGGAAGTAGGAACAGTAAGATTTACGCTTGATGACAAAATCATCGAAACTTACCCATTAGTTGCTTTGGAAAAAGTTGAAATGGCCAATATCTTCGGTCGTGCATGGGATAGCGTAAAACTGCTCTTGAACTAATCCCTATCTCAACACATTATAAAGACTCACATGATATATCTGAACGGTAAATTTATGCCTATTGAGGAAGCATACATTCCTGTTCTGGACCGTGGTTTCATTTTTGGTGATGGCGTGTATGAAGTAATTCCCGCGTATTCGCGCAAACCTTTTCGCCTCGCCAGGCACCTCAATCGATTACAACACAGTCTGGACGGAATTCGGCTACAGAACCCATTCAGTGATAAGGATTGGGAAAACTTGTTGGAGCAAGTCATTGCCAAAAATGAAGGGGAAGATCAATATCTTTATCTGCACATCACCCGTGGTGTAGCTAAACGGGATCATGCTTTTCCCGTTGATGTCCCGCCTACTGTTTTTATCATGAGCAATCCATTGTTGCCACCGCCTGCACAATTGCTGGTTGGCGGGGCATCCGCCATTACCGCCGTCGATAACCGCTGGATACGCTGCGACGTCAAGGCTATATCTTTGCTGCCAAATGTATTGCTGCGTCAATTGGCAGTGGATGTACATGCACTTGAAACCATTCTGATCCGAGATGGGTTTTTGACGGAAGGTGCCGCCAGTAATATATTTGTTGTCAAAAACAAGGTACTGCTAGCACCCCCCAAGAGTCATTTGATGTTACCCGGAATTACTTATGATGTGGTGCTTGAGCTGGCAGTAGCGAATCAGATTCCACACGAAATTAGGGAAATCTCAGAAACAGAAATTCGCACGGCGGATGAAATCTTACTGACATCATCCACCAAGGAAATTATGCCGATCACATCGCTGGACAGCAAACCCGTTGGAAACAGGAAACCTGGAAAAATGTTTACTCGCTTATATATGCTCTATCAGCAGTATAAAGCCACTCATATGCGTGGGCACTTTCCTGACGCTGCAAGCTCATAAAATCATACTCTGGAATATTTGAATTCAGGGGGTTTAATTTCTCACATGACAGAGCAGCCTTCTTTAATTGAATATCCTTGCGACTTCCCGATCAAAATCATGGGCAAAGCACAGCAGGATTTCACACAAACTGTGCTGGCTATCGTCAAATACCATGCACCTGATTTTGACGACGCAAGCATGGCGATCAAAGCCAGCAAGAATGGTACTTATTTAAGTATTACCTGTACCATTCGCGCAACTTCCAGATTACAACTAGATGCGCTATATCAAGCATTATCGGATCATCCGATGATTGCTGTGGTATTGTGAGTGATTATGCAAGATCATGACCCTTCAATGGATTATGACCAATACCGTTTCAAGGTCCGAAACATAGGGCTATCCGATTATTATGCCACTTGGCAAGCTATGAAAAACTTTACCAATACCCGAACCTCTGAAACGCACGATGAAATTTGGTTATTACAACATCCTCCGGTTTTTACGCAAGGCATTGCGGGAAAGCCTGAGCACTTATTGCACGACCATGGAATTGCTTTGATCAAGACCGATCGAGGCGGCCAAATTACCTATCATGGGCCAGGGCAAATTGTCGCTTATCTGCTACTGGATATACGCCGCTTAAAGCTGGGTGTGCGAGAATTGGTCAGAAACCTGGAAAATGCCGTGATAGACTTGCTGCAAGATTATTGTATCAAAGCCGTGGGGCGTGTTGAAGCACCAGGGGTATACGTCGGTAATGCCAAAATCGCTGCACTGGGACTCAAAATCAAAAAGAATTTTTGCTATCACGGCATCGCGCTTAATGTTGATATGGATTTAACACCCTTCTCCTACATTAATCCCTGCGGCTATCAAGGCTTGCAAGTGACACAAACCAAAGACTTGGGTATTACCGATGGACTAGAAATTTTGAATACCCGGCTGGTAAACCAATTACAAGAAAAACTTTTCAAAGGATCACCTAGCTCATATGACCACTGATATTCGCCAAAAAGGGGCTGATAAAACGGCACGCAATCCGATTAAAGTTACCCCACAATCACGCAGTGACTTATTGCGCAAACCCTCATGGATACGTGTTCGCTCATCCAATAGCGAAAACTTTTATGAAGTTAAGCGGCTGTTACGCGAACACAAACTGCATACAGTTTGCGAAGAAGCTTCCTGCCCCAATATTGGCGAATGTTTTGGTAAAGGCACAGCCACTTTTATGATTCTGGGTGATTTATGTACCCGCCGTTGTCCTTTTTGTGATGTCGCGCACGGTAGACCCAAGCCACCAAATGCCGACGAACCACTGCATCTTGCTCAATCGATTGCCGCCATGAGATTAAAATATGTCGTGATTACCAGCGTGGATCGCGACGATCTGCGTGATGGGGGTGCACAGCACTTTGCCGATTGTATTCGTGAAATACGCGCACACTCACCGCACACAAAAATAGAAACTCTGGTGCCAGACTTCAGGGGCCGCCTGGAAATTGCGCTTGAGAAACTCGCTGCTTGTCCACCGGATGTTTTAAACCATAATCTCGAAACAGTACCGAGATTGTATAAACAATGTCGGCCTGGCGCTGATTACGCCCACTCATTGAAATTATTGAAAGACTTTAAGGCTGATTTTCCTCACATTCCGACTAAATCAGGTCTGATGCTGGGTTTAGGCGAGACAGATGAAGAAATTATGGAGGTATTGCGCGATTTACGCGAGCACAACGTTGAAATGCTGACGATTGGTCAGTATTTGCAACCCAGTATCGGTCATTTACCGGTGATGCGCTACGTCACACCCGAAAGTTTTAAAGTATTCGAACAAACAGCGCTCGAAATGGGGTTTAGTCACGCAGCATGTGGACCAATGGTGCGATCCAGTTATCATGCAGACCAACAAGCGCATGAATCCGGTCTGCTCTAACGATGTTGATTCCTCAAAAATTACATTTTATGCAGGACAATCTCAAAGTCATGCGTTATTTTTACAGTATTCTTTAACATAATTGAGGCCGAGCAATACTTCTCTGCAGACAGATGAATGGCACGTTCCACTTGTTGCGGATTCAAATTGTTTCCCGTGATGATGAAATGCAAGTGAATGTGTGTAAACACCTTTGGATCAGTGGTCGCGCGCTCTGCCTCGATCTCTACCACACAATTACTAATGTCTTGGCGGCTTTTTTTCAGAATCAGCACCACGTCAAACGTGGTGCATCCGCCCAGTCCCATCAACAGCATTTCCATCGGACGCGGTCCGAGATTTTGTCCGCCGGCTTCTGGAGCTCCATCCATCAATACCGAATGGCCGCTGCCTGATTCGGCTAAGAAACTGACATTTTCTTTCCACGTGATCCGAGTTTTCATTTCCTTCCCGATGAATGCATAAGAATACTATTTGTAACGCGAGTTCGACATAAAAAAAGCTGTAACAGGAATCCGGATTCCTTATGATGAAACGATTATGAGAAAGAGCTTCATCACTGGAGGAGTCAGATTCCGATGGATACTATAGCGATTTTTTGTGCAATTGACGAC
>NZ_FONE01000013.1 GCF_900112825.1 Nitrosomonas sp. Nm166 | reverse complement strand
CTGGAAATTTACTTCAACAGTACGCTTTTTTACACCTGGAAAATTAAATGATTTATGGGTACACTTTGTCACTGGCAATTCCTTTTCTTTATTCGGCGTAGGTAACTGAATTATAAAGAATTATTTGGGAATTGCCACTACCTTCGTGCAATATTGGGGCTAGCTCTTTCGGTTAGCATTCATTGAGGGCAGGAAATTACTGGAATGTCATAAACTTTTACATCGCATCGCTAGGATAAGAAGCCTTGCAACTGAGGTGGAGTAAGTTAATGACTCATCAAGTAATCGTTGAAAGAAAAGATACACTTCCACGCATTGACACACACGCACCATTTAATAGATTGTCGGTATTGTGATGCTGACACTCTATTTGTGGATAGGCGCAAGCATTCTGAGCTTTTTCTCGAATATGCCCGAGATCCTGAGAAATGACTGGTCATCCATCACCGAGCATATTGACACTTGACAAATTAGCGTCTTATCTATAATGAGCCTCAAAGACTGCACTTCTATTCATGCCAGGACACTGCGATCCAGAGATCAGTCATTGATTTGGAATCAAAATAAAGTTTTAACTCTCCAATAGGTTTTTCAGGTAGATTCAAATTCTTGAAATTGCCAACAAACAATTCTCCCAAAGCTCTATCCTTATTGAGAGAATCTTTCTTTACATCAGTGGCTTCAGCCTTGTCAGCAATTTCCAGACTGGTTTCTGAGCTTCGAACTAGCAAATCAATTCGCGATACTTTGTTCAATCGACCTTGGCTCCACGAAGGGTAGTGTTCTTCTCGCAATTTGAGCGCTAAAGCATAGCGTTGATTCCGTATCATAGGCTGATTTTGGAATGCTGCCCACTCAGTCGGGAACTCATGACGTACGGAAAAGAGGCGAACCGATCCCACTGATTGAGCGCTCTTGATAAGTTCTTTAACATGCCCCTGCGCACCTTTTCGCAGCAAGGCACCACCTTCACGAGCTGTGTAACGAACATGAAAAATAACATCACTAATTGTGTCATAGTCAAACTGTGTCGGATCATGTTTGCTGGGATCGGCAGGTAGTTGCAGTTGCAATTCACTGATCACGCCAGAATTTTCGAAAGGTAGATAGCGTTCATCGCGGAGATTGGTTTCGAACAAGCCACTATCATTCTGAGCAGAACTGGTGACGATGGACTGCAAACTGCCGAAGTTGTCACTGAAGCGGTCGTCCTCCGTATCGGTTCGAGCATACTGATCTCCTACTACAGGCGTTTTGCGGATGCTGCTTTTGAGCAAAGTCAGCGTACAATTGACGCTGGCGTAAGGTCCGATCACGCACGGAATACTCACTGCCATCGTCTTGATACGACGAAAATAATGACCTGGGTTGTCCATATCGAATAAAGATTCCGGCAGTCGCGCTGTGCAGCGACCTGTGGTGCGCAGTTGAATCAATGCCAACGGGTCTATCTGGAGCAGGCTAATGTGTTTGGTCAGTTCGTATTCGCGCTGATTCAGTTCATGATAAGCCATCTCCATGCGTTTGATATCCATATAGAGCTTCTCACCAGCCAGCAAACCTTCCTTGCCCGCCAGATAGCCGAACTGGAGAAAACTGAGTTGAGGATTACCCAGCTCATGCTGTAAAGCACGCTCAGCCTTCTTTGCAATATCAAAGGCAAACTGAAGACATTGTGAATACAGCCCTTTTACCTCGCGCTTCATCCAGGTGTAGAGTGCTCTGTTGGTTTTCTTGCCATTCTTCTCAGTGGCTTCTTCGTTCAGAAAGCGCTCGATCTCCTCGGCATGCTGTATCTGTTGGCGGTGATTTCTGAGCTCCAACTCGGCAACGGCCTCACGGATCTCAGCAGCACGCAATTGCTTAAAAATCTGGTTAATTTCACCAACGGCCAGGTTGCTCTGAAAGGCCCAGTCTTGTTCACGGCGGGCGTAACCGCCGATTCGAGCGGCCTTATTTGCCTCATAGGAATTTCGACCTGCCGTCCTCGCCGATGCATCCGCTGCTAAGGATAGCTGAGTAGATAAAGCGCGACCACCAAACTGAAGTGCAGCACCAACGCCCATCGGTTGAGCCTGTGCACCAAGTTCGGGAATAAGGCTGAGGAATTTGGCAATCATGTTAAGATTAGCACCTTCTTCCTGCAGTTTTTGCGCCTTTTCTAGTCGAAGAAATTCATCTTGCTCATAACTGCTGATAATCTTGCCGCCCGATTCACCGAGATCCCGCGCAATGTCCACCTCAATCTCCCGCAGCGCCATCGACGGTTCCTGGATTGTAAAATTCATCATTTCCAAACTTTCTTTATCGAGTTCACCAAGCTCGGGAATAGCGTTTTCAATCTCATCGGGATTTTTACCGAGCTGTCGTTCGTAATAGGTGTAGCGCTGCACGGCCAGAGCCAGTGATTGCAGCAAGCTTTCCCTCGACTTGATTACCTCCTGAAGCTGACCATATTTCACATGCTCGACCATTTCCATCACCACACGTTCGTGTCTGGCGCGTAGAATTGCCATCGCCTCGCCATCTTCCTTCTCCATGGCTGAGAGCAGATTGCTGCCCAGTGATTTGACTTCCTGAACGATCTCAGCAGCTTTCTGTACCAGCAATTGAAATCGCACCAGTGGTAATGGCTGGTTGAACCCATTGACGATGGCACCCACATCCAGTCCGGCAGCGGCTGCACGTGCTAGCATGGCAGGATCGATTGGTGGCTCGAACAGCGCCAACTGGCGGAACACACCCTGGAAGTTGAGGCTGTTACGGATCTTGAACAGTCGGTCGGCAACGGTATTCCAATAACTTAACAGCTTATCGTTGCGCGGTACGCAGAAGTAGAGCGCTTTGCCCAGGCTACGCAGCGTCGCCAGCCGATCGTTGCTCTCGGAATCAATGGTCGGAAATGGTCCCAGATCAAAGGGTATAGCTGTTTCCATATCTCGAATTACAGTACCGAACTTGCTGAGATCCCGCCGCAAATTGTCATAGGTCTGAGGGCGAACGTTACCTTTCTTGGGTACGGGCAATGGTCGCGGACCAAGAATGTTGGCAGCCAGCACATACAATTGCAGTGCTTCGTCAATAGCCTCTCCGGTCTCCTGGCGGAACAGGGAATCTCCCCAGGCGATCAAGTTGTCAAGATAAGCCATTGCCGTCTTGAACATATAGGACTGCTGCCGATAGCGTGCGATTACATGCGGACGGAAGGGTGCGTCCTTCCAAGCTTCGATACTATGGATGGTTTCGTTGCGCAGATCCGGATCGGCGTTGGTGACAAGATTGACCAAAATTTCTTCGATTTTCTTGACATCTGTCGTGTGGAACGGCCGTACTTTCCAAAAACGCTCCGGCGTTGGGCCGTCACTGTCATCAGTCGGATCGAAAATATAGTGAAACCAGCGCTGTGCTTCGGCAAAACGCTGATTCTTGCTCAGGTGGATCGCAATCGTGATCGGCACATGAAAAAATAACTCCCAGTTATAAGTGGCATACGCACCGCTGGAGGTGAAATCGAGATCTTTTACCGGGTAGGGCTGCTGCACCAATGTCGCATCAGGACTGTAGGCAGCATCAAAAAAATCTGTGAAAAGTACAGGACGTGGTCTGCTGCTGAGAAGTGTGGCTTGAGTATTCGCCGGGAGCGTAAGCTGAGTGCCGCCGGCAAGGTTCATCGGAGTTCCTGCGGGTACCGTTACCTGCAAACCATCATGAAAGGTAAGGCGTGTTACTGCGCTTAAGGTAATCTTCGTATTGTCAGAAACAATCACTCTACTGTTTGCTGGCGGTATGAACGGAGTCGGAGTATCTGCAGAGGGTGTTTTAATGCCATCCACAAGTGTCACCTTCAGCCCATCAGACACTGTAGCGCGGACGGCACTAGTAAGCCTGGTTTCCATGCCAGCAGTAAGCTCAATGGAGGCGCCGCCAGACGTTGCCTGCACATTCTCAAGCAAGGTAATTCTTGAGCTGGCGGGGATCATCAGATTTATGTTGCTATTAACAGCTATTCTGATACTGCCTGGCAGTGACGTACCATCTGTTTCGTATTCTGTATCGGCTGCCTGCAGTCCGGCGATGCTCTTGCTTAGCAACCGTTGCATCAACTGCTGGATATAGGGATGCTGGTGCAGATGGAAGCGATAGTTAACCTCGCGTTCTTGGATAAGAATATATTTAGTCCCTTTAGATTCTATGGTACGACCCTGCCGAAAAACAAGCTCTGTATCAGGAGTTCCATGGAAGTATTCGGCTGGCATTTTATAGTTCATGATCTTTTCCCCTTATCTCAGTGCTTGTTGTTTCTGAAAGTAGACATACTGGCACCCAATCCTGTTTGAATGGATTCGCTGAGATTTTTCTCGAGCGCCGAGTTGAAGCCAGCACCACCTACTACATTCATTCCACCTGTCATTTGGATTAAACCACTTTGCTCAAAAGTTTGAGCATCCGCCATAACAACTTTACCTGATGCGAGACCGCTACCCGGGTTAATATTGACTTGTGTACCAGCCGTAATAGCCCCTGTGGTTTGTTCAATCAATATTTGCAGTCCTGACTGACCTGCTGGTCCAATCAATGTCTTGTCAAATTGCAGTACGGTGCCAGAATTCGTCATCCAGTCCTGGTTTCGTCTTGTATTAGTAACGAGCGATGCTTTATCAATAGCAAGATCCGTCCATAGATCTTTCAGGTTGGGCAAACGTAGTGTAGGCGCTACTGCAACCGGTTCGATCTCAGTCATTATCAGCCCTGGTTCAAACCGTGGGGCATGCGCAACCCATTCCTGCCATTCCTCTATTGTCCGTTCGGTCACGCTGGGCTCGATAAAAAACGTGTGTTGGTTATCCTGATAGAAAACCGGCTTGATGAGCGAAGCGATATCGTCAATGTCAGAAAAACCCAATGCTGTGAGGTTGTTGTTACACGGCAGGAGCGTGTAACCGCCGGATTGGCCCTGCTGCAGAATGTCCGGATTCTCTTCCGAAAGCCTCTTGCTCAGTTCGTTAGTAATCTTCGCATGGAAGCTGACCTTGAGTTCGCCGGCGCCGGAATAGCGAGTGGCACGTGGTGTGCTAGCACTGAACACGTTCTGAGGTGAAGCTTGATAGCTGCCCTGCACCGGTGCGCTGTTGCGTCCGGCCACATAAAAACTGTGCTGGAAATTCTCCGGCCCATTTAGATGAACAAACAGTCCGCGTTCTTGGCCATCGTTATCGTAGGTTTCCTTTGAAATGTGTATGAATACCCTTCTTAGGTCGAAACTAGATGAGAAAGGGCTCGGAATAATGTCAACATAACCACCATAAAACCACAAAAAAAGCTGAAAACTTACTGTAAAAAACTGACTCGACTGGTATGTACTCCACTCACCTTGCAAATACTCGCTCCAGTGCAGTTGTACTTCGATATTCTTATTTGCGGCCATCCCTAACATACTGCTGACTGCATTACCCAGCGTTAAATTTGTTAGTCGCGTATCTGCGTCTGCGATTGGCAGCGGATTCTCGATCGGCTTATCCATGAACGTGACCCAGAACAGGTATAACCGGTCACGCCATATTACCGGTGCCAGATGGTCGCCTGTAACTTCGGCGGTTACCGGCTCCCAGGGTGTCCACATCTGGTGAGCGTAGCGGCGATAGAAGTACTGATGCGGCTGGTTGTGGGTACGGCCGAAGACGTGCAGGGTTCGCCGAGCGGGATCAGCGTTATCCTCGATGTGCATGGCGACGATGTCCAGCCGTGCAAGTTCATCCAGCTTTTTCAGGTAATTGAGAAAAGCGTCCTCGACCAGATCGCTGGAGACATCCCCTTGCAGCAGCGCGCCTTCAAGTTCGGTGAACAAGTGCGTCTTGTCATCACGGAACTCGGGTTCCAACCAGTTCTCCGGAAAGAGAAAGATCTTGCGGTTGGCTTCCCACACGCGGTAGCGTTTCATCCATTCCCAATGCTGGGAGTTGATAGTTGAAGGCTGAACCTTCGGTTCCAGGTTGAGCAAGCAGCGCTGGATAAACAATTGCACCGACGAGATGGCCAGACGAATACGCGAGGTCTGTACCACCGGTTCCATTCCGGGATCAATCAAAAAGTATTCGTAGAGCTTTTCCAGTGTGTTGATGTGCGCCGTTCCGGGTTTTGTGCGCAATTGCTGCAACACATGCGACACCAGCGCATCCCGTTGGCGCTGGCGCAGCCTGTCGAAAATCGGCTGAGCCACACGCTGCCAAGTTTCCGGCTCGAAGCGTGCTTTGATTGCTTCCTTCAGATCACGGGCGATCTCGAAGCGTTCGGCGGCCAGCGTGCTGCTCTGAACAATGCCGGTCCATTTCACGAGCGCCGCAGGCGCTACACCGAAGCGATCCACCACCTGCAACGCCTGCCATAGGCGCCGCAAAGAGATCTCATTCGCAAAAGTGGGTGTGATGAACAGGGCTTCGGCGGTGGTCGCGATGGTTGCCTCGTCGCGGCGCGTCAGCTTGGCAATCAGTGGATAGACTTGCTTTTCCAGCCGATCCGGGGATGTTATCGCGTTGGCCTCGAATACCTCGATCAAGTCATCCGTCCCGTTCGCCAGGTCACGCTTAAGCCGGGCATAGGCGACAAGCCGCCGGTACTGTTCGAAGCGCTTCGTCGCAGCTTCTCGATCGGCAGGCGTATCGCCGACGATCCCGGTGGGCAGTTCGCTCAGGCTGACGCCGTCAAAATCAGCGGAATTGATCAGCAAATAGCGGACCTCATGTTCATTCAAGCCCAGACTCTGTACGACTTGCAGTGCCTTGTTCAGCAACATTGCTGCGCGCTCTGCCGCATCGAAAGCATTGGCGGGGTAGAGCGCCAATTGCGATAACGGTCCCTTAGGCATGATCTCACCTTGCACCAGCAGCCTTGCATCGCTGCCGTTTAGATGCTTCAAATCGAGCACAAAACGATAGAGCGTACCTGCCTTGAGTTCCAGGAATTCGTTCGGATTTTCACCGAGCGTGGCAAAGTCGACAGCGGCTTTGCCCTTCAGAAATACAGGTTCCATCAGGTGTGAAAGTCGTAACTCTGCCTCGGCGTTCTGCCTGTCGAGTTGGATCGTCAAGCGGTAAGCACCTGGTACAGGTACCTCCAAGTAGCCTTCAAGGCGCGCACTGTTCGCGCCTGCCGGCTTAAGTGGGTTGCCATCGCCGCCTCTGATGCCAGTGTTAGCTTCGGCCAGTACGATCACGGGTAAAGCCTCACCAGTGGCATCTGCTGAAGTCCAGAACGTCGCCGTCAGGCCACGCTCTGCGGTCGCTGCAAGCGCATCCAGCAACGGCCCGGTATTCACTAGTAGCAGCCGTCCATCAGTCAACAGGCTCTCCACGAGGGTCGCATCGGCTCCCGTCTGCGCGGTCATCGTCTGAACGATGAACTGTCGGATCAGCCGCCGTTGCAGAACGGGCAGAAAGGCTTGCGCAATTCGATGGCGACGTGTCTGCAACATCTCCTGGTTTTCCTTTTCGATCTTCGCATTTTCTTCCAGCTTGGCTTTAACTACTTCGATATCATCCTCTGTCAAGATTTCTTTCAATGACGTCAATGGGGAGAAGAGTCCGCCGACATCAGCGAAATCATCCTCTTCTAGAAATCCCGCCTCACCATCCAACCGCAGCTTTTGCTTCTTGAGATGATTATCAAAGAAGTCCCGGGCGTTCTTCTTGACGCTATCCAGTAAGTCGGCGAATACCGATTTCTGCTCCCCTGTCAGCACTGTATCGAATGAGGCCCGCATCGTTCCTATTGCAGGATCGAACAGCACGCCCCGGACAGTCAGCTTTTGCTCCTTGTACGGGATCTCTTTGTAGCTGACTTCGTGGATTCGTTCTTCGGAGACAAACATCCCAGGGTTGAGTCTGCCCGCCTCATTCACGCCACTTTTTGTTGACGTAAATTCAACCGTGGTGTTCACCATCCCGAGAAGACGCTCAGTAGTATCAGACGGCAGTATGAGGCCCAGCTTTTGCCGCAGCACCTCTTCGCTCAGTACGTCTGGGTCCTCTGGCACCGCGTGTTCGGCTCGGATGGTGCGGGCGCTTTCGGCCAGCGTCTTCAGCAGGGCCAGCGTACTTTCATGGTTGGGCCGATACTTGCCGGTCTCGTCGAAGCGATGGCGCAGCAGGTAGTCCAAATCTTCGATCTTCAGTCCGCTCTCCTTGACTTCTTCGACGACCTTAGCGAACTCCAGGGTTTGCGAGAACGGATGATCCTGTTCGAGAGTGGCTAGCGGATCGGGATGCAAGGCTTTGAACGGGTCGAGCCCGGAGAGCTGCTTGAGTGCGATCAGCTCACGCACAGCCAACTTGAGCGCCTTAGCCAGCAAACCATGGTGGTACAACAACGACACGTTTGTCAGTGACAGCGCGGCGGTATTAAGCGACTTACCAGCATCAATGAGGATATGTTCGATTTCATCCGCCGTGAGGCCGAGTGCGCCCTGCAAGGTAAGGATGTTGGTACGCAGTGAGACATTGCCTGTAGCCGGATTCTCAGGTTGGCTAAAATCCCAGTAAAACGGCTTGTATTCATTCGCTGCATTGTCGAAATACTGAAGATATTGCCCCAATGGATGGTCGAAAACTGGCGCACTTTTGAGAACGCTACGTGTGAGAAAAAGTTGCGCATAAAGGGGCTGTTTGCCGGTCGTGGCAATGTCCGACCAGAACGTAAGCAGCATGAGGCGATTCTGTTTATCGACTTTCAGATTTTCATCGAGCGCCTTGAAGTGAGCCAGATAAACTAGCGCGGTATGCAGCGGCCGCTGGGTCAGGTGGGCAGCATCGAATGGAGCACTCTTCGGGATGAAAGCTTGCAGCGCACGGTCCATTTCCTCGATACTCCAGCCGAGCTTGCGCCATAGGCGCACGAAGAGGTTGATGCGCAGGAAGATAATCGGATCAGCCTTGTGATCCTCAGCATCGGCATAGCGCAGCGTAGTCTGATCGAAATCGCACCCGGCGTTCGGGTCAGCCAGAACCAGGATGCGATCGAATGGGATCTTCTGGATGGCAGTTTCCAGATCGTCCAGCAGGATCTTGAATTCCTCTGACAGACCTTCGAGTCGCTTCTCGAGCGCGTCCAGTTCATTGACGATGTGCCAGCCGGTGAATGCCGTGTCCGACACTTTATTTGCCAGCTCGTCAAAGCGAAGTTGATCGGCAGGTTGTAACGTGTCACGCTCCTTGCTGATCAAGTCCTTGTTCTGTTTATAGAATGCTCTGTGATCGATGTAGAGTCGAGCGTCACCGACACTGATGCCTAACTTGTAGAGGACCGAGAGTGTCGACAATTGTGGATTAACGAACCCGGTCTGTACGATATCCACAATCTCCTTATACGTGATGCCGAGGCGTCGCGAAAGCGCCTTGGCAGAGTTTATATCAATACGCTGCCCAGTCTCGTCGGTTGCTTCGGCCCTCGCTTCCTCGTCAGATGTGAAACCGTATAATTCATACCATTTAGCCAGTGGATCGTCATCGATAAAAATCGCTACTTCAGCGGGTAAGAATCCGAGCGACTCCATGAAGATCGCCGAGCGGTCGAAGAGTTGCTCCGGTGCGAACAGATTGTCACTGGAACGGAACACCTCAAGTACATAATGCAACGGCGTTTCGAAATAGTTGCAGAACTGACGCACAGTCTCGATCCAGAGGTCGAATGGCAGATTGAGTGGATAACGCCCCTCACGCAGCATGTCGTAGGCCTCACGTATCACGTTCTGCGGTTCGGCCAGCAGTTCCGCCGTAGTCGCCTCACCGGTATCGTGCGCGGTATCTTCTGCCAGCTTGCCATGGGCAACGTAGTATTCGAGAACCTCATTGACAATGTCGATATATGGCAATGCGGTATGGGTATTCTCGCAGGTCAGCGGAATGTGCGGAATATCCGGTCGCCTTTCGACGAGGACATCATACGGCAACGGCATATCCGGTCGCCCACTCGTGTTTCCCCATTCCTCTAGAGATTGCAATAGATCCACCAGATAGGCCGCAGGACTTAGCACTGAACGACAATGTTCACACTCGCAGAAGTCCATTGAGCCAAACAGCGATTCCATTGTCGGGAACTGTTTGATCAATTCGTTCTTGACGCTTTCTCGGACCTGCACTGGTGCTGATATCCCGGCGACAGGTGAATCACTTTCAAGTTTCTTGACAATGGCGAACAAGTTGTAGGTGACGCTGCTGACCTGCTTGGCTTTGCGGCTGACCAAAGCGGCTAAACCCGGAGGAGCTGACTTATTGTAAATCTCCGAATAAGTTGCATTAAACAGAGTTATGAACTGCGCTTCTGTATACGCCATCACATCGAATGCAGAAGTTATATTCAAGGATATAAGAACTGGCATCGCCTCGTCGCTGGGGGTGATCTGGTAGACACGCTGTAACGTTTGCAACTGCTGTTGCGCGGCTTGAGCGTCGTGGTTCGCCATGCCTGCCGTGATGTCTGGATTTGCTCTGAAAAATGCCGCTATTGGCGTCTCGCCCAAGCGAAACCCCCGTATCACAGCATTCTTCAGCAATGTGACAGTAGAGTCATGTGCTGTAGGCAGTTTGTATTTCTCATCACTTTCAATCAGCCGACCTACCACTTGAGTGGGATAACTCAGCCGTATTTTGCGTGCCATGTCTTCTGTGTAAGCATGCAGGCGATCGTCTACTTTCTCAGCGACATAAGCAACAGGGATCAGCTTCTCGAGTTTTTGCTCGTCTGCATCGGTCAGATTAGTAAGCCGGTCTATTGGGATCTCCGCTTGCTCAAATACCTCTGTAACCCATGTTTCAGCACGATGATAATCCCGTTCCACCAATTGTATGGGATCGCTAATTTGCTTTTGCAGTAGGCGAGCGGTCATTGCTTCGCTGTTTCCGGCAAGAAACGCAAGTTTGCCCTGCAATTGCAATCTGCCAATCTGTGTCTCGTCCAATCCGGCGTTACGGGCTTTTTCCCATAGTTGGATTGCATCACCACGATGGCTGAGATAGATAGCAACAAATTTATTCTGAACATCTTGAGACAAACCGGAAGCCTTGAGCAAATCGGTGTAGGTCGAGTTTGATCCTGGCGCAGGGATGTTCAAACGCACTGTGTTAGCGAAATTGGAGAAATGTTGCTTAAATTGCTCTATCTGTAGATCGGTGAGTTCTACGATACCCGCATCACGCGCCTTGGTGAGTGCCTGCACAGCTACATCTGGTTCTACCTGGGCCAGCAGCAACTTATCCGAGGGCAAACCCACTCGTAGCAAGCCGTATAACGGTTCTTGCGGCAGCTTCACATCCACTTCGGCTGCAAGTCGTTCGGTCATGGCGGCCAGTGCAATGAGTCGTGCATCCCAACCAGTAGCCCGGTTCAGCACAGTAAGATCCTGACGTCCCTCGTCTTCCTTTGCCTGGGCCAATGCTGTCACCTGGCCAACATGGGGTGTAAGGTCGGCTACCAGACGGTGGTATTCTGCGGCTAGTGGTTGTAAATTGCCGGGCGCAACCAGATTCAACACCACCCGTGATTCATGACTGAGATTATTCAGTGGCTTGGAAAGCGGAACCTCTCTGTTTGAGTTGTCGACAGCACGCACCTCAAGACTCAGTATCTGACCACCTGCATCATAGGTAAAGGCATACTGGCCACCCGCCAAAGTGCTCGTCTCAGCCAGCAGCGTGATCTTATCACCGAAATCGCGGCGGTACAGGCGTAGCTTCAGTTTGTTGGCAGGCATGCCGTGCTCCAGCATGATAATGCCTTCGATTCGCTGTTCAGTAACCACCTTCACAGCAATCGGTATTACGAGGTCGACGATTTCCAGTGGCCTCGCATTACGAATAATGTTAGAGGATTGCAGCGCTTTGCCGTCTTCATTGGTGACTGTTACATGCAGATGAGTAGCCTTCACTTCCGGTAATGACTTGTAACGAATGGTATACAGGCCCTGTGCATTGGTAATACCCTCGCCCAACTGGACTAGTCCCTGCTTCATCTTATGTGCGGCATACACTCGCAGATCTTGCAGAAGCAGGCCATCCTCACGCTGAACCTTCCCGCTGACAACGAAAACTTCGCAATTGGATTCAGGCATGGTTACAAGAATTTCCACTTTCTGATCTCCAGATTGCAGCGATTTAATTGTGCTGCTCGTATTTAAGGATTGGCCATTCTGACTAACTATAAAGACGACCTCTACTTGCTGATCGGCAGGAAGTTTGCTAAAAAGCGATTCATCAAAAGGAATATTGATAACACCTTGTTCATCAGTAACACCGGATCGAGTCAGTAACGTAACATTGTTCGCACGAAACTGAGCTTCTACCTGTAGGTTGGATAATACAGCACCAGTTGCTTGACTCTTACAGATTCCGGTCAGGGTGAAGGTCCTAGGCTGAATTTTCTCGACTTTCAGATTTATCTTTTCTTCTAATTTAGCAACCTGCTTGCGATTTTCAGCGATGACTACACCTTGTGGATTGAATAGTTGGATGATCAGATCGGGACTGTTTCTGCCATCTGACTGCCACGTATAGGTAATTTGGTAGATACTGTTCGGTTCAACCTGCGCCTTTCCTAGTAAACTTAACTCACCTTTGGTGTTCTTATCAAAGGCGTGCACGATATAGCCCTTATCGGCTAAGGACGTGTTATCAGACCAAAGCACTTGTCCGATAATCTTGTAGGCTGGCGGTTGTTGGGTATCTGGAACAATAGTGACAGAGCCAATCCCTAACGCTTTGAGTTGGTTATCAAGTTGATCTGCTTGGTTTTGAGTCAACTTTTCGATGGTTAAGCCACGCTTCCAGATTATCTCTTCAAAGTGGTTGGGTGAATTTGGAACCGCTTCGATCAATCGAAGTAGGCTCTTATCATTTTCAATACCGATTTTTACCGTGTTGCCAGCAATGGTGAAATTTGTATATTTAAGCTTGCTAAGGAGTTGCTTCATTGCTTCAATTTCAGCGGTATCCAGCTTCTCAAGCAAAACACCGTTGCTCGTCATATGCTGCCAGAGCTGTTCAACACGTGGAACAACAAAAAGAAACTTATTGAAAATATCTGATCTATTGTTCGTCGGTAAAAACTGGATAGTTGCTTTCATATTGCATCTCCTTATGTATTAATCCTTGCGGATTTTGGCTTCTTGCCATTTGGTGAAGGCTGTGTACAGCTTCCATTCAACGGAACCCGTTCCGGTTCCGTCTTACGTCAATTCACCACGCCAAACAAACCTTCACATCCACTGTACAATCCGTAAAGTCACAACGACTTCAATCGTTGATTGAACTCATCTACCGTTAAATTTGCTTGACGCAATATTGCCCGTGGCATCTCCTCGATCCAGTAGCTTGTAATCCAGAACGACCACTTGGGCAAAGGGATCATCTACGCCGCAAAATGATATGGCTGCCATGTTGTCGTTTCTGATAAAACCCAAAGCCATTCAATACCCGGACACGATCCCTTCCCCAAATTTGCGGTAACTTGCTCACACAGCAACCACTATCGCATCCAACCGATCTTCAGGCACAGGCAATCCATCCTCTTGTAAAGTCAAGATATAGCCTTCAATCGCTTGTTTGATGTTGCTCAATGCTTCTTCCTTATCTCTGCCCTGGGAAATACAACCAGGCAGGCTCGGGCATTCGGCTACCCAGGATTCATCTTCCCCGCGATACAATAAAACTTGCCTCATCGTTTCATCCTCATTCACACCATTTCTATATTATTCATTTCATACGACGGAACCCGTTCCGGTTCCGTCTTACCAGCTTACCCACCGTCATACGGGCCATATTCCCTGTATTGCGCTACAATAGTTAAAATCATCACAGTCAAATTGGAGAAAACATGCGTGCAAAAGTAACCAAACAGGGAGTGCTGATCCCCAAGCAATGGCTTGAAGGTATCAATGTGGTTGAAATTCGCCAGGAACGAACCCGCATTGTGATTGAACCTGCCGACATGGTAGATCCGATTCTCCAACTTGGCACTGAACCAATCGTAGCCGATGTTGATGATGCTTCGATTCACCATGATCACTATCTCACCTCACAATGACACCGGTATTCATCGATACCAGTTATTTGCTCGCACTCGAACTTGCCAACGACCAGCATCACGGTGTGGCACTTGAACATTGGAAACAAGTCATAAAATCTCCGCTGCAGCTGGTCACGACATCCTATGTCTTCGATGAAGTCGTCACGTTCTTCAATTGTCGTGGATATCACACCAAAGCCATTGAAATCGGTAATAGACTCCTGCACAGCCCATCCGTAAACATGACTCATATCGATGAAGCGCTCTTTTATGAAGGCTGGCTCTGCTTTCAACAAAACCAGGACAAAGACTATTCCCTGACCGTCTGCATCTCGTTTGTTGTCATGCGCAGACACATACACCTTTGATCGCCATTTTGTGCAAGCGCAATTTCGCAGTGAGCCTGATTTATCAACCCTATAAACACCCTTTTTCAGTAGATAAGTTATACGCACCACAAACACTCACGGGGTGAATGCCAATAGGCGATCCACCAAACGGGATGCCCGCAGGGTGATCCGCCAATAAAGCCAAAGAAACAACACCTCGTCACCTCAACCTGGGTATATCCAGGATCAGAAATCTCAAGCTGTCACAGGAGTGAGCGTGAAAACTCGTCCCAATCGGGCGGCGGATTCAAGGTCACCACGATGGAGTGCAGCACGGACATCATCCAGCTTATAAGCATCCTCAAGCGATAAGTAAGGTGACCAGCCTTCTCCTGTATCAATGAGTTCGACCTCAATCTCAACAATGTACTGACCTTCACGCACGAGTTTCTTACGACGGTATTTGTTCATCGTTTCCTCCTCAAAAAATCGTTTGCCCATTTATCTGGATCGGGCCGGTAAGCGGTAACCACCACAGCAGGTGAATCAGCATTTTGTGGCATCCCCCAAACGACATGGATTGGCATGCCGTCACCATCTTTTTGCAATACCAAAACACAAGGGCCTTTTGGATAATCAGGGTAATCTTCAATCACTATCGCTTCGTGGATCCCTGCAATAATTTCTCTAGCAAAAATATTATCTTCCGAGAGTTCGTCATAGCCATGATCAGATATGCGGGTTTCACCGCTTTCGACCAATATCAAAATCCGCTGCAATGTTTTACTCATACCCTTGTATAACTTTTAAATGATTTTTCATATCTTGTGGGGCTTCATCGTTTCGATACTATCCTATATAATGAGTTTGTTTTTCCACCGTTAATTCCATGATTGAAGAAGGTAATCCGATGAAAACTGCCGATCTCACTGTTGATGAATTGCAAGCATTGATCAGGAAAGTTGTGCATGAAGAATTACGAAACATCATGACTGACCCAGACAAATATCTCGAAATAACTGATGAAATCAAAGCAAGGCTTGAGCTATCCCTGGACTCTTCTGAACGAATCACATTCCAGGAAGTAAAAGACAGGTTAAAGCTTGCTTGAATTATCAAATCCAATTCACACCTCAAGCGCTTGAGGATCTCTCTCAACTCGATGCTCCTGTTGCAAAAAGGATTGTAGAAAAGATCCAATGGCTTGCGGAACACTACGATCAGATCGAACCTGAGACTCTGACTGGCACTTTCTCGCATTTGTACAAGCTGCGGGTTGGTCACTGGCGTATCTTGTACACAAGCGATTTGGAGCAGTGCCATATTACGATTCATGTGGTTGCTCACCGCAGCAAAGTATACAAATCCTGAATTCATCGCTCAGCCTTCTTTGATCTCATTGTTGACTCCGTTTGCTCTTTACCCCAATCTTCAGTTTTCATAAAATCTGGCTCGCCAGACCAGTCTGACGGATAAAATCCCTGCTTCACATAGCGATGAAAGCTGGAATAGGGCCAATCCTTCACTTGTTGCACATGACCATGCTTGACCGGATTCCAGTGCACGTAGTCGATATGCCGCGCATAATTGGTTTCGTCGCGGATGGTGTGTTCCCAGAACCGCCGCTGCCAGATGCCTCGTTCGCCTCTTTCAATTCGCACCTTTGAGCGTCTTTCTGTGCGCGGCAATGCTTGTGCGAAACGGATTTTGATCGCTTTCCAGCGATTGGAATAATCATCATCCCCTGGCGGTAAAGTCCAGACGCAATGCATATGATCAGGCAGCACCACCCAGGCATCGATATGAAACGGCCGATCCCGCCGCGTCGCCCGCACCGCCGCACGCAACGCATCCACATGCCGCACCAACAAATCCAACCGCCGCTCCAGCAAATTCACCGTAAAAAAATACGTCCCGCCCGGCACCCGAAACCGCCGATAATCCGGCATCCATCCCCCTTCTCATTCACCATACACACCACAATCATTTTCCGTTCCATCCGGAGAATCGATTTCACGTAGGGCGGATGCCCGTAGGGTGATCCGCCAGACAGGATGGCGTATGTTCATTTCCGCGGACAAGTTCCTCACAACGGAATCCAAACATATTTTTCATTCGGCGGAACCCATTTCATGGTATCCGCCCTACGCGGGCTACGCGGGCTGCCCTAAGTGAGCTATGTCCTCTTTTAATTCCCGAATGCGTCTTTCCAATCTTTCAAGTCTGGTTTGCAGGTCTGAAAGCCTTGATTCACGCGGTCGGAAGGGCGTTTCTCTGCCAGACGTCCGCTGAACTTCTGGAAAAGAAAATCCGGGCAACCGTTGATGAATTGCCCGATGAATCAGCCGCTCGTCCTCGCTTGTCAGTGATCTACTAGAGCTTCTGGGCCCCATAATACTGGTAGGATCAGAAGCGTTTGTCAGTCCGAGTATATGACCCGCTTCATGAGCTGCTGTTAGAGATCGTGTCGAAATATCATCTCGATAACCAATCAACATAGCGTTCGCAGTATGGGCCATCAAACCAGGTAACCTGCGAGCGTCGCGTGTCGATTCATCATGGGAATGGTCGCCTATAGTAGGCGCATGGGCTGGTCCCGGCAATGAAGGAACAATGATGGCAACATTTTCTACTCCAACAGCCAATGCTTCCTGCCGTGCTGAACTTGCGTCGCGATAGGTAGCTTCCGGATTGTTTACAATCGTGTCCAGGTCGGTTGATACAACCTCACGGGAATCGGTAGAAATTTGTACATCAATAGCAAAAGTGTAGTGAATGGTCGTCCCGTCTTCTTGTACAGTAAAATCGTGGTAGGTTGCACGAAGCTCTATTTCAATCTGTTCTGCTGCAATTTCTAATTCCTGCCTGCTGAGATGTTCGCTTCTTTCTTCCTGTGTCCCACCTAATGCCGTTCCTGGTACTACAAGTACACCAATATGAACAGTACGCTCGATTTCTCTTCGGCTCACTTGATGCTCTGCCACTGTGGCATCTGTGCCGAAAATATCGACCAAGTTGATTGGCTGATTACGAGCATAACTCCATAGATTTATTCCATCGGAAATACCCTTTGGATCACAACTCCCCCACCTCCCCACCCAAGGCAAGTAATACCGCGTCGTGTGATAACTCAACCCGCTCTCCTCATCCCGCTCCATCCCCGTATAGCGATACCGTTTGGCAACCGCCTTCACTTCCGACCCATACGCCTGATACGCCGTCGTCCCGTACGGATGGTATTCCTCATACGAAATAATGCGTGCTTCACCATCCAGTTCCAGCGCCACCGAGCCCAAATGATTGCTGTACTGATAACGATCCAAGGTCTTCGTACCCAAATTCGAATCATCCGTAATCAATACATCCTCTACCATCAACACCCGCTGATCGTCCACGAACAGATGGTGCGTTTCGATCTCCTCCATCAAGTTGCCGTTTTGCCAGCGGCGATACAGCTCCATGCCGCCGAGATATAACCGCTCTTCCACTGTGTTGCCGCCATTGTTACGTTCGATGCGCTTGCGTGTGCGCTGCTTGTTGCTGTCATACTGGTAATAAGCCCAGCCGCCGCCGATCAGATCGAGCGCATGGATCATGTCACGCGTATCCCAGCGCAGGAATCTGCCCGGATCCACATTGGCGATGTTTAGCATGCTGCCGTGGATGTCATAACGATAATCGACCATTTCCGCAGGGTTGTTGGTATGGGTGCGAGTCAAACGATTGCTGTCGTTGGCATAGTCGTAGCGCCGGGTCCAACTGCCTATCCCCGCGATATGCTGCATCGCCTTGATATTGCCTACCGGATCATAGCTGTAGCGCTGGGTATAATTGCGCAACGCGTTCCGATCTTTCACTGCAAAAGTCACCTCCGGGCTGCGTGTCACAATATGACTGGGCGCACCGACAGCCGCCCCGTTTTCACGTCCGCTGGCTTCGATCAGCCGGTAGAGCGCATCATAGGTATAGGTACTGCTGGGTTCGACGATTTGATTCTGGAAGAACTCGGGCTGATAGGCATTGTCATGGATTTCCGTAATATTGCCGGAAGGATCGTAGGTGTAATACAGATTTTGCAGCACATTCAAATTAGTGTGATCGCCGGGTGGTGATGGCAAAGGAACATCGGCAACGCGTTTGGCCGTCCGCAATTGCATCAGCCGGAAGGTTTTCTCGTCATAATAGTAACGGGTGATCGTGTCGTTGCCACATTCGATCAGCATCCGCTGGCCTTTGGCGTCGTATTCGATGCGGCGAATCGCTTCCCTTGCTTCACCGCGTACAGTCAGGGTTTCACCGGCCAGGATACCTCGCTGGTTGTACCGGGGGATATAGACAGCTGGGGGGCGGTCTGAGCGGTCTTCTCGATGCCAGTTTTCCAGCCAGATCATGCGGTTGAGCGCGTCGTACTGCGTGCGCTGGGTGAAGATTTCTTGTTCAAGCGCACTATCTGGCAGATCCTCCGGCCAGTCGATGATCGAAGCAGCATAAGCGCTGGCGAGTTGGCGCGTCACTTCCAGTAGGTTGCCTTTGAAGTCGAACAATTCATTGGTGATCAAGCCGCTGGGATCGTAGTGCTGATAAACCTGGCCGCGCAGATTGCGTGTCTTCGCTTCTGCGAGGCTTTCGCCATAGATAAGCCGTTCTGTCACCAGCCATGTTCCTCCGTCAATCTGCAAGCGTTGTTCCCTGGGGCGGCGCAGCTTATCGTAGATGGTACGATAGAGGCGGTTTTCTTCTTGAAGCGGATCATTTTCGACTACGCGCTCGTTCCTGTCCCAAGCATAATGGGGCTGACCGGTTGAATCCATCAGCATCCAGCGGTCGCCGCCGTCCATGCTGTGCTGAAACAGCAGATTACCGGCAATGTCGTAGGCGGGGAAATATTCCGGGCCGGTGCCGGATGGGTTGTGTTTGATATATTCCATGACCCGATTGCCGCGTGCATCGCGTATCCACAGCGGTTTGCCTTCGGCGTCGAGGTGGGTGCAGGTGACATATCTTTCTTCCAGCCAAGTGCGCCTCAAGGGATCGCTATCTGGCGCAGGAACATCGTTGTCAGGAAAGCGGTTGTGCGCAATGGCGATCACCTCTCGACCGAGGCTATCCAGATGGGTCACAGTGGGTGTATTAGCGTGAAGTTCGGCCATTCTTGCGGCGTATTGTTCTGCGGCTGTTCCGTTGATATGACGGGTATACCAGGCATTATCCCGTTCGAGAACGGTATCGCTGGCGTCCCAGGCCGCCATGAACCAGGGCGTGAATTCCACCCGGCTGTAGCTGCCGTCCGGCGCTTCGGTGCGGATGGGGCGGCCTGCCGCGTCGTAATACAGGATGGGGGTGACGCCGACTTCTGCCGGTTCTTCAAATCGTTGAGAAACGGTGAAATATGGTTCGTATTGCTTGACCGGCTTGCCTTTGTTGTTGAGGATGGTTTTGCCGTTCGCTATCCAGCGCGGTGTGCCGTCTTCGTTTTCAGATTCGGCCTGCACTTTTTTGACCAATACATTGCCGCTGCCGTCGGAATATTCGAAAGCCAGTTGTAACGGAGGAGGGAGTTCGTCTGGGTCAAGCTGTGCAACGTGTTTCTCGCGCAGTATGCCGCAGGCGCTGGCAGGGCTTGCTCCCCAGCGGATTGCTATATTGCCATCAGCATCCCTTTCCTCGGTTTCGCCAAAGTAATACAGATGGCGCGCGGTGGCATTGCCAAGAAATTCGTGTGCTTCGGCTTCGTTGTAGTTACCGGTGAAGAAACGGATGAGTGTTGCGGTATCCAAGTCGGGCGGCACGGGATCGAGATTGTCGCCTTCGTTTCCATCCGGTTTGCCTTTGAGCGCCACGGCGGCAGGCAAGCCGAGGGTATCGAAAGCCACTTCGGTCCGATTGTCGTTGATATCGCGCATCCGGCTGGGCGCCAGTACGCGGTAGTCGAAGACTTCGATGGCTGTTTCATTACCCATTGGGTCGCGGCTGGAGCGGATGTAGAGATCGTAATTGCCATCATATTCAAGCGTGGTTTGATTACCAAAGGGATCGGTGTAGCGTTCGGGCAGGAAGAAGTGTTGTGCTGCGTGCTGCTCGCCTTCCAGAGTAAATCCTGCGGTGCCGGAACGAACCCACCAGCGGCCGGGATCATCTGCGAAATGATGGTAGCCAGCCTCATGCAAAACACGATTGAACATGCTCTCACGGCTTTCATCGGAGGTTTGCAGGTCGTTCAGCTTCTCGCTCAGGATCGCTTCCAGTAAGTCTTCCGTCAGTGCAAGTTTGTAGGTTTCATAAGGCAATGCCAGCGTATTGTGTCTTCCCAGCGGCAGGGCATCGCTCAGGTTGCGGTCGAAATACAGCATGCGCACATGTTCGACACAGCGTTTTTTCAGACCGCCTGGTCCAGTCAGCTGGTGATACGGAAGTTCGTTGGTAGGGTCGGCAATCGGCACTTGCCGCAGATTGGCCAGGGAATAATACAATTCGTCCGCTTCCGGTTCGAGTCCGGTCAGCTCGTACGTCTTGACTTCGTAAGGCAGCGGCAGGCGGTGATTGTCGAGATCGGGTGGATTATCGGAATCGTGTGGATCGTCGATATCCTCAGTGAAGCGGTTTTCGCTATAGACCAGATGGGGTTTGTCTTGTACTTCACGAATGCGGTCGGGCGTGTCGGCGGGCAACAGCGCAGTGCCTGTATCCGTTTCGATATGCCGCCCGCTACGGGGATAGGCCACGGCGACGGATTCCAGCACATTGCCGTATGAATCGGTACGCAGATTCAGTGTGTGCGCGATGCGGGGATCGGGCGCAATGGCCGGGTCACGTAAATCGAGTTCATAGTGATAGGTGATGGCTTCGCTCCCAGTGACCAGGAAGACCGCATGGCGATTGTCCGCACGGGGTTGCAGCCGTTGAATGTGGCAGTTGTGATAGGCGGTTGAGAACAACTTGACGCGTTGCTCTTCGCCCCTTGTCAAGGCATCCACGTCCAATTCAAAAATTTCCTGGCGCAGCATCATGCCTTTGCAGGCACGCAGCGCTTCGCGCCACTCTTCTACGGACAGATTCTGCACGGCCAGATCGGGCTCGGGCAGGACATTTTCAGTAAAGCGGCCGGATCGGAAATATTCCTGCTGGAATTGCGACAGGATGCGCTCGCGGTTCAGAAATGCGCCGGTGTGAAACCAGGTGATGGTTTTGATGGGTGGCTGGTAAAGCTGATGATCGTCGGTGATGTAGGGGCTGGCGGTATTGCCCGCAGTGAATTTACCGTAATGCTCTGTATCCACTTGCTCGACCCGGCCAAAGCCACGGAATTCGCGTTCATGTCCGTCGAAATAACCATGATGGTAGCTGTAGCGGCTGGAAAAGCGCGTCTCGCGCCACTTTTCTTCGACGATGACTTGTTCGACTACATGCACGGGAAACGGCAGTTTGGTGATCCAGGGCGTGCCCGCAGCCTTGTCGGCGAGATAAAACTTGGTGGACGCGGTGTATTGAATTGTGGTGATTGCACCGAGATTGTTGTTCACTTCGATCAGCAGATGCGGTTTTTGGCTATCCATCAGATCGAGATAGCGCAGCGGGCGTCTACTGTCACCCGACAGGGAGGATGACCACACCAGACAGGCTGTGCCGTTGCCGAGCAAGTCGGCCGTCATGACCGAAGTCAGGTTGTCGATCTGTGGAAATGGATGCAGGTGATACGGCGCGCTCCAGCGGTTGCCGGATTGGTTGAAATAAAGCCGCACGCCGTCACGGTGCAGATAGAGGATGTCGTTGGCGCCGGAGCCGTCGATATCCGCCAAACGAATGCGCTGCTGGCTGAACTGGTCGGAATGATCGAACCAGGGGGCATTGTCCATGGTGATCTTGGCCCCAAAACGCCCATAGCCTAGGTTGGGCCAGTAGCAGACTTCGCCATTGCGGATGCGTACCAGATCGGTCAGGCCATCGCCGCACATGTCAGCCAGGTAGATGGATTGCGTGCCATCGGCGAATACCAGCCGGGGGCCTTGTTCTTCATCCAGCGGCTGGGTCACCTGACGGGCGGGGGCGAAGCCGTCTTCCGCCAGTGACAGATGCCAGGTGAACACTTGATGTTCGCTGATAAGGATATCGGCATGACCGTCGCCGTTCAGGTCGATGAATTTCAGGTTGGGTTCGTCCCACGGAATATTGGGCAGTGTTTTGAAAGACTGGAAAGGCTCCCAATCCTCGTCGTGGGTGCGTTCATAAAAACCGGGTGTGGGGCCGCTGAATGCCACCAGATCGAGCTGACCGTTGCCTGCCAGATCGAGCAGTTGTTGATTCCCACCGCTGAGCGCCGCCAGCGAGGGTTGGCGTGCTACTGGTTGCAATGGACCGAATTTTCCGCCCCCGAGATTGGGTTTATAAAACCAAGCGTTGGCTTGTTCGGTGAGTATGCCGGTTACCCCCTCGCCATCCAGATCGACCCATTGATAATGGCTTCCATCCAGTCCGATAGGGAGATTTTCCAGGCTTGCGGCATCCAGTTCGCTGATCGTTTCTTGAATTTTTGCCTTGCTGTATTTGAATTGCAGCGGCGGCAGCGATTTCTTGAAGTAGGTATATTTTCTGATGCGTTCATCTAAAACCTCGCTTTCACCTGGAACAGAGTTATCAAGCAGATAACCAGATTGCGAGACGTTTTGTATGAACGAAGCAAAGCGGGTGCTGCCCTCGTGCTTCAGTTCATCTAAAGGATTGGGTAACGCGTCGTCAGCGTATTCAAAATCGGTGTAATTGAACTCGGTAGAACGCACGAGATACGGATGCACACCCAATTCGGTGAAGTGATGGAACATGAGCACGCGCTGACAGCGGCGATAGGTGCGCACCTCGAAACCGGCACGGTAACTGGAAAATGGATCGGGACGTACCGGCCAGGATGGATCCGCCGGTTCCGTCGCAGCTTCTATCTGCGGGCGCTGGGCAGCGTTTGAAAGAATCCGATAATGATCTTCGCCATAATCGAAGACGACTTCAAATAGCCACTTAGCTTCGCTCAGCTGATCCGGCGTCAGGAAGACAGGGCGGCGGCCATCTATGAGTAGCGTGCTTTGATTGCCGTAGCGGATGCGCTTGATATAGCGATTGGCTGCGCGTGACCGGTTGCGCTCGTTGGCTTGCATCAGATCAACACCTGCATCATTCTCCTGGTGGTATTCATACAGAATGGCATTGCCTTTCTCATCGCGGGTTTCACAGATCAGCCAGCTGAAGATTTTTCGTGGATCGGCAGGATCGGCAATACGGGAATTGCTGTTTCTACCATAGAGCGTGAGAATGTTGTCTTTGGAGATGGAGCGCCAGTGCACATCGCCAGGATCATTAACATTCGTCCAGCGTTCGATCCGCGCGAACAGGCCTTCGATACGGGGACGGTAGCGACGAATACTGTAGCCCTCACGAGATGACTCATCCAGTTTGTGGTTACCATCCTCATCGAATTCCCACTCCTCTGGCTCCAATTCCCCCTCTTCAAGTGCTACGTCTGCCTTTTTCTTGAACACAGGCACCAGATCTTCCGCACCGGACAAGATAAAGGTATCCGAATCCTGCTGATGGTCATGACCATCCAGATACTGAGGCAAACCTTTATCGGTTTTGCGGGTAATGGAAGGCAGCGATAAGCTCCAGCCGAAACCGAATGACCCGTTGCCTGAAGCTGAATCATAGGAAAGTGACAGCTCAGGCCCGAAACCACTGCGCCCCGGGCTGGTGGCAATCGGCACCGCCATGGAACCTGTGCCCGTCACTGGATTGGCGGCGAATTTCTCGCCCATGCCACGGATCGCGCCGCCGCCTTTCGGAAGCTCTATCTTGGGCGCGGATAGCGTGAAGGAATCATCTTTTTGCGCTTCCCGATCTTTGTTCATACTCTTACTGTCTTTTCCTTCCACTTGGTTCTCCTAAGAGATATTTCTGACTCCCATTCCAGCACGAACGAAGATCGGGCTGAATGAATATCACCAGGCCTTGACCAGAAGTTTGTCCCAGAGTCACGTTCCTCGGTTTTAGAGATAATTTTGTTGCAAGGGGAATCCGCTAATCAATAGTTAATTCCACACATCACATCCAACTCTGAAGACAAATGATCAATGCTTATGGCTCCAGCAATACGACCAGATTCTGCTCTAAATTCGTTTATACTCAGCAGAGTCGTACGCCCTTACCATTAATAACTCTTTATCTGAAGCTGTGCAACCAATTCTCCGCGGGATCGTACGGATAGTTTTCGGAAAATGGATTGCACTTGATTGGCAACGGTATGCTCGCTCGATCCGCGGCGTTGCGCAATATCGGCGTTGGTGGATCCGGCAATAAGAAGCGCGACGATATCGCGCTCCGTTTCAGAAAGGCCTGCGAGTTGACGAGTATTAACAAGTGGATAAGCACCAATTAACAATTGCCTTCCGCTAAGCATGGTTTCTGCGAGTTTGCGTCTGAATCCATTCGGGGCAAAGAATGCTACCAGCTCGGGCCGAGAGGTTATTCCCAGCTTATTTTGCACGCGTGCAGTGCAGTTGGTGATCGCGGCCTCGGAAAGACCCAAAGTATAAGCAATTTCTTTCGATGCGCATCCGAGTCCGACATATTCTGCGATTTGCCGCTCACGCGGTGTCAATCCTCGTGGATCGGGATAAGCTGGATCATTCTTGATGGCTACGATGAAACGGCGCCCATCGCTGTCGAAACGATCAACCATCGACCAGCGGCCACTGACCAGTCCTTCCCAATTATTTAATGCCTCGTCAACATTCTCACGCCCGACTTGTGTGCGTGACCTTTCGATATAACGAACAACCTCACGTAGCTTATCTCGAACATCATGGTCTTTTGCCGGTCCTCGCGCATCCTGTATGGTTCCACCCGAGTCAAGAATCGCTTCTACTTCCGGAGAATCGATTGACAGTCTAGCAGCCATATTGCGTAACCGGATCGCTGCACCGATATGTGCCGCAATTTGAGACCAGCGCCGCCGTTCCTGGGCAGTCACTGTTGAGGTTTCCTTAAGTAACACGCCGATGGATACGCCACTACCTATACCGGATTGGCAATTGATAACCAGCAAGTCTTGCATGCGACCTTTCAGAAGATTCATAAACATCTTATGCATATCCGGCAGTCGTGGAAAAACCAGCTCACTCGCGGTGGCAATGACAACTCCTGTGCGGTAGGTCAAATCCAGCGATTTTTCCGATGCCAGCGTATGGGACATGCGAGCAACATAGGTTAGCGCCTTGGATGTTCCTTCCGAAAAATTACCCAGCTTAAAAGTGGTCGGCGTGCAGCGAAATGTCCAACCGATAGGTTCTGTGCCGAGATTCAGGAGCCGAGAAGCATGATCTATAAGTCTTTTCAGCCACTGCGAGTCATTGCCTTCCAAGTTGTAGCTTGCTTCGATCAGCGATATCCAGTCAGGGTGCTTGGTATTCATTCATGCAGTGCCATTAGAAAATGGTATTTATATTAAAGCCTTAGTCTCAGAATAATATGAGCCTTAACCTTGAATTACAAGTTCATCGCAAAACGATACATTTACTAAATTTGTTATTCTATTCTTTAGAAAAATTATTACATTCATCATACTGTCATAAAAATGTAACGCTTTATTTATATCATCTCAGCAACTTCTATTTACCTTTAATATAAATATGGCTGTAACAATACTCGTTGTTGAAGATGAGCCTGCAATCCAGGAATTGATTGCTCTCAATTTAAAAAGAGCAGGTCATATGGTGTTATGCGCGGACAGCGCGAAACAGGCAAAACTGTTAATCAACAATGTCTTACCTGATCTGGTATTGCTGGATTGGATGCTGCCTGACATCACGGGCTTGGAATTTGCGCGGAAACTAAGACAGGAAGAACGTACCAAAGCCATTCCCATCATCATGCTCACGGCCCGCATCCAGGAAAATGACAAAATTGCCGGACTCGAAGCCGGAGCAGATGATTACATCACTAAACCTTTCTCACCCCGTGAGTTACTCGCGCGGATCAAAGCGGTATTGCGCCGGCGATTGCCGGAAATGTCGGATGAAATTATCGAGCTTGGCGGATTAAAACTTGACCCGACTACGCATCGCGTTCATGTATATAGCCATGACGAACCGTCAAAACCAGCGGAAGTCAGCTTAGGCCCCACTGAATTTCGTCTACTACATTTTCTGATGGCGTATAAAGAACGCGTACATACCCGTGCACAACTATTGGATCGCGTATGGGGCGATCATGTTTTCATAGAAGACCGTACCGTTGATGTCCATATCCGCAGATTGCGGAAAATTCTTGAAACTGTAGGTAAAGAAAATCTGGTGCAAACAGTGCGGGGAACGGGCTATCGATTCTCAGTCGAATCTACCGAAGAAAGCTTAGAGTAAACGGAAAAAATCCCAGTAGTGCATCGCTGTTAAACTGGAAGTTGTGAAGTCGTCCAGAAGTATGTTAAAAACATACCTATACATAGCTCATGCTGCATTCATTCCTTCTGACGATCACCAGGATTTATTGATGCCTACCCCTTTTGTTTCAAGCAGTGTTACTGACATTCATCCAGCCAATGTCAATACGATTGATGCATTATTAAGCGACCTTCGCTGGACGAATCCGGCCATTTCTTATAGCTTCCCAACCAGCAATAGCCCCTTGTTCTGGTCTACCCAGCCTGGGTCAGGTTATGGTTCCCCATTCGGTGATGGTGAACCATGGAGCAGTGCAACCACAGCGCTGACCACCAATGACCAAATCAATTTTGAACGGGCTTTGCAACAGTGGGCTAACGTTGCCAATTTAAGTTTTATCAAGGTCACGGAAACATCTAATGAAGTAGGCGATATCCGTGCCATGTACAGCGTAGATCCGGATGAATTTACCTTGGCGTGGTCTTATCTGCCAGGCTTTAGTGCCCAGGCAGGTGATATCTGGATAAACACGTTAGGGCTCCTGAACTTTCAGGAATGGGATCCGGGCAGCATTTCGTTTGAGACACTCTTGCATGAGATTGGCCATGCTTTAGGTCTCAAGCACCCCTTCTTTAATTCCGATGACCCAGCAGCAATCACGCTTCCGCCCAATCTGGATAACACCATACACACCATCATGAGCTATACCTATGCAGATCTGGCAGGCAATGAAGGGAATGAATTTTCCTTTCACCCTACGACACCGATGCTGCTGGATATCGCGGCCATACAATATGTGTATGGCGCCAACAACAATTTTCATGCCGGCAATGAAGCTTACAACTATGACGACACACATGCTTACCACGAAACCCTTTGGGATGCAGGAGGTACCGACACTCTTCAATACACCGGTACAGCTTCCGCCAGCGTTGATTTGAAACCGGCGGGCGCGTCGTTTATCGGTCAACCGGTATATGTTCAATCCAATGGCGTGAATGTAGGCTCGCCCGTTCCCAATGTATGGATTGCTAATGGCGTCACGATTGAAAATGCAACGACCGGTCAGGGTGACGACTTTATGATCGGAAACGACAACAGCAATATGCTGGATGGCGGTTCGGGAATTGATACCGTTCGGGTGCAATCACAACGCGAGCATTATGCACTAAGCAAAATCCCCAACGGCTACACCATCACGGCCAATACCAATCAGGGTAATCAAGACACGCTAACGAATATTGAGCGGCTGCAATTTGATGACATCAAACTGGCGCTGGATCTGGATGGTCACGCCGGTCAGGTGGCCAAGTTACTGGGCGCCGTGTTCGGTACTGCTACTGTCGCCAACCAGGAATATGTCGGTATCGGTTTGACTGAAGCGGATAAAGGCTTGAGCTATGAACAATTGGGTGAGCTTGCGATCAATGCGGCAGGTTTCACCAGCCACGACGACATGGTAACGCAGTTATGGCATAACCTGTTCGGAGCTGTGCCCTCAAAAGCTGAAAAATCCCCTTACGTCAAACTGCTTGACAGCGGTGAAATATCCACTGGCGCATTGGCTGTACTGGCAGCAGACAGTCACTTCAATACCGATAATATCCATTTAACGGGACTCATGCAGACCGGTATCGCGTTTGTTTGATATAGCACTGTAGCTTTAGCAAATACCTGATAAATAGAGTAGTCGTTGTAGGGCTTACTTGACTCGTATGGAACCGCGATGAAAATTGTTAGCGTTAACGATATCCAGAAACTGATCAAGGTTCTCAGCCTTGAAACCTTTTTTGACAAACTGATTGCGGCTCTGGAAAGAGATTTTTCCCGTTGGGATGCGTTCCAAAAATCCGTACGCCAGGCAACGTATTATCCGCAAGGTGCCATTGAATTGATGCCTTGTGCGGATGACCATTTTTATGCGTTCAAATATGTCAGCGCCCATCCCGGCAATACGGCACAAGGCAAGCTGAGCGTAATCGGCATCGGCCAGCTCAGCGACACCGCTACAGGCTATCCCTTGCTGCTTAGCGAAATGACCTTGCTGACTGCTTTCCGCACGGCGGCAACCGGTGCCTTGGCGGCCAAGTACCTGGCCAGGGAAGATGCTCAGTCTTTGACGATTATCGGTACCGGAGCGCAGGCTGAATTTCAGGTGATGGGTTTTAACCGTCTTTTTCCATTACGAAAAATACGCTACTTCGATACCGATGCCGCAGCGATGGTCAAATTTTCGCGCAATATGGCACCGTACGCTTTCGAATTGATACCCTGTGCCAACATTCGGGAAGCTGTTCATAATACCGATATCGTCATTACTGCAACGGCAGCAAATACACAACAGAGATTGTTCGAACTGCAAGATATCGCACCAGGTACGCATATACACGCCATGGGTGGTGATCGCCCGGGCAAAACCGAATTGGGCCGGGAGTTGCTCGAAGCGGCAAAAGTTGTCGTTGAATTTATTCCGCAGGCATTGAAAGAAGGCGAAGTACAACAGTGCGATGCAAGCAGGATTTATGCTGAATTATGGGAGCTCGTCACCAAACGCAAGCAAGGCAGGGAAAACCCTGCTGAAATTACCCTATTCGATTCAGTTGGTTTTGCATTGGAAGATTTTTCAACGCTGCGCTTAGTGTACGAGCTGGCTTTAGAACATCAATTAGGCAGCGAGATTGCGATGCTGCCCGAACCAGAGGATGCGAAAGACTTGTTCAGTCTTGTATCTTAAGTAATCTCCTGCTTACCATCTTTCACAATAAAGGTGGTATGGCCGCTGAGTCATGACTCAAGCCTATGAAGCACTACCTAACAGACTCCCCTATTTAACAACAGCTAGCTCGGCTCGAATACCCTGCAGCTTCGGATCGCCCGGCAAGACCGATTCAGCCCTTTTCAGATACAGTTTGGCATCATAGAATCTGCCCTCAGCTCTTGCTTTGCCAATAAACTGAATATACCGGTCAACTATTTTCTGCAATCCTGCGAGCGCTTCCGCATTATCTGGATCTAGCCTAAGAACCATCTGGTAGTATGTATAGGCATTATCCTTTAATGGTGTGGTAAAACGCCCTGCTTTCAGGGCCTTTCCAGCGGCAGCTAAATGTTTTTTAATGAGATCGGTATCCGTTGGTTGTTGTGAGAAATTGGATTGCCTAGACTGAGTCGATTCATCGAGTTTTGCGGACTGATCCAGCATTGCTACCTGCTCACTGCCAGATTCCGGCTCGGTAACCAATGAATTTGTTGGAGTAGATTCTCTCTCTGCTGACTGCTTTTCAGCCTCACTCATGGTTTCTTGATCGACCACGGATATTCTTTCTGAGCTGGATGCCTTATCTGATTCGGTGACAGCCCCAGCGACGGATTGATCTGCTTCTGTTTCTGGTTCGACTGTTACGGCTGATTTCGCGGAACTAGGCTGCAAGGAAGGCTGAGCGATTACTGTACCAGACGGATCATCCGATATTTCTGCAGGTTTTTTTTCATTAAACCATAAGGCAGCAGCCACCAAGGCAACTATTCCGGCCGTAGCACCGATCCATAAGGGATTTTTATTACGTTTGGCAGTATCCGTGGCTGCTTGCCTGGAAGTTAAAAGTTTCGCTTGTTTGCTGGCATGCTGTGGTTCGAGTAGCGTGAGGATCTCGCTTGCCGATTGCGGCCGATGATCATACTCAGGTTGCAGCATCCAGTTGATTGCTTTTAACAATTCCGCACTATAACGAGTACTCCCAGATTCAGCGGGCAAAGCCATCGGATCGGGTTCGCCTGCGCTTAAAATCATTCTCCGGCTCTGCGCGACGACCGGCTGCTGATGCGTTATACAATAATACATCGTTGCGCCCAGCGCATAAAAATCAGTTGCAGGTCCGGCCTTTTCCGCTGACTCATATTGTTCCACCGGTGCGTAACCCGCGGCCAGTTCATCGGCAAGCAGCGCAGCCCGTGCAGCAATAGCCAATCGTGCCGCGGCAAAATCAATCAGCAGCGGCTCGCCTTCCTGATTCAAAACAATCGCCGCCGGCTGGATGCCGCCGTGTACAATTTTGTGCTCGTGTATTTTTTGTAAAGCGCTCAGGATCGATACCAGAATGAATTTTAATTCTGTCTCGGCAAGTGTCTCTGTAGATTGCATTAACCTGGAAAGCGATATGCCTTTTCGGATTCTCATCATCAGGTAGGCTGTTCCATTGAATTGCAAGACATTCTCAGCTACCGCAAGATGAGGATGTTCTATTTGTGTAAGCACTTCAGCCTGATGCAAAAATGCCTTTAAGCCATATTCAAAATTCTCCTTATCGGCTATGGACTTGGGTTCAACACCTAATCCATCATTAGCGCGCATGGCAAAATCACGCGGAAAATACTCTTGTATTTTTACCCCTTCCTTGAGATGGTGATTCCAGGCGCGATAAACAATATCGAAAGTACCCATTTTTACGGCGTCTTTAATTTCATAAACACCGATTTGAGTGCCTGCGGGCAAAATCTTGTCGTGTACGTGTGTCATGGTAGGTATCCTCCGGGTTATATGGGTAAGCGATAAAATTATTGAAACTTGAGCATTCAGCTATTATTGAATATAAGAAACGCGTCTGCAAATTATCCTTTCACTAGCCTGTTATTTCATAACAGAAATTTCTATTTTTCCTTGCAATAATCACTCATTAGGATAAGCAAATTCTTGCTGCGACAAATTGTCGCGCGACAATTTGTCGCATTCCCAACTTCGTCAATCTAATTTATATTTTGCAAAAAATAGTTACAGCGCATGGTTTTCCAATAAAAATTCATATTATTAATCAATGAATAACATTGAGGCTCGGGAATGAATGTCAACCAGCCACGCGGTGAAATCTAGACATACTCATTAAAATAAACGAGGAGCTTTTATGCGATTACCACCCTTAGTCAAGCCGGTAGAAAACTTAAGCAACCATGAAATTTCACGCTACAGCCGTCATTTATTGATTCCCGAAGTGGGCCTGGAAGGCCAAAAGCGGCTCAAAAGCAGCAAAGTTCTGGTGATCGGCGCCGGAGGATTAGGATCGCCAGTACTGCTGTATCTTGCAGCAGCTGGCGTCGGTACCTTGGGAATCGTCGACTTTGATGTAGTGGATGAATCAAACCTGCAACGACAAGTCATTCATGGCCAGTCTGATACCGGTAGACTGAAATCCGAAAGCGCGCGCGACGCCATCAACGAATTGAATCCCTACGTTCGTGTGCAACTGCATAGCGAGCGACTGGAAACCACCAATGCAATAGCGATTATTTCAGCGTATGACCTGGTCATCGATGGTACCGATAATTTTGCCACACGCTATCTGGTGAATGATGCCTGTGTTCTGACGGGAAAACCCTATGTATGGGGATCGATCTTCCGGTTCGAAGGACAAGTTTCCGTCTTTTGGGAAAACGCACCCGCTGGCATGGGCTTAAATTATCGCGATCTGTACCCAGAACCGCCACCTTCTGAAATGGCTCCCTCCTGCGCGGAAGGTGGCGTATTGGGCATACTCTGCGCTTCGATTGGCGCGATGATGGCAACGGAAGCGATCAAATTAATCACTGGCATCGGCGAAACCATGCTGGGCCGACTTGCCGTCTACGACGCGCTGGACATGAGCTACCGGTTTATTCCACTACAAAAAGCGCCGGTGAGAACCCCGATAACCGACTTGATCGATTATCAAGAATTTTGTGGTGTAGATCGCCCGACAAATGACAGCCATATCCATATTCCTGTGATCAGTGCGCGGGAACTGAAAACACTACAGGAAAAAGGTGAGCAAATACAGCTCATCGACGTTCGTGGCATTGAAGAATGGAATATCGTGCATATCGAAGGCGCTACGCATATTCCTAAAAACCAGATGATGTCCACAGAAGTTTTAGCCACCATGAATAAAGAAGGTTTTATCGTTCTGCATTGCAAGATGGGTATGCGCTCCCGCGATGTATTGGTTGAAATGCAGAAATACGGTTTTACCAATGTTAAAAGTTTAGATGGCGGGATTTTAGCGTGGATCAAGGACGTCGATCAGTCACTGCCAACTTATTAATATTCAGGAGATTAAACATTATGCTGACAATACATTCCAAATTGATTAATGCAATGATCGCTCAAGCTCTGGATGATCATCCGATAGAAACCTGCGGCATCATCGCAGGCCCTGCAGGTTCCAATCTTCCATTGCGCCTGATTCCAATGCGAAATATGGCGAAATCGGAAACATTTTTCCAGTTTGATCCACAACAGCAATTACATGTCTGGAAAGAGATGGATGCACGCGGTGAAGAACCGATTGTCATCTACCATTCACATACTGATAGCCAGGCCTATCCGAGCCATACGGATGTCGAACATGCCACCGAACCTCAATCGCATTACGTCATCATCCCAACAAAATCACTATATAACCACGAAATTCGCAGCTTCCGCATTATCGACCAGATGGTCATCGAAGAAAGGGTCCGAATAGTCCATCAATATCAACCCGAGTTGGAACTGCAAATGGTTGCTTGATTAGTAATTTTTATCAACAAAAAATAAGAAAGGTACACATATGTCAATCACTGTCATTATTCCCACTATATTAAGACCGCTGACCAATGATCAAAAACGCATCAGCATAACCGGCTACAAAGTTTCCGACGTCATCAATGGAATGGAACAGCAGTATCCAGGCATCAAAGAGAAACTGGTCTCAGAAGGTAATGCCCATCGCTTCATCAATATCTATATCAATGATAACGATATCCGCTTTTGTGACGGTCTTTCCACTCATTTGCAAGACGGTGACGTGTTGACGATTCTGCCTGCCGTAGCCGGAGGATAAATACACGCAAGCTTTGCTTTGACTACCATAACAAACTTTCCGCATGATGAATCAACCATTAAACGATTGTGTTATTGCCGGGCCATTAAAAAATCCAGCCCCTCACTTTGCTGCCACAGCATTTTCGCTGCTGTATCAATCCAATACATTAGGTATGAAAATTGAATGCCATGATCAACATGCAACGGATGATAGATTGTCTTTTGCATTCAAGACTCCTTATACCAGCGCGGTCATTAGTGAAATAACCGGCTGGTATGACAACGATCAGCAGGCTGTTGTTACCGAAAATATTATTCAGGCAGCTTGCGGCATGATGTCGGTACATGGACGAGCGAGCGGCAAAATCCAGGCGCTGGGATTAAATTATGTATCCACCCTGACAGCTGCGCTGGCGCTGCATGGCGCCGTTGCTGCCGCTATCGGCCAACTGCGAGGTTTGACCCTCTCCAGCAGTCGTGTTTCCATGGCGGCGGCAGCTCTGCTCAGTGAATCTCAATATATTGCGGATGCCACAGCGACAGAACTGCCAGAAGGTTTATTGTTAGACAAAACTGCGCACTCAGCAGCACCCCCTTTCGTATCATCGGATGGTGTCGTTTTTGAACTTGAAACATTAAGTGCAGATCCCTGGCTGAAATTCTGGACTCGTCTTGGTATCAGTCCGGCATTGGCAGGCAAAGGATGGACTGCTTTTTTATTGCGCTATGCCAAAGCTGTGTCTCCTATTCCCAGCGAATTGATGCATGCGATATCCAAGGTAACTTACCAGGAAATTTCAGCGTCGTGCTCGCAAACAGGCATGTTTATCTGTCCAGTACGCGCCATCGATGAGCAAGTCACTGACGAGCAGTCTAAATATGAGTGGCTTAGAGGACCGTGGACATTTGATTCCAGTGCTGATGTCAAAAACATTCAGATCAAGCCGGCCAGCAGCACGCTGCCACTTAGCGGACTCACCGTTGTGGAATCCTGCCGCCGCATTCAAGGCCCTCTGGCAGGGCATTTACTTGCACTGTTGGGTGCCCAGGTCATTCGCATCGAACCTCCCGGAGGCGATCCATTGCGTGGCATGCCACCCATGTCCGAAGGTTGCTCAGCCCGCTTTGGCGCGCTCAATCGGCTTAAAACGATCCGCGAGATCGACATCAGATTGCCATCCGGTCAAGCTGAAGTGGCAGAACTGGTGCGGCATGCCGATGTGTTTCTGCATAATTGGGCTCCCAACAAGGCAGCGCAATTGAATCTTGATTATTCCAATTTTTTGGAGCTGAATCCAACCTTGGTTTACGCTTATGCTGCCGGTTGGTCAACCGATGAAAATACCTACTCGCCATTACATTCGATACCGGGCACTGACTTTATGGTGCAGGCCTATTCGGGTGTCGCCGATAAAATTTCCAAAACCTGCGGCACACAGGGCGGGTCACTATTTACATTACTGGATGTACTGGGCGGCGCCATTGCCGCACAAGGAATCACCATCGCCTTGCTCAATCAGTGCATGAACGGTGTTAGCACCAAAGTGACTTCATCACTGCTGAGCGCAGCAACGCTGTTATGCGCCGATGATTTTCAGAACCAGCATCAGGCCTTTGATATCGGCGCAGCCTCAAAAAGCGTGGTGAATGGGGTCTATGTCACCCAACAAGGAAAAATCGCTATCGAGTGCTATGACCATCAAACTACGCAACGGCTTATTCAAGCGCTCGGTATTGCTGCAGATATTGAGCCAGCAAAACTGCAGCAGCAATTATGCTGTGTACTGCTCGCTAAAACAGCTGAAGAATGGGTCACCGCCCTGCAGCACGCTCAGGTTCCAGCGGCCATCGTGGCCGAGAATCTTGTGGACTTGCACAACAATCCGCGACTCAAGTCTATTTTAAATTTAAATTCAAAATCCTATACCCAAGTGCCTTCTCCGTGGAGCTTTCAATGAATCATTCAGGTATTTTAGACTTGGTTCCTGCTGAAATTCGCAACCAATGGATTCAAGAAGGAATTTATCCTAACAAATCCTTGTATGAATTATTTTGCGAACATGTGCAACAAAATCCTGCTAAACCAGCCGTTATTTCCTTTGGTCAAACGATTATTTATGCAGAATTACAACATAAGGTATGTTGCCTGGCTGCCAGCTTTCGAGCTTTAGGCGTTGTGGCTGGCGACGTCATTGCATATCAGCTTTCCAATAGCTGGTATCACTGTGCGATTGATCTCGCGGCGGCTGCGTTGGGTGCAATTGTGGCACCCTTTCCCCCTGGTCGTGGACGTCTTGATATTCAATCTCTATTAAGCAGATGTGATGCGCGCGTCATCATTGTTGAGCAGACCTCAGTTGACATGGGTTGTTGCGAACTCATCGAATCGTTAAGAACCGCTTTGCTATCCCTGCGCATCCTTATTGTCGATGGAGAATCTCGGGATGGCTGGCACACAATGAATGCGCTGCTACAATCCGAACCCATTCAGTCCAGTCAATTACCAACCGTCGACCCCAATTCACCGGCCCGATTCTTAATTTCTTCGGGAACAGAATCCGATCCCAAGTGGATTGCTTACTCTCACAATGCATTGGCAGGCGGACGAGGACGTTTCCTGCAACGCATTCATCCTGATCGCAGCACTTTTCGTGGACTTTATCTGATGCCATTGGGCACGGCATTTGGCTCGACCGCCACGTTTGGCATTTTATCCTGGCTGGGTGGATCGGTACTCGTTCTACGGCAATTTGATGTTTCTGCCGCGATTCGAGCCATTGCGGAGCTTAAACCGACGCATATTTTTGGCGTCCCAACCATGCTCCAACGCATTGTTGCAGATCCAGCATTAGCAGAAATTGATACTTCAAGTTTGATCGCCATCGTTAGTGGCGGCGCGAAAATCGATGAAGCTTCGATTCGCCGCTGTACCGAAGCATTCGGATGCGGTTTCATCAGTTTATATGGATCGGCAGACGGCGTGAATTGCCACACCACGCTGGAAGATAATTTGGAAACCATTGTGCATAAGATTGGCCGGCCTAATCCGGAGGTTTGTTCGATCAAAATTGTGGATGATCAGAAACAAGAGGTAACCCCTGGGTGCACCGGTGAAATTGTTGCCAGAGGGCCCATCACGCCGATGCAGTATGTGAACAATCCCGATCTGGACGCGCTGTATCGCGACAAGGATGGCTGGGTATATACCGGAGACCTTGGATTGATCGATAGCGATGGGTATTTGGTGCTGACCGGGCGCAAAAAAGACATCATTATTCGCGGTGGTGTCAATATCAGCCCCGCACAGATTGAAAACATCGCCGCATCTCATCCGGCGGTTGTCAGCGCTGTCTGCATACCAGTTGCTGATGAAGATTTAGGTCAACGGATTTGTCTCTGTCTGGTCATGCAAGACGGTGCCGAGCGTCCATCGTTATCGCAATTCACTCGCTACCTGCAGAAGCAAGGGCTAGAGAAAAATAAATTGCCGGAATATCTACGTTATTTCAGGCAGTTGCCACTGGGGCCGGCTGGCAAAATCGACAAAAAACAGCTCACGGTGGAGTTGGAATCTGTTCAATTCAAACATAGCCCAGACAATATGAATATGCGGAGCTTATCCGGAGGACTCATCAATGCTGGAACTCAATAGGAAAGCAGCCCATTCGAAACTAGCCCGATCCCTGGCACGCCAGGTCAGCGCATTTGTCGATGAAATGATTATTCCAAACGAGCCGCTTTTAGCGCAACAAAGTGATCGATCACGGCAATTACAATTTGACCTGATGAATAAGGCACGGTCTGCCGGGTTATGTGGGTTATTTTATCCACTTTCTCATGGTGGGAAAATCGCTTCTCTGGAAGACTATTTGATCGTAGCAGAACAGGAAGGGCGCACGGAGTTTTCTCAAGCCATCTTTGGCAGCCACACTGCGCTGGATGCACATATGCTTTTGAAATTCGGCAATGATCAAATCCGCGAACAATTCCTGCAGCCGATGGTAACCGGCAAAGCCATCCCGAGCTATGGCATGACGGAACCTGGCCATAGCGGTTCCATTCCAGATCACATTACAACTTCTGCTTGTCTAAGCAATGGCAGGTGGCATATCAATGGCAGAAAATGGTTCATCTCCAACGCGGATCAAGCGACTTTCATCACTGTCCTGGTCCGCACTGCTACAGAAGGGATCGCCTTCGATCAGGCACTTTCGATGATCATCGTCCCGACGGATACACCAGGATTCAAGGTTGAGCGTCAACTTTCCATCATGGGGCATTCATCCGGTCAGGGAGAAATTTCCTTCCATGATGTACAAGTGCCGGAACATAACCTGCTGGGTACTTGCGGCAGCGGTCTGGATTTAATGAACAAACGGCTCGGTTTAGGCCGATTACTGCGCTCAATGAACTGGATAGGATTGGCGCAACGATGTTTGGATTTAATGGGCGCCCGTATCCATTCAGCACGCGGCAAATCAAGCCGGCTCGCCGAAAAACAACTCGTGCGCCAACACCTGGTCAACGCTTACCAAGCCATTGCCAGTGCACGTGAATTAATCCGTATCGCTGCAAGGAGTGTGGATGCGCAAAATCCGGATGCTATCGCAATCAATGTCGCCAAAATGGCGGCTTCACTCGCCTTATGCATCACCTCGGATTCAGCCGTGCAACTGTATGGCGCTGAAGGTCTCAGTGACCTGACACCCCTTTCCGGTATCAGCAGAATAGCGCGCACATCACGTATTTTAGATGGTAATGACGAATCACTGATCAGTTCGGTAGGCCGTCGGCTCATCAATTTTTATCAACATCAACCTGTTTATTCTTTTGCTTGATCATGTCGATTGCACTCGCCAAATCCCTACATAGCACTATGGTTGCGTGCCTACTGCAAATTGTTTTGGTATTTGCCATGACATTACCGATGCTCATTTTGTATGCCACCAGCACACTCGGACCGCTCATGAGCCTGGATTTGCACTTCGAACCCACATTACTGGGCTACCTGATTATGAGCTCGTTTGGCTTGGCAGCTGTTTTATCACTATGGGCAGGTGTTATCGTCGATTACATCGGTTCACGTACTGGATTATGGGTGCTTTTTTATGCCACCGCGACTGCTTTCACACTGATCGCAGCCGCTGAAACGTTTGTTAGTCTGATCATTGCCGCTGCGATTTGCGGTATCGCGCAAGCGCTTGCAAATCCGGTAACCAATTTACTCATTGCACAGCAGATTCAGCCCGATAAAAAAGCCAAAGTGGTAGGGCTTAAACAGGCCGGCGTTCAACTTGCAGCACTCTTTGCCGGCTTGGTATTGCCCGCTATCGCATTCCAGTATGGCTGGCGTACTGCATTTGGTTGCATTGTTCCAGCCGCCCTATTATTTGGCATTGCAGCATTTTTCATCGTTCCCAAGCAATCTGCTCAAACCAGTAAACGCCTGACATTTTCCTATCCTAACTCGTTATTACGCTGGTTGATGGGTATACAGTTTTGTGTTGGCCTGGCACTTTCCGCATTTGTCACTTTCCTGCCGACCTTTGCGACACAACAAGGCATGCCGCTGTTGTGGGCCGATATGCTGATTGCTGTTTTCGGAATCATGGGAATGCTTTCCAGAATTCTGCTGACGCCTATGGGTGCAAAGCTTAAAGATGAATCGGTCCTGTTATTCGCACTCATCGCTATTGCAGCTTGCGCCATGGCAATCACCATGCAAACGGACGCGGAAAATCACTGGCGGTTATGGATCGGTGCTGTCGGTATGGGGCTTAGCGCTGTCGGAACCAATGCTATCGCAATGAGCATGCTGGTCAGAGACCCAGCCTTCGGTCCGGTCGCCACGGCATCCAGCCTTGTATCGTTCGCTTTCTTTGGCGGTTTTGCACTGGGCCCGCCACTGTATGCGGCTTTATCTCAATATTCCGGCAGTTTATTGCTGGGTTGGAGCACATTGATCAGCGTGTTGTGTGCCGCTTGTGTGATGACCGTGATATTAGCATCTGCGCGCCGCCATAAAAGGCAAGTACCAACTTAGAAATGCATTGTTTTGTTCAATTTTTAGCTTTAAGAAATTCTATGACCTTATGAACAAACAAATCAGGTGCTGTTCTCATGGCGCTGTGCTGCTGTCCGGTAAGAATGCCAATACGGCTGCTAGGCAGGCTCTGCTGCAGCCTCTCCGCGGTTACGTAGCGGCGCGCATGACTATCCCCGCCGAGCAACAGCAAAACCGGATTGTGCACCGAATGGAATCTTTGCGGCGCAAAAACATAACGGTCGATACTTTGCAATTCACGCAAAATGGTATGGGCTGCGGCAATCCGGATTGGCCAATTCGAGCCCGCCTGCAAAGCAACGATTTCCCGCTCGGGTGCTTTGAGCATGTCACGAAAAAACAACAGCAGGGATTCTTCCCGATTCCCTTGCTCCAGCAAGGTTTGCAGACGGCTTTCCAGTTCCGCCGACCAGCCGCTCCCAGCCAATGAAATGGATGGTTCATACAGGATGAGTTTATTGATATTTACAGTCAGAAGACTGGCTTCCAGTGCGCAAAGCCCGCCAAAAGAATGGCCCAGCAGATTGACATTACCACCGATGACCTCCACCACAGTGGCGACATCTTCGCACTCGCGCTCCAAAGCGTAGTTGCCGGTATCGCCGCTGTGACCGCGTCCCCGCCGGTCCATCGTCCATACGCTGAAATGCTGCTGTAATTCGGCAAGTGTCGAGTCCCAGGTGGAATGATCGCCGGTCGTACCATGTACCAGTAATAGCGGTACACCCGTACCGCCATGCCAGCAGGCAATTGGCGTGCCATCTTTGGAAGTAATGAGTTCCATGATTCGTTGAGTTGTGTCTTTAGAGTAAGAAATTTGAGAGTTCTGATTTTCTACATCGTGATAGCAACATTTTTACATATCGGTAATGCATTGGCGACCAATGAAACAAAGCCTTTGGGTCAGATTAACCAATATTTGCGAATAAATGGTGAGTTTATGGGCAGTTATGAATTATGGAATTATTTCCGCCCTGAGCCGCCAGTCAACAATGCTTATGATTTATGGATATTGCGCGCACGACTCGGTGCAATGCTTTCTACGCCTTACGTGGATGGTTTTGCACAAGCGCAATACAGCGGTCTTTACGGGCTTCCCAACGACGCGGTTTCGCCCTCGAACGGCCCTTTGGGGCTAGGAGCAGCTTATTTTCAGACCAATCAATCCACTAATGCCAGCAACGTTTTTCTGAAACAGGGGTATCTTAACTTCAAGCTTCATGCACTGGGCTTGCCAGGTGCCTTTGCCAAGGTTGGCCGTTTCGAACTGATCGAAGGCATGGAATATAGCGCCGGGATGGAAAAATTTGATGGCCTGAAAAGAAGGCGCCTCGCAGAACGACTCGTGGGAGGATTTAATGCCATTTATATCGGACGTAGTTTTGATGGCTTCTCCAGTATTTATGATCAGCCCAATTTCAATCTGACTGTAAGTGGCGTTCGCCCAACGCAAGGTAATCTTACTGTGCAGGGCCAAAAACAAATCAGCGACATCAATATTCTTTATGCAGCATTTACCAGCAAAAAGGATGCGCTGCTGCCGGGAACAGAAGGTCGCCTGTTTTATATGAATTACGATGATCAGCGCGATACGCAGGTGCTCGACAATCGTCCGCTCAGTGCCAGACCTTTGCTGAGCAACGAGAAATTAAACATTCATACCCTAGGTGCACACTTATTGTCGCTGCATCAAGTGGGATCGGGCAGTATCGATGCTTTATTGTGGGGCGCGTACCAGTTTGGCAACTGGACTGATCAATCCCATCAAGCCTGGGCTATCGCCGCAGAAGCCGGTTATCAATGGACCGGCTTGCCTTTCAAGCCGTGGTTGCGGGCTGTGTATTACCGCAGCTCAGGCGACAGTCATGCGCAAGACGATAAACATCAAACTTATTTCTCCGCCGTTCCCAGCGGACGCTTGTATGCCAAATTTCCGTTCTACAACCTGATGAATATCCAAGATGCTTTTGTTGAGCTCATTGCTTCACCCACGCCAAAAACTCAGGTGAATATAAACGTGCATCAGTTGTCACTGGCTAATTCCAATGATCTTTTATACAACGGCCTGGGCGCAGCCTTAAGTTCAGGCGCATTTGGCTATTCAGGACAATCTACCAGTGGTCATAGTGACATCGGCCAACTGGTTGATATCAGTTTTACCTATACCTATAGCAAACAGTTTTCATCGAGAATTTATTTTGGTCATGCTTTTGGCGGTGATGTCATGAAAAGCATTTATCCCGGGAAAAGTGACGCGAATAACTTCCTGATCGATTTCAATCTGGTTTTTTAAATGAGAGATATTTATGTCCACATCCTATCACGCTGATGATCAGTTACTGAATCCCAAAGAAATGATCACTGCCATTGAATTAATGTTTCGTCGTATGGAAATGATCAATGGCGTTTGCTTAAACAATTTTCCGCTTTATTCATCAAGAGATACCAATGCATGGGCTGTCTCCGACGGCGGCTCGTGGCTTGGCGGATTCTGGGGTGCTTGTTGGTGGTTGCGCGCTAAAGTAACAGAATCCCCGTCTGATCAATACAAGGCAGCAAATATTTGCCAACAATTGACTGAAAAAATCCACATTGACTCAGGAAATCGCAGCTTGATTTTTTGGTATGGCGCAGCGTTAGGGGAAATCTGGTTTCGCGACACCCATGCGCGCACGCTGACCAAAGAATCAACTGCTGCATTGGTAGCGAGTTTTGATCCTGCCATGCAGAGTATTCCGCTGGGATCAAAGTTGGGTGGCGGCAAGGAAGGCAATCGGCATATTGCAATCGATAATTTTGCTACTCTCATCCAGTTGCTGAGCAGCAGCCAACAGAAAGCACATGAAGAAATAGCACGGCGTCATACCGATACGTTATCGGCGGCCTGCTGTGACAGCAGCGGTGCATTTCACGCACATGCACACTTTGACGGCAATGGTTTTCATCCTACCGATCAAGCAGGTGCATGGTCGCGCGGTCAAGCCTGGGCCATGTTGGGGTTGAGTCGAGCGGCAGCACAATGGGGAGAGCCTTACTTAACTTTTGCCAAGACTGCGTGTGAATATTGGCAACATTCCCGTCCACATCCTCTATCCCCCAATCGGCTCGATCAATCATCGAACTGCGATGATCCTTCTGCCACCGTCATCACATCACTCGCTATGCTCTCGCTGGCTCGACTTCTACCTGATGCAGAACACTGGCGTACTGATGCTCACCGCCAGATCTCTGCAATCATTCGCAGTCAATATTTCACTGGCTTTCAGGAAGATAACAAGCACTCCCAAAGCCGGAACAATGCGATACCGGGAATATTCTGGGGATGCTGTTACAAAACCCAACAAGATAAAGAAGAGCTGGTTGAATCAGCCTGGGGTCATTTTTTTCTGATGGCCGCACTGTGCATACTCACAGGTTTCATCGAGCCCGCTCACTGCTAAGACCAGATCCAGTCATCTTTCCACCATTTAAGGAAAACAAATGCGACAACAAACCATCGCCAGCCTATTTTTCACATTCATTGTCCGGATCCAATACATTTTAATTCTGGCGCTGCTCTTTCTTCCTTCTTCAGTTGCTGCACAAGAAAAAGTAGCTACACCCCTATTACTTCATGCCGCCCGGGTTTTCGACGGTCATGAAATTAGAACCAATGTATCGGTGTTGATCAGTGACGGACAAGTCACCCAAATTGGACCACGCGCACCATTTAATACACATAGCAAAATAAGAACAATAGATCTGGGTGACGCCACCATCCTTCCCGGATTTATCGAACTGCATGCGCATCTGTCCTATCAGAAAGTTCCAGCCGATACCGTTCTAAGGCATGGCATCACAACAATCAGGGATTTAGGTGGCCCTATCCATAAACCTTATGGCGGCGATGGCAGTTTGCGCGTGCTGACTTCCGGTCCGATCATCACCGCACCCCATGGCTATCCCATTATTAAACTTGGCGCCACGAATATTGCAGTAGCTGTTTCCTCAGAAAAAGAAGCGCGAGAAACTGTTCGCTCCCTGATTGATAAAGGTGCTGCCGTCATCAAGGTTGCCCTGGAACCTGGCGGTGAAGCCGGTGCTCCCTGGTCTTCTCATCATGACCATACGCATCACGATCAGTCGCGTCATGTGCAGCATGCCGATACCCACCACCCATTACACCAAGCTTCGCATGCAAAACCATGGCCATTATTATCAGAGGAAATTGTTACAGCCATTGTCGATGAGGCGCATCAACATAATCGCAAGGTAACAGCCCATATTGCGGAAGCAACCGGTGCACAAATCGCAATTAACGCCGGTGTTGATGAATGGGCGCACACACCTTGCGACCCTATTCCTGAGCCCCTGCTAAAACAAGCCGTGTCGCAAAATGTAAAAATCATCAGCACCATCGATACCTTGTCAAAATGCTCAGGTATCGCGCACAATGCGGCCAGTTGGACAGCATTGGGCGGTGAATTTTTATATGGCGCAGAAATTGCGCATCCGGATATTCCCTGGGGTATCGATGCACAAGAACTGATGTATCTGATGCAAATGGCAAAAATGGAGTTAATTGATGTCTTACGTGCGGCAACATCGAAAGCGGGTCAGCACTTAAATATACCTCTATTAGGCACCCTGCAGCCCGGTGCACCCGCTGATCTGATCGCGGTCAGAGGCAACCCCATGCATACCTTGAAGAGTCTTGAATATCCTGATCTGGTGGTTTCTGGAGGTCAAATCATCCTCAATCATTTTTAATATTCTATCTGTCGATACAACAGATTGACTGAGCCGAGATGCGACAATTTACCACATTGACTCATAGGCACCTGTTGGCAATACTACCACTGCGCTTGTGAATCGATGTACTTCAACATAGAAAATACCTCATACACCGCAACATTTTTATAAATCCCCATACCATACTGAAAGGAATATATTGGAGAATGAAACAGAGAAACTTTCGCTTTAACAAAAAAAATCTGGTGATTTCCATCATGCTCTGGCAAGGGATAAGTTTTAGTGCTTTTGGTCATCAAGGCATTGATCACACTGGCTCGGGTACGGTAAAAGTACCCGGACTTCCGGATTGCCAAGTATTGGCAGCCACTCGATTATTTGATGGTATCAATTTTCCGCAAGAAAATATGGCCGTCCTGATTGAGGGAAATACGATTAAACAAGTGGGCGCGCTTGGTGAACTGAGCGGTTTTTGCGCCAACCAGATCAATTTGGGTGATGCGACCATTTTACCTGGATTTATCGAACGACATGGACACATCGCTTTTCAAAATGTTAACAAAGACATAGTTCTGGAGCATGGTATAACCACTGCGCAGGATGTCGGCGGCCCATTAATACCGATGGAAGGTGGTCAAGGCACACTGCGATTGTTGAGCGCAGGTCCTATCATTCAGGCTGTTGATGGCTATCCGCTGAACATATTCGGAGGCGATGGCGGGTACGATAAAATCGGCATTACAGTTTCATCAGCTGCCGAAGCTGAAGCAGCTGTCGATGACTTAGTCAATGGTGGGGCAACTGCCATCGTCATTTCCCTGGAACCCGGCGGTGAGCCTGGCAGGCACTGGATGACCCATGGCAATCCTGTACCCGATGCGCCATGGCCGATGCTTTCCGTGGAGATAGTTCAGGCAATTGTGACCAGAGCGCATATGCTTGATAGACGGGTATTGGCGTTTGTCGGAGAAGAGACAGGAGTAGCGCGTGCCCTTGACGGAAAAGTTGATGAGTTGGTTCATGTGCCCTGTGCTGCAATCAGTGAAACACTGTTGCAGCGAATAGCCGATGAAAATGTTACCGTCGTAACAACCTTGGATACACATTCGTCCTGTGAGCAAATGCACGCCAATGCGTTTAGCCTGGGTATGAAAAATGCAAAAATCGTCTACGGTTCTGAAATAGGACACGACGATGTGCCTTGGGGGATCAATGGTGAGGAATTACACATAATGCTGCATACACTTAGCGGGTCGGCAATTGATTTCGAAGATGTAGTCAACGTACTCAAAGCGGCAACTTCCAAAGCCGGGGAAGATCTTGGCATACCAGGACTTGGGACTTTAACGCCTGGTGCACCCGCAGATGTCATAGCAGTGCGTGGAAATCCCTTTGAGAAATTTAAAATACTGGAATATCCGGATCTGGTCATTTCGGGTGGTCGCACCATTGTCAATAAATTCTTAAACCAGTCGTCAGAGGCAAATATCGAATGCTTCTTTACCTGGGCGGAAGAGAAATATCCTGATTTCCTTGCCCCATCAGGCGCTGCTACAGAAATTTTCAATCCATATAGCTATCGCTACTATCCAGAGACCCAGACCTATCTGGGTATTTCTTCAGCGGATAATCATGTTTATTACATGAAAACAGAAGATGGATTACTGCGAAACGAAGGTCCATTAGCCAATTGGTTACCACTGGCGGGATGTCAGTAAATTATCCAATAAACCGACAATCAGAAATCGTTGTGGTGCTGTGAAATATTAAAAATGGTTTAAAATTTTTCTGCTAAAAATATGACATTAAGCTTGGGAAATAGCTCATATTTTCCGAATGGTCACAGAAAATAGCCCTTATAGGTTTAACAGCTCAATCCCTTGTACCGTTCTAGCCAGATTGATCTTTCTCAAGTGGATAACCAGCATCACGCCAGCTTTTAATACCGCCATCCATGGATACCACATCGGTATAGCCCATTTGCTGCAACGCATCCGCTGCCAGAGCTGAGCGATAACCTCCTCCGCAATACAATACGATAGATGCGCGCTTGTCGGGTATCACGGTTTCAATATCACGCTCAATGATGCCTTTCCCAAGATGACGAGCACCTGCCGCATGATCTATCTCAAACTCATGATCTTCGCGCACATCGATAAAATGAAATTGCTCTCCTCGCGCCAATCTTGCCTGTACATCGGCTGCATTACATTCCTTAATTCGTTGTTTCGCTTGTTCCACTAACCGTAGAAACCCTGGGTTGTGTTGCATTGTTCTCTCCTGTTATTCAAGCTGTATAGCCGACACATTCCCAGTACACAAGAATGCTGAGAATAATCCTAAATTTCCGATCCAATCGAAAATAAGTCGGCTACAGAATCAATCAGGGAATGTATCAAAGATCGCGTATGCGGTCAAAATAACAGTGGCGTAGTGCTGTTTTTGACTTCATTTCGAATCTTTGCTACTTTCCAGCTCAAGGGGACTCTTTTTCCTCGCCCCGGAGGACATGAGATATCAGATGCACGAAGAAACAGTAATGCACGGACTAAAAGCCAAGGGATTAAAAAAGGGATCCGTGTCCAAGTCGGCCGCGGTCACAATTGGTCTGGCAGCGACTGCTCCAGCTTACTCATTAACTGGCGCACTGGGTTACGGCGCTTTCGAAAGTGGCTATCAATTGCCGATTGTATTTATTTTATCGGTAATTCCCATGTTCTTTGTCGCATTATCCTACAAGCACTTAACTACCTCTGCGCCAGATTCCGGCACGGTTTTCACCTGGGGCGCCAAAGCTATCGGACCACGATTCGGCTGGTTCGGCGGGTGGGCGCTGTTACTGGCGAGCATACTGGCAGGGGTTACTGCAACTCAGATCATCGTCAATGCAACAACGATTATCTTTAACTTGGAACAGGCCCCCGTGTGGCTCAACCTTGGTATAGCCACACTATACATCTTCAGCACCACCTATCTCACAGCACTCGGAGCCGAGGAATCTTCGCGCACCACTATGATTCTGACCGTTGCCCAATACGGCGGACTCATCGCGCTCGCAGCTATCCTGTTCATGCGTATCCTGCAGGGAGATGCAGTGAGCACTGCTGAGACATTTTCACTGGAATGGTTCAATCCGTTTGCAATCTCCTCATTCAGTGCTTTTCTGAATGGATTTCTCATCGCATTATTCATCTTCTGGGGATTTGATGCGTCGCTGGCAATGTCCGAGGAGACAGAAGGCGACTCAGAACAGGCCGGGCAAAGCGGCATTATTGCAATGGTCATCACTGTTATCACCTATGTGGTTTTCTCCACCGCAGCGCTGGCGTATGCCGGGATTGATGTACAGAACCAATCGAGCCTGACGTTCAAGGATAATATTGATTCAATTATTACAGCGCTGGCAACCGACATTATCGGATCTAAAGGCGCACTGATGGCTGCGTTGATCATCACAATCTCAGCTTTCTCAGCCACGATATCTACGATCATGCCTGCCGCACGTGTTGCGTTGGCAATGGCAACCTACCAGGCAATTCCACGCAAATTCTCTTCAATCAATGAAGTTACACAAACTCCCAAGTTTGCAACATGGACGATCGGTTTAATGACGCTCATCATCTATATCACTTTAAGCCTGATCAGCGAATCCATCGTTAAAGATTCGATCCATAGCGTCAGCATCGCGGTTTGTACCTACTACACGGTAGCGGCACTATCCTGTGTGGTCTATTTCCACCGTACCGCATTTAATCACTGGCACACTGCGCTATCGCAAGTGATTCTGCCCGCGATTGCGGCGGTTACCTTAATTGCGGTAAGCATCATGCAGGCATGGAACATGATGGATCCTGATTATGGTTCCAGTGGGTCCATTGCCGGTGTAGGTGCCGTGTTTTTAATTGGCGTGGTCACTTTACTTTTTGGTGTCCCACTGATGGTACTATGGAATATGCGCGAACCAAGGTTCTTCCGGGGTGAAACGCTGCCTGTTGAAAGAGCGCACATGGTACCTAATAGTGACAGCACACGAAAACCATAGCAAAACCTGCAATCGTTATATTCCATAACGAGTGTCTTGATTAAGTTTATTAAGAATTAAATCCTTACATCAGCTTAAATAATCGTTGTAGACTATCCCACTCGGAGCAACTTCCGAGATTTATGCATCCGTATTATTACGTCTAATAACATCAGCTTAAGGATATTTCAGAAAATGAGAAGTTGAATCTGTAGAAGTTAAATTTTGCTATCAGGAGGTACAAAATGAAATTTTACTACTCAAGGTTGCCTTTACTGTTACTGGTTATTGCTATCAGCGGCGTAGCATTTAATGCCAGTTCAACAACTATAGAAAATTCAGTAGTTTCTGCAGCAGAAAAACGCCTTGACGATCCAATCCCGGCTCCGATCCAAAAAGGCTCCATTCGACTGAGATTAAAACAAATAGTAAGTGATTTGACTGCGCCCAACTGGGCGGTTTCCGCTCCGAGCGATCCCGAGCATTTATATGTGGGTGATCAGGACGGAAAATTGTGGCGTATTAATCTGACTAACAATAATAAAGAAGTATTTCTGGATTTCTCCGATGTACTAGTGCCGCTGGGAATCTCTGGCAGTGGTTCATTTGATGAACGCGGTTTTCTCGGTTTTGCTTTTCACCCTCAGTATGCTGAAAATGGCCTGTTATATACGTATACCTCAGAGCCGGCGGGAGACAGCAGCGATTTCACCACTATTCCGTCTGGCGCCAGCCCCAATCATCGTTCGGTCGTTAAAGAATTGCGGCTAAATTCCACCAGTTCCCCAGCCGTTGTGGAAGAGGTACGCGTGTTATTGACTGTGGATCAACCCCAGTTCAATCACAATGCCGGGGCGCTTAATTTTGGTCCTGATAACATGTTGTATATCGCGTTCGGGGATGGCGGCGGTGCTGATGACCGCGATGGCCAGGATTCCGGAGGCAATCCGATCATTGGCCATGGCACAGATGGCAACGGTCAGAATCCCAGCAATCCTCTTGGCAGCTTGCTCAGGATAGATCCAGCAGGAAACAATTCAAGCAATGGAAAATATGGTATCCCCAGTGATAATCCTTTTATCGGATCAGACACAGCGCTTCCTGAAACTTATGCTTACGGTTTCCGTAATCCATTCCGTTTCTCCTTTGATTCCCAGACAAGTGCACTCGTACTTGCTGATGTTGGGCAAAACGATATTGAGGAGGTTAATTTGGTTCAAGCAGGTGGTAACTATGGCTGGGCACTGAAAGAAGGCAATTTCCGCTTTGAACCCAATGGTAATGAGCCAGGGTTTGTTACTGATGAATCAGTTGCAGGCGACTTCATCGATCCGGTCGTTCAGTATGATCATGATGAAGGCACTGCGATCATCGGCGGCTTTATTTATCGTGGCAATGCCATTACTGCCTTGCAAGGAAAATATCTATTTGGGGATGTCGCTAAGACAGGTCAAGGCGATGGCCGGTTATTTTATTCGGATGGCAGTGCAATTCTGGAACTGGATTTAACCGAGCAAGATCAGCCTGGTTTCTGGGTGCTAGGCTTCGGGCGAGATGCCGATGGCGAACTCTATGTACTCAGCAATACAACGGGCACCCCTTTCGAGACGACGGGTGCAGTATATAAAGTGATTCCCAATGCCAGTTTTGATGCTGGTTTTGTTGATATACCTGCAGTCAATGTCATGCTGGATAATGGCGATAGCAGCGTTTATCGTGCACGCTTGCAACTCGTCCAGGATAGCCAGCCACTACGCTTCGAATTGGTTGATCATGAACAGCTAACAGATCGCTTTCGGGATGACACCACTACTTTTGATCAAACTACGGGCAAACTCAACCTTCCGTTTACCAATGTGGTGGATGCCAATGGAAAAATATCCACTTATGCGGCTGAACTTCAACAAGTACCTGATATGCCAGTCCTAACTTTTGAGTTATCAAAACAGCCTGCGCTTGTGAAGTAAAACGCAATCTTAATGCTCATTCCATAGTGATTTATTTGAGCCCGTCCATCTGCTGCTTTTCGTTTTTTTCCGGAAGCAGCAGGGACAGGCTGATTCCAGAAAAACCAGCAATTTCACGGATTAATTTCTTGACACGCCTGCTCCATGTCATGTAAGTTCGCGTCCTTACTTTTCAGGTGCCTTCAAGCTCTCCTTGAAGGTTAAACGGGAAACTGGTGCGCTCACAACAAATAAGCAATGCCAGCACTGCCCCCGCAACGGTAATTGAGTTAACAATCTGCATGAGGCCACTGTGTATCAACATGGGAAGGCGCGGATCTGGAATCTATTCCACTCATAAGTCCGGAGACCGGCCTGAAATAAGCATACTGCGGAATTGCGGAGGGCAATCGGTGGCATTCGGATTGACTTTACTAGTCAGTCTGTCTGTTCATTCCTGAATTTCCTTCTGCATACCCTGATTTTTATAGTTGATAACGCGCGGGTGGGCGCGAAGGAAATCAATCATGAAAAAATGCCGTTTTCCGGCACTGGCTGTGCTATGGTTTGGCACAACCGCAACTGTATTCGCAACCAATGCAGAGCATCAAGAAAAACCTGTGATTGTCACAGCAACACGTACAGCCCAGACTGCCGATACGGCGCTGGCTTCGGTGACGGTAATTACGCGCCAGGATATTGAGCGTCAGCAGGCCCGCTCCATTCAGGATTTGTTCCGCGGTGTTCCGGGGGTGAGCATTTCCAATAGTGGCGGCGCGGGCAAAAACACTTCAGTTTTCATGCGCGGTACTGAGTCTGACCATGTGCTGGTGATGATTGACAACATCAAGGTCGGTTCGGCCACATCTGGCACGACGGCGTTTGAAAATATTCCCATTGACCAGATTGAGCGCATCGAGATCGTGCGCGGCCCACGTTCCAGTTTATACGGCTCTGAGGCGATTGGCGGTGTCATCCATATTTTTACCCGCAAAGGCGACACCAGTGGAGGGCTCAAGCCAAGTTTTAATTTTGGCGGCGGCAGCTTTGGCACGCTGGAGGGCTCCGTCGGCCTGTCACGCGGATGGAAACAGGGTTGGTTTAATATGACAGCCAGCGGCATTGGCACCAAAGGGTTTAATGCCTGCACCGGCTCTGACACTGCGGGTTGCTTTACCCATGAGCCTGACCGAGACGGTTATCGCAACGTGGCGGGCAGCATGCGCGCAGGCTACCGGTTTCAGAATGGACTGGAAATCGATGGTAATTTCATGCAATCCGCCGGTAAAACCGAATTTGATGGTTTCCCCAACAAGGGCACTTTGATGCAACAGGTTTTTGGCGGTACGGCACGGTATTCCCCTGTGGATTTCTGGCGCATCAATCTGATTGGCGGCCGCAGCCGAGAGGATTCGGACAATTTTTTGGGCACTGTTTTCTTTAGTCGGTTTAATACCGCCCGCGATACCATTTCCGTGCTGAATGACTTTACGCTGAGCAAAAATCAATTGTTGACCATCGGCATGGATTATCAAAAAGATCATGTCAGGAGCACCGAAGCTTTTACGGTGCATTCTCGCACCAACTGGGGCGTTTTTGCCCAGCACCAGGCCACGTTCGCCAAACATGACATCCAATTATCCCTACGTCACGACGATAATCAGCAGTTTGGCAGCCGGGTGACCGGCGGCGCTGGCTGGGGTTATCCGCTCACTGAAAACATCCGTCTGCTCGCTAATTTTGGCAGCGCTTTTAAAGCACCCACATTTAATGACCTGTATTACCCCAGCTCTTCCTTCTTTAGCAGCAACCCCAATTTACGTCCGGAAGATTCGCGCAGCTATGAATTCGGCACGCGCGGCAAGGCTGACTGGGGGAATTGGTCGTTGAATTTTTATGAAACCCGTATTGATGATCTGATTGGTCTTGCTTCTAATCCCCAAACCGGAATCCTTATGCCTGTCAATATCGAGAAAGCGCGTATTCGAGGCTTTGAAGGCATACTCAGCGCGCAGATTAAGGGTTGGTTATTCAATACTAACCTGACACTTCTGGATGCTGAAGATCGTTCCTCCGGATTAAATCGCGGTAATATATTGCCAAGGCGTGCTGAACAATCATTCCGGCTGGATGCCGATCGCCAGTTTGGTCAATATTATAGGCTGGGTGCGATGCTGCTGGTTGAAGGCGAACGCTTTGATGACTTGGCCAATACGCGTAAACTTGACAGTTATGTCAAATTTGATTTACGTGCTGAATATATCTTAAATAAACATTGGCGCTTGCAAGGGCGGATTGAAAATTTATTTAATGAACGCTATGAAACAGCGGCATTCTTCAATCAACCAGGACGCAATTTCATGGCCATGATACGTTATCAACCTTAACAAGGAGTTTCATATGTTGACTTTATCTACTCACAACCAGATAGCTATCGGATTGTTGATGGCGTTACTGATGATTCTCACCCGCAGTCATCACTTTGCATCCGTGCACAGCCTGGCGGATGCTTCCTGGGCGATTTTCTTCTTGGCCGGGATATATCTGCATTCCGCATGGCCATTGTTAGGCTTTTTTGTATTGAGCTGGTGGCTGGATTTTGCAGCTTACACCTGGGGGGGTGTCAGTGATTTCTGTTTGACACCGGCTTATGTGTTTCTGTTACCTGCCTATGCCTCCTTATGGCTGGCTGGCCGCTGGTACTCCAAACGCTATCAATTTGCCTGGCGTACCGTTATGCCGCTTTCTCTTAGTGTCATAGTGGGCTTAACGCTGTGCGAATTATTTTCCAGCGGCGGATTTTATTTCTTCTCCGGTCGTATTACCGATACTACCTTGAGCGAATTCGGCGAGCAACTGGTCAAATACTTCCCGCTCTATATTGAAACATTCGTATTTTATGTTGGCATTACTGTCGTAATCCATGCGCTATTCGTGCTGATCGTTAAGCCGATCAATTCACGCAAAACTACAATAGGATAACACCATGGTTGATTCCGAGCGCTCCCAGCGCTACCGCAATCGCATGCAGCGGAAAAAAGAGGTGATTGATGCAGCCATTGCACGTGCCGATCGCGAGCAAGGCTTATTGTTGGTTCACACGGGCAATGGCAAGGGAAAGTCCAGTTCGGCATTTGGCATGATTGCACGGGCGCTGGGTCACGACATGCATGTGGGTGTGGCGCAATTTATCAAAGGCCGCTCAGACACCGGTGAAGAAGCTTTTTTCCGCAAACAGGACAATGTAATTTGGCACGTCCTAGGAGAAGGTTTCACTTGGGATACTCAGAATCTGGAGCGCGACACTGAAACCGCGCAACGCGGCTGGAAAATCGTGCAGGAAATGCTACGCGACCCCTCATTCGATCTGATCATACTCGACGAACTGACTTATCCGCTCAAGTTTGGCTGGCTGGATTTAACCATAGTACTGAATGATTTGAAGAATCGCCCCCCCATGCAGCATGTCGTCATTACCGGGCGCGGTGCACCCGATACGCTGTGTGAGATCGCGGATACCGTCACCGAAATGACCGATATCAAACATGCCTATCGCGCCGGTATCCAGGCACAGAAGGGCATCGACTTGTAGTCTCATGAGCAATCATCATCGCTTCAGTGATACAGAACGGGCTGTCATTTACCGCGACATGCGCCATTTTCTTCCTGAATCTGGTAGATCCTATCGTATTGGATCGCCTGCTCGCCGCCGCATTGCCTGTGCGATTCAGGATTTTTGGCTGGCTGCACGTGCGGAAGGATTGGGTATGAGCGGGTGTCATTGTTTGACCCTGCGCAACTGGCGCAATTGCTCAATATGCCCATCGGCAGCAAGTCAATCGCTATTTTGTGCCTGGGTCATGGCGAATCCTTTTATCCGGCCCAGATGCTGAAACTGCAAGGCTGGGCGGAAAAATGCTCAATGCAAGAATTAATACTTCACAATCACTGGAATAATACAGCTTCTCCAGAATGAACACGCAAACCCTGATGATTCAAGGTACCACCTCGGATGCTGGCAAGAGCATGTTGGTGACTGCATTATGCCGTTGGCTGGCACGCCAAGGTATCTGTGTGGCACCGTTCAAACCGCAAAATATGGCATTAAACAGCGCCGTAACAAGGAATGGCGGAGAAATTGGCCGTGCACAAGCGGTGCAGGCATTAGCTGCCGGGTTGACACCACACACGGATATGAATCCGGTATTGCTCAAACCGAACACTGATAAGAACGCGCAGATCATCATTCATGGACACGCGATCGCCAACATGGATGCTCGCGGTTTTCACGATTATAAGTCAATAGCACTTAAGGCAGTGCTTGAATCCTATGTACGGCTTGCCAGCCAATATGACAGGATTATCGTGGAAGGTGCTGGTTCCCCCGCTGAAATCAATCTGCGCGCCAACGATATCGCTAACATGGGTTTTGCGGAAACAGTCGATTGTCCGGTCATTCTCATTGCTGACATTGACCGCGGCGGTGTTTTTGCCCATCTAGTGGGCACCCTGGCATTATTAAGCGAAAGCGAGCAGGCGCGCATTCAGGGTTTCGTCATCAACCGCTTTCGTGGCGATAGGGCATTGCTCCAATCCGGACTAGATTGGCTGGAACACTATACTGGCAAACCGGTACTGGGTGTTTTGCCTTACCTGCAGGGCTTGCACCTTGAAGCGGAAGATGCATTGCCTGATTCGGCTGATGCTGTGCCTGGGAAGCAGGAATATCTTCGCATTATCGTCCCCGCACTTCCGCGCATCAGTAATCACACCGATTTCGACCCGCTGCGCCTGCATCCGCAAGTGCAGCTACAATTTATCGGCCCTGGCGCAACCATCCCGCCTGCCGATCTGATTATATTGCCGGGTTCCAAAAGCGTGTGTACTGACCTGCATTGGTTACGCCAACAAGGTTGGGAAGTGGCGATCCGCCGGCATTTACGCTACGGTGGAAAGCTGATGGGCATCTGTGGCGGTTTCCAAATGCTGGGCAAGCTGATTCATGATCCTCATGGCCTGGAAGGCGACGCCGGCAGCACGCAAGGATTCGCCTTCTTTAATATGGAAACGACACTGCAACCCGATAAGCTGCTGCGCAATACACAGGGAACTTTAGTCTTTAATGGCGCAGCCGTGATTGGTTATGAAATCCATACAGGTATCACTACTTACGGTGCACCTTATACTCCGGCCATTCATTTATCATACGGTAATGATGGCGTAATCAGTGATGATGGATTGATACTGGGCACCTACTTACATGGTATTTTTGTATCCTCTACCGCACGCGAAGGTATACTGACCTGGGCCGGGCTGAACAGTCAAAATGCAACACTCGATTATCATGCCGTATGTGATGCGGCGATTAATCGGTTAGCGGATTGCGTTGACCAATATCTTGATACCGCACATTTGTATCGATTACTCAACTTGCAATCAGGCACATCATGACCAGCATGAAGACGTTGATTCTCGGCGGCGTGCGTTCAGGCAAAAGCCGTCTGGCTGAACGTTTGGCCACCGAAAGCCAGCTGCCAGTCACCTATATCGCAACGGCAACCATCGAAGATGAAGAAATGCGCGAGCGAATTGCTTCACATCGGATGCGGCGTCCTGATCATTGGCGCATCATTGAAGAGCCCGTGGAACTGGCTGCTGTCTTAAGTCAGCGTGCAGATAGTAAACGCTGTCTATTGGTTGATTGCTTGACACTCTGGTTGACCAATTTATTGACTCATCCAAATATATCAAGATTTGACATTGAGCGGTCGGCGTTCGTGAAAGTACTGCCTGGTTTGACGGGAAGACTCATTTTGGTCAGTAATGAAACGAATATGGGTATCATACCGATGGGTGAGTTGAGTCGCCGCTATTGCGATGAAGCTGGTAAATTGCATCAGGAAATCGCTCAGCATTGCGATCAGGTAGTGCTAACCGCTGCTGGGTTACCATTGATGCTGAAAGGAGAACACGTGTGATCAAGCCCATTACCCTCGGTTGGTTGGATGCACCGTTAGCCGTCCCTAACCCGGAAATGGGCCGATTGGCGCAGATGCGCCAGACACAACTCACCAAACCACCCGGATCGCTCGGCCGCCTTGAGGAAATCGCCATTCAACTGGCCACCTTGCAAAATACGCCACGGCCTTGCGTTGAACAGGCGCACATTGCCATATTTGCTGGTGATCACGGTGTAGCGGCGGAAAACGTCTCTGCGTTTCCGCAATCGGTAACCAGCGAAATGATTAGAAATTTTGCGCGCGGCGGCGGCGCCATCAATGTGCTGGCTCGCGCGCTGGACGCCTCACTGGAAATCATTAATCTGGGAGCGGCACATGATACACAGTCATTGCCAAATGTCAGACATTATCACCTGGGGCCAGGGACGGCCAATTTTATCCATGAACCCGCGATGACATGGGAGCAATTGAATCAGGCGCTTTATGCTGGCTACGAAGCGATTGAGCGTGCGCGACAAAATAACAAACAACTATTCATCGGCGGTGAGATGGGTATTGGTAATACCACCAGCGCCACTGCACTGGCGTGTATCTTGTTGAATGAACAACCCCACTTTCTGACAGGCGCCGGCACTGGTCTTGATCATCAGGGTATTACTCATAAAATAAATGTGATTTCCCGAGCCTTGTCCTTGCATCGCGCATACATTAAGTCTCCTTTAGATGCGCTGCGCCGTGTCGGCGGTTTTGAAATCGCTGCTTTAACCGGTGCTTATATCTGCGGCGCTCAATCAGGATTGCCTATGCTGATCGATGGCTTTATCAGTACCGTTGCCGCATTAACGGCTGAGCATATTTCTCTAGGGTGCAAGGACTGGTTTATTTATTCGCACCGGTCAGCAGAGCTAGGTCACGGTATGGTTCTCAAAGCACTCAATGCAGAACCGTTGATTGCTTTGGATATGCGGCTGGGAGAAGGCAGCGGTGCAGCCATCGCGCTCAGCCTGTTGCGCATGGCTTGTCAGTTGCATAATGAAATGGCAACTTTCTCGGAAGCGCAAGTTGCGCAAAAAAATTGAGCTCCACTCAGCCATGACAACCTTTATTGATCTCCTCAGGCATGGCGAAACCGAAAATAGCCATCGTTATTGTGGCAGTACGGATTATCCCTTGACACCACGCGGCTGGGCACAAATGTGGCATACCGTTGAAATGAGCCCTTTCCAGTGGCAGCAGATTATCACTTCCCCGCTCATTCGCTGTGCAGATTTTGCGCAAGCATTGGGGCAGCGTTATTGCATTCCCGTTACACAAGATGCACGTCTCCAGGAGATTCACTTTGGTGCATGGGAAAATCAATCGGCTGCTGAATTGATGCAAGTCCATGCTGATGCTGTATCTAGCTTCTGGCAGAATCCCTTGATTTATCCGCCTCCCAAGGCTGAACATTTGCTTGATTTCGAGACGCGCGTATTATCAGCCTGGTATGAAATCCAGCGCCAATTTGTTGATAAGAGAATTTTACTTATTACACATAGCGGTGTCATACGAGTGATCATTTGCCATATTCAGCAATATCCTGTTGAGCGACTGCTGGAATTTGAAGTCAAGCATGCCAGCATGCAACATGTTTGCATAGAACAAGCAGGACACTCTCAAGTAAGACTTGTTTCCGATTCTTCCTATGATCATCAAGCCATTTCTCGTTGCGATGCAATTCTTGACCCGTTTACCTGTGCGGCTGACGGTTCAGCCAAGTGATAAAGACCTGGGATATTCCTTACTCTTCTATCCGCTGATAGGTTTAATCATAGGATTAATACTCATGGGATTAGGGTGGGCATTGAATAACTCACCGCCTCTTGTAACTGCAGCGTTACTGGTTGCTGTCTGGGTCTTACTGACCGGCGGATTACATCTGGATGGCCTGTCGGACAGTGCTGATGCCTGGATTGGTGGAATGGGTGATCGGAAAAAAACATTGGCAATCATGAAAGATCCCAATTGCGGGCCGGCCGGAGTAGTAGCCATCGTATTGATTCTGCTCCTCAAATTCGTCACGCTTTATACCCTGATCTCCGCCAATGAATGGATTGCTTTATTATTGGCTATCATTCTCGCGAGGACATTATTGCCACTGCTGTTTTTAACTACACCGTATGTCAGAAGCAATGGACTAGGCGCATCACTGGCAGCGCATCAGCCACGCCAGTTGAGTATTTTTATTATTACTGCCACATTTTTACTGATGTTTTTACTCACCGATATGCACTATTTGTGGTTATCGCTGACTGTAGTGATTATTTTCTGGTTTTTACGTCATCTGATGCTCCACCGGATTGGTGGGACAACCGGTGATACAGCGGGCGCATTGGTAGAAATTGCGGAAACGGTCGCACTGCTGGCTTCGGTGATAGCTTTAAACAATTCTCTTTAACTGTTCAAGGTATTAACGAACATAATCCTCCGGAAATGGCATTTTGTTTTTTTCACGATTCAATAAGCTTATCTGCTGACTCAACCTATCGATATCTGACCAGCCATTTTGATCTATTGATGGAATCCAGCGTGCGCGCAGGTATCCGTATCGATCTAGCAAAAATTCCATATGCTCAGGGTTTGTTCCACGGCCAATGATATCCGGATGGCTCAACGTCCGACGCCACAATGAATAGCTCCCTGCAATTTCAGCAGCGCCTTGGGTAATCACTGGAAAAGGCAATGTCGCTAGTTGTGCCAACTCATCGGCAGTCAGATCTGTGGATGGTACTGCTAATATTGCAATGTTTTGTTTACTTAGCTGATCATAAGCCAGTTTTAACTGTTCTATTCGATCTTTAGATTGCGGCCAAGAAAAAATAACGAGCAAAACTGCTTTATTCTCACGGAAATCTTGCAGAGCACCACCACTTTCATCATGCCCTGAATAAGAAAAAACGGGCGGCTTTACATAAGCTTTATTTGAAATGATTTCTGGCGTCAGAATTCGCGCTTGATAACCCCGCGATAGTGCATGAATGAAGTTGACTAAATCCCACCGATCCTCATCGGATAATTTTTCTGCATAACCGGGCATGTCTGTGCTAGCCATGCCATAGGTAATCCAGTTATAGAAATCCCCTGGCGTATGTTCTGCTGTGTGTGGCTCGGTCAATAGATCCGGCAATTTTGTCGATAAGGTTCTTGATTTGATTCCATTGCCTTTTCCTTGATGTCCATGGCATTCAACACAATATTCCGTATAAAGCGCTGCGCCATTAGCTACTGAGATAGCATCAAAGGGAACCAGTGGTCTACGATAAGTTTCCGGGTAAGCTTGAATTGTTAATGGTGGTAGCGCAATTGCAAGACCACATATAAAAAGGATCGCTGGAATACTGATTAAGCGCTTCAATTCCCAATTACGAGAATGGCCCAGTTTTATAGCCGCTATCGCAAATACCAGAATTGCTACGCCTATCCATACTTGGGTTGCCACATGAGGTTGATTCCAGGTAGCATCAATCGAAAATCGGAATGGAAATGGCCAGTTTTCAATCAATGCATCCTTTACGGGTGTGGTATTGGTAACTAACGTTGCTAGAAATACCAAGATCAGCGCCAGGACAAACTCAATACGCACCCATTTTTTTATACTTTTACTGCTACCCTGCTCTGCGATTTGCTTGCTGCTCGTCAGTAAAGGTAACCAATATGAGCGGATGCGTGCTGCTATCAAGAGAATAATACTTAATAAAAATATTTTGGCACTAAGCAGCCAGCCATATGAAGTAGCCACCAATGCTGCATAGTGATCATCGAATATACGGTCGCCTACAATAATACCAGTCAGAATAATCAATAGCATCACCGGCAAAGCAATTGAAGAAAAGCGCTTCAAGGTTTCAAACGCTAAGCTATTTTCCTTCTTATTATTTTCATAAATCAGCAATAGAAAAGCCGGCAATGCTCCAAACCATATACCAGCAAAAATGAGATGCAGTGCGTATGGCATGACAGCTGTAACGGATAAATCTTCTGCTGCCGTGTGGCTGGCCAATGAACTGGCAATTAATGGTAAAGTCGCAATAACAGCGCATAAAATATATCGCCAGCGAGCTTTGGGTGTGTTACGCAGATATATAACCGCAAACAGTAGCAGGATAGCCAATACAGTTCGCCAGATCCATATCTGCCCCGCTCGGGTATCTCTTATGATGCCCAACCAAATTTCTTGCTGCTCCAAGCTATTGATATTGCCGGTAACCTGTACTATGGTTGCGATCAGAATGATAAGTAATCCCAATGGGATACTCAACGCCAACCAAGGAAATAAGCGTTCTAACCTTTCAATCCATGCTTCTAAGTATGCTCGCTCTCCAGTACTAGTAATTGCTAGAAAAACGCAACTCCCTAATAAAATCAGATTTGCTGCAAGTTGAAACCAGCGTGCAATTGCTGCAATGATTTCTATCATAGTTACTACATTTTATTTTTTTACACTGAAGTCAAAGCCTGATTCAATTACATGCCCATCCACAGACATCACACGATATTGTACTGTATAACGTCCCGGCTCGATTTGCGGTATGTTTAATACAACGGACTTTGGATCATCTGGAACAACTTCTGGACTATTTTCAGTGATTGGGTTTTTATTTGAGTCAAGCACTGTAACAGATGCGTACGCCCCTTCTATTTTTTCATTAAACCATAGTTGAATTTGTTTGGGTGGTGAAGAAAGAGCAGCTCTACGAGGTGGATCGGATTTGACCAAAGTTGCATGTGCCATTACTGAATTTGCTTGAACTAATAAGGACAATATAACCAGCAACCCAAGAAAGACAGTTACTTTTTTAAGTATAAATTCTAATGATTGTTTATCTTGCACAATTTTTCCTCCCATCTTTTAAAAATTTGATTAATTTTTAAAAGGATAAGTTCAATAAATCACTCATCCTTATCCCTACCTTAAGCCGCAGTTGGATGAGTTTTACTCCGGCTGCGCATCATGAAGAAAGCGCCTGCTGCAATCACCAGCACAATCGGAGCGATGATGGCTATTTTGGGTGTGGGACGGCCTTCCCCTACTGAAAATGGAAAACGGGAGACATAATCCTGAGCACCTCCCGTTACCGTTACCAGTCCAACGAACTTACCCTTCTCCGGAAAGGTATGCTCGATATTAATCGATGCCGATGGATATACCTTGGGTGGCAAATGATATACCGTGATTGCATCCAGATTTTCTTCTGATCCGGTATCACGAATAATCCTGACCTCAGTTGTCAAGGGACGCAATTCTTCTTGAATATAGTCCAGCGCAATCACCGTCTTGCCTACTTCCGGTATGTCTTCACAGAATTCTTCTTCCTGTGATAGCGGTTGATACCCTGTAAAGTGCATTCTGTAGGGACCGACTGTCAATACGCACATGTCATCTGCTAAAGCCAGACCACCATGCGCTTGTACTTGCGATGTAAACATTACGCTTGCTGCCAGTAATACTGTTAATACGATTTGTTTCATTGCTGCTATTCTTGCTGACATTATTAAAATTTCCTGTCTTTAAATGGTTAGTTTTGTGATGATTTTTTTCTCTTTTTATGCGTCATCGGGGGGTTCATTTTTTCTCTGAACCGCGTGAGGCTATCCAATCTCTGAAACGTCTTGACCTGATGAGTTTATACCCAAGTATTGCGGTCAGCAATAGGCCAACGACAGGCCCTATCCATGCCCTGAATACTGCTGCATAATTGACCATTTCCACCCGTAGGTGATATTCATAATTCAGAGGTGGTACGCCTTCGGCTGTGACCAGCACGAGATATTTCCCTTGATCCAATACACCTTGTGTACTGATGACACCGTCGTGATATAGCGCGGGACGTATATTGGTAACTGTTTCTCCTTCATCTACTTTGCTGCCTTTTATTACTTTCATTCCGATTGGCATATCACGTAATGAGGGATCTACTAAGTCTATAACCAATATGGCATTTCCTGCTTTCGGTATATCGGTGCAATAATGTCCTTCTTCGTCCACTTGCGGCTGATAGGTACTGAGATGAATCATGTTCTCGCCGATCCGACGCATACAAGTGTCTTCTTCCATCGTTACCTTGCCATGGGCTCCGACTGTGCTTGCGTAAAATGCCATCATAACAAGAATAAAAACAGAAATCCCTGCGTGTGTTATTTGCCTAACCACGACAAATCCTCCTTTGGGTGAGCACTCCTGATATTGCTGATTTGATTGTTCATTTCCAGGATGCCTAGATTTTTACTTTGCTTTCATACTCATAAAAAAACCGGCACACCGGCTGTCTTTCGACAGTGGTGTACCGGTGTTGTTTCTTGACTTCCGCTTATAGCTTGGTGAAGACTGGAATTACTGCGCCAGCAATACTGTTGATATAACGATTGCCTTCCTCATCCCATGTCATCAGTAAGCCACCAAAACGGCTTTCCGGGTCACCCAGCAGCGCCATCAGACGTTGTACTTCCCATAACGCGTCCTTGGCTTCCATCTTGACTTCGCGGGTTTCTCCAGGTGCAATACTGCTGTCGTTATCCATCGATAAACCGGTAGCTACCAGTTCTCTTGGATAGTCTGGGTCCAGATGCGTTTGACCTAATTTGTTAACAAAACGTACACCTGCTGTGGTGAATTCTCCGATGCTAATCGGTGAGTCGCCATTGTTGGTGATGTCCATGGTCACACGCAACGCACGGCCTGGTACGTCATAGTTAGCATGAGTCACCTTGATTGCAACTGGGTTCGGTGCAATCGGCATTGGTTCTACTTTGGATTCACCTGCCTGGATCGGTACTGTGTAGGGGTGGACGCTTTCAGTGTAACGATAGCCTCCCCATACCAGGGCACAGGTCAGTATCGCAACGCCCCAGGCTACTTTCCTGTCCATTGGGTCTAACAGCAGTTCATCACCATACGCCAGCAATACCCGGCTGCGCGGCAGGAACATCGGACGGGCTACATAGTAACCAATCCAGAAGCAGCCCAGGCCTAGCCATACCAAGTGCCAGAATATGCCGTTGCCAAAGTTGAATGTCTCCAAATCGATGGTTTTACCCGTCAGTGTGGTGATCGGGTTGGTGAAGTCATCCCAGCTTCCAGAAATGTTCATCCACGAGGCCGGTCCTGCAATCGGTCCTGCTTCTTTGACATTCACCATCGCGTGCATGTGATGGCGTCCTGGGATCCTGGCTTTCAGTCTGACTTCAAATTCATAGTCACGTCCAATGACCAGCGGACCAGAAATGAATGTCGGTTCGCCATTCAGCTTGGTGCTTAAACGTACAAACACCGGGCTTGGGCTTCCGATGTTGAAAAATGCACGTTCCGGTTTACCTACCGCACGGGGCCAGTCTTCCGCTAGGTGAAACTTGCCGGTGATCGTTGCAATATCATTGACTTTGGTGACTTTCGGTTGCCATTTCAGGTCGTACCATTGAATCGTACGCATACGAAGGAATGGTTCCTGGGAACGTTCACCGTGCGCTGCCGCTGTCTTTACGTCTACTGCCAGGGTCATCGCCAGTGAGGCCGCTCCAATCGCAGCACCGTACAGGCCTAATACGCCCAGTTTAAAAATGCTTTTTATACTCATTATTTGATCCCCTGTGCAAAGCCTTTTTCGCCAAACGCTGTTACGTCGTGCTTCATCGAGATACGACCTCTTTCGCCTTTAACATAGAAGAAGGCGGTGCAGTACAGTTTGCCAAAGTACCACCATACGCAGAACATCAGCATTGATACGAAGGCTGAGAAGAACGCTGCAATGACTGTGGTGTGACCACCGAACGTACGCAGTGAGCCTTGTTCAATCAGGCGTACGTATTCCGGTGTACCGGTACGCACATACAGGAAGCCTGTGTAGTCAGCCACTGATAACAGTACGCCTTCTACCACCACCGGTAAGTGGGTCGGGCCAAATATCGGCCAGTTGCCCGGGTAGAAGAATAAGCCCCAGAATCCGCCGCCTAACAGGGCTGTAACTAGCCAGTTACCCGTCAGTAACATGATGGTGTCCAGCATCAGCGCGCCTGGAATCATGGTTGAGGGCAGTACAAAGTTGAGCGGGTAGTGTGACCACCAGTAAAAACCCCAGTAACGGGTCAGCCATTCGCCTACTAACAGGCATACGATACATAGCGTCGCTCCATAGGGCAGCCGATAGTTTACCCATAAGTAATACATCAGGGCTGCACAGTACATGACCCCTACAATCGGTGTGACTACCGGCCACCATTGGCGGTCTTTCCAGTCTAGCCAGAAGTCCCAGTCTCCCGCCAACAGCATGAAGTGCATGTGATACGTACCTACCAGAAGAATACAGAGAATTGGAAAATACACTGCATCAATATATCTGGACATCCTGACCGCTTCAGGCGGCATCTTGGCCGCTGCTATAATTTCGTCTGTTCTACTCACTAGAACCTCCCTTTATTCAATTGCGTGTGATATTAAATTTGAAAACATGACGATTCCTCGTGTCTTTTACTTTCCCCTACCCAGCTTTTGCCAGGCAGGGAAAGCCCTAGATTAAGGAACAATCCGGTTGTTGAGAATTTCTTTGCTTTGGTTATTCCAGATCACGTCTGTCAGGTTGGAGTAACGGGTGATAATTTGTGCCGCTATCCC
>NZ_FONE01000075.1 GCF_900112825.1 Nitrosomonas sp. Nm166 | reverse complement strand
GTGTGGGATGAATTACGGGAAAAATTCTTTCATAACCGTGCCTTCGATAGTTTGGATGCGCTTGAGATACATCTGGAGAGCGCGCTAAAAAGCCTTGAATCAAACCAGGAAACTATGCGCAGCATTACCGGATGGGATTGGATTATTAATGCTGTTCCTAAATAGAATTGGAATTACACCAGTACATCGTGGGGCTAAACATCCGAAATTATTTAAACCGATAAGCTAAAGTCGTTCTTATTTCGGCAAATATAGGCCCAAATGCCAAATGAAAAGAATCGCTTAACCAATATACCCAGCTATTAATAGCATGACGCGCTATGAAAAATTAGCAAAATTTTTCTTTGAACTATAAATGACATGGGTGATTCTCACATCTAATCTTAATACTTGTGAGAGAAATCAAAATGAAAAAATAATGTCTCCAGACAAATCTACCCCCGTAATCCCTATCAGGGTGACTGTGCCATGTCCATCGACTGCAATTACCATATCATTTCCATCGTCATTAATACCAAGATCATCAAACGAATCTACGCCAGTTACATTGAGTTCGATTTGATCCCCATCCGATTGGCGAAAATCGTGAATGAAATCGTTTCCAAAGTGATCATTGAAGACGAAGGTATCAGCGCCGCCAGATGTGACATTAGTAGAAGCCAAATTATCATTGTTATTTATGAATTGCTTGATAGTTCCGATGAGGAGATTGGGTGTAATATTAGTATCAGTAAAGATTAAATTTTCTAAATTATCAATGAGATTGGAAATGGTATTAGGGATCAAATTATCATTGTTATTTACGAATTGCTTGATAGTTCCGATGAGGAGATTGGGTGTAATATTAGTATCAGTAAAGATTAAATTTTCTAAATTATTAATGAGATTGGAAATGGCATTAGTGAAGTCATCGCTATCTAAAATGTCATCCAAACTACTATCGTCTGATATGAGATTATTTGCATCGCCATACATATGATCTGTTGCGTTGATTCCACCGATCAAGCGATCATTGCCAGCCTCGGTAGAATCGCTCATGTCTTTTGCATCACCATAGAGATGGTTAGTAACACTTCCAATACCATTATTGTTACCGCCCCACAATGTGTCATTGCCGCCTTTAGAATAGCCGTGCATAGTAATAGCATCGCCGACAAGAATATTAGTGAGAATCCCATCCTTGTTATCACCGCCCCACAGTGTGTCATGACCGCCCTTAGAAGAGTCGAACATCACAGCAGCATCACCAGCCAAACCGTTAACAACCAGAATTCCGCCACTGTTATCACCGCTCTGTAATTTATCATTGCCGCCTTGAGAGCGATCGTACATCAAAGCTGCATCACCAGCTAAGCCGTTAATAAGAATCCCATTCTCGTTGTTACCACCCTGCAATACATCATTGCCGCCTTGAGAGCGATCGTACATCAAAGCTGCATCACCAGCTAAGCCGTTAATAAGAATCCCATTCTCGCTGTTACCACCCTGCAATACATCATTGCCACCTTTAGCGCGATCGTACATCAAAGCTGCATCACCAGCTAAACCGTTAATAAGAATCCCATTCTCGTTGTTACCACCCTGCAATACATCATTGCCACCTTTAGCGCGATCGTACATCCGAGCAGCATCCCCTGCTAGGCCATTAATAAGAATTCCACCATCACTGTTGTTACCTCCCCACAGCTTATCATTGCCGCCTTTAGCGCGACCGTACATGAGCCCAGTATCACCAATAAGTATGTTGATGGCACCATTATCTGTGCCAATCAACTCCTGATCTTCACCTTTTCCTCTAATAAGTGCTGGGTTTTTTTTCGAATCACCAAAAAGTATAGTTGTCATTGTGATTTATTCCTTTTGAGTTTAACTAAATTACGTTCGTAATCTTTTAAAATTCCCTCTCGTTAGTATTTCTTCGATCATCTTTTACTGCATTGCTTTTTGGAATCCGGCTCTTAAAAGTGACTGTTTTTAAAAAACCGAGAAGCGGAAGAAGATTTACTCTAAATTTTTATTATCGAAGCAAATTTTAAAAACTTTAGCTCGAATTTGATGTGATTCAACAGTCCGGGACTAAACACCTAGATCGATTCAGCGTCATTTTGTACTACGCCTCATCCTATTGAATTAAGGTGAGATCATAATTCAATACCCAGAAAGAGACCATAACATTAGTAGAGGTGATGTTGTGTATTGAAAGCGGGTTTCCACAGCGCTTAAAAATGGAGTCAATTTGACTTTATTAGTCCTGAGCGTGTTAGAGGCATTTATCTTAATATGTTATGATGAAGAACTTTCTTGAATAATCAAGAAGTAATTAGACTGAACGTATTTCGTTAAGTGTACTTTCCAACTGGACTTTCAATATGAATCTAAATCAAAAACTTCGCTGCTAAAGGCTGCATTTTTATGCAAGATTGGTTACGCCTAATTTCATCTAGTGTCGCTTTTGCAGCACTGCTCACTGCCAGTGCGCTATCCGTGCAAAATGCTAGAGCTGAGAAGATATGGAACTGGAGCTATTCGAGAGGCAATATTGCTGCCAGTGGAACGTTTGCGACATCCGAAACTACAAATGCGCAGGGCTTTTATCAAATTTTCAGCATTACCGGACATCGCAATGGTGAGCTCATTACCGGTTTGCATCCGACGGGTAGTGCAATTCCTGGGAATGAGCCTTATGTGCTTGACAATTTGATCCGCATCGACAGGCAAGGCCAGCTTACAACGCACGGATTCGGTTTTTCCACTGTGTCTGGCAATTATGCCAATCTCTTTTTCGCCGATTTTCTAGCATCACCAAGCTATATGGAAGTGTTTATAACGTCATCGAATTATTCCAGCGAACTACCGGTTACATTTTCGGCCGTACCGGTGCTTGAACCTGAAATCAAAATAGAACCGCCAGTCAGGGAATCAGGTAAGGATTAAATCAATGCATTAACTTGCAGAACTCAATCTTGCCAAAACAATGGTAGCATTCGCATCTTTCTTGTCGGCTTCAAAATTTTAGCACCTGATCCAAGCATTCTTTTCGCTTCATCAAGCTGCCACCAAGCCTGAGGCATATCTTCGGAAATAGCTAGCTTGCCGGATTATCTGCTTGTGATTGTAAATATTCAAAAACTTCTGACCCAGAACCTCGGTATAAAACCCTAGGCTGCCGCCGCTGAAGACTGTTCAAATATAGAGGATCGTAATAATATTTTAAAAGCTTCTCGATCCAAATTTTATTGACCTCGGTACCCTGTCCTTGCCGCCATTGATAGCGAGCTGTTTCGAGATCAGATTGGATCTCTGCATAGCGCACGCCCCCAAGGCGGCGGTTGATTTGCTGCAATGCAAAAAAATACTTATCAAACATAGCTTCCGAGCATTGCTCTTGTACATAATCCTGATAAATATTTTCAATTCTAATATTTATCGGTTCTTCGATGAGAACAATACTCGACTTGCGCAGATTTTGAAATAAAACTTCTGGCTGGATGCAGCGGCCGATCATGCGACTTTCATCCTCGATAATATATTTGACGGGTTGCGTTTGTGCCATTTGTATCCAGGCATAGCTCAGATGATTCTCAAAAACGGCTTGCTGCGGCTGTGGTCCTAGATTGCCAAAAGCAGATCCACGATGATTGGCTAATTTCTCTAAATCGAGGACTGCCCGGTAAGGCTTTAGTGCTCGTAACAGATGGGTCTTTGCTGAGCCCGTTGCGCCGCTGACTACTGTTAATGCGCTGTACTTTGATAATGTCATCAACTCATCGATTAAAAAATGCCGGAAGGCTTTATAGCCTCCTGCCAATCGTGGGCGATGAATACCAAGTTCAGATAACCATGCCTGTGCCTTTTTTGAACGCAGACCGCCACGGAAACAGGTGATCAACCCTTGTGGGTACTCGCGAAAAAAATTGACCCACTTTTGCAGCCTCAGTTGCTTTGCCTTGCCGCTAACCAATTGCTCACCCAGGGCGATAGCTGCCGCCTGACCTTGTTGTTTATACAAAGTGCCAACCGAAGCTCGCTGCTCATTATCAAGAATTGGTAAGCACGTTGAATGAGGAATATGTCCTTCGTTGAATTCAATTTCGGCGCGGACATCCAGAATGGGCGTGCTTTGTAAAACGATGGATTGATGGCTGTCGGCCCCGCAAAACTCCATACTTATCCAACCACGACAGAAGCCGGTTCTGCAATGATAACTTTGCCGATGATATCGGCTGAATGAAAGCGCTTGCGCAAGCTGGACAAGATGGATTCAGCCTGGTCAGCCGCAACGGATAAGAGCAATCCACCGCTAGTTTGCGGATCAAACAAAATTAATTTCTCAGTCTCGCTAATAGAGGAGTGCACTGTGATAGAGTCACGAGCATATGCGGCATTGGTACGGTGAGCCTTCGTCAGAAAGCCTTTTCCTAGAGAGGTAAAAGCGAGATCAAATATAGGCAAATGTTGAAAGTGAACGTAAAGAGTAACCGCAGAAGCTTTTGCTATTTGCATGGCATGCCCCGCCAATCCAAATCCTGTAATATCAGTGGCACTATGAATAGCCGCAGCCTGCGATGTGTTCAATAAGTCCAGCACGGCGTTGCATTTCATCATAGACTGAAGCGCTGGTTGTATATCGGACTCACTGTATTCTCCACGCTTAAGACCTGCAGTCAAGGTTCCCGTGCCCAATGCTTTGGTCAAAATTAATACATCACCTACTTTAGCCGTAGTGTTGGACCATATGTGTTGAGGATGAACATATCCTGTCACAGATAGCCCAAATTTCAGACTATCGTCGTCAATTGAATGGCCACCTACGAGATTGACGTTGGTTTTTGAGAGCAGATCACAAGCCCCCTGCATAACCTCGACAATTACTGCACTATCCATTGTAGCTAATGGAAATGCCAAAATTCCCATCGCAGTTTTGGGAATGCCACCCATTGCATAGACATCGCTAACGGCATTAGCAGCTGCAATCGCACCAAATGTTCTGGGAGTGTCTACGATGGGTGTAAAAAAATCCAAAGTCTGCACCATTGCCAGATCACTATTAATTTTATAAATGGCGGCATCATCAAATAATCCGCCATCGACCAACAGATTTTCATCTGATTTAGGGAATTGAACCTGAGATAAAATTTTTTGTAGTTCAGTGGCTGCGACTTTAGCAGCACAGCCTCCTTTTTGTACGGTTTGTGTAAGCCGAATCATTTCTTACTTGTTGGGTTTTTGGGTTTGTTTTAGGCCTTTTTATCGGATGGCTGATTACATAGAATAAATCTAAAGCTATTTAATCGACAAGTATCATTTATTGCCATAGAGCTAACTCATTATGATGATTATTGATTTGAATAATGTAAGTAGGTTTTTGAGAATTTTCCAGATTCGCATCAGTTGGCAGCAATTTGTAATAAGGTATTTTTTAACTACAGTCGTTATTTTATGCTGTTTGCCTTAGTAGTAGATGGTCGATTCATGTTCGGTTGTTTAGCCAAGTAGCGATTAGGCCAAGTGGCTCGGTTTCATGGCGGCTTATCTCAGCTAATGATCAAAATCTAACAGCTCAATCACCTTTCAACGATTATTAGTAATTTAGATAATTCTTACGATAAGTCATGAATTAAGTAATATAAGGTAAGGTTGCAATAGACTAGAAAAGAAAGTATTATTTGGCCTTTTCACTGAAAGAGTCGAGGATTTGTATGGCTAACAGTGCACAAGCAAGAAAACGTGCAAGGCAAGCTCTCAAACGAAGAGATCATAATAGTAGTTTGCGGTCAAAATTGCGTACTACTATTAAGCTCATACGGAAAGCAATAGGATCAGGTGATAAAGTGGCAGCTCAGCATGCGTTTAATAGTTCTATAGGAACTGTAGATTCTATTGCTGATAAGGGAATTATTCATAAGAACAAGGCTGCTCGATATAAAAGTCGACTATCTGCTGCAATTAAAGTAATGGCTTAACAAAGCGTAGTTACAAGTTATATAAAGTGAAATATTATTAAAAAATATTTGTAACTTGTAACTTGTGGATGAGCTTTTAGCGATGATAGTTGGGTTTGCGAGATTAGAACAATAAGAAGAGGGGGAAGTTATGAAAAACAAAGGAGAAGGAGAGAGGAGATGAATGCCAAGAGATGGCTGATTATAGGTGCGG
>NZ_FONE01000010.1 GCF_900112825.1 Nitrosomonas sp. Nm166 | reverse complement strand
ACGATACGACAAACTGAAGCGAAATTTTGAGAGTATGGTAGCCATAGCGTGTGGATATCTGTGGCTACCTATGTGAAATGTCAACAGACCCTAGTAATACCGGTTTGACACCACAACATTTCTGCCAATCACTTGCTATACGCGACGCTGCCAAGCTCAGAACCCGGGAAGCAAGATTGGCTACCTTGACCGTGGGTAAAATCAAAAAGCGACTGTTACCTACTACCTTGGTCAATTCTGCCTGACGTGTCGTGTCGTCCCACCCAATCCACTTGTCGCGTGCTGCTAGCCGCCATGCCGCTGCACTAAAACTCAGTGCGCCTAGCATTCCCAAATCACTGGCTACTAGGTAGCGTATCTGTGCACCACACAAAGGACCCGCTCCCAGCGGATGGTGGGTCTGTAACATTGTCCACCAATATTTAGATAGCTCTGCCTGTCGACTGTCCACCGGCACTAACCATACTGGACCCAACTCAGAAAGCGTCATCTCGACTATGGGCCAAGATTCGTTCAAACCATCAACCTGCGTTTGACGCGTAAACGATATACAACGCGCTGGTGGTAATTCAAGTATCTCACACCGCGCAAGCTTTAGCAGCGCTACACGACAACTCATCTCCCTTAATCGCCCATCTGGACCACGCCAATTCATCCACTCGCAGACCTCGCGCGATAATTTTGTTCGTGTTACAGAAGGATCTCCTCGCACTCTCTCTCGAATACGCTCTATGATGTCATCAGAAAATTCACGTCCAGCAATTTGCATGCCCCAATCATAGGGCTAATTGCTTACTGTGTTCAGCGTAAAATGTGGGACATGATCAGGGCGTAGCCGGGGAATTACCTTATTTATTCACGTGTATTGAGCATGATGAACCAGATGCTTTGAACTCAAGACGAGCATTACTTTGAGGACCTGTGCTCATAAAAAGAATTATTCTTTACTTTCGAAGAATTTTTTAGCCGAGTGCCATTGAGTAAAATGCTTTTGCCCAATGCATTAGCAATCGTTCTGTGATGAAAACGAGAAACAGTATTTTCATCCAATTTCCAGAACCCTCCCTGTTCAGCAAGATATCTATCCTGAATGGGCACTGTTTTACAATCTCCAAGAACTGCTATAAGCAGCAACAACAAGCTTTGATAAAGCCTCGAACAAGTACTTCCTTATCTTACATAGGAATGGTTTAGTTTTTGTGATGTTTATCTTGCTTTGCTTTCAGGCGTTTACTCCTATGGATTGCTCACTAAATCAAATATACATAGGTTAATATGAATAAGAACTGAACAAAACAAGGAGTGATTACGAAATTGTTTTTACTGCTCCATCGCGTTGAGTGGCACCAAAAACTGGACAGATCGCTCTAAACTTTCATTTTCATTCCTACTATTTCTCATGCTGACTGATCGCTGCTACATGCAATATAACCATCATCTTGTACTATAATTCCGCACTACTTATCGTTTGATACCGATTCCCTATTAAAATTTATTCCATGGATACCACAAACATCAAAAGCTATATGCAGTCCCTCGGCCAAGAAGCGCGCACAGCATCGCGTCGAGTAGCAAAAGCAGATACTGCGATCAAAAATCATGCCTTGACTGCGATGGCAAATGCCATCCGACGGGATGAGCAATTATTATTGGCAGCCAATGCTAAAGATCTGGACGCTGCGCGTAGCAAAGGCTTGGTGGCTTCAATGGTTGACCGTCTTGCGCTGTCAGCAAAGGGTGTGGCAACAATGGCGGAAGGTTTGTTACAGATTGCCGCATTGGCTGACCCGGTGGGTGAGATCAACGGATTAAATTACCGTCCATCCGGCATTCAGGTAGGAAAAATGCGCGTGCCGTTAGGCGTGATCGGCATCATTTATGAAGCACGCCCAAATGTGACGGCCGATGCCGCGGGGCTGTGCCTGAAAGCGGGTAATGCAGCCATTTTGCGCGGCGGCTCGGAAGCTATTCACAGCAATCAGGCGATTGCCGCTTGCGTACAAGAAGGTTTGCGGCTAGCCGGCTTGCCCGAAACAGCAGTGCAGGTGATTGAAACCACCGACCGCGCAGCGGTAGGTGAACTGATCACGATGAAGGATTTTGTCGACGTGATTGTCCCACGCGGCGGCAAGGGACTGATCGAACGTATTGCCAATGAAGCGCGTATCCCCGTCATCAAGCATTTGGACGGCGTTTGCCACGTGTATATCGACGATCAGGCCGATTTTGACAAAGCTGTCCGGATTGCAGACAATGCCAAAACCCAGCGTTATGGCACGTGTAACACAATGGAAACACTGCTGATTCACGAAGGCATTGCACAGCGAATACTGCCTGTACTGAGCAAAATCTATTTTAATAAAAGTGTTGAATTACGCGGGGATGCGGCAGCTCGTAGCATCATTTCACAGATAAAAGAAGCCACCGAGCAGGATTGGTACGAGGAGTATCTGGCACCGATTTTGAGCATCCGCATTGTCACGGGATTGGATCAGGCAATTGATCACATTACGCGTTATGGCTCTCAGCATACTGATGCGATTGTTACTGAAAATTATACGCGCGCACGCCGTTTCCTGCGTGAGGTAGATTCCAGTTCGGTAATGGTCAATACCAGCACCCGTTTTGCCGATGGATTTGAATACGGGCTGGGTGCTGAAATCGGCATCTCAACCGATAAAATCCATGCGCGCGGCCCGGTAGGTCTGGAGGGATTGACCAGTCAGAAATTTATCGTGCTGGGTGATGGTCAGTTAAGGCAATGACCTTACCCAACATTCACTGTAACCATAAGCGATATGCTACGCGATGCGTTGAAAGGATACGTTATGACACAAATTGTCGAAGTAAAAATTCCCGATATCGGTGATTTTAAGGATGTTCCAGTCATCGAAATACTTGTCGCCGTTGGCGATGCAGTGGAAAAAGAAGCTTCGCTGATCACGTTGGAAACTGACAAGGCCTCGATGGAAGTGCCTTCCCCTCAAGCTGGCGTGGTACAAGAAATCAAAGTCAAAATAGGTGACAGAGTATCAGAAGGCTCATCTATTCTGACCTTATCGGTTACTGAGCAATCCACCGGCTCGACAAGTTCAGAAACAACAACTATATCCAGCGAAAAACCAACCCCTGCACCTGCTGCTACCCCAGTACCAACTGCAGCACCCACGCAATCCGCTCCGCCGGCAGATATTCGTGCCGATGTCGTAGTGCTCGGCGCCGGCCCCGGCGGGTACACTGCCGCTTTCCGCGCCGCCGATCTCGGTAAAAAGGTGATTCTGATTGAGCGTTATCCCACGCTAGGTGGCGTATGCCTGAATGTTGGCTGTATTCCATCGAAAGCCCTGCTCCATGCAGCCAAGATAATCACGGAAGCTGAAGAGATGGAAGCGCAAGGCATCGTTTTTGGCAAGCCCAAGGTCGATATTGATAAACTGCGCACCTGGAAAGAATCAGTCATCAGCAAGTTGACCAAAGGGCTAAAAGTGCTGACAAAACACCGCCAGGTGGAAGTCATCCATGGAACTGGAAAATTTACCACCCCGCACCTGATTCAAGTTGAAACTACTGAGGGACAAAAAACGGTTTCTTTTGATCATTGCGTCATCGCTGCTGGTTCCAGGGCTGCGCGTATTCCCGGCTTTCCGCATGATGATCCGCGCCTGATTGATTCCACCGGAGCGCTGCAACTGACTGATGTGCCGCAGCGTATGTTGATTATTGGCGGCGGTATTATCGGTCTGGAAATGGCCACAATTTATTCCGCGCTGGGAAGCAAAATCAGCGTAGTGGAATGGATGGATCAATTAGTCCCGGGCGCTGATCCCGATCTGATCAAGCCCTTGCATCGGCGCATTCAGAAACGCTACGAAGCGATTTATCTCAAAACCAGAGTAGCCCAAATAGAGGCTGGTGAATCCGGCCTAACCGTTACCTTTGAAGGTGAAAATGCGCCGCAGCCACAAACTTACGATCGGATATTAATGGCTGTCGGACGTCGTCCGAATGGACATTCTATTGGTGCCGAAGACATTGGTATTGAAGTCGATGAACGCGGATTTATTCCGGTTGACCAGCAAATGCGCACCAATCTGTCGCATATTTTTGCAATCGGTGATATCGCCGGAGAGCCGATGCTGGCCCATAAAGCTACTTATGAAGGCAAACTGGCAGCTGAAGTTATTGCTGGGCATAAAGCTGTCTTCGATGCGCGCACGATTCCTTCTGTCGCTTATACTGACCCTGAAATCGCCTGGATGGGTCTGACCGAAAAAGAAGCTATGCAACAAGGTATCGCTTATGAGAAAGCCAGCTTTCCGTGGGCTGCCAGTGGCCGGGCCATCTCTATGGCACGCGAGGAAGGATTGACGCAATTGCTACTGGATAAAAATACGCGCCGCATACTGGGCGCTGGCATGGTGGGTATCAACGCCGGCGAGTTGATCGCAGAAACAGTGCTGGCTTTAGAGATGGGTGCGGATATGCAAGATATTAGTCTGACCATCCATCCACATCCCACCCTTTCGGAAACCGTTTTGTTTGCCGCAGAAATGGCTGAAGGAACTATTACCGATCTTTTTTTACCTAAGAAATAGCAATAACTTACAAAATTACTATTCACTTTTCGCAAAATTTACCATGGCCTCAAAAAAGACCTATGTGCTTTCATTCGTATGGCTGATAACCTTGGGTGGTTTGATTGATGATTCATTGGCAACTCATATTTCAAAACCTGTTCTGATCGATTCCAAAACACAATATGTTGTTGGAGACACAGTCATCCTGCATGGCTGGGTAGACTATAACGCACAGCCAGCTCCTGATGTCTTGCTCAATTTCAGGCTGACTCGCCCTGATGGCACCACAGCCGTTGATCAATTTTATACAAGCGACCAGGAAGGTCGTTTTGAATTTAAATTTGATACCAGAAATGAAGCACCAGGCACCTATCAAATGACCATCACGTCACATTGCCTGGAAACACACCGGTATGCTTGCGCCTATAAAAATCAAACACTAGCCATTCATTTAAACAATCCATAAAAAATATTTTACCTGATGCAATTGCTGAATCACTTGCATGGATGGACGCTCAAGGCCATACCCATACCGCTGACCAATGCGTTGATAATATTTACTCACCATTCGTCAGTAATAGTATCTTCTTAAAGAATTAGTAAAAATATTTATGAGAATTAACCACTTAATTTTTACTAAAACTTGCTGCAACCACTTGCTCGTCATTCTCATATTTATTATGTTATCAGCCTGTAATCCACGAGAAGATGAATTATCAGAACGCGAAGCACGCATCAGCGCCAGAGAATCGGAATTGGTCACCTTATTTGCTGAACTGGTTGAGCAAAGGAAATTATTGGAAAAGAATCAATCTGATAAGTTCTCTCATATCAGAGAGGATCTGGTCACGGATAAAAGCGATCCTAGTAATTCTTGTTCATGTAACACGCAGGATACCGAAATATCTCAGAAAGAAGCGTCTACTACTATTAAAGCAGAGCCACCTCCTAGTATTGAGAGCCGGACGATATTAGGAGGGTTGGAGTATGTCTATCTTGATCCACCTGGTATGGAATTTAGCGCACGGATTGATACCGGCGCACAAACCTCCTCATTGAATGCCTTGGATATCGTTGAATTTGAGCGAGATGGGAAGCCTTTTGTAAGATTTCATATGCTCCATCCTCAAACAGGAGAAAGGCTGGAGCTGACCCGACGCTTGCGACGCCATGTACGTGTCAAAGAACGTGGTGATAAGGAATCACAGCGACGTCCCGTTGTCAGAATGCGTGTCATACTGGCTAACATTGATGAGCAAATCAATTTTACGCTCGTAGATCGAGGCAGACTTAAGCATCAAGTTCTGATAGGGCGCAATTTATTACGAGATCTGGCCATCGTCGATGTCAGCAAGAAATTTACAACGGTTAAGACTGATAGTTCTGAAACGAATAGCACAAAATAATGCATGCCCAAACTTAGACTTTATACTCTTGTCATTCTGTTGATGGGGCTTGGAATAGGCCTGATTTTATACAAGCACTTTGCATTGGGTTTTCCCTTATCACCGGATGACAAGAAATCAGTTTGGACCATTGAAGCGAAGATTGATTTTATCGCGCGCGGTGATCCCATTATCGTTTCATTTGCACTACCCTCGGAAACTTCGAATATTGTTTTTATCGAAGAAGACTTCGCTTCACCCGATTACGGGTTTAGTGAATTAGCTTCCCCAACAGGGCGTCGCGCGCAGTGGAGCAAAAGAATTGCATCGGGCCCACAGACAGCATATTACCGCCTGAGTCTGTATGAAACTGACCAGATCAATCCTCTCCCCGTTGCAGATCTTCCACCGGAACCAGAGAAGCCTGAATTTGATGAAGTCCACAAAACAGCAGCCACCACCATATTGGATCAAGCACGTAGCAAATCCGCCAATACGGAAATCTTTACCCGTGAATTGATCAGTATATTAAATTCCAATGCGCCTAATCAGAATCGGAGCTTATTACTCAATGAACAATCCAATGAAGATTACAAAACCTATCTAATTATTAACTTACTGGCACTGGAAGGCATCAGTGCACGCATCGTCCGCGGACTGTATCTGGAAGATGGGCGGCGCAGACAATCACTTGCTAATTTTGTGGAAGTCTATATCGGCAACGAATGGCTGCTATTCAACCAGAATACCGGAGAAAGCGGAAAACCCAGGAATTTTCTGATTTGGCAGCGCGGAGACCAATCTTTACTCGATGTGGTCGGCGGCAAAAATTCGCAAATATCCTTTTCTATCATTAGAAATGTTCACTCAACCAGAAATCTGGTGGTACGTGACAGTATCAACAGACAAGCCGGCATCATAGATTTTTCTATTTATAGTCTGCCGATTGAGCAACAAAATGCATTTAAAATGATCCTGTTATTGCCCATCGGTGCACTGATTGTGGTGATTATGCGTCTGCTGATCGGTATACGAACCTCCGGTACTTTTATGCCGATTCTGATTGCATTAGCATTGATACAAACTACGCTGCTCACCGGTATCATCATCTTCCTGATTGTAGTTGGAACAGGCTTATTGATTCGAGCCTATTTGTCGCGCCTGCATCTATTGTTTGTGGCGCGCATTTCCGCCGTAATCATTGTGGTGATCGCGATTATGGCAAGTATCAGCATCATCAGCAATAAACTCGGGCTTAGCCAAGCCATGACAGTTACTTTCTTTCCCATGATCATCTTGTCTTGGACCATTGAACGGATGTCTGTGCTGTGGGAGGAAGATGGCCCCAGAGAAGTTTTTATTCAAGGTAGCGGCAGTTTGTTGACAGCGGTGATCGCTTATTTGTTTATGACTAATCGGACGATTGAATATTTAACTTTTAATTTCCCGGAATTGATGCTGGTGAATCTGGCGCTCATCCTGATCCTTGGACAATATACTGGTTATCGGTTATCTGAACTGTACCGTTTTCATTCCCTGGAAAGACGCAATGTTTCTGGCAAGCGCTAAAAAACTCAGAAGTTTTGGCATCATCGGAATGAATCAAAGAAACTTTGGTTTGATCTCCCGCTATAACCCGCGCCATTTATACCCGCTCGTCGATGACAAATTAAAAACCAAATTGTTGGCGCAAGAAGCCGGCATCACGGTGCCCAAACTGCTCGGCACCGTGCAATATCAGCATGATGTCAAATTGCTCCAGGAAATACTTCATTCATACGATCAGTTTGTCATAAAGCCAGTTAAAGGCAGCGGCGGCAAAGGCATCCTGGTGATTACCAGGCATGATTATAATTTTTACTTCAAGCCCAGCGGTGATGCAATACAATTGATAGATATTAAACGGCATGTTTCTAATATTCTGAGCGGTCTTCATAGCTTGGGCGGCAAACCTGATACTGTGATGATTGAGTCACTGATACAACTTGACCCGGTCTTTTCTGACTACAGTTATGAAGGCATTCCTGACATACGTATTATTGTATTTCGCGGCTACCCCATTATGGCAATGCTACGACTCACAACTCATGCTTCCGATGGCAAAGCTAATCTGCATCAGGGTGCAGTAGGTGTTGGCATTGACATGGGAACAGGCAACGCATTATACGCGGTACAATATGGCGAATCCGTTTCACACCACCCAGATACCCGCAAGGCTCTCTCAGATTTAGTCATTCCTCACTGGGACAAATTATTACAATTGGCAGCCGCCTGTTATGAGATGACCGGCTTGGGGTATTTAGGTGCGGATCTTGTGCTGGACAGAGATCAAGGCCCCATGATTATTGAACTCAATGCCCGTCCCGGCCTTTCCATTCAGGTAGCTAACTATGCCGGCTTGGCGCCTCGTGTTGCCATCATTGAAGCAATCAAAACGATTGAACCGGATCCTCAATTACGCGCTGCCTTTAGCAAAAAACAATTCTCAGTCGATTCAAATATTCATCCACCGCGCCTGCTGCGTACCCGACGTGAAGATCCTAGAGCGTGAGTTATTGAGTAACCGGCAATGTCAACATATTAATCGCCCGTATTCACAACCACCCTATTGCGCCCTCTCTGTTTAGCCTGATAAAGCGCCTTGTCTGTGGCTTCGCTTAATCGGGCTGCATCTGGAAAATGCGCAAGATCTGCGATCCCGGCGCTAAAATTTACCGAAAATTCTTCGTAATAGCTCAGATGCAATAGACGGGAAAAAACATTGCGTATCTCATCAATCACTTTGGCAGCTGACACCGCATCTGTGTCATTCATAATCACAGCGAATTCTTCTCCGCCATAACGCCCGATAACATCCGTTTCTCGCAGGCGCTGTTTGAGCAGCCGCGCCAAGCTCTTAATGACGCGATCTCCTGCGGCATGACCATAAGCATCATTAATTTTCTTAAAGAAATCGATATTCAATATAGCAAAAGATAATGATGAATTCAGCCGACTGGAACGGGCTATTTCCCGCACCAATTCTTCTTTTATTGCGGTATGGTTAAGCAGACCGGTCAACCCGTCACGATACATTAAAGAACGTAAAGAGCGGGCTCGCGTCACACGCGATGTCACCGCTGCAACTAAATGTATAGAATCGGTGAGTTCAATCAGAAAATCATCGCCACACAAACTCATCGCTTCAGATTGCGTGTTAAAGTCATTCTTAGTAGCGAGATAAACAATAGGAATGCTGAGAAAGCTATCTATCTGGCGGATAACCCGCGTCAGCTCAATACCGTTGCATTCTGGCATATACAAATCCATCAGAATTAAGTCAGGATTAAAGTCATTCAGTATTTCCACTAACTTCATTGGTTCTGAAACTGTTTTTACAAGTATTTCTGCTTGCTCTAATATTGCTGTGTAGTAAGCAAGTATCGTTGAACTATTACTCACGATCAGTACCCGAAAAGGTTCCTGAATTTGCGATGCAGTAATTTGATCAAGCCGATCGATTAATTCTGTAGAATTAAGGGGTTTTATGAAATAAGCAATACTGCCCGCACGCACCGCCCCCAGCCGGAAACTTATCTCGTCATGAACGGAAATAAAAATCACCCGTGCTGGCCGGGCTAACTTTCGCTGAATTTCTTCCATTACATGAATGCCACCCATCTTGTCGTCAGTAAATTCAACTCCCATTAAGATAATGGCATCAGGTTTATGCTGAACAGCGGTGCGAAACCTATCTAAATTATCTGAATGATTGAACACCTCCACCTCATAACCATAATAGCGCAGCTGTAACGCAAGCTCCTGAGCAGCCTCGATATCCTCTTCCACAACAAATATCAAATTTGATGCATGAGTACTCGGTAGCAACACACTTCTACCTGGAGCTACCGGAGTAGTATCTTTTGTCAAGTCAGATTCCTGCTCAACCGAGATTTTCTTCAGTTCACAAATTTGCTGTGGAATTCCAGCTGACTGCACCGCATCCAGCAAGACATTTTTCTGCATCAGACTCTTGAGGACTTGCTCCAATCCACGTACCTCAACGCTTAATTCTGGATAACCCAATGCCTCGCCATTACTGATTAAATTATGCACGGAGCAATGTAACGCCTGTAGCGTTTTCATGTCCCTTTCAATTTGCAGCTTATTCCATAGCGCTTCAATTTCGTCTATTCTAGCCGGTAACTCCTGTACAAATGAGCGTGACAATAAGCGCATTCTTTCCTGAAATATTTTGTGCTCTTTAGTATCCATGATAATGTACCAGTTTTGTTCGATCCCATCAGTTAATCACATGAGATTGAGCGGTTTCGTGAAAACAACTTTGCTTGCAAATTCACGTATTATGCAATTCATCCGTAGCAAGCAACCGAAGATATCAATAGAATTAAATATTTTCTTTTATCCTATCCATTGTATATACAAGAAAACAGGTCAATCTCACGATTTAACACCTAAAAATCGACCATTTAATCTATTTACTTTTGCATTCTCTAATCCTGTCTTCAAACTTTGACGCAAAAATTATCCATATATTTTGAGTAATTGTGGTGCCTCAATCCCATTATTTGCTTATTATTTCATCTTCATATTCAAACTCATTAAGCCATGTTACGCAAAATAGCTATTCAGATTTTGGCTGGCCTGATTGCAATTCTACTTGGCATTTTTGCTATCGGCGCCCTATTGACTGGACCAGCACCTAGTGCAGTTAGCACATTATCAGTAGATCTTCCGGTGGAATCTATAGAGATTCCTGTAACCGATGACTCTACAGTGCATGGCTGGCTGTGTTACGGAGAACCTGGTGGTGGTGCCGTGCTATTGGTACATTCCATACGTAGCAATCGGCTTGAGATGCTGAGTCGGGCCAGGGTTTTGAAAGACCAGGGTTATAGCGTTTTATTCTTTGATCTCTATGCACATGGCGAAAGTACCGGAGAAGAAATCACCTTTGGGTTACGGGAATCCGAAGGTGTGGCAGCCGCTGTTACTTTTCTTCGAAAAACTTTTCCGAATGAGCCAATTGGCGCTATTGGCGCTTCTCTCGGCGCTGCAGCCATCGTCCTTGCCAAACAGGATTTAAAACTGGATGCAGTTATCCTCGAATCATTGCATCCGACTATTGAAGAAGCTATTGATAATCGCTTGAAACTTCATTTTGGAAATTATGGATCAATGCTATTGCCAGTTATGCTCGCACAATTATCCTTTTACCTAGATACTGACATGAATAAATTGAGTCCGATCACCCAAATCAACGATCTTAATTCACCGGTATTGTTTATTTCTGGCACACGCGATGGTCACACTACCCAATCAGAAACCGAGCGTCTATATGCTGCAGCCAGAACTCCTAAGGAAATATGGATTGTACCTGGTGCCGGACATTTCAATATGCATGGCTATGCAGGCAGAGAGTATGAGCGGCGTATCATCGATTTTCTGTCCAGGTATCTGCGCCGAATGGATGACTGATCATGATGCGTAATCGATCAGAATCATTGACGATACATAAGACGTGATAAAGTGATTTCTCTATCTTAAATTCGCACTTTTCAGCTGACAGAACAACATCAAGGAATTCATCATGGATCGTTACCAGAATATTCTGCTCGCTATCGACTTCACCGAAGATGGCCAGTATGTCGCTCAACGTGCCAAACAATTAGCAGATCAATTTAATGCTCACCTCCACATTATACATGTGCTAGATAATATTCCCATGCCCGACACACCGTATGGCATGGTAATTCCCTTGGATCAAGATTCGTCGTATGACTTGCTGGAAGCCGAGAAAAAAAAATTAAAACAGATCGGTGATCAACTGGACATTGCGCCGACCCGCCGTTGGATGATTTGGGGTGAACCTCAACAGGAAATTGCACGGTTCGCTGCACAAAAACAAATTGATCTGATTGTGGTGGGTTCACACGGACGACATGGACTTGCCGCACTCATGGGGTCAACGGCCAAGGGAATTTTGTATCGCGCAGATTGCGATGTGCTGGCTATCCATTTAAAAGAAAGCGATCAGTACTCGCTTGGAAAATATCAGATTATTTCCAGAATTCCCACCACGCCTTAGCGCCTACTTCTGGCAATTCCTCAAGAAAGTGGCTATCAGGAAAATTGATTCGCATGACGCGCTTGGCATCGTCCCGCAAATCATACATATCCAGGGCTTCATAAGCTTTAATCATGATATAGAGCGCTTCTTCAGTTGCAGGCGTACGCGGATATTCTGTTACTGCGTTCTGAGCTCGATTAGCTGCAGCCACATAAGCTTTGCGCTTCATATAGTAACGCGCAATATGAATTTCGCTCATAGCTATCGCATTGATCAAATAGGCCATTCGCTGCCGGGCATCTGCTGCATATTTACTTTCCGGAAAACGCGTTATCAATTCCTTGAAATTTTCGAATGATTCCCGCGATGTCTTTGAATCACGCTCGCTCATATCCTGCTTGATCGGACCTTTCATCAGGAAACCCATCATTCCCCAGTTATCATTAAAACTTGCTAATCCTTTGATATAATAGGCATAGTCTACATTGACATGATTGGGATGCAATTTAATAAAGCGGTCTGCTGCAGTGATGGCAGAAGCTGGTTCTTCGTTTTTATAATGTGCGTAAGCAGTTTCAAGCTGTGCCTGCTGGGCAATCCGACCATAAGGATAGCGTGCTTCCAACGACTCATACAGTTTGATGGCTGCCGTATAATTGCCGTCATTCAATTTCTCTTTTGCTTCTGTATAGAATTTATTTGCAGACCAATCTTGCTGATCCTCCTGACGTTCCGGCAATAAACCACATGCTGATAACCATAACATCAGGATTAAAGCTAAACTACGTAACATGACGAATTCCGTAAAAAACAAAGATGCGCACGTGGATTATAACGTAAAGTCACCGCCGCTAGTACGCAACGAAGATGCGCGTATTGTCATTGACTTAACAATTCCCTCAGATTATTCGGGTTTGCGCTTGGATCAAGCTTTAGCAAAACTCCTGCCTGAGTGGTCACGCAGTCGCTTACAATCCTGGATTATTGAAAACCGGGTGATGCTGAATGGTCAGGTTCCCACCGTGAAACAGAAAGTATGGGGTAATGAGCATATCCAGATCTCACCGCAGAATACTATTACTGAATCAGTGCATGCAGCTGAGGATATCCATCTGGACATCCTGTATGAAGATAATGTGCTCATCATCATTAATAAACCTGTCGGTCTGGTCACTCACCCGGGCAGTGGTAACTGGCAGGGTACTTTGCTCAATGCTTTGCTGCATCATGCGCCGCATCTAGAAAATGTACCGCGCGCCGGCATCGTTCATCGTCTGGACAAAGATACCAGTGGCTTACTGGTCGTTGCCAAAACCGTAGAAGCACAAACAAATCTTGTGAGGCAACTACAGCAACGTACCGTGAAGCGTGATTATCTCGCTTTAGTGCTGGGAGAAATCGAACAAAGCGGCAGCGTCGATGCACCCATAGGGCGACACCCGATCCATCGCACGAAAATGACCGTTACAGCAAAAGGCAAACCCGCTCAGACTCACTATCAGGTGATCGAAAATTTTGAGGGTTGTACACTGTTACAATGTAGCCTGGAAACAGGCCGCACACATCAAATACGGGTGCATATGAGTTCCATTAGACATCCCTTGGTAGGCGATCCTGTTTATGGTGGCAAGCCCAAAAATACCCGACAAATCATTGGACAAGTACTGACCAATTTTCCAAGGCAGGCATTGCATGCGCAGAAACTTGCACTGACTCATCCGCAAACTCAGGAAATCCTGTCATGGGAAGCTGGTGTGCCAGACGATATTCGTCATCTATTGCAAGCATTGCGACAACTCTGCAAATAAAAAAATGCGCCCGCAAGCGCATTTTTTTATATTGTATTAAGTTCATATCAGATAACTAAGCTCAGAAGGGTAGAATCGCATCCAGTGAAAATATAATCTGATCCTTATTGCCCCCGAAAGGCCGGTAAGCGGCAGCCTGCAGTGATTCATGCAGCGCGTCTACCCGGTCATAACGAATATTGGGACGTATATTCAATTGCCTCAACCCTTGCCAGCCCACGTTCAATGTCTTGGCTGCTTTCCAGTTAGCACCGATGGTCACTGCATAATAGTCAGCAGGTGTACTGGTGCCGAGTAAACCAACATTACTCGCGTAACTGACTCCTAGATGATTAGTTGCTGCAGTTACCCTGCCCGGTGCGAAAACCCGGAAACCGTCACGATCGCGGAACCACTCAGCACGAACACCGACCGACACATCAGGTGTCAAGTCGTAGTAAAAATGAGAATTAACGCCATACCATTCTGCATCTTTGATCACACCAGAATAAACATTATTGAATAATATGACATTATCTGCAAAGCCATGATCATGTTGCAATATTAAATGCGTTTTGTCGGTAAATTTATGCTTTAAAACTAAACTGTACATACCCCAGAAACTGCTATTACGTGTAGAAGTTGTACTACCGGTACCACTGACATTGAAAGAAGTATTATGGTCATCACTGGTCCAGGTAACACCACCGATCCCGCCCCAATTCTCCATTTGCTTGTCAAAATTTCCATCCCAGCCTCCCGTTCCGCTACCGCCGATTGCGCCGGCCATGGCAGTAAAATTCTTGGAAATTGTATAGTTACTCAATACACCGGTATGGGTAAAAGGTTCACCATACTGCATGGTATAAGCATGGGTATAGAAGAAATTGTTAGGTGCTGGAACCGATTCATGGCCAATGGGAGTATAAAAGTGACCTACTTTGACATTTAATCCATTGCCAACCGGCGCATAAATTTCTGCAAAGGCCTGCGGAATTGCGATGCCATAAGTGCGGCTGGAATTACAGCATATCTCAAGATCCCAGTTACCCCGATCAGCCAGGGGTCGGCCATTATTCACATCAAACGCAGGATTACCGTAAGCCTGAGTAAAAATGGCATCGGTACCAAACAGAAAATCAGCACGAAAACCGATATCCCAACCCTTACCTTCCGTTTTCACCCCACGTTCCAGAAAGAAATTCAACTGATTCAATTGAAACCGATTCGCCTGATCAGCAAAAGTAACCGGCCCCATGAATCCATGGGTTTGACTTGGGTTATAGGTTGCACCACCATGAACCCAACCACCAAATCTGATGCCGCTATTTTTAATGGCATCCATAAAAGGGTTACCGCTTTGATCGCTACTGCTCATCACGCTATTCGCATGAACACCCGATGAACCCATACCGAACAGCAGCAATCCTCCCGCTACGGCATGGATCACCTGGTTCTTGTAGATCGTTTTAGCTTTATACTCCATTACTTTCCTCCCTCAAAAGATTGTGAAAAAGATACAAATACTAAAAACCACCAAAAACCCTAATATCCATATGGAAAGAACTCTAACACTGAATAGCTGGGAGGGTCAACGCAAACAAATAGGGTAAGTTTGCCTATTACAAGAAATACAACACAAAAATGCTGGCAGAATGTCTCTGTGCCAGGTTTGCAGTTAATACATCCGTGCAGGCTTTCGTAGTCTTTTCCCAAGGCCATACTAAGTCAAACCATCCGAAAGACCATCACGAATATCAGTACTACCGGTGCAGAGATCAACGCCACCTCCCACTTAGGAAAGCTGGGTACCGTAATCACGCTATCTTTTACTATTCAAATTCTTGATCAAGAAATACCGTTATCAATAAACAGTACAATCAGATCCGTTAAACAACTTGAGAATGATCAGAGAATACTCTGTTTTGGGATTGAATTTACTGAATTAGAGTCGAATCAGGTTTTTGCATTACACAGCCTGGTTTATCAAGAAATAGTCGAGAATCCTCATCGCGCAGCTTAACTATGCAAATCAAGATCAGGACTCTAAGATTAGCTAACTTACCAGAACCCCCAGTTATCTGTAGATATGATCCATATTCCCAGCATACCATTGGTGAGCGCATGCGCGAGAATGGGCGACCACAGCGTGCCGCTACGCATGTATAAAAGATTGTAAACGATCCCGGCAAACAATCCGGCCAGCCATAGGTTATGTGCAACTGCAAAAAGCATGGCAGTAATGCAGAAAGCTTTAAGCCCTACCTGTGCTGGGTTGACAGTCAGAAAATCCGGATGAATGAGCCAGCGCATCAGAAATGACCGCCAGAACAGCTCTTCCATTACGGGAACCACCAGCACCGCGCCAATTAGGCGCACTGTAACCAGGAGCCAGTCGATCTCAGCATGATTGCGCGGATCAAAACCAACCGGTTCTCCCATCACCATCCATTCCTCTGTCAAATTAATCCAGGCTATAAATACGAGAATGCCTGCGATGACTGCGGCACTCCAGGTGCCAAAATTCTCCCCAGCAGGCCATCGCAATTCACGATACGCCTTTCTCATCCACCACAGTAAACCAGCAACAATCGTGATTTTCACCGCATACAGTAGGCGCAAGTCATTGGCTTCCCAACCAAACTTCAGCAATCCATCTTCCAATATCATAAAAAAGATGTAAGCGCCAAAAGGCGCAATGCGGTATAAGCTATCCCGATCAAACATAATAATTATTTTTCAAATGAATCAAACTTTACAATCCGGACCCACAGAATATTGCAGTACGTTGATTCTGTACCTCATATCAGTTTAAAGAAAAAGATGAATAGTGAAACAAAAAAAAGAATGCTGAATAGCCTATATTTGGCATGCACGAGAAACTTCTACACTGTATCGCAGAAGAGTTATTGATCGAATAGATGACAAACACACAAATACACTGCCCGTGCGGCAGTCACATCCAATACATCAATTGCTGCGGCCGTTATCTGGATTATGGCGAAGTTCCCGCCACGGCGGAAATACTGATGCGCTCACGCTACACGGCTTACACCTTGAATCGCGAAGACTACCTGCTGGCGACTTGGCATCATAATACACGCCCAACCGCCCTTGAACTAGCAACCTCACCGCATAACCAATGGCTGGGTCTCACAATAAAACACTATGAGCAGCCAGCCCCTGATTGTGCAACCGTTGAATTTGTGGCGCGCTACAAAATCAATGGACGCGCTTACCGCTTACATGAAATTAGCCATTTCGTACGCAGCCAAGGGCTTTGGTTGTATGTCGACGGCGATATCGTATAAGACAAGAAGAGAAAATAGCAATTAAGCACTGAAGCAGAGAAAAAAGCCATGCTTATTGGAATCTGAAGCTGAAGCCGTTACTGAATCTCACAACGCTTCGTAGCGAATCTCCACTACCTCCAGCTCTTCCATGCCACCTGGCGTATTCAATCGCACACTATCACCTTCGCGCGCCTTAAGCAGCGCCTTGGCCAGCGGGGAAATCCAGCTGATAAGACCACGACCAGGATCTGCTTCGTCCATGCCGACGATACTATAAGTATGCTCCTCGCCCTGGGTATTGCAAACCGTCACGGTGGCGCCAAAAAATACTTGATCACATTCACCGCGCTGAGTAGGGTCGACCACTTCAGCATTATCCAGACGTTTGGATAAGAAACGCAAGCAGCGATCGATTTCGCGCAGGCGCCTTTTGCCATAAATGTAATCGCCATTTTCCGAGCGATCGCCATTCGAAGCCGCCCAGGTAATGGTTTTAACCAACTCAGGGCGTTCCACTTTCCATAAATGATCGAACTCTTCCTTCAATCGCTGATACCCAGCCGGAGTGATATAGTTCTTTACTCCCTGCGGTAATCTCGGCGTAGCACCGAGCTCGTCGTCTTCACTCTCCTTGATGAATGCTTTACCCATATTGACGAATCTCTATTTGAAACAGGAAAAACTTTTAAATATAGAAGCTTAGCTATTTATTCAAGACCATTTCTTGCTTAAAGGAATATTCTTCCACAACCTCCTATCCTCAGCAATTCATGCAACCCGGGCCATGGTCTTTTATTAGTATTTACAGTTAATGCGAAACCGTGCGGGAAAAAACGTTAATGATAACAACCCCTGCAACAATCAGAGATAAGCCGATCACGGCAGGTATGTCCAAAGATTGCCCCAGAAAAAACCAGCCGCTGAATGCAATTAATATTACACCAACGCCGGACCAGATGGCATAGGCTACCCCTACCGGGATGGTTTTGAGCGTCAACGAAAGAAAATAAAAAGCCAGCAAATAACCAGCGACAACCACCAGCGACGGCCACAAGCGAGTAAATCCCTCGGCTGCTTTCAGACATGAGGTGGCAATCACTTCACTGACAATTGCAATTGAGAGAAAAATCCAATGCTGCATTTATTTACTCCATGCAAGTAATTATTCACACATTGACTTACCGCAGTGCATCGGTAATCTGATTAAAGGGTTTATGCTGAAAAAAGTTGCGAATATTATCTGCCAAGTGATCCAGCAGGCGTTGCCGGGATTCCCTGCTGGCCCAGGCGATATGCGGTGTTACAATCAGATTTGCCGGTTGTTGTTGCAGTATCAAGTTATCTTTGCCCGGCGGCTCCTGCTGTAAAACATCGATAGCGGCACCCGCAATACGGTCTGTGGACAGGCAATGCAACAGATCTGCTTCATTTACTAATCCGCCCCGTGCCGTATTAATAAAATATGCTGAAGGCTTCATCAATTCAAATTCTCTGCGACTGATCAGATGATGCGTTTTCTGAGACAGGGGACAATGCAAGGTAATAAAATCCGCCTGACGGATCACTTCATCAAATGCCATTCTGCCAGGGCGTGGCGGTTTATCTTTATGCTCTGCAATCAACAATTGCATGCCAAATGCTTGCGCGATTTGCGCTACCGCCTTGCCGAGTTCACCAAATCCGATGATACCCAATGCCTTGCCCGACAATTCTTGGATGCCGAAATCCAGTGGACAGAAAAATGGGCTGGCCTGCCAGCCACCTCTTTTCACCAGCTCCTGATACTCCACGAAACGGCGCGCAAGATTCAGCATCAGCATAAAAACATGTTGCGCTACAGAAGGCGTAGCGTAACCGCGCACGTTGCACACCGGGATATTGCGCTCAGCCGACGCAACGAGATCGATATTGTTGTAGCCAGTAGCAGCCACACAGATGAGTTTCAGACGATGCGCAGCAGTTATTGCTGCGCGACTGAGGAAAACTTTATTGCTGACAATCACTTCAGCTTCGCTGACTCGTTCCACAATTTCCTGCTCGCAAGAATCCTGATAGTACTGCCATGGCGATATCGCTTGCTCCAGTACCGTGCAGTCCAGATCACCACGGGTCACAGAACCGAGATCAAGGAAAACAGCTCGCATCCAATTACTCCGTTATGTTTTACAAGACAACGAAAACTTCTTGCTAAAAAAATAGGATCTGAATTCATATGAAAAATCTTTACAGCTTCTTCTTTTGATGATAATAACATACTAGAGACGACTCAACGGATTCAAGGAATCATTCGGAATCAAGGAGAAAAATTATGGCCGCTCTGATTATGACTGTGTTTACACTCGCATCAACATCCTTTTCTCATAATGACACCATTCCATCCCGTTATACTTGTGATGGAAAGGATATCTCACCGGCGCTTACCTGGACGGGCATACCTGAAGGCACTAAAAGTCTAGTACTCATCGTCGATGACCCGGATGCACCTGATCCAGCCGCTCCTAAAATGACCTGGGTCCACTGGGTGCTATACAATATTCCGCCAAGTACCACCGCTTTAGCCGAAGGTATTTCAGAAAAAGACCTTCCGCCAGGTACCTTACAGGGAATTAACGACTGGAAGCGTACAGGCTATGGCGGTCCATGCCCGCCAATCGGTACTCACCGTTATTTTCACAAGCTGTATGCGCTGAATACGGTGCTACCGGATTTGCAGCATCCTGCCAAGGCTACGCTTGAACAAGCCATGCAAGGCCATGTCATTGCCCAGGCTGAATTAATTGGGCGCTATCAACGTCATCGTTAATCTGATACTCTGCAGAGATGATAAGGAATTTCTCAGTATTACTGAGAACAATGCGGTAATTTTTTGCTACCCAGAAGTTAATGTGTTTGGTTACTTATTGCCCGCAATCGCTCGTAGAGTTCGCGTTCTTCATTGGAAAGATGTTGCGGCACCCATAAACTTATGCGCAAATAAAGATCACCTTGCCGATTTCCTCCAAACTCTGGCAAGCGTTTTCTCTTTAGGCGCAATATGGTATCCGATTGCGTTCCAGGGGGAACTGTTACATCGACCCAGCCATTCAATAGGGTAGGCACCTTAAGCGTAGTGCCAAGAACAGCATCCGGCAGCGATAAGGCCTCAGTATGTAGCAAATCGGCACCAGATCGCTCGAAACGAGGATCAGGGCGGGAACGTATCAATACCAACAAATCGCCATTCACGCCGCCCACTGCTAAACTTGGCATCCCTTTGCCGGGAATGCGCAGCGCCATGCCTTCTTCGGCACCCACCGGAATTTTTACCGTTAATTCCTCAGCTTGTTCCAGTTCTCCGCTACCGCAGCATTCCGGACAGGGGTGTTCATTGATGCTGCCACGCCCGCTGCAGATTGAGCAAGGAACAATATGCTGAATCAGCACATGATCTTTTTCCTTGCGTTGGCTATGGGTGATACGCCCCGTACCGCTGCAGGCTTCACACTGACGTGGCGCAGCCCCGCCTTCTCCTCCCGTTCCATGACAGGCATAACAAGTTACCGGCCGTTTAAAATGAACAACCTCTTCGCCACCCCGAGCAATCCGATCCAATGTGATATAGAGATCTATTTCAATATTCGCGCCATGCGGAGGCCCTTTGCGACGGCGTCCAAAAAAACCGCCCAATAAACTATCTGCACCAAAATCAAAATTGATCCCACCGAAAATATCGTCAAAATTGATGGTGCTGAATAAATCTTCCTGACTGGTTCCTGCAACACCTGCGAATCCCCGCGCATCGTACTCAGCCCGCTTTTGTGGATTGGACAGGATCGCATAGGCTTCAGCAATTTCCTTGAAGCGCTCCTCAGCCCCCGCTTCCTTATTGCGGTCTGGGTGATACTTCATCGCAAGGTTGTGGAAGGCATCCTTGATCTCTTTTTGATCGGCATTCTTGGCAATACCAAGCACCTCATAATAATCACGCTGATCAGATATGGCTGCACCCTGATTTTATTTTGAATTTAAAAATATAAATTCTATTCTTCGTTGTCGTCTATTTCTTCATGACTGCCTATTCCCGACTTCTTCGCAAATGATTCACTAATCTTGGCTAGCTCATTGAGTCGAGTCGCCACTTTCTGATTAAGGCTTCCTTCGGGATATTCACCCTTGATATCCGCTTCTCCGGCTGGCAAATCGGTCAGAAGCGTGATGGCCTGATCAATATTTTCTACAGCATAAATATGAAATTGCCCGGCAGTAGCGGCTGCAATCACATTCTGTCGCAGCATCAAGTGCTTGATGTTAGCAACAGGAATGATCACCCCTTGTTCACCAGTTAATCCTCGCGCAGCACAAATATCAAAGAATCCTTCAATTTTTTCGTTAACCGCCCCGATTGCCTGCGCTTGGCCCAGTTGATTCACTGATCCGGTCATTGCGAGAGATTGTTTGATGGGCACATTCGCGAGGTGGGAAAGCAGTGCGCATAATTCCGCCAAGGAAGCGCTATCCCCCTCCACCATCCCATACGACTGTTCAAAAACCAGGCTGGCAGAAAGCGCCAATGGCTGATTTCTGGCATAACGTGATGCCAGGAAAGCGGAAAGAATCAGAATCCCTTTGGAGTGAATAGCGCCGGATAGCTTTGCTTCGCGTTCAATATTTACAAATTCTCCTTTGCCAAACCGGCTGGTAGCAGTAATTCTCGTAGGTTGCGAAAAAAAGAAATTCCCCAGCTCGATCACAGTAAGGCCATTGACTTGACCAGTTACTGCGCCTTGAGTATCGATCATTAAAGTATCCCGCAGGATGGCATCGTACAGCCGATCCCTCACGCGATCCTGCCGCCGTATCTGGGAATCAATGGCCTGTTGGATATGACTGGCCATCACTACCTTATGATTCTCCTCACGCGCCCAGTAATCAGCCTCACGCAATAAATCCGCTATGCTTCGCATGTGCATGGAAAGCCTTTCTCCATCACCCGCCAGTCGCGTGCTGTACTCGATCACCCTTGCCACCGCATGGCGATCAAACGGCAATAATGCTTCCTTGCGAACCAGTGTGGCGATCAGACGGGCGTAAAGCAAGTGAATATCAGCATTACGCTCAATAAGTTCCTCAAAATCTGCTGCTACCTTAAACAATTCACTGAATTCCGGGTCGTATTCTTGCAACAGATAATAAAATATGCGGTCCCCGAACAAAACTATTTTGATATCCAGTGGAATCGGCTGCGGCTCTAAGGATACGGTACTAATAAGGCTATACATTTGCCCTAGAGATTCGATGCGAATCTCACGCGATTGCAGCGCGCGCTTAAGACCTTCCCATGCAAATGGCTGAATCAGCACCTTACGCACGTCCAGTAGCAGATAACCGCCATTCGCCCGATGGAGGGCACCCGGCTTGATAAGCGTAAAATCCGTCACCAACGCCCCAAACTGCGAAATATGTTCCACCCGTCCCACCAGGTTGCTGTAAGTCGGATTGTCTTCGCTGATGATAGGTGCGCCAGGTTCTCTGTTATTGGTTACCAGCACATTGACCTGATAATTATGAAAAGTTTGATGCGTTGTAACTATCATGCCTGAAACGTTAATGGATTCCTCCTGCTTGCGAAAATCATCCACATGTTCGACCATATCCTGTTGCACAGCATTAAAATACTTCAATACTTCAGGCAGATCTGAGTAAATAGTGCGTAATTCATCGAGCACATGCGCAACGGTTGACAACATCATTTCCCGGTTAAGCTCTCGTATCCGCTCGTTCCGCTCTCGTCTCCACTGTGGCAGATGACTTAAAATCTTTTCCAGTCGTTCCTGTAACTCATTGATAGCAGCTTCTATTTGTTCTTTTTCCTGTTGAGGCAGCCTATCGTATTCATCCGGCGAAATCACCTCCTTATTACGCGTAGGAGAAAAAGCAAATCCATCGGGTGTTTGTAATAGTACGATGTTCCTTTTCTCAGCATCTGCCCTTAATTCCCTTAACGCATGTTCCTGCTGGTCAGTAAATGCTTTCTGAATCGCCCTGGTCTTGGCACGATATTCATCACTCTCAAACAACGCAGGAACTGCGCCACGCAAATAATTGATCAGCTTATCCATATGCAGGCGTAATTGTTCGCCTTTACCATACGGTAGCTTAAGCATAAGGGGTTTGTGTGGCTGGGAAAAATTATTGATATAGCACCAGTCGGCAGGTTTGTTCTCTTGCTTCGCCTTTTCTGCAAGAAGTTGCCGTACCAAACTCTGCTTGCCCATACCGGATGGGCCAAGCACAAAAAGATTGTAGCCTTCATGCCGAATACCAGAACCGAACCGCACTGCATTCATAGCGCGTGCCTGCCCAATTATTTCAGTTAAATCTTCAAGGTCAGTCGTAGTCTGGAAACTGAACTGCTCAGGATCACAGGAATTGCTTAACTGTTGCGGCTGCAGAGGAGAATGGTTTGTCATTTTTTTATTCTAAGTAAAAAATAATATGATCTTGTCTTTCTTATTTATTCTGAAGACAGTCACCTTTCTGTGTGTGCGATCAAACAACTGGCTCAATAGATCCTTATTAATATGCAAATAATTTTAAAATCACTTGTTCTCATGATACTCAGCATCCACTACCTTTCCACGCGGACCTGATCCGCTTGGACGTGGTTCTCCTGACGGCGCATTGATATTTGGAGGTGGTTCTGGTCCTTCCCAAGGGGTTTCTGCGTATGGACCTCCTCTCTGAGCCTGGCCTGATTGCGCATACAGCGCCATACCTGCTTCTTTCAACAATTTTTTTAATGCTTCAGCGCGTTCGGTTGCCAGCACGACGTCTTTCTTAACGAATGCTTCCTTGGTTTCACGCAAGGACGCCTCGATGCGTTTTTTTAATTCGTCAGTTAGTTTCTCGGCAAAATTGGCAAGCATTTTCTCAGCTTCATAGCAAGTTGCATCTGCAGTATTGAGTTTTTCTGCATCTTCGCGCCGTTTTTTATCCGCTTCCGCATAGTGCTCAGCATCTTCCACCATGCGCTTCTTGTCAGCCTCTGATAAACGGGTAGATCCAGAAATACTGATAGATTGGGATTTTCCGCTGGCCATATCCCGCGCAGAAACACTCAAAATACCGTTTGAATCGATATCAAATGTTACCTCGATCTTTGGAACACACGCGGTGCAGGAGGCAAACCGTCCAGATTGAATTCACCCAAACTCACATTGTCCATTGCCATGGGACGCTCGCCCTGGAACACATGAATGGTAACACTGCTTTGCATGTCAGCGGCAGTAGTAAAGGTTTCCATGCGTTTAACCGGGATCGGGGTATTGCGTGCAATCAATGAGGTCGCAATCCCTCCCAGCGTTTCTACCCTCAGTGTCAGCGGCGTTACATCCACCAGTACAATACCGCCCACTTCGCCTGCCAGCACCCCGGCCTGAATGGCTGCACCCGCGGCCACGCATTCCATCGGATCAACGCCCATCTCTGCTTTGCGCCCGAAGACTTCCTCGAAAAAAGCACGGACTATCGGCATACGCGTCGGTCCGCCGACAAATACCACGCGATCTACATCGTTGGGTTTAATGCCGGCGTCATGCAAAGCTTGCTCAATCGGAGCACGACAGCGTTCTATGACCGGTCGCACCAGACGCTCAAGTTCGGTACGGTTCAAATCCAGTTCAAGATGGCATGGCGCACCCTCCTTGGAAGCAAGGTATGGCAAACTGATATGCGTGCTGACGCTGGTGCTGAGCTCAATCTTTGCGGTTTCTGCTGCCTCGATTAAACGCGCTGCAGCTTTGGGATCATTGCGGATATTGATACCGGTGGTCATCTGAAAACGATCCGCCAAGTGTTCGAAAACACACTGATTCATGTCCGTGCCGCCGAGCTGAGTATCGCCGCTGGTGGCTTTGACTTCGAATACGCCTTTACCAAATTCCATGATAGGCTAGCGAAGCGGCGGTAGGCTCATTGACGAGGCGTATTACCTCCAGTCCGGCAATCCGGCAAGCATCCTTGGTCGCTGCGCGCTGATTGTCGTCAAAATAAGCGGGCACCGTTACCACCGCTTTTTCCACTGGCTCGCCGAGAAAAGCTTCGGCATCACGCTTGATTTTTTGCAGCAGAAATGCGGAAAGTTGCTCGGGCGAATATTCTTTATCCCTGAGGCGAACAACTTCGCGCCTGCCCATTCTGCGCTTGAAAGCAGTCGCGGTACCCTCGGGATTTGCTATCATCTGACGCCGCGCAGGCTCACCCACCAGGATCTGACCATCGGCAGTCAGGGCAACATAACTGGGAAATGCTTTTCCTCCTATACTGACGCCCTCGGCGCTAGGAATAATGACTGGCCGACCGCCCCGCAGAACGGCGGCGGCTGAATTTGAAGTACCTAAATCAATACCGATAATAGCCATACATTCTCTCTTAAATTTTTAATGATGATTATGATGCAACCTATATATCGCGATTATCTATATAGTGCATCAGCCAGTATCGCTGCTGATTACTAATAAAATTTCTCAGAATTTACATGCCCATTTCATTAATTTGACTAACCGCCGCCTCTTTCTTCTCAGGGAGATTAGCTATCATGACATCGGCAGTAAGAATCAGGCTGGCTATCGAAGCAGCATTCTGTAAAGCGGAGCGCGTCACTTTGGTAGGGTCGACAACGCCCATTTTTATCAGATCACCATATTCCTCAGTAGCTGCGTTGTATCCGAAGTCGCCTTTATCCTCAATAACCTTTGCCAATACCACTGACGGTTCACCGCCAGCGTTGGCTATGATTTGCCGTAAAGGTTCTTCTAAGGCGCGTAGCACAATCTGGATACCCGCATCCTGCTCATTATTGCTACCCTTCAAACCGCCGATTTCAGCACGTGCTCGCAGCAACGCCACACCGCCGCCAGGCACAATACCTTCCTCCACGGCAGCACGAGTTGCATGCAAGGCATCTTCGATACGGGTCTTTTTCTCTTTCATCCCTGTTTCCGTAGCTGCACCGACTTTGATGACCGCAACGCCGCCTGCCAGCTTGGCTGCACGTTCTTGTAATTTCTCCTTGTCATAATCACTGGTGGATTCTTCAATCAATTGACGAATTTGTTTGACACGATTCTGAATTTGCGGCGTATCGCCGGCGCCCCCGATGATCGTTGTGTTTTCTTTATCAATTTCAATACGCTTGGCCTGCCCGAGATGCTCCAGGGTAATCTTCTCCAGCGTAAGACCGATTTCTTCAGCAACAAGCTTACCACCCGTCAGAATGGCGATATCCTCCAGCATGGCCTTGCGGCGATCGCCAAAACCCGGGGCCTTGACTGCCGCAATTTTTAACGTCCCGCGAATCGTATTGATTACCAAAGTCGCCAGTGCTTCACCTTCGATATCTTCGGCAATAATCAGCAAGGGACGGCTGGTCTTGACAATATTTTCCAGCAATGGAAGCAGATCACGAACACTGCCAATCTTCTTTTCATACAGAAGAATATAGGGATCATCCTGCGCCACGATCTGCTTGTCAGGATTGTTAATAAAATAAGGAGACAAGTAGCCGCGATCAAACTGCATTCCTTCCACGATTTCGAGCTCATTTTGCAGGCCTTTGCCGTCTTCGATGGTGATCGCACCTTCCTTTCCAACTTTTTCCATGGCTTCCGCAATGAGTTCACCCACCACCACATCAGCATTGGCGGAAATAGCCCCAACCTGTGCAATTTCTTTACTGGTTGCACAGGGTTTGGATGCTTTCCTTAGCGCTTCTACAGTGGCAGCAACCGCCAAATCAATACCTCGCTTCAAATCCATCGGATTCATGCCTGCTGCGACAAATTTCATTCCTTCCCGAACAATTGCTTGCGCCAATACCGTGGCGGTAGTTGTACCATCCCCCGCTACATCAGATGTTTTACTGGCGACCTCTCTCACCATCTGTGCTCCCATGTTCTCGAACTTATCTTCAAGCTCGATTTCCTTTGCTACGACAACACCAGAATTGGCGACGAGAGGTGGACCATATGCCCGCTCGATAATGACATTGCGCCCTCTTGGACCGAGCGTAACCTTTACTGCATTTGCCAGGATATTCACACCTTCTGCTATCTTGGTACGGACACCGTCATGAAACAAGATTTGTTTTGCCGACATCAGAATCTCCTAAACGAATATTTATAAACCTTGATCAACATTTATTACTACTACCTGAACATCTTTTCTCCGGATCTCCTAACTCTACATACCCCATCATTGAATTATAAATGTGCTTCGTAGTATTTTTATTCATAATACGAGAACTTCAATATTACGAGTTTATTTCTATTTATGAGGTACTTATCTATAATTGTCAATGACCTTGGAGGTGAATTATTTTTTTTCGATTTAAGTTGATTATCGTACAGACAAATCTTCTTTCTTCAAATATTTTCAAAAAAGGTGTAGTTTAATTTTCGCTTCATCACTTCTGGCAGGAAATTGGCATTACCTAACTCTTACTTTAGCGGAGGTTCAGATGAAAAGTATAAAATTAAAGAGCTTTTTAGCTTTCATATTAACGCAATGTTTTATAGCTCTGGCTTTTGGGGCCAGTCACCGTGAGGCGCCGTTGATCGCGTTTGATCCAGCCGCAGATAATACAGACGTGTATGCCTTCAGAAGCTGGGAAAATCCTGACAAGGTAGTCTTTATTCTTAACACAATACCAGGCCAGCAACCAGCAGATGGCCCGAATTATTTTGCTTTTGATGACAGAATTCTTTACGAAATCCATATTGACAACAATCAGGATGGCAAAGCTGAAGACATTGTTTACCAAATCCGATTTAAAACAGAAACCCGACCAGCATTAGGTTCGTTGAATTTCCCGCTTCCTTTCGTTGGCAATCCTAATATTCCTATCCCCGAACTTCAAGGAATAACAGCATTGGACGGTCCTGGTTCAGAGGGATTGACGCGACGTCAAACTTATACAGTTACGGAAGTTCGTGGTAATAAAAGCCAGCAGCTCTTTGAAGGCCAAACGCTGGTAGCGGTGCCATCCAATGTAGGACCCAACACGATGCCGAACTATGAAACCTTGGCCGCACAAGGCATCTATAATGATAGCGAAACAGGGGTTCGCGTTTTTGCGGGTCAACGATATGAAACTTTCTATATTGATCTTGGCGCCGTCTTTGATACAGTTAATCTACGCCGACCAGTTCCAGCGCTTACGCCGGAAGAAGATACCAATGATCACATCAATCCCTTTGGGATCAATCGATTCAAGGGTTTTAATATCAATAGCATTGCCATAGAAGTGCCGATTAATAGAATCACCCACGATTATCTTCCAGCAGATACGAGCACAACGCCAATCATTGGCATGTATGCTTCAACGAGCAGGCAGAAGACCAGAATTCTCAGCAATAATGATAACGAACAAACGAAGAGTGTGAGAAAGTTTGTTCAGGTTTCAAGAATGGCAAATCCGCTAATAAATGAATTGATTATTGATACGCCAACCAAAGATCTGTGGAATACTTCTGAGCCTGAGGAAGAAAGTCAATTTCAAGAGTTTTACAAAGCCCCTTCACTCGCTACAGCGCTCAATTTAATTTTTGGCCTTCCAGTTCCGACTACTCCACGTACAGATTTAATGCAGGTATTCTTGAAATACCCAGGTCAACCATTGCAGGAAAGCCATTGTGGTTCACCTTGCGCCGAATTGCTTAGATTGAATCTGAGTATACCTCCCACACCTCCCGAAAATCAAAAACGTTTAGGCGGTCTGGCATCGCCACCGGATCCTGCTGGATTTCCTAACGGCCGCCGCCCCAATGATGATGTCACAGACATCGCAATTCGGGTTGTTGGTGGTCAAGCATTCTTAGATGCTCGTGTTGGTGATGGTGTCAACTTTCTTGAGAATGCACCAGGGTCTAATCTAACATCAAATGGTATTTATAAGATTTTTCCATTTCTTCCAACACCAACGCCGGGGCGCGATATTGATTGCAATGGGACTGAAGCCAGCCCCTGCAATTAATGATCCGCGATAAGTACATCGAGAGCTCACCTCCTGAGAGGTGAGCAAATAGAGTATCGAATTGACAATAATGTCAAATATAATTAAAAACTTATCAATTGGTTGCATAACGATTCTCTACCATTTATTCAAAAAAACCATTTATTCATCGAAGTCCTCGAGAGCCTATTCGCTAACCTTTTTCTCTTTTTGGGCAGATGATAGATGGTAGTTTTTGATAATCATTTTCAGAAATTCCTTTTTTTAATAAGTTGGGCTATCACATATCAGATTTTATCTGCTTCTATTATTTATGCAGAACCCTATATTCCTAATAATGATTCCATTGTTTTGGAAACACTTCCTGCATCAGGAAATTCCGATATTCAAGAATTGCGTCAACTGCGAAACAAGCTGTCGAACACTCCAACTGATTTAGCACTTGCTGTGGAGCTTGCACAAAAGTATCTTCAAATAGGCCACACAATGGCAGATCCCCGTTATGATGGTTATGCCCAGGCTGCACTCCAGCCTTGGTGGAATATGGCTCAACCCCCTCCAGAAGTGCTTCTTTTGCGCGCGATCCTTCGTCAACGTCGACATGATTTTAATCTCGCTCTCAATGACCTTCATCAAGTTCTTCAGATTCAACCCAATAACTCCCAAGCATGGCTTACACAATCGGTCATCCACCAAGTACGTGGGCATTATCAGGATGCTCATCAAAGTTGTCTTCCCTTACTCCGGCTGAGTGGCGCTTTGATAGCAATATCATGTATAGCGAATGTCGCAAGTTTGAATGGCAATGCACAGAAGAGTTATCTTGCCTTACAGAAAATTGTCGAGAATGACGCTGTTTCGGCACCCCAGGAAAAACTGTGGGCGTTAACAATCCTTGCTGAGACGGCTACACGTCTCGGGAAAAATTCAGAAGCTGAGCAATATTTCAAGGCTGCCTTTGCTGTTGATCGAAGAGATGTTTATTTATTAGGCGCTTACTGCGATTTTTTGTTGGATCAAGGTAGAACGAAGGAAGTGCAAACTCTACTTAAACATATGACCCAGCATGATGGGCTACTGTTGCGTTTAGCGCTTGCAGAACAACAAATCCAAGCCCCTACGTATGAAAAGTATATTGAAGAACTTAAAACCCGCTTTGCAGCCAATAGAATGCGAGAGGAAGCTCAGCACCTTCGAGATGAGTCTCGTTTTACACTGCATCTCTTGCATCAACCTAAACAAGCTTTGGAATTGGCTCAGAAAAACTGGCATATCCAGCGAGAACCCTGGGATGCGCGAATACTTCTGGAAGCTGCGCTTAAAAACAATGATCGATCTGCGGCACAACCCGTATTAGATTGGCTAATGTCCGTAAATTTAGAAGATGTGCAACTTGCGAAACTCGCGAAAGAGTTGTTATGAAACAACCGATTATTTTCATTCTCATCGGTATTTTACTGGCTATATTTTCAGAAATTACAGTTGCACACAAGGCAAGCGATAGTTATTTACGGTTCGAGATTAATGATGGAATTATTCAAGGGCGATGGGACATCGCGCTACGTGATCTCGATTATGCCATCGGATTAGATGAAGACGCTGATAGACGTATTACTTGGGGTGAACTTCGCGTTAGGCATCAAGCCATCACTAATTATGCATTTACTCATCTTCAAATAAGAGGAGATGGTGCTAAATGCTGGAGCAATCTTCCTGACCATCTTGTCGATCATCACACTGACGGAGCTTATGCAGTTCTCCACTTCACGGTGACTTGTCCTGAAACCGTGAGTATATTTGAAATAGAATACAGTTTACTATTCGATTTAGACTTGCTTCATCGGGGATTGCTTCAAGTTGCTTACGATGAGCAGGTGCAAACCGGAATTTTCAGCCCTGAACACCAAACAATTCGTCTCAATTTAAACAAAAGCTCTTCTTGGCATGAATTTATCCAATTTGGGCGAGAAGGTGTATGGCATATCTGGATTGGCTACGATCATATTCTTTTTTTGATTAGCCTTCTTTTACCTGCTGTTTTACAGTGGAAAGCAGGGCGCTGGTATCCTCAACAATCTTTTCGCCTAGCATTTTGGGAAGTATTCAAAATCGTCACGGCCTTTACACTTGCTCATTCCATCACTTTAAGCTTGGCTGTTCTTGGATTCGTGAGTCTTCCTTCACGCTGGGTAGAATCGGCCATTGCCGCATCTGTTCTCATTGTTGCTCTCCATAACCTCTATCCGATTATTCAAACCCGTTTATGGGTCATCACATTTATTTTTGGCTTAATTCACGGGCTTGGATTTGCGTCTGTTCTTATTGATTTTGACCTTCCACAAAAATCATTGGCGCTGGCGTTGGCTGGATTTAATCTTGGTGTAGAAATAGGACAAGTCGTGATTGTGGGCATATTTACTCCACTGGCATTTTGGGTTCGCCGCTCCTGGTTTTACCAGCGGTTTATTCTTAACTTTGGTTCTCTGATGATTGCATTCGTTGCATTCATTTGGTTAATAGAACGAAGCATGACTTGGACTTAATCCTAATCTGTACAAGTGGTTTTAATCCCCATCATCTTGAAGATCATAAAAATCTGCATTTTGACTTGATTCAAGAAATCTATTTGGCAATTGTAATACTTGGCACGCCGACACGCGGAATGTCGGTGACGGTCATTTGAAACAGGAGAAACAATAACTGAAAGGCATCCCGGTTCCAGCGCGCATGTGCTCCCGCTGTATTAACAGCGTAAAACCGGCCACTCCAGCGGGTTGAAAAATCAACATCCGCAGGGGGAATGCTGGAAACCACAAATTCTATGGTCAGGTCAGGATTCTCGTCTCTGAGTATGGGCGGTGTTCGTGAATCTTTCTCAACATAATATTCCAGTTCATCACCAAGCGCTTTTCCAAGAAAACTGAGAATCGAGTGAAAACTCCTGAGCCGAAAAACACCGCTTATCGGCCATTCTCCGCCGTAATGACCGGATCGGATATCAAAAGCGATATCGCTGTCACTCCGGTTTTCCAACTGTCTCCGCAAGCTTTCTTGCTCTTCATGGGATAAGGTATTGGGATCATAGTTAGTAATCAGAATCGGCCCAGCGACTTGTTTACGTAGTGTATAGGTATTATCGTTGGGATTGTAATGCACGATAAATTCTTTTTGCAGCGCCTGAAAGCCATCCGGCGCAATAGAACCAGCCGGGATGATCCAGGTGTATATGAGTGGCAGCGGTTCCGCATACAGTTTGTTGTGATCCTGAATCGCCGAAAGGTGCAGGACCACACGGCGGAACATCTCATAACCGGTTTTATCCATTGGACTGTTGTGATAGACGCTATATTGTTCAGAATTCGTTAACCGTACTTCCTGCGCTATCATTCTTAACAAGAGGTCGACATCGAAACGCTGACGCAGCAGCAATATCAGTTTGTTTTGTGAAAATGGCGTCAAAAGCCGCCTGGTGAATTCTTCTCCTTCGATCGGAACAATACTGATGGTTGGACTTTCAGCAACACTTCCGCCAAAAACTGGCACCATCGATGCTCCGGCAAGCCCACCCGCTGCAGGCGCTGCTCCCGCGTTTGCCTGAAAATTGAAGGTTGCAGCAATATTTGAAACGCCAGTGAAATGAACAGGTTGACGATGATGCGCACGCACAATATTGATCAATAACTGCTGAGATGCGGCATTGGTAACCGCTTCATCGTAAGCAATAACAGCACGATTCAGCGCTATCGGCGATACACAGCCTGCGAGAACTATCGGAATGATGCATGACAACAGTCGCAGCAGGCAACAACCAATAAAATTCATAGGCTAACTTGGTAAATTATTAAGTATAAAGATGCCCGTATTCTATCCCACTGCAGTTTTGAATCGAGTTCTGATGAAAAAAGATAGGCTTGAGATTGGGCTTAATGGAATGATACAGCCCGGGCATGTTTAACTGTCGTTCTATCAGATCAAATATCCCTGATATCCCTGATCCTGTTGCTGAACAATCAATCTTTCGAATTCTTCTACAGGAACAGGAGGAGAGTGAAGAAAACCTTGCACGTAGTCACAGTCGAAATGAATCAATAAATCCTGTTGTGCATTGGTTTCCACGCCCTCGGCAATAGTCTTGATATCCAGTTTATGCGCCATCACAATAATGGCCTCAACCAATGCGCGATCAGTTGCGTTGTTGCTCAGATTGCTGATAAAGGAGCGGTCTATTTTAATATAATCGATATCGAATTCCTTCAGATAAGATAGCGATGAGAAACCAGTACCAAAGTCATCGATAGAAACTTCAATGCCTTTATTGCGGAATTCCAGCAAGGAGTTCTGTACTGTGGAAGAGCTCCTTAATAATAATCCTTCAGTAATTTCCACATTAATGCAATTACCCGGCAAACCGTGCTGAATGAGCCTCTCATGCCAGTTTGATTTTATATCTATCTCTTGAAACTGAATCGGTGATTTGTTGATACTCACCTGAATAATATAGCCAAAGCGGCTAAACCATTGCTGAATATGTGCAATCGATTGATCAAGCACCCATTCGCCTATTTCCACAATTAAGCCACTTTCTTCTGCCAAGGGAATAAAAATATGCGGACTGACCATGCCACGGTGAGGGTGCTTCCAGCGTAATAAAGCTTCAGCTTTAATAATGCGCTCGCGAGTTAAATCCAGAATAGGTTGATAATAAACATGCAATTCCTTACGTTCCAACGCTTTTCTGAGATCATTGGTAAGAATCATTTTTTCATTGGCTTTTTGCTGTAGAGAAGGTGTGAAGTAACAAAAACGATCACGTCCTCCCTGTTTCGCTGCATACATGGCCTGGTCTGCATGCTTCATTAAGCTTTCTATATCACTGCCATCTTCTGGATAAAAAACAATACCGATACTGGTAGAAATGTGATAGTCGACCTGGTCAGTCAGAAGATTGAATGGTTTATTCAGCTCATGAATAATATGCTTGGCAATTTTTTCGACGTGGCGCCTGACGTCAATGTTGGATAAGATGATTGCAAACTCATCTCCACCAAGACGAGCGACGGTATCAGTATCGCGCACACATGACTTGATACGCTGTCCGACTTCCTTGAGTAATTGGTCTCCTGCAGCATGGCCCAGTGTGTCATTAATATCCTTGAAATGATCCAAGTCGAGAAATATCACTGACAGCAACTGACCACTGCGGTGAGATTTTCGGGTTTCCTGGTCCAGCCGGTCTTTGAATAAAAGACGGTTGGGCAGCATGGTCAGTTGATCGAAATTGGCCTGAAATAAGATGAGCTCCTCTTTCTGCTTTTTTTCGGTAATATCAGAAAATTGGGCGACATAACCATAGATATGACCGGATGGACGATGAATAACACTGATATTTAGCCATCTGGCACGAACCGTACCATCTCGGTGCAGTCCCCAGATTTCGCCTTGCCAATGCTTTTTTCTTTTGATATCCCTCCACATTTCATGATAAAAGGCTTTATCATGACGCCCCGAACTAAAAATCCGCGGATTTTTACCAATTACTTCTGACAACTTATAGCCGGTCAATCGGGTAAAAGCAGGGTTCACGTGTTTTATCAGGTTATGCTCATCGGTTACCATGATGGCTTCACCACTGGCCTGATAAATCGCATCAGCCAGTAGCATGGAATCATAAGTCTGCCTGAGACTGGTAATATCCCAGTTAGTACCTATCATGCGTATCGGCTGTCCGGAAGCATCATAGAGTATCGTGGCAATCGCATGAATACAGCGGATAGTCCCATCCGGTCTGCAAACACGGAATTCAATATTGAAATCCTTTTTTCCGCGCAATGCCAGTTGGATTCTTTTCTCTACTTGCTGCCGGTCTTCCGGATGAATGCTGGTACGCCAAGTCATGTATCTGGCAAGGAAGTTATCCTGAGAAATACCATATAACGCAAACATCTGCTCATCCCAAATCAGTTTATCCAGCACGATATCCCATTCCCAGATACCAATGCCTGCAGTACGCGTTGCCAGAGATAAGCGTTGCCAGCTGAAGTGCAACATGTCTTCTGCCCGTTTGTGCTCAGTGTTATCAATGAGCGCCAAAACCCAGGTTTTTCCAAGTAGCGGATGATTAAAAGTAAAGACCATTGCATAACATCCAAAGGCCGTCCCATTCTTTTGAATGCTATGTACTTTCCCAGTCCATTTTCCGGCTCGCTCAAGTTCAGCCATGACTGAGCTGGCGGTTATCAGTGGGCCGTCGAAGGTGGATACCTTTACTACACTGATATGCTGACCTAGCAGTTCTTCAGCCTCATAACCAACGCTGGTTTCAAAACGCGAATTCAAATAAACAATTTGTTTATCATTGGCACGAATAAGGCATATCCCGATGGGCAGATCCCATAACATCTCTCTATGAAAATGCCACATATTCTCCGCCAGTTTGTGCTCGGCGAGACCAATAGAACCCCCAAACTCGCCCATGATCTGATCTTGATCATGGTGTGTCGGCCTATTGACAGTACAGAAGATCCGCCTTTCATCCGATGGCTTGGGGGCACTTCTTTTTTCACATTTGATTGTTTGTTCTAACTCAATAACGGGGTTGTCATTGAGTATCAAGTTATTTGATAATGCTGAGTTAAGAAACTGCTTATTTTTATGGTCGATCATGTATTCAATGAATGCACCAAGCAGGTTTAGAACATTCTGGTCATCATAACGATAGCGCTCTACCCCACCCTTCGTACAAATGTACGCATCCACATGATTAAAAATTTCTTCTAGCTGGCTAATTTTTTTTTCTAGAGAACTTACCATAGCATTTGCCGCTGAGTTGAGCGGATACTCAGTCGAGGATGAAATTGATATTTCCAGCCGATCTGTTTTAATTTGATCTTTTGATGACATGATTTTTGTTCACCATCTCTCTCATCAGTACTTTTACACACAAATGCTTATGCATGGCAATAGCTGCGCCTCACTATTTGCAGTCTTTAAGTGACTTGTTACAAAAAAGCTACATTTGTAATTGCCATGCTCAGGTAACATAAAGGGCTATGAATATATTTTTTGATAAGCTCACGATACTTTAGATGAAAAAAGAATATTGGCTGGATCGATGGAAATGGGGAGATATTGGCTTTCATCAAAGCGCGATTAATCCCTATTTGCGTGAATATTGGCAGCGATTACATCCTGTTCAAAACAGTAGAGTATTTGTGCCGCTATGTGGGAAAAGCCGCGATATGCTTTGGCTTCATGAACAAGGTCATAAGGTGCTGGGTGTTGAATTAAGCCATCTTGCAGCACAAGCATTTTTTAGAGAAAGCGGTCATACGCCACAATGCACTATCAATAAAAAATTCATTCATCTCGAAGCAAATAATATACACATCCTATGTGGTGACTTTTTTGCTCTGGATAACAATCATCTGGCAGAAATCGGTGCGGTATACGATCGCGCAGCATTCATTGCGTTACCGTCAGAAATGCGCAAACAATATGTACATCATCTGTTGCACATACTGCCACCGGCAGTGCAGATCTTACTCATTACGCTGGATTATCCCGCTTCTGAAATGTCAGGTCCGCCCTTTTCGGTTTCTGTAGATGAGGTCGTTACGCTGTACCAGTTACACGCTGAAATCAAGCTGTTAACACAACAGGATGTGCTTGCACAGAATCCACGCTTTATAGAGCGCGGCTTGAGTCGACTGCAAGAGAATATTTTTTTACTAAAGACTGCCCTATGATATGAAGGCAGATAAATGATGGGCGACTCTGATGGGTTTTATTGCTTAGTCCGATTCAATTGTTCGAAAAGCAGTTTCTCAAATGCCTTCCCCTTGATAGGCTCTGAATAAAAAAAGCCTTGCACATAATCACAGTCAAACTGAGTCAGCAAATCCAGTTGTTCCTTTGTTTCCACACCTTCAGCAATAGTTTTGATACCTAATTTATGCGCCATCACAATAATCGCTTCTACCAGCGTGCGATCCGTTTCACTATCGATTAACTGACTGATAAAAGAATGGTCTATTTTAAGATAATCAATATCGAATTTCTTAAGATAAGAAAGTGAGGAAAAACCGGTACCAAAATCATCGATAGATACCTCAATGCCACTGTTACGAAACTCCAGCAAATACTCCTGAACAATAGCAGAATCTTTTAGCAGCAAGCCTTCAGTAATTTCCACATTGATGCAACTGCCGGGCAATCCAAGTTGGGTTAGTTCATCCAGCCAGCTGAATTTGTTCATAAACTTGAATTGAACTGGCGACATATTGACACTGATTTGAATCATATAACCCAGCCGTTTTTGCCATTGATCGATGAGGGCGATCGACTGCTTGAAAACCATCTCGCCAATTTCCAGGATCAAGCCGCTTTCCTCAGCCAGCGGAATAAAAACAGTTGGACTAATCATACCCCGCCGTGAATGCTTCCAGCGCACCAGTGCTTCGGCTTTAATAAGGCGTCCGCTAGATAGCTCTAGAATCGGCTGATAATAAACCTGCAATTCATTTCTGCCTCTCGCCTCCCTTAGATCATGAATCAACGCCATTTTTTCATAGGCTTCTCGCTGCATCGAAGGTGTAAAGTAACAAAACCGGTTACGCCCTTCCAATTTCGCTGCATACATCGCCTGGTCTGCATGCTTCATCAAGCTTTTCATATCGGCTCCATCTTGTGGATAGAAGGCGATACCAATGCTGGTGGAAATATGATAATTTGTTCGGTTCTGATTAAAATTAAATGGCTTATTCAAGTTCTGAATAATATGAGAGGCAATTGGCTCGACCCGTTGATTGCTCACGGAATCTGATAAGATCACTGCAAATTCATCCCCACCCAAGCGGGCAACGGTGTCTGTCCCGGTTATACAAGATTTGATACGCGCTGCAACTTCCCTCAGCAGATCGTCACCTTTGTCATGTCCTAATGTATCATTGATATCCTTAAAATGATCCAAATCTAGAAACAGCAATGACAGGGGCTGCCCAATACGGCGCGATTGCTTGATTTTCCTCTCCAATCGATCCTTGAACAAATTACGATTGGGCAAGCCGGTTAACTGATCATAATTCGCTTGAGACAAAATGAGTTCATCTTTTTTCTTTTTCTCGGTGATATCCGTAAACTGCGAAACATGGTAATGAATCCGGCCATCCGGATGTCGGATAACACTCATATTGAGCCACTTGGCGTGAGCAGTGCCATCCTTGCGCAAATCCCAGATTTCACCTTGCCAGTAATCTTCATTCAGAAGCCTGCGTCGGATGTCCTGATAAAAAACTGCATCATGCCGCCCTGACCGGAATATCTCAGGACTTTTGCCCACGACATCCGCTTTCTCATAACCAGTCATACGCGTAAAAGCCGGATTAATATGAATGATCAGATCATTCTCATCCGTCACCATGATGGCTTCATTACTGGATTGATAAATCGTCGCCGCCAAGCGCATCGACTCATAAATCCTTTTTTGTTTAGTAATATCTTGATAGATGCCGAGTACGCCAATGATTTCCTGATGGCCGTTACGCAAAGGCACTTTGGAAGTTCTCAGCCAGATCATCCTCCCATCAGGCGTCGTCTGCGGTTCTTCATAAGCAAGTTTTGGAATGCCTGAATTGATTACCACTTGATCATCGTTACGATAACTTTCTGCCTGCGCTCTCCAGCTCCACTGATAATCGTCGCTGCCAATTACATCCTGTACAGATTTAGCCCCGGCATCCCTGGCAAACATGGAGTTACAGCCCAGAAAGCGTAAGCTTCTGTCTTTCCAGAAAATACGCACAGGTGCGGTATCGATAATGGTTTCGAGTAAATTACGTGATTCGGCCAGTGCAGCTTCTTTCATTTTTTGGTCGGTGATATCGGTAATAGTACCTACATAACCCGCTAATTCGCCATTCTGATCACGCTCCGCCTGCGCATGTCCCAGAATCCAGGTAATGATTTGTTCCTTGGTTTGAAAGCGATATTCAGACAAGAATTGCCGGTGGTATTGCACCGCCTTGTCCCATTCATTCATCACTCTCGCACAGTCATCGGGGTGAATCGCAGCAATCCATCCATAACCTGAAGCTGTCTTGGCATCCATACCCGCAATATTGCACCAACGTTCATTCACATAGAGACATTTACCCGTTGCATCAGTACGAAAGATGCCGACTGGCGCCACTTCAGTCAGACCGCGAAAAAGCTGTTCGTTATTACATGGCGCCATTTCCATCCGATTTTGCGAAGTGATGTCAACTGGCTTCTCTTTGAGTGCCGAAATCTCCGCTTCTACCGCTTTACGCTTAGAAATATTGCGAAATATGCCGCGTATGGCGATCGGCAAATTATCTATAGAATAAAGATTTACATTACCCTCCAACACGATAATCTGCCGATCCTTTGATAAGAATGGTATCTCAATAAGTCCAACGCTCTCACCGTCACCGGTAATCATACGTTGCAGGAATTTTTGATAATGCAGATGATGATCTGGATGAATGATGTTAAAGATATTTAGCGTTGCCACTTCTTCCACTGAGTATCCAAGTGTTTCACGCCAGGCACGATTGGCAAAGAGAAAATGTCCATTCAGCGCGACACTCTGAATCAAATCTTTTATCTCATCGAACAGTTCACTTAGTTGCCCTTCACTTAAAATAGTTGAGACATGAATCGGTGCATTTATTTTGGGAAATTCTTCTGAAACTATATGATCGTTACTCATGAAGTGGATTTATAAATATCACGTGAGCCGGAATAATGACATGCTTCAATTCTAGCAATGCAACATTAAAAGGGAATGTCAATCTAAAGTAGATAAATATATAAGGGTCTAGACCAGCAGATACAATCTGTTAGTCTAGAGCCTATAAAATTATATTGCGCACAAAAATATTTAAGCAAAATGACGATAAATAGCTCACTTTCTGTTGACACGGTATTGTACCTTCCCGAGGCGAACTTGAATGATTCATTTGATCTTACTGACTATAAAAGTAATCGAAGTTCATCTTTAGGATGATTCATAAAAATTTGTTGAGTCGGTGCAAGACATATAGCATACTAGCTGCGCTTTAATTTTTAGTACCTATATTCCTTAAGGTATCGTCCTGATCCTCTATAGAATTTCAATTTTTCACAGGCAATTTAATGTTCATCAGTGTTCTTGATCTTTTTAAAATCGGCATTGGTCCATCCAGTTCGCATACCATGGGACCCATGGTTGCAGCCAAGGATTTTCGTGACCGCATTCAAGTATTTGTTTCTTGTCATCCCATTCCACCATTTTTGCAAGTTCGCTGCACTTTACGCGGATCCCTGGCATTCACGGGAAAGGGCCATGCCACCGACCGTGCGGTGACATTGGGTATGCATCAATATACACCGCAAGGATTGGCGAAACTGGATGTGAATGCATTGTTCGAAAAACTTTGGCAGCAAAATACGATTCAGATTAATGAATCCACATTGATTCACTTCAATCCGCCTGAAGATATCATTTTCGATCGCGGAGAACCATTGCCGGAACATCCGAATGGCATGATTTTTCAATTACTGGATGGAACTGGAAAGACTTTGTTAGCAGAGACTTATTTTTCGATTGGTGGCGGTTTTATTACTACTTTGTCTGAAATTGGCAAGCTGGTTGCACCCATCAAAATGGAAGCCAGTTCCTGTGGTTTTCCCTTTAATTCCGCCAATCAGATGATGAAAATGTCCGCTGACAGCGGCTTATCAATTGCTGCCATGAAGCGCAGCAATGAACAAGAGCGCATAAGCGAAACAGAGCTGAATGTTCGATTGGATGCTATCTGGGATGCGATGCGTACCTGCCTTGAAAATGGTCTGGTGGCAGAAGGCCGATTACCGGGCGGACTTAACATTAAACGACGCGCCCATTCCTTATATCAGCAGTTACAGAACAATCCGCAGAAAGCCAATCTGAATGACTGGCTGTGTGCATACGCCATGGCGGTGAATGAGGAAAATGCCGCCGGTCATATGGTCGTCACAGCACCCACCAATGGCGCAGCAGGTGTCATACCGGCAGTGATCTATTATGCAGTAAAACATGAAGGCGCAACGCTGGAGCAAGTGCGCGATTTCCTGCTGGTAGCGAGCGCGATTGGCGGATTGATCAAGCATAACAGTTCGATTTCCGGTGCTGAAGTAGGTTGCCAAGGGGAAGTGGGTTCTGCTTCAGCCATGGCAGCGGCAGGATTATGTGCAATCAAAGGTGGGACTACCGAACAAATTGAGAATGCCGCAGAAATCGCATTGGAGCATCACTTGGGTATGACGTGTGACCCCGTAGGCAGCTTGGTGCAGGTGCCCTGTATTGAACGCAACGGCTTTGGCGCCATCAAGGCATATACCGCTGCCTCACTGGCAATCCGGGGTGATGGCCAGCATTTTATGTCCCTGGATAATTGCATCGCCGCAATGAAACAGACCGGGTTGGAGATGTCGGTCAAATACAAGGAAACCTCGTTGGGTGGCCTGGCAGTCAGTATCACTGAATGTTAATCAGCAATTATTTATCTTTATGTAATTTACTGATACCACGTCTAAATCCTCTGACGATAAAGAAAACGCTGAGTACCACGATTGGAATAGCGATACCGGTTAGTAATTCGACATTCATATCCTGCCCTGCCGCCTTGAGTGCTTTTAATCCATAGCCCACGATACCCAGCAGGTAATAACTCAGCACGACAACGGACAATCCCTCGACCGTTTCCTGCATGCGTAACTGCACATGCGCACGATGGTCCATCGACTTCAGCAAGTCACGGATTTGTGCTTCCATGGATAGATCAACCCGTGTGCGCAGTAATGCTGATGCACGTCCCAGACGCATTGAGAGCGTCTCAAGCTTGGTGTGCACCAGCTCGCAGGTTCCCATCGCCGATGACAATCGCTGAATCATGAATTCCTGCAGCATCTGCAATCCCTCAATACGCTCTTCCCGTAATTCAGTAATACGCAGTTTCACGATATTGTAATAAGCTCTGGATGCATTAAAGCGATGACCGGTCTGGGCGGACAAACGCTCGGTTTCTGCCGCTAACCGAGTTAGCTCGTCCAGCAAGCGCTGCTCGTCCTCAATGCTGGTCAGTTCCACATTGTCGGCAATCAATGCAGCTAGCCGCTGATCGGCCCGCGCCAATTGCGGAATGATCCTGCGGGTGATCGGCAGCGGCAGCATTGCCAGCATGCGGTAAGTCTCGATTTCAAGCAAGCGTTGTATCAGTCGCCCAACCTGACGACTGCGCAAGTTTTCATCATGAATCAAGATGCGGCCAAAATTATCCTGGTGGATCTGATTGTCGCTCCATACACTGGCAGCTCCCCCGGCCACTTTGGAACCGATCACCGTTCCGGAAGCAAATAAAGTGGCTAGTTCATGCAGGCTGCGTTTGGGCCGCGACCGATCCTCTAAAGCGATATGGGTGGCCACCAGCAATTCACCGGGCAAACGAGCCAGCCACTCCTGCGGCACATACTCAATTGCAGGATGCTCGAAAGGGATCTCAAATGGCTTCGCGCGATAAACAGTATATGTCGAATATTCGGTATGGCGCTCCCAGCGGAGACGAAACTCGCCAAAATTCGCGCCGAAATCATTTTCATGCAGATTGGGCGGGCTCATGCCATAACGCTCGCATAATTCACCGATCAGCTTGCGTTCCTGATCGATCCACAGGCGTTCAGACATTAATACCAAATGGGAAAGCTGCACAGGTGGTGCCAGTAATTCATACGCCACCGCATTTAACTCAGAATGTAACTCCAGCCTTTCTGAATATTCTGGAATATTTAATAAGCTTTCTTTAGAAAGATCTCTGGCTTCGGTAATTAATGAAGATAGCGAGGTAGAAGAATTCATAAAAAAGACCTGGTTCGATTGAAGGGTTTTAACATACCTCATTTTCATTATCAATAGATGAATCTTTGATGACAAGCTATGCGCTGTGTAGTGAAACGCAAAATTGAATATTACGTTACAGTAACACCCAGTATCCCGATTCTCAGCATGTGGGCCAATATGTCTAGTTTTCTGAAAAATAAATCCGTACGGTTTTCTCGTGCAGTTTTATCAGTACATTTTTCATGGCAATCTGTGTATCATAAGTTTGAAGATTTTCAACATGCTAGGAAATCTGATTTTTGTAACCGATAAACTTGATCAATACAGGAAAACCCTATGGGTGCCATTTTCTTTTATATTTTTATTTATTTCGTTGGATACTATGGTTCCAATATTCTGAATATGCTAACGGTACGTCCGTTAATCACTAACCGTTACCTGGCTGCATTGCTACCTGTGTATGGCGTTGCTTTGACGCATGCTTACGTGATTGTCAGCAGTCCGCCCCCGCAGGGAACGGACATTACGGTGGAATACGCGCTTTTAGTCTTTATTGCTCTGCCGGTCGTGGTAGTCACGTTGGGTGCGGCTTATTTCATGTGGAACAGCAAAGGTAGACACGATACTCCAGCAAGCGATGACAAAAAATCTGTCGATGCAGCTGATGCTGAAGCCAGTGATAATGAATCACCCGATGAGAAATTAGTGAATAAAGGAACCTATACTGACAAGAGCAAGGATGCCTAGAATGGCTCATATAAGAGTTCAACGAGTTGTTGCTCTCCAGCAACCCGCTCATACCTAGCGGAGGGCTCTTTTACAGAACCAGCTGGCTGATTCTCCGCTGTATCACGTTCTGTCGACAATCACATGTTCCTTTTGGGCGCTGAGCGTACCTTGTTCAATGATTGCCAGCGTCAATCGCGAAATCGCCACGCGTTTGCCAGTAACCTCTTCAATAATATCCGTTTGCCAGACTTGGGTACGGCGGCCAGTATGCAGCGGTGTGCAAATACCGATGACATGACCTTTGGTAACTGCACGGATGTGATTAATATTAAGTTCCAACCCTACTGCGCGATACTTTTCCGGATCGATTGTCATCCAACCCGACACACTGCCCAACGTTTCGGATAAAACGCAACTGGCACCGCCATGCAGGATACCGAATGGTTGCGTGGTACGTTTATCGACAGGCATACGCGCCTTCAGAAAGTCCGGCCCCAGTTCAGTAAATCGAATACCGATATGCTCCCCCATATTGGCATTACGCAGACCTTCCAGATACTCAACGGTATAATCTTTAAACCAAATAGCACTCATGAAACATTCCTTTTTTATTGTCATAATACTTCGCATTGCCTGTGATGGAACAGCCTTGGCTGATCGAAGAAATTATCCCCTTTTTCTTTTGGCTTGGGTATTCATCCGGCACCACCCCATCGTTCAATCATTCACCCTGAGCTTCTTATCCATTTCTCTTATACAGCACCGTACCATTCAATAGCGTTACTTTTCCACCACCAATGCGTAATTCCTTCCAATGAATCAGCTACATTAGATTGCTTTGCAAATGACATCCAAGTGTTTGTTTCTAAAAAATAAGATGATCACGTCTCATCAGTGTTTTGTCGTTTTGTCTACTTATAACTAAAACCATGCCAAGGAGGTCACACTACGTGTGAATCAACCTATCCCGTAGCAAATTCGCAAACAAGTACTACTTTTACACGTGAAATAGCACTTCAAAGGCTGATTGCTATTAATACACTTATCATGGCAATCTTGTAGGCAGCCAGACATACAGTCTTGTGCCATGGTGGTTCCTCCTCCGCCTGATGCGTCAAAACCTCCAATTGGCAAACCACCTCCTGCCGAACCACCTTTCCAAACAGGTGCGTGACCAAACAGCGGCCCCAGCTCAATCCTATACTCGACGAATCGCCCAACCAGCTTTGGAGGACAGATGGAACAACGGATATTCCGCTCGGTTCATGATTGACTGAAATTGTCGATTGATAGTGTCGAGCAGTTGGATAGAGTACCAACTCTCCGGTAAAACCAGGTAAATTCATGGTGTTCATTTCATATCTTATTAGCTCGTTGGGTTACAGCTTTCCTAACCCAGCCTACGGGCTTCTTGCATAAAAGTGACTTCTGAATCCTAGCGAATGATCGCGAAGGCTGTGCCAGTTTGTTGAGTTACGACTTCATTTCACCAACCTAAAGCTACGGTCCTTTATACTTCAACGCATCCTGCGCTCATCCAACGATCAGGAGGCCACCGATTGTGAAAGGAGGAAGCCCGCCAAAGAAACGGCATATAAGATCACTTCCACCATTTGCCCTGCATCTCAAGTACGCACCTAAATCCGGATCCGACTGGAAACGAAGTTGCGGCATAATGTCTCCGCCCCCTTCCGAAGGAAATCTGCCGGAAACAGCCTTTCTCTGATATATGCCCATAGCTGGTGGGCCAAGCGATGATTCCGCATTAAATCCTGGTATGTTCATGGTGTTCATCATTTTATATCTCCTTTCAAATCAGTTCGTTGGGTTACAGCTTTCCTAACCCAGCCTCAAGTTCTATCCCTAATCAGCCTTATAAGGGCTCAGTCGATGCATGGCCCCCAGCTAAAACCAACACCCGGTATACCGCAGCGCTGTCGCCCGCTTATACACGGGCCACAAACGAGCTCGGCTGGTTCGGAGAGCCCGCCATCGGGCGGATAACAGTTGATGAATCCTTCTTCTGTTACTTCACCATAGCACACAAATCTTCCTCCGCTGTAAATCGCGGCCGATGGTTGAACCAAGCTTGCGTTGAATTCGATTCTGTGAATAGAGCTCGTCATCTGATAGCGCCTGCTCGTGTGATAGAATGAGTTTTCTGCAGTAAACCCAGGCATATTCATTATTTTCATCTCATATCTCCTTCCTTTTTGCACGAACCTAAATTAGCACATCGGGTCCACACTCGTCCCCATTACAGCAAATACGCGGAAATCCCAGGTCTCTTAGGTCGACGCAACATCCCTTCATTGAACAATAAGCGATTGGCCGGGCAGCGGGGTGAAGTAAAACTCTCCCTCCTTGCTGAAGATCAGTCAACATCGCACCTACTTGGGAGTATCTTCTACTCCTATAGAACGAAGCTTCAGCGGTAAATCTTGGTATGTTCCCAGTATTCATTTCACATCTCCTTTTTCGGTTGATTAGGTTTAACGGTCATAGTACGGCGACATCTTGGCAACGAGGAACGGAAACTCCTCGGTCACGTCGACACGCACAAAAAATTTCTCCGTGAAATCGGTATTACGATTGGTATAGGAAAAGATCACATCGACGATGTTGCGCGTGCTGCTCAAGGGCGAGGGACGCACTTCCACGCCAGTCAATGAAAAATCCTTGGCAAATTGCTCGACTGTCTTTGCATAAATGGCGGGATAGCGCATGACGAGGTAATTCAAGACACGATGCTCATCAGTTGCGCCAGCATTGTCTGTCATCTGCATGATCCGATTGAACAGCTCTTCAGCCGCCGGGCCGAACTGCGCATCGGTGGTCTTTTCTGGCTTGGGGATAGCCTTGATGAGCGTATCGCGATCAAAGGAATAGATCTGGTCGAACAGGACGATGGGCACCATCAATCCATTGCACATCTGCGGCGGAGCAATGGGGCCACGCAGGCCAATGACGACATCGATGTCATTGGGTGTAGGGGCAGGACGGATCGCTTCCACCAGCAGATCGATGTCCGCCGGGTCGCGCGGCTGCAACAGATAGGTTTCGAGTCCTTGGATAGTCAGCACCCAGCAAAGCTGGCGCACCAGGTAGCGGTTCTCGCGCTTGGACAAGACGGCGTGGAAGGTTTGTTGATCGGTCTTCCCGGCGGTATCTGCCCGTCCCGTCGCCTGGGCAAATTCCTTTTCCGCTGCCAGATTCGGGAAGCGTGCTTCCACCCGGCCGATAGCATAGACATAAGAAACCGTGCCAGTACCATTGGGGAGCATCGAACCGGCAGCCCCGCTACAGCCACAGGCACCGCCTTCCACCTGCGGAAGAATTGCGGCATTTTGGCGGACATCTGGAGAAGATGGGCTTGCCATTATATCATGCTCCGCTTGCGCTACTGGCTGCTCTATCGTTTCAGTCTGTTCGTTCATACTTTCTCCTTCGTAATAAGTCTTGTGTTACTTAACTAGCTTGTGAATCCCCATGCAAATGATTTCGCTACCTCGGCTGTTGACGGGTGAAAACCAGCCAGCGGTTGAGCATCGCCGCCCGCTGTTTGCAGCCGCCACAGGGCTTAATGCCAAAATAGGCAGTTGTCCGTTGAATTGCATCGCCCAGCCCGATCTCCTCATCGCTAATAAATCCAGGCAAGCGCATCCGATGAGGCAAGTGCTCGCTCTGGTGCAAAGAGTCATTCCGTTTGCTTTCTTTTGTCATGAAAGTTACCTCCTCGCGTTCATTGTTAACAAAACTTGGTAGGCTGCCGCGGCATCCAATAACGGTGGAACCACCGAGGCTCGTCGTGGTAAGACAGCCTGGGTGATGGCCAGTTTGATTTGTGCCGCCGTTGCCGCAGGAAACTCTGACCACAGCAGCGCAATCGCACCGGTCACAAAAGGTACAGCAACACTCGTTCCGCCCAGGGTGAGTAACTGTCCTGCCGCATTTAAACTGGTAACAGCGTCGCCAGGTGCGCATAAACCGCGTTTTCCGATTGAATTGCCCAGATTCGACTCATTCATCGGTCTGCCTTGAAGATTGCAAGCGACTACCGGGATAATCCATGGATGGCGGGTGATGGCGGTGCTGCCGAGTGTGCCTTGGTTGCCTGCCGCAGCGACGATAATGACGCCGCGTTTGGTGGCATGATCCAGCGCCAGCTCTAACTCATGCTCTCCTTTTGACGAAAGCTGTGCCAGCGCAAGGCTCAAATTGATGCAATGCGCCCCTTCTGCAATACATTCAATAATCGCCGCAGCCAGTTCCTCGGGTTTCGCGCTGGGCAGGTATTCACGCCCGGATATCGTCTCGGAAAAAATGGGACGAATCAGTAATGTGCAATCGGGGCAGATAGCCGGAGCGAAAGAACCCCGCTCTGCGCTTAAGATTCCGGCTACAAAAGTACCGTGCGAACAGGCTATGCTGCCCGCCTGCGCGCAGGCACCGCTACCGCTTCCGGCGATCTCGCGAATATGCTGACTGGCAAGCTCAGGATGATTCATCGCCACCGGACCATCAATGAGACCGATCCGCACATCACGCCTGCCGCGCGTCTGGTTAAGTAATGCAGTAAGCTTGACCAACTCCAGCGGCGTCATGGATTTTTCTTAATCCTTTTATTGTCAAGCGAAAAGAGCAGTCTTTTGTCATTACCATAATTTTTGCTCCTTTTTACTGTTAAATCAACTGATTACGTATCCTTTAATTAGATTCTCTTCAGCAATAAAGAGTTCACTATCGCCGCATCTTTCTTCTTACTTATAAACAGACCTTAGCTGTAACAATCATGTTGTAACCCGCACCCACTGCCCCATGGAAGGAACACGACTGGCGTTGAGAATGAACAACAAATACCAGCCTGGCGGGGCAAGATTGGTATTTGCCGGCATGTCAACCGTCAACACACCTGCCCCGATACCGCTCACTACGCATTCAAGTCCGCGTTGCGACATGTTGAAGCCGTGCGTTACCGCACCAGCACGTAGCAGCACCACTTCCGTGATATCGGCGGCATTCGGCGTAGCAATGTTGAAACTGGCACCGTAATTGACCGTAGCGGGTGCATTGGAAATTACCGGGCGCAGCATATCGAAGTAGTCGGGGAAGAAGCGCTCATGCGGAGTAGGCGCACCATTGGATTGTGGATCGCCGCCTGCAAGCACACTGCCATCGGCAAGCAGAATGAATGACGAGTGATAAGTACGAACATACTTCATCGCCGGACCCATCACCCATCCAGCGCCGGGATCACGCGGATCGAAGATCTCGCAGACGCCGCCATCAGGGCCACCGCTCACGCCACCCGCAACAAATATGCGTCCGTCGGGCAGCAGGGTCGCCGTAAATTGCTCAGCGCGTGGAATATTAAAGTCTGGCAGCGCAGTCCATGCAGGTACGGGTGCGGATAAGTCGATCATTTCAACCGTCTTTTGCGCAGCTGCAGGATTGCCGCCCATAATGCAGGCAATCGGCTGGTATGCAGGCGGACGCAATATGAACAACACAGAAGAACCCTTCTCACCGCCGGTACTGCGGTCTCCGTTGATTGTGCTGAACGCTTCTGGCGCGCCTGGCACAGCCAGATCGATGCGGTGCGTTGGATCATGCGGTCCGGCAATGAACAAGCGTCCATCAGGCAATAAATAGGTCCATGGGTAATACTGATGATGATTCATACTGGCTGGCATCGCAATGGGCGCTGCCCATCCAGCACCATGTGTATAGATCTCGATAGTTTTGACGTTGCCATACAGTGTAACGGCACGACCATCAGCCAATATCAGGGTAGTTGCATAGAAACGGTCACCAACGGTATCGGCAACCCGGGTCCAGGTCAACGATGCCGGATCGAACGTAAATGCTTTGTTAGGTGAAAATCCCCCGTGAATCAATAACGTGCCTGCTGCGGTATCGAGGATGGTATGCTCCGCTGACCATAGGTTGGATGTATTGATATCCAACCCTGGAGAATCGGCTGGCTGGTTAGCTGGCAGCAGATAACTGCCCGCCAGTGTTGAGTAATCCCATACGCGCGACTGATCGGCACGTGTGTAACCCCAATACAGCACACGCTGTGTATTGGGCAACAGCACAGAATGCATGAAGGCAACTTCGGGTGCACCAGGAACCTCTTCCCAGCGGCCACCGCCATGGCCGCGGCAAGGGTGCGGATTAACATCCGGGCAAGCATTGCTGCCATCATCCAGCGGCAAACCGGTGCGGTGGCTGATTTCATGCGCCATATCCTCTGTCAGCCATAAGCTCTGACGTGCGCGCACTAACCCCACCATACCGTTCATCATATGGTGATGAACGTGACAATGGAACAGGAAATCGCCTTTGAGCTGATGCAGTGTTGCTCCCGGCGGACGGTGTTCAGGCAATTGCGCTTTTTCCTCCTCGGCGGTCAGCAACAGCACCGGTGGAATTTCACTTTCGACGATGAATGATTCCGCCGGTCCTAAACTACGAACGTCGAGATACTCGCCACCGAATTTCCAGCGCATGGCATGGGGATGAAAATTGTGCCAGGTCGGACTGGTATCGAGATTAAATACATACCAGCGGATACGCTGGCCGCTGCGGCCGACAATGGTGGGTGTATTGCCGGTAAAGCCGCGGCCATTGATGCAGTGCGTTGGCATCGATGCACCCTGTGCTGAGGTAACGGTATGATGGGCATTGCTGTTGTTGATCCATTTGACCGTTCCTCCCACACCCACCGTTACCTCATCAGGCGAAAACACCATCGGCGGACCAGCCGCAATGGTGACCGTCACCGGGTCAGGCCCTCCGGGCACAACATGAACAATACCGGTCATTTCAGGATGGTGGCGGCAGAAATAATCATAATCGCCTGCCGTATTGAACACGATTTCGGCTTCACCCCCGAGTTCTTCGATATCATCCGTATCAAATACCGGTTTTGCCTCAGGATTCGACATCACATGAAGAAATACCGGTACATGATCGGTATTGATGACACGCCGTGGCAGTGCCAATTCCTTGAGGGTGAATTCTTCCAGAAAATCAAGCCGCTGCTTGAGGATCAAGCGCGTCTCATCTTTCAATCGTTGGGCATGGATATACGGCGCAAGTTGAATAACGGTTTCTTCATCAAACTCGAATAATTCTGGTATTTCCTTATCCAAAAATACCGGGGATCGTTCAAACCGCTCGATATCAAGATAAATCGGCCGCAATACTTCCCATGGAAACCTGAAGTGGCGGGGCGGCCGATCGCATGCACCAAGCACCACCACACCAGCGAATAAACCCTGATCGATCTTAGTATCGTGATGGTAAGTATGATCATGAAATGGCCAGGCACCCAGCGTATTATCAGGAACATCAAACGTATAAATCCATGTTTGTCCCGGGCAGATGGCATCCGATCTGCTGCCATGGTGAGCGGCTTGCGTGCCAAACGGCCATGAGCCATCGGAATCGATGCCATAACGCAATCCATGCATATGCAGCGAGTGCGGCACATCGTCGGTATTCCACACATGAATTTTCAGCCGCTGACATGGCCGGGTGTAAATAACCGTACCGGGAACACGATGAGTATAAACAGGCTCATTGATATCCGCAGCAATCAGCTTGTCGGGTTTGGGAATCAGGTAACCTGAGTCAAGATACGCGCGGTATACGACTGCAGTCAGCGCACGTGCATCGATTTCTGTTTGCGGAATCAAGCCATTCTCATGCCCATCCCCGCGCATGCAATCCCGGCCGTATTGCACTGGAGGTACTACCTTTTCCTGTGGTCTGACCGGACTGTAATGCTCGATCCGCTCGATTTTCAGATAAATATGACGCTCATCGCAAGCCAGCGGCTTTGGATGGGCCGCATGTATGGTGACGCCAGTTTGTGGATTTCTGATGTTCCATAGCACCGAGCTCTCGGTTGAAGCAAGCAGCTCGTTGTAACAGTAAACTCTAAAATAGAGATCCGGCCACCTGTCAAAGAATAAGTCATGGAATGCACTATCTTCAAAACTGATCGAAAAAGAGCCATCTGTCACTGTACTGGCAGAACCTAGATAATCGTCCAGAATGAAATCCTTGTCCCACACTTCGACACGCACACCGCCTATACCGTCACCGGTAAATGAATCGATGACTCGTCCTCTGATGTCATAACGCATAAGCCTTCCCTCCTCTTTTGTTTTTTATGACGGTATGCAGTGCATATCCACTCAATCCCATCAAAGTCACAAATAGTATGCCAGGATAAGATATCAATATACTGATAGATAATAATTTTCCAGATTAACCATTAGAACCGCGGATATTTCATACCCCCATTACCAGCATTTAAATTAACTCATTGGTTAGAGGCACTTGCTCATAAGCACATGCATCAATCAAATCCATTTATGGGTCAAAATAAACCCAGCTTTTAAATATAAAAAATAAGCATCCCAAAACTTCCAATTATGTCAGTTTCTCGAATTACCCATGAATTGTCTATGCGTAATTTAACTTAAGAAATCGCAGATCAATTCGGCGAACGTGATGAAGCGCGAGGCGCACGGAACGCAGCAACCGAGACATATCAATCAGATAGACGAGGAGCGAGTTCCGCGCAACGAAGCGATTCGCCCGTGCAATCAATTAATCAGCGTTTCCTTAAAGAACTCTTGATTTTTATCAACGTACTCGGCTAAGCTGAGTGCAAAGGTAATATATAGAGTGCTGGCTGATTGAAAAACAAAAGTAAGAGAGGTGATACAGAACCTTACGTTCTTTGGTTATAAACTATCTTGAAAATCCAGAGGGGAAAATAATGCAACCCATAGGTAATAACGCTCGATTGCTTTCTAATGACGTTCTGGCAAAGTGGCTACTGGAAGATTTTCCGTTTCGCATACAACTTTCAACGGCTTTCCCCTTTCTTCCCGTCGCAGGTGATGCACTGCGGTATGCAACGACCGGGCCGCTGATACCGGGGATAGCTATTGGTCAATGTGGCACCATCGCCGAGGATACCAAACAGCCCAATGACACCAACCGGATTTACCGTTTTGCCGAGATTGCTACGCAGTTCCGCGTCTGCTACAAAGCGCAGGACATCTTCTCCTCAAATGTGAACGACCAGGTCGCGGTGCAGATGGCGCTGGCGGTGCGGGAGCTGCTGTACAAGTTCTGGACATTGTTCGAAAGCGGTGACTCATCGGTCAACCCGGATGAATTCGATGGCCTGCTGAAGCTGGTGGATCCTTCGAAAGTAGTCGATCTGGGAGGACGCGAGCTGACGCTGGAAGATATGGACAGTGCCAAGGAGATGGTGCGCACGAACGATGGCCGACACACAGTGATCTTCACCAGCAGCATCGGTAAACGCGCAATCCATGCCGCCTACTGGAACCGGGCAGTGGCGCCAGAGTATGAAGAAATGACCTTTCCCGGCCCCGATGGCAGCAGCAGAATGCAGCAAGTGCTCAAGTTCGACGGCGCACCTGTTTATATCAACGACCTCAACCAGATCTATGCATGTGACGGCAGTAAGCCGGACAAACTGATTCCGCCGGAAAAAGCCCTCAATCTGGACGGGTTTGATCCATCGGTCGCAACCAACATCTGGTTTTTTGTCTTAGGGCAGGGAAATCTGCATGGCATCATGCCGGAGAAGGCACGCAGCATTATTACCCGCTCCACCATCCAGGCAGACGCTTCCACGCTGGTGTACCACCTGACGATGCCGGTGGGAATTGCGCTGGGCAGTGCCTGTGCCCTTGCAGTGATCAAGAACGCAACGATTCCGAAAGGCGACGGCTATAGCTCGAAGCGTAAGGGATGATGATCTCGCTGATCAAACGAGAGGAGAGACAGAATGCCCAGAAAGGAAGACGAACGGCCGTGTCCTGATTGCCAGCCCGAAACCCGAACCCGTGGCAGACGAACAATGAAAATCTCGCCGCAGGCGCTTGAACTATTGCGCAGTGCAGCAATACCGGCAGAATTCCTGAAGGCCGCACGGGAATTCGCTCCCTCTACGGAGGTGCTACCGCCGGCCGCCCCGGAAGATTTCCCAGGGCCTGCCGAAATGGAGAGACCGCCTGTGGAGAGGCCGATGCCGGAGATGCCCACTGAAGTATGGCCGGAGGAATTTCCCGAGCCACAGCTTGCGGTGCCGATTGAACCGAAGTGGAAGGACGTTTCCTGGATGACACCGGAAGTGCTCCCAAAACCGCTGACAGAGGTTGGGAGAAAGGAAGAAGCCGGGGCGATTTATCTCACCGACCTGACGCTCAATTTGAGCGGGGTTAAGCATATGACGCCGGGGCTGCTGCAACTTACTGGCTTGCCGATAGATCAACTCATGCTTCGCTTTGCCGGTGATGGCGGAAATGAAGATGAGGACAAAGGCAACGGCAAAGCCAAAGGTAACGGCAAGGTTGTCACGATTCCGGAAACGTCTCAAGGGACAATCCCGCCTAAGATTGCGGGCGACCCTGCAATCCCGGGCTGGTGTGTGATTGCGTGGATCTTGACCGGTGCCAAAGGAGGCCACAAGCATGCACAGGGCGCGACCGACTGGGGAGGATTCAATAAGGCCCTTGGAACCCCCACGCAGCAAGCAGTAGATAGCATAGCCAAAGACATCCGGGAGGCAAACAAGATTTTCAAAGCCAGTCCCTGTACCGCCATGCAACTCGATCTTTGCAAAGTGTATGTTCTCGACACCAGCAAGGTCGTTGCTCCTGACCAGCCCGGGGGTGGCACCAAGAAGCTGGCTGAGCTGGTGTTTACGAACGGCATTGTTTATGGTGAAAGTGATCCGGATCCGATCGATTGGCTGTTTGTGACGCTGGAAGTCCATTTTCGCGCTGAGTTCAACCGCCAATGCATCCATCTCTTCTACGCGAATGACGTCCAACAATCAAAAGCAAACCCGGACTTACCTGGCATAGAGACAAAGGGGTACAGCAAGCAGAAAAACTCTGGCGCAATAGGAGAACCTTATACGCCCATGGGGGTCGTCGAAGGAGATTTGGGAAGAAATATCGCCCACGAAGTAATCCACTCCACGGGGCACGAATTTCACGTCAAAGACAAAATCCCAGCCCCCGATGACCCCATAGACGAGAAGGACCCCACAGGCCCCAAAAACAAAGACAGCCCTGATCGTATGAAACTCATCGATAACATGAAAAAGGTCGATGATGAATACAAGAAAGATACAAGCTCGGATCAGGATAACAATATCATGCAGAAAACCTATACAGGCGACCGCATTCTGCCCTCTCAGTGCAAGATCATCCAAGACTTTGCTCACAAGTTTCTTGAACCTTGTCGGGGGAAATAGGGGAAGAAATAGCCATCTTCGATCCGGATCAAAGCACAGCAGCGGATAAATAAGGCGGGAAACGCACAACATGAGACCACCCTTCATAGACGACACCATCGAGAACGACCGGGATATCAAAAACTTCGAGGTGGAGTGCAAATGCTCTGCAGAGGTGATCTGGTTTCGTCTACCGATAGAATGGACTGAGGCCGAAGCGAGTCAGCAAATCACAGACGCAAAGACATGGTTCAGGAAGTATTGCATCGAACTGACATTCAAGGAATTTGCGCTCGATCCCCCGCTGCGCAAGCCCGGCGAGAAAGAGAAGAAGTTTGAGGAGAGAACGAGGGAGTTCGAAAAGAAAAAGAAGGAGCTCGAGACCCTCCTTAAGCTCTATGAGTCTCGGACCATCCAGATCCCAAAGGGAAAGGGAGCACTCCAGGAGACATACGTCAAAGTCCAAGAAACAGTAATGGACATCTATAGTGTCATTGCCACTGCGCAGCCAAAGAAACTCATTGTGCTATTTCTGGACGAGTGGTGGGTCCCCCTCCACCCTGCGGGCACCAGAGTGCATGCCAGCGCCAATCACCAAACAGAACCGCTCATCGGGTTGAATCGATACGATCGAGCAAGTCCCTTGATGCTGGCGCACGAACTGGCCCACGGCTTGAGGCGGGTCGTCGGTCCCCGAAAAAAGGGGGTAAAGGTTCTCGATACGGTTTTCGAGAGAATCGGAGAACCGGGAGTGCCTCCGGATCTCGTCATTCCATACAGCACGAAGTGCGTCAACAAATTCAGGAAAACCAACCAGGTCAAAGATAAGAACTTAATACCTCGGCCGTGGCACGATCATTACCCTTCCGGAAAAAGTGATGGAAACGCCATCCTTTTCATAGCTCGAACCGACTTCCGCCAACCCTGGCCGTACACCCAAAATCACGTCTTCACGGTACTCGAATATCTGACTATTGTGGCAGCTGGCTACGTGAGCTGCACTGAGGGTTGTGATGTGGAGCAGGAGACCCGGACACCCTTTTATTTGAGCGATGTACTGTTTGAGCTGGGCGGGGTTGCCCATTCGACACAGGGACTTCGCTACCCACTCCTGAGGGGTACGCTACTTCCTGCCGAATTCACAGCAGTCGTGCAAGAAGAAATGCCGGACGTGGAAATAATGAGCCTTCCCACTCTGGAAGAATCTCCAAGCCCTTTCGGAATCAATGAAACCTCGCTCGAGCAGCCGCAGGTTTCCGCTCCGCCGATTGAGATGCTGGTGCCGGTAGGTTCAGTGTCCTGGCCGGAAATGCCGACTCCGGACAGGGATGTTAATGCGTTTTATCTGCCCGACCTGGCGTTTGATATGACTGGCTTAGCGCACATGACACCGGGACTTCGCGACATCAATTTTTCCAACCTATCCTTGCTCGCCTTTAATCTTCCCGCATTGGGGCAAATGGCGCAAACCTTGTTATTGAGAATGAATGGTTCTGACGAAGAGACAAAGGTTAGCCCAGACGAGAAGATCATGATGTTTGGTGAGTTGGAAGAAGATGCCACGTTTGGCTTCACCAAGCAGGGGCTTGTCGATATGGCTTTTAAATTTATAGACGAGAACATCAACCCAATAATTCCAGAAGTTCCATTAGTTGGAAAAATACGAATAACAAAACAGCAGATAAAAGATATTGTTGACGCAATCAACCCTGAATTAGTGACAAACTTCACCTGTATCGGTAACTGTGAGAATTTCGATTCGATCCAAATCGAGCAGCAGGCACCCAAGCTCTACGGGCCGAAAAGCGCAGGCATTCCCATTCCCACTCTCGGCACGGTTTCCCTGACATTAGAGGTGGATGTCATAACAGCGCCAGCAAAAGCAAATAACTCCTGTGTCGCCGAAGAAGAATTGGATTATCAGCGCAAGTTAAAAGAATACAAAAAAGCCGCGGAGAAGTTTTTAGAGGATTGGAATAATTGGAATAAGAAAGCACAAGGCGAACCACCAATCCGGCCTAAAGCTCCTGAGCCTCCGAAAGAGCGATCCCAACCCGGCAGACAGATTCAACAGGACTTCATTATTAAATGGGATGTCACCATCAGCGGACTGGGAATCGAGTACACGGAAAAACTGTACAAACAAACCGTTACCCGCTACTCTCCGTGTTGTCCAATAATTCCTGGCGCTATGCCCATCCCTCCTGTACCTATCCCTCCCAGTACTATCCCAGAAGGTGAAGGTAAAAAAGAAGACGGCAAGGAGGAGGAGAAAGAATTTTTCTTTGCAGGTTTCGAAAACCTGGAAGAAACCGTTAACCCTCCGTATCCTCCGGCACTCGCTGGCAACATATCAGAAGAAACAGGAAGAGAAGAAGTCAAAATCGAGGAGCGAGAAAAACCAGTCTTCGTCATGGGGTTGGAAGATATCGCGGTCAGTGCAGAGGCACTTGCTGCCAAGTTCGTGTCCGTAAATACCGCTACGATCCTGTCTCAGCCCACTGAGCATACTGCAGCCAAAATAAACATTAGTGAGGGTTTATTCACTTCCCCGAGACCGAAGCGCACGCCTCGTTCTTAAAATGCGCAAAGCCAAGTAGAGCCATAGTGAAATCAAGCTATCCCGTTTATTGCATGGGCAAATATTCAACGCTGAAAATTGGAAATATGAATACCGGTATTACTGATTCTGTCCATTCTCTTGTGTAATTCTTCTCCTAGATTTAGTGCTTAGTAGCCACTGGCATAAGCAGATTATGCCAGTCTATCTCTGTCTAAAGCGCTTCAAATATACCAGCTGCGCCCATGCCGGTCCCAATGCACATGGTCACCATGCCATATTTCTGCTGATGGCGCCGCAATCCGTGCAGTAGGGTTGCCACACGAATGGAACCGGTTGCTCCCAACGGATGGCCCAGTGCAATCGCACCTCCCAAGGGATTCACTTTATTGCGATCCAATCCCAGCTCACGAATCACGGCGAGACTCTGCGCAGCAAACGCTTCGTTCAGTTCAATCCAGTCCAGGTCATCCTGCTTGATGCCGGTTTGCGCCAGCACTTTGGGAATGGCTTTAATAGGTCCTACGCCCATGATCTCAGGAGGCACGCCGACAACTGAAAATCCAATAAAGCGACCGATTGGAGATAAATTAAAACTTCGCATTGCCGCTTCACTCATCAGTACCACCGCGCCCGCACCATCGGACATCTGCGAGCTATTGCCTGCGGTTACCGAACCTTGGGCGGCAAAAACCGGCTTCAATTTAGCCAGCGCCTCGAGATTCGTATCCGCGCGCGGCCCTTCGTCAGTACCTTTGATAACAATCTCTTCATGCACTTGATGGGTAGCGAGATCCGGGCGTTTCTCATCTACTTGATAGGGAGCAATTTCATCCTTGAACTCTCCGGTTTCAATAGCTTTTAAGGCACGCAGGTGACTGGTCAAGGCAAATTCATCCTGATCTTCACGGGATACTTTCCATTGTTCCGCCACCTTTTCAGCGGTTATACCCATGCCATAAGCAATGGCGACATTTTCCTCATGCTCGAACATGGCCGGATTGATGGCAACCTTATTACCCATCATCGGTATCATGCTCATGCTTTCAGTGCCACCTGCAATCATTACATCCGCCTCTCCCAACCGGATACGGTCGGCTGCAAGCGCAACCGATTGCAGACCAGATGAGCAGAAACGGTTAATCGTCATGCCAGCGACATGATCGGGCAACCCTGCCAATAGCAGCGCCACACGTGCGACATTAATACCCTGCTCCGCCTCAGGCATCGCGCAACCTACGATCACATCCTCGACGGCTGCCGGGTCGAGTCCTTCACACTGTTTCATTACCGTCTGCAACACATGCACCAGCATGTCATCGGGACGCACGTTTCTGAACATGCCGCGTGGGGCTTTACCAACTGGTGTGCGGGCAGCCGCTACGATATAGGCTTCTTGAGTTTGCTTAGTCATTGGTTTCTCCGTGAATCGTCTATCTTGGAATACTTTAAAAGTGAATCACAGTTCGCACATCAGTTTCTCAATGGTTTGCCGGTTTTTAGCGTATGTTCAATACGCGCCTGTGTCTTTTCAGTCGCCAGCAATTCCATAAAGGCGGCGCGTTCCAGTTCCAGGAACCAGTCTTCATCCACCAGGCTCCCAGGCGTTAAATCGCCACCGCACATCACATGCGCCACCTTGCCGCCAATCAGATGATCATGCTCGGAAATAAAGTTTCCCTCACGCAAGTTAACAAGCTGGCTCTGGATCGTTGCAATGCCGGTATTGCCGGCCACCGGGATCTCCCGAGGTCTTAAGGGCGGACGGTAACCGGTTTCCGCCAGCGCCAGTGCCTGCGCTTTGGCGACATATAGCAGTTCAAAGCGATGCATTACCACAGTATCGGCGAGACGCAGATAACCGAGTTCTTTTGCCTGATCAGCGCTTTTTGCCAGTTCCGCCATCGCCACCGTCTGGAAATAATATTTCAATTGTGGAAAAGGATCGCCATCTTTGGCATTCTGCGCAGCTCTTAGCGCAAATTCCTTGCATCCGCCACCTGCTGGCAACAATCCAACACCTGTTTCCACCAGGCCAATATAGCTTTCCAATGTCGCCACGGCACGATCACAGTGCATGACAAATTCACATCCACCGCCCAATGCCAGCCCATCCACAGCGGCAACGGTTGGAATCATCGAATAGCGCAGTGCCTGCGAAGTCTGTTGGAACTGTTTGATCATGTTGTTAACTTCCGCCAGCTTCTTGGCCATCAATACATCAGCCAGATCAAGCTCGCGTGCCACTTGGAGCACTGTGGCCTGCGCCGACTTCTTGAATTTCTTTATCAATGACTGAAATGCCGATGGCGGTGCCGGTGGAGGAGGCGGTGCGCTGCTTGGCTTTGCATCCGATTTAGGGCGTTCAGTGGCTTTCTGCAAATTAGCTCCGGCTGAGAACGGTGGCTCGGTTTGCCAGATCACCAAGGCACGCCAGTTCTGTTCGGCTTCCTTGATCGCTCGCTGCACACCCGCCAACACTTCGATATCGACGGTGTGCATTTTGCTTTTGAAGCTGAGAATGGCGATTCGATCACCGGTATGCCACATCCTTACAGCGTCTGTCTCAAAAACGGTTTCGCCGTAGATCGCTTCTTCGCTGATTAACCGATCAGGAAACAGCTGGCGCTGATACACCGGAAGTTTTGAGCGTAACTGTATTTTTCCTGATGCCGGCGCAAAGGAACCTTGTGGTGCATGCACACCTTGCGTACCACTTGCGACAATGGTCATCACCCATTGTGGCAACGGTGTCTGACTCATACTTTTACCGGCTGCGATATCCTCCTGAATCCATGTTGCAATCTGTTTCCAGCCAGCTGCCTGCCAGATCTCAAAAGGTCCCTGATTCCAGCCAAACCCCCAACGCACAGCCAGATCCAGATCACGCGCACTATCTGCGATCGCTGGCAGCTGCACGGCACAATAATGAAACAGATCGCGGAAAATTGCCCATAAAAACTGCATCTGCGGCTGCTGGCTATTGCGTAACGCGGCAAACTTCTCAGCCGGGCTGCTGTATTTCAGCAAACGCTTCAGATCCTCGTCCGCTTCCGCGGCAGACGGCCGGTACGCCTGTTTTGCCAGGTCAAATACATGGATTTCATTCTTGATTTTCTGATACACCCCGCGTTTGACTTTCTCCCCCAGCGCGCCTGCCTGAATCAGGCCTTGCAGCCAATCCGGCACAGCAAAATAAGGATGCCAGGGATCATCTGGCAAGGTATCGCGCATGGTATTGATGACATGCGCCAGGGTATCCAGGCCCACCACATCGGCAGTGCGAAATGTGGCGCTTTTTGGGCGACCTATCAGAGTACCGGTGAGCGCATCGACCAGATCAAAACCAAAATTGAATTCTTTGCCGTGATGCATGGTGGCCAGCAAAGAGAACACGCCAATGCGATTGGCAATGAAATTCGGCGTATCTTTGGCACGAATCACGCCCTTGCCCAGATAGGTCACCAAGAATTCTTCCAAATGATCAAGCATGGCTGCATCGCTGACCTGGCAGGGAATCAGCTCGACCAGATGCATATAGCGTGGCGGATTGAAAAAATGGATACCGCAAAAGCGGTGGCGCAATGCTTCCGGAAAAGCCTCGGCTAATTGATTGATCGATAATCCGGAAGTATTGCTGGCGAAAATGGTATGCTCGCCCAGATAGGGTGCGACTTTTACGTACAGATCGCGCTTCCAGTCCATACGTTCGGCGATCGCTTCAATGACCAGATCGCAATCTTTCAGTAATTCAAGATTCTGATCGTAATTCCCCGCTTGGATGCAGGTGGCTTTGGCTTTGACCGACAGCGGCGCAGGCTCCTGTTTTTTGAGTTTCTCGACGGCTTTGATTACATTGGCATTGGGATTGTCCGCATCAGCTGGCAATTCAAACAGTAATGTTTCGATATTGGCATTCACCAGGTGCGCCGCAATCTGCGCCCCCATCACACCAGCTCCCAGTACCGCCACCTTGCGCACTAAAAATCTTTTATCACCCAATTTCGCCTCCTGCTTGATTCGATTATCGAATAGACCTGTTCATGGTCGAAAAGAGTACAAGCATGAGCGCGAAAGCGCAAGCTTGTTCGTTACAGGGACTATGAATATCGCTAAAGCGTTTCACACCCCTACAACAGCTAGCAGCAGTATCAACGCCAGACAGCAGCAAACTGTTCTGCATTAAAACCCACTGTCGCTCGCTTCCCATCGGTAATCAATGGCCTTTTTATCAACCGGCCGTTGCTCGCCAGCAAAGCAAGCACTTCCCGCTGCGAGAGCGCAGGCAATCGTTCCTTGATTCTTAATTCGCGGTATTGTATACCGGTGGTATTGAAGAGTTTGTTCAGTGGCACATCAGCACGCTCAATAATGGCAGCGAGTTCTTCCGCGGCTGGCGGATTTTCGGTGATATCAACAAATTCGTAGCCAATTCCGGCTCGCTGTAAAAATTGTTCTGCCTTGCGGCAGGTGCTGCACTGTTTATAGCCATAAAACTTAAGCATATCTCATATCTTTGTATTCGAGAAACATCTCATATCTTTATTCCCCGCCCTTAGGTCCCCAGAACACTACCCAGGTAGAAAAATCTGCTGAAAAATTTTCAAAACGATGCTCAATATTAGCTGCAACAAAAAATACCATGCCTGGCTCGAATGGATGGCGTTCACCAGCTATGACTAACTCGCCGTGACCGGAATGGATGAAATACAGCTCATCTTGATCATGCGGTGTTTGTATATCGGTTTCTTTGGGCGCATATACTTCCACCGACATGGAGCCATGCGTAAAAGCCTGCACAAAGGGCTCACCCATTGGCCATTCCGCACTAGCCTTGCCCGGTATTTGTCTCATCAGATCAGCTATCGTTGCTTTCATCATCGCTATTTCCTTATGTCCTGTTTAAGCTACGCTTGTTGATTAAAATTCAAGTATAAGTGAACCCGGTAACCGATACCAACAGTCACGGCATATTCTAAACATACCATGATAAGAGGACAGGCTCTTGCAAAAGCACGATTTTTCTGATTTATATACTTTATAAGCATTATTCCAATGAGCGAAGCCGCCGATTCATCCATTGTTCAACATTTTTCAGCAACTCGGTACGCGCAGGTTCTTTTAGAAACAGATGCTGATGATAAGGCAGATTTGGCAGCACCAGAACTTCGTTATCAGCAGCATGCATCAAAGTGGCACGAGCAAAGTCCTTGCCACCCCAGGATGGTGTAATCGGGTCATATTCCGAATAAACCAGATAGTACGGTATTGTGAATTCATCCATCTGGCGACGAAAGTGAACAATTTCTTGTTCAATGCCTTTTACGTAGCGCAACAGGCTGCGGCGGACAATCCAGCCATCGGCACGCAGCCGCGCCTTTTCCTCTTCACTATTGGTCAGATAATCCATCACCCAATCCGGCACGGTAGGTGTCAGAAAATTTCGCAAACCCGGCCAGGAAAACACTTCGAATAGGCCATCCAGCAGAGGCACGGTCACCAACGATAGCAACTGATTAGATATTAACAGCGGCAAAGGCTCATTTTGGGGATACAGAAAATGTGTTTCGGCATGGAAAGACAGCTTAATTAACGGATTTGCCAGCCAGCCGCGCCAGCCGGGTGGTTCGCTGACCGCAAAAGCCGGGGCCAGAAAAACGACACCCTGCACTCGTCGGGTCGGGTCATCCTCATTCCGGCGCTGCACCAGATAAGAAGCGGCGACCAAAGCGCCCAGGCTGTGCGAAATAATAAACACAGGCCGCTCTATACCGCCTTGTGCATCACAGAGTGTTATAGTCTTTTTGAGTGCTTGATCCAGATCCCAGCGCAGCAGCTCCAGATCACGCAATAATGCTTGCGCCAAATAAGCATCACTGACATCCTGCTTACCCGCACCGCTGACCATTGCCTGATCTGCTTGTTGCAGAACTGGATTGGAAAGACCATGCGCGTATAAATCGAAACCCGCAACGATAAACCGCCGGGCAAAATAACGAGCCACCTCACCATAACGTCCGATATGTTCATTCATGCCGTGAACCAGCAGCACACAGGCTCGCGCTTTGGCAGACTCCGGCGGAAAAAGTACCCGCAGAATCAGTGACCTATTGTCGCCAGATTGCGTGATACCGCTTTCTTCTCCCCAACGTGGATAAGGTTCACTAGTAAATTGCTGATGCACACAGCCGGACAGCATTGTCAGCATCAGGAGCAGGCCTGTTAAAGCCATAAGATTCTGCTTGTGGTGTATTATCATTTAAGTCATTAGCCCAATAGCACCATTGGTCCAAATAAAGCAGGAATCAACACAGTATCTTTCTGAACATGAATTAAGGAAATGCTGATTAATTCGGCGAACGTGATGAAGCGCGAGGCGCACGGAACGCAGCAACCGAGACATATCAATCAGATAGACGAGGAGCGAGTACCGCGCAACGAAGCGATTCGCCCGTGCAATCAATTAATCAGCGTTTCCTTAAATAATCTGTTCTTAATAAATATAATCAAGCGATAATTGAGCGACCAATCATGTTGAGAATATCCAACAGTATAGCAATACCCTTGACTGAGATCGAAATACAAGCTGTACGCTCACAGGGTTCAGGTGGCCAGAATGTAAACAAAGTGTCGACTGCAGTTCATTTGCGATTCGATATCAAAGCTTCCTCACTACCAGAAATCTATAAGGAAAGACTCTTGAATTTAAAGGATAGCCGAATCTCTAGTGAGGGCGTTATTATCATCAAGGCTCAGCGGTATCGTAGTCAGAGTAAGAACAAAGAAGATGCGCTCAGTCGGCTACAAGAGATGATCAAAAGCGTTACTGTCCAGAGGAAACAGCGGAAGCCTACCGCGCCAACAAAAGCTTCTGAGGCAAAGCGTTTGGAAAGTAAAGCGATTCAAAGTCGGAGAAAGTCGTTACGCGGCAAGATTGAAGAGGAATAATAATGGCTTGAAGCTGGGGTGATAATAATCCTGGAGCTGCAAGTGGTAAATTCCAGCAGGTTTTATAGAGAGGCGGAGAGCCTTCATCGTGCCGGTCTTCGCGCTTCACGAAACCAAATCCGGTATTGCTCCATTTTCGCGCGCTGTTCCGCGGGCGCGCGGCGTCGGCAGGTGGAATACTCCTCCGTATCCGGCTTTGCGCCCCAGCGTATTTCGACGCAATCGTTGGGATTATAAGCCATTTCATAGGCCGGTCTACGTGCCAGCACCTCGGCCACAGAAAGCTCCCAAGGACTACCATCCGTGCGCACATAGTGAATACTGCGTTCATGAATGCGCTTGGCGTGATGCTGTTCGATCTCGGCCTTGGCCTCTTCAGGGTGCTTGCCGTTCATCAGGAACAATTCGGGGTAGCGCATGATCTTCTCGGGTAAGCTATTTAGAACATTGATGGCGATGATGAGACGCATGTCCCGGGAAGGCGTGGAGTAATCCTCCCAAGGACCGACGGTCTCAAAAATTGCCGCACCGCCAGGCATCGGAATGACACTGCGAGGGCTCTTGCGGAAATACGCTTCACCATTGTCCACCGAGGTCACACGGGTCTCGATTTGTTCCACCAAGGCATTCAAGGTAGCTTCATAAGCTTGCCTGGGATCAAGTCCTTGAGGATTGATAAGCTTGACCAGTTTGGCATAGAAATTGTCAGGAGAGAGTTGGTCTTGTTCCAAGGAAAAGGCAGCGAAGTCAGGTTGGTCAATTAGCTCGTCATTGGTGAGTATCCGCCATTTGCCCGAGACCATGCGCATCACCGGCCGGAAAGCCTTAAAGCCTGGCCCGGCGTTTTCAGTATTGGCGAACAGCATCGTGCCTTCCCACACCCGCTTACGGGCGACCGAGTTGTCCGGCTGGGCATCGACAGCCAGCAATACGCCAGGATGATCCGCCGTCTGCGGCACCCATTCGACCAGTACCAGAATATGGCCGTAGGGATCAGCATAGACCGTTCCCGGCCACAGCGTCTCCCGACTGAACGAAATGGGATACAAATCCGTGGACTCGTCCTCAAGCCCGGTTCGCGCTGAGCCTGAATGGACGGTATTTACCAACTGTCTGCTGAATTTCCTGAAGCTGGCCTGCGAGCTGATGCCTTGGGTAAATTCGGTAACGATGGTGGCTACACCACAATGCGGCGGTGCCTTGGTCGAGCCACGCCCGCAGGCGCGGAAGGCGAATGGTAGACCAACCTTCCAGGCAAAATAAGCCCGCAAGGTGTAAGGTAGGTCAGCACAATCGGGGGTTAGCGGCAGATTTTTGTCTTCGTTGAGACCGAGATGGTTGTGCAGGAAGTTACGCTCGGCATTGCGCAATATCGGCTCCAAGGAGGAGAAGCTTAGACTCTCCTCAGGCGGCGCACCAAACAACGCTTCGATCCAGGCGGAATAAAAGGCTTCTGTGGCAAGGCCCCATACTTTGGGTGTTTCTTGTGCATCTGATCCGCCGATGGTGAGTAGCTGGCATGCGGCAAGCTTGCCATTCCGATCTGCCACCACGCGATAATGCCCCTTGTTGAGCTTTTCCAATGCGGCGACAAGACTCCAAGGCGGGCCACCCCGGCGGCGGGATTGCAGGGGTATGCGCTGATCTTGGCTGTCGATCAGGGACAATCCCGATACAGGACCGTCTGTGGACACAGCCATAATCTTGACCTGCTCATCGGCTTTGGGATTGAGGGGTGAGATCCAGATATGCGTCTCGTCAGTTTCTTCGCATGAATAATCCTCGGCCAACGCCACCGAAATACTGGCCCATGCCAGCAAGCATGCGAGGAGATAGCTCATAGGCTGAGTTGGCAAACACAAAAAACAGCCTCGACTCCACTTACTGCAGCGTTGGTGAAAACACAGCATTCCAAGCCTGGACTTGAGCCAGCGGTTAGACTGCAATACATCATTATGCAAAATTTGACCTTTCAATTAACCATCGATCAAATTAAACTTTTACAGCTAAAATCAAATACCGAGATTGTGATTTCACAGCACCCTCCTTGCATTCCGGCCTCATCCTAAACGAGAATTAAACCGTGTCCGTCAGCCTGAGCAACCTGGCGTCTTTCTTTGAATTATGGTGCCTCTTGCAGTTTTTTGACAACCGCTTTTCCGACATCATGAGCGCTGAGGGGATTTTGACCGGTAATCAGAAGACCATCCTCCACAACATGCGAGCCAAAGGGCAACAATGCTTTGCTGTACTTAGCGCCGCGCTTTTGCAGTTCCGCCTCAAGGTTGAATGGAACCGCATGGTCCCGTTTTGCCAATTCTTCTTCCCTCCACGAAAAGCCCGTGATAGCTTTACCGTTAATCAAAGAATCGCCGTTGCCAAGCTTCACTTCCAGTAAGCCTGCAGGGCCGTGGCACACAGCGGCAATGATTTTGTTGGATTCGTAGAATTTAACCGTCAACTTCGCTAGCGCGGCGCTCTTAGGAAAGTCGAACATGACGCCATGACCGCCTGTCATGTAAATGGCATCGTAAGCGGCGACATTCGATTCCGATACTTTTGGCGTGTTTTGCAGCAGGTTCATGTAGGCCCTATTCTCATACCGCTGAGATACGGAGCCTCCCATGCCAACTGTGTGGCTTACTTCTGAAATGATCAGGCTCTCCGGGTCGAGAGGAATTTTACCACCTGAGGGACTTGCGATATCCATCTGATACCCAGCCTCTTCAGCGACATCGTAAAAATGGGTCAGCTCGCCTAACCACAACCCCGTTCTAAAGCCAACCTTCTCGTACTCGTCAGCATTAGTGACGATGATCAGAATTCTGTTTGTCCTAGCCATAGGAACTCCTTTTCGTTGGAGTAGAGTATAGTCCACATCCAGCCTTCGCTTGCGGGCTAGCATCCATTAGATTCATAAATATAAACCCTGCTTACTGTATCAGGTAGGTATATCTCTAATCTGTGTGACTTCTAACCAACCGAATCTTAATCAGTACCGGGTTTCATGACGAACTACCGGCGGATGACTTCAAAGAAAGTTCTTCAGTATCAGATAAAAAAGCTAAACGTTAAGCCTCAATCCGAGTTCTTGAGTTAACTTCTGTTTTAATCATTCCATTGAAAAAAACCTGCAGTTCCCATTACACAAACTTGCTCATCAGGGTAAGAATGATTCCTCCAAATTCTTCCGCATTGGTAACAATTTGGTTGATTTTGTTGTTTCGATCACCTTCCCGTTTGACAATTTCCATCAACTCGGCAAGTTTTTTTACATCCGCAGGGTCAGGAAATAGTCTCTTAACCTCCTCGTCCGTCAGGTGGGTGATGGTTGAAATTTTTCCTGCCAGCTTCTCATCGGTTTTGTCGCCTGCTTCATCAATCAGTTTATCCAGTTCACCTTGAAATTTGTCCCAGTCTATTGCCATGATCACTCCTTTATTTGCGAAGTTTGTCGAGAATCTCTTTGATTTTCTCGCGGTATTTTTCCGCATTCTTTATCCGGTCTTCAATATTTCGTGAGGCGTCCACTAATTCTGAGACTGCTTGATCTGTTTCGTTGACAAATTTGTCTACCTCTTTGTCGGTGATTCTGATCATGTCGAGGTAGCGCTTTCTGTTTTCTTCGACTTTGGAAGCCGACTGAAGGAAAGCCGTAAGCGTGTTATTGATCGCTCGGACTTGATCATATTCGAACTTGAGCTTGTTTTTTAGGGTTGTTTCTAGTTCGTCGAGCGGCTGAATGAGCTCGATGCGCTTTTGATTAATTTTTTCCTGTAATTTTGGACCAACCAGCGTGATGAACTTCAAGCGCTCCTTGGGATCCCGGGATCGCACTACCTGCTGCCATACTTCATCAACCCGTGCATCGCCAAAAAATTCCTGAGCAAACACGGGAACCCACGTTTGCTGGATGAAGTCATCGATTCTTCGTCTTTTCTCCAGGAAAAATTCTTGTAGCAGTCGAATGTGAGCCGACTCAAGAGCCGATATGCGGGCACCAAGCTGGGCTGAAAGTTCTGGTGCTTCCGGGGGAATGAATGCACACCCGCCTAAAGTCAATATCGCCGCCAATAGGAACGATAGAATTTTATTTCGCATAACGACCTCCTCTGGTTAGAGATTCTAGCTAGAATTGGACTTTCGGAATGTCGTTCTATATTACATCAAGAATTTTCAGGATGAAATATTCCTGATCTGCTTAGCATACTGATTTCACGATAAAACCGATGGGGATGCTTGCCTGATATCATCAATAATATCGCCCATTCTGCGGAGACTCTCGTCGTTTCCCTCAGAACTGATAACCAAAGATTTTTTCTGCATCAAACAGAAATTGGACGGTATCCAGGAAAGCGTCGCTGACCTCTGTCTGCACCATAGCCCCAACGCCAGGTCCGTTTGTTGCAATACGGATTGGAAAGACCATGATTATAAAAAACGAAACCCGGAAAAATAAACTGCAGCGCAAAATAATGGGCCGCTTGTCATAAAGCTCGACATATTTATTCATGCCGTGAACCAGCAGCACTCAAGCTCGCGCTTTGATGAGTTCTGATGAAGAAAGTGCGGTAAAATCAGTAACCCATTACCATCGGATTAATCGATATGACTTCCTTCTCTCCAGCGAGGATAAGGCCTACTAACGAATTTCTGATGCATACAAACCTGATAGGATCACCACCAACAGAAACTAAAGTAAGCGGGCCCGCACGATCGCATACTGTTTAGCCATTGACTCATACGCCTTCGGAAGTCCATCAGTTCGTACTGCCTGAACTGCCTCTAGAAGTTCCTGGTGCGGATCGCAGCCGCCAATGCTAGTCGTCCACCAGATGTCTTGCCTGCGCTCATTTCTGCAGTTTCTCTCAACGATGTAAAGAAAGTCTGTGAACCACGAAAAGCCACTGACTCCGTCCATATTGTTGCCCACATTGAAGTAATTGACGATAGTCTTACAGTACTCTTCAACGACACTCCAATTGTCGTCACTAAGGCCACGGTTTCTGATCTTTTGCAATTCATTAGCAAGGTTTCGAGCTAATGTACGTTCCGATTCATAGTCGCGCCGACGCTCTTTAAGAAACTCTAAAAGCTCTTGGGTTGGCCGCGTGTTGTTTCTTAGACGACTCTCAATTTCCTTGAACGCATCTGTGTAATCTTTATGAATCGAACTCATTTGCACATGTATCGGCTCCAAATGCGTCTCAAAGAAACTTTTGCGATTCTCCCGAAATCCTGCAAATCCAGTAGTTACGAGTTTAAACAGCAACTCCCCAATTGAAATAAAAAGATCAGACATTTTTATATTTCCCTTATCGTTGGTCTCTAAGGAATACATTCACCTTCGGGCCGAAACCACCCATGCTGTTACCCTATAATCATGCTCACGTCATCTTGTCATTTGCATAGCTCGCTACTTACCCTCAGCCCAACTACAATTAAGCTTCTAAAATAATGTAATTTACAATTCTACGACGAACTCGCCGGCGGATGCTGGCTGATATAGTCAACAATATCCCCCACGCTGCGAAGATTCTTGACTTCATCGCCGTCAAAGCGGACACCAAAGGTTTCTTCCGCATCAAATAGAAGTTGAACAGTATCCAGGGAATCGAGTCCGAGTTCTTCAAACTGGGAGGCGGTAGTTATCTTGGAAGCATCCGCATTCTCAACTTTTGAGGCGATAAACGCTATCACTTTTGCTTCGAGTTCTGCTGTGTCCATGTCTGATTTTGTGCTTGTGGTTTTTAGAGGGTTGTAAAAATGAGGCTGGCATTATTGCCGCCAAATCCGAATGCATTACATACACCGGTTTGTATTTTTTTCTGAACAGCCTGGTTGGGCGTGTAGTTGAGATCACATTCGGGGTCCGCTTCCATAAGGTTGATGGTGGGATGTATCGTACCCGTATGCAATGCCATGACAGTGGCAATGCTGCCAATGGCAGCCGATGCACCTATAGTGTGTCCGATCAGCGACTTGGTGGCGCTGATGGCAATTTCAGGCGCATGCTCTCCAAAAAGCTGCTTGATCGCCTTCGTTTCTACAATATCTCCCAATGGCGTGGAAGTCGCATGCGCGTTGATGTAATCCACCCTATCTGGCGTCATGCCGGCATCCTCAATGGCAGCCTGCATGGCTGCTACCTGCCCGTCCATATCCGGTGCCACGATGTGTGTTGCGTCGCAGGTGCAACCATAGCCGGCAAGCCGGGCATAGATTTTTGCGCCGCGCCGCTGCGCTTCTTCTTCTTTTTCCAGAATCAGTATGCCTGCGCCTTCCCCCATCACGAAACCATCGCGACCTTTGGCAAAAGGCCGTGATGCACTCATCGGATCGTTATTAAAGCCAGTGGATAACGCAAGCAATGCTTCAAAACCAGCCATAGTCAGTGGCAATACACATGCTTCCGCACCACCGGCAACTACGGCATCTGCTTTTCCTGTACGCAAAAGATCGAGCCCCATGCCAATTGCATTGCCTGCCGAAGAACACGCCGTACTGCATGTCAAATTCGCTCCTTTCAATCCATGCTTAATCGCTATCCAGGCAGCAGCGGAATTGGCCATGATGCGGGGAACAGTAAAAGGAGGTGCGGACTTATTCTGAAATTTGCGCGCCGCAGAGGATTCAAACGTTGAAAACCCACCCATGCCAGAGCCCAGACTAACGGCCAGACGCCGTGGCTCATAGCCTTCCAGTCCACCAGCATCTTCCAGCGCCAGGTTGGCAGCGCGCAACGCCAGTTGTGTGAATCTGTCGGTCTGTTCCACCTGTTTGGCTGAAAGAAAAGCAGTAGGATCAAATCCAGTAATTTGACCGGCGATTCGCGAACGCTGGCCGGATGCATCGAAGCATTGAATGTTGCTTATTCCACTCGTTCCATTGATCGCTGCATTCCAGAACTGCTCAATGCCAGTACCGATCGGTGAGATAATACCCATTCCAGTAACAACTACACGCATATAAGTCTGAACAGAGGATTTTAGGCAGGATATCGTTAAAAGCATTCTTGACAGCGCTATGAATATACTGAAAGCCGAATGGGCTGTCAAACCTGCTACTAGCATCAACCATTGATCAGTACTTGAAGATCGTTGTGCCATCCGCTAACCGGCCGCTCGGCTGCGGGCAGTGTATTTCTCGTCCCAAGATCGTTTTGTAGGCAAAGTGTGACCGCCGCTGCCAGGTTAGCAATAATTCCTCCTTGCTCTGTATGCACATATGACTATTATCGGTTAGGGAAAACTGCGCAAGAATATCCTCATAAAATGCTCGTCGTTTCCAGTAATGTACATGAATGCCATCCGACCCAAGCCAGACAGGTTTCTGTTCATACAGCTTGAAATGCCGCCGCGCTGCCATATCGATGAGCCCTTGATACACCGCTCGGGCGCGGCTTAGCGTTTCTTCCTTGGACAACCGGCAAAATGGGTAAAAAATATTGCGAAAGAGTGTGTAAAGAGATTTGGACAAACTTTCAATCGAAGCCATCGGCAGATTAGTCACCACAATCTGCGCAGACTGTTGCTGTAATTGCTCAATACACCACTCCATCTGTCGCAGAATTTGCTCTGGCATCAACCCGTACAAAATATCATTACCGATATCTGTTAGCAAAGCATAAGATGGGCGTAATTGCATCACATCCAGTTGCCGCCATAATCCACTGGCAACAATCCCCGGCAATCCGCGCAACAGCATTTGGCTGAATACCCCGTACGCACGACCATGCCCGGAAGCCACCAGAACTTCGCTCGGACTACCCAACCGCTGCTGCATTAAATGGATAACGAGGCGTAACGATAAAGTCAGATTGCTTGCGCCGAGCAGGATAATTCGATTTTCTAAATGATGTAACTGAATATTTTTATCTGTTTGATTAGCCATTCTCGCAGAATTTATTTTTGTATTTTTATCTTCATACTGATCAGCATAATCGCAATCATGGCATGATTACCGATATCATGGCCTTCTGAAAAGATCATATTTTAAACAATCAGCAAACTAATTGCGTCGGCATGTCTTTTGTTAAAGCACCATCGAGCATCACTCACCAGTGTTATTTCGGCTGGGTTTCTATTTCGCTCAATTACTTAACCATTCTGGCCGGTTTCGTTGTAATTGCATGCCCTGCTTGGGCACAACAATCTGATACATCAAAACCCGTCATACTCGATGCCATCAACATCACCGCAACCCGCAGTGAGCGCTCACCATCACAGATTCCGAACAGTATTACGCAGATTAAGCGCGATGCGCTGCAAGGCTTTCAACCCGGCGCCACGCTGGATGAATTCGCGCGCAGTACTCCTGGCGTTTTCTTCCAGAACCAGTTTAACTTTACACAGGATTTGCGCATCGCTATCCGCGGGTTTGGCGCACGCTCTCCATTTGGCGTGCGTGGCATTCAAATGCGCGTAGATGGCATTCCGCAGACCTTGCCGGATGGGCAAACACAATTGGATACGATTGATCCTTCGTTGATTGAACGCATGGATATTCTGCGCGGACCTTCCGCTTCACTATACGGCAATGCTTCGGGTGGCATGATTGACATTACCACGCGCGAAGCACCGCAGGAAAAATTCGTCGTCATGCCGCGCCAGGTGTTTGGTCAGTTTGATTACTTAAAATCCGAGCTGTTTGTGGGCGGCCGCCATGGTAAGTTCGGTTACGGTATTTTCGGCTCGCATTTGCAGCAAGATGGCTGGCGCGATCATAGCGCGATGCAGAATACATTCTCCCAGGCCAAACTGAATTTCCAGACAAGTAGCAATTCTGACCTGATGCTGGTGTTCCGAGAATTTTATTCTCCGTTATCCAAGGATCCAGGGGCTTTAACCAGCGCGGAAGTGCGCGACAATCCCAGACAGGCTTCGGCACGCAATGTGGAATACAACGCCGGTGAAGAAATCCGGCAGGAAGAAATGGGCGTGCGTTTCCGCAATAGGCCTTCCGCGGGAAAAGAGTTTACCGTCACCACACACTTGCTGCACCGTGATTTCCAAAATCGCTTGCAGTTTTTTGATGGTGGGCAAGTACAGTTTGATCGCTGGGTAGGCGGGTTGATGGTGCAGTTTGTCAACGACCATATTCTGTTTCAGCGACCTAATCGTTTCCTGATCGGCGTCGATTACGGCATACAGAATGATAACCGGCAGCGTTTCAATAACAATTTTGGTTTAAGAGGTGCACTAAATTTAAGTCAAATCGAGCGCGTACAAAGCGTTGGACCGTTCTTCCGCAATGAATGGAACATTCTGGATAAACTCGATCTGGTCATCGGCGGCCGCTGGGATTGGTTGCATTATCAGGTGAAAGACACCTTTAAAACCGACGGCAATCAATCCGGCTCCCGAACGGTATCGCAGGCCAGCGGCTCGGCTGGGTTGGTCTATCACCTCACGGAACAGCAGCAGATTTATACGCATGTCGCTTCGGTATTTGAAGCGCCCACCACTACCGAGTTGATCAATAATCCGGCCGGCAGAGGCGGATTCAATCCGAATCTGAATGCGCAGACATCACTGAGCAACGAACTCGGCTTCCGCGGCAATTCGGCCGGATTTCAATATGATACGGCGATATTTTTTATTCGCACCTGGGATGAGATTACGCCATTTGAATTGCCCTCATCACCAGGCAGGGCATTTTTTCGCAATGCCGGACAATCGCGCCGAATTGGCGTAGAAACCCGTTTAGCTACCCCGGAATGGAAAGGCCTGCGCGGCGAGGTCAGCTACACCTATTCCAACTTTGAATTTGAGAAATATGTGATCAATGACGTGAATCTGAAAGGCAATGTATTTCCCGATATTCCTGAGCATCGCTGGGAAGGCTTGGTGCGTTATGCGCATCCTTTCGGCTTTTATGGGCAAATTCATGTGCAGCGCGTCGGTGAGTTTTTTGTCAATGACACCAATACCGCGACCAACCATGCTTATAACCTGGGGCAACTGCTGCTGGGCTGGGAGACGAAACGCAAATGGATTGAAGGTTCCGTGTTTGTCGGTATCAATAACCTGTTCGATGCGCAATACAACGCCAATACCCGGATCAATGCTGCGTTCGGGCGCTATTTTGAACCTGGTCCGCCGCTCAATGTATTTGGTGGTGTACGTGTACGCATTGTGGTGTTTTAAGTATCTGTATGGAAAAAATTTATTCAGAAAGAAAACGGCTAATTAGATATGATAAAAAATTATAACGGGATGAATAGGTAATGGTGAGCAGGCTTGAACTTTCTCTACTTTCCCTAATTCTGATTATTTTGGTGATGAATGTTCTTAAAAAAGGTGGAGAACTGAATAATGTTGAAAGATACAAAAAAGGACCCACAAACAGCATCTGCGGATGGCAAGCTGGTGAGTACTTTTTTAAAGGTGTGACACATAAGAAAATATCCAATATTATTACACGCAATGGTGTTACCACTGAGCTTTACCGGCCGGAATGGGCAATCGGTCCTGATCAGGTACGCCACATTATTCACGTAATCCTGCGAGCCAATACCATCAGCGCCTGGCACGTGCATGAATACCAGACGGATACCATTTTTGTCACCAGCGGCTCGATTAAATTGGTGTTATTTGATACCGCCCTGATTCAACCACACGGGTAAGATTGAGATGTATTTCATCTCAGCCGCATGCGACCAACATTGATTAGCATCCCCCCTGGTATTTGGCATGGCTTGCAGAATATGGAAAATTCGGAGAGCAGCTTCATCAATTATTTTGACCGTCCCTATATCTATACTGACCCGGATGAATGGCGATTACCGCACGATACTGACAAAATTCCTTATCGATTCTGATATTCTTGCCTATCCCGAGTGCTAAGGAAACGCTGATTAATTCGGCGAACGTGATGAAGCGCGAGGCGCACGGAACGCAGCAACCGAGACATATCAATCAGATAGACGAGGAAGCGAGTACCGCGCAACGAAGCGATTAGCCCGTGCAGTCAATTAATCAGCGTTTCCTTAGCTTTCAGAAACAAATCAGGCATCAAGCGCCAAGTAGTTGAGGCAGGCTTGCAGGGATGTTACAGTTAATGATCCGAGAACACCGTAAAAAATAAAATGGCACTCAAATTATTCAAAGTCACCAGGATTTTTATAGTCGCTTGTCTCTGCGGCAGTTTTTTCCTTTCATCCATTGCACAAGCGCAGCGCATCCAGGCAGAATTTGAGATCAAGCTCGTTGCCCGCGGGTTACAGTTTCCTTGGGGCATGGCTTTCATGCCGGATGGCAAGATATTGGTGACAGAACGCAATGGTCAATTGCGCATTGTCACACCAGACGGTCGCGTGTCGGAACCGGTTAAGGGCGTCCCAGCCGTGTTTAATCAGCAGCAAGGTGGTCTTCTGGATGTTGCGCTGGATCCGGAATTTTCCAAGAATCGTCTCATTTATTTGTCTTACGCGGAACCCGAAGGATCCAAAGCCAGCACTGCGGTTGCCAGAGCTGAATTGATCAATGGCGGTTTAGAAAACCTGCAAGTCATATTCCGCCAATTGCCAAAAACGGAGGGCGGAATACATTTTGGTTCGCGCCTGGCTTTTGCGCCTGATGGAAATCTCTTCATCACCTTGGGCGATCGTGGCGACTATATGGATAAAGCGCAGCAAGTGGATAATTACTTTGGCAAAATCATCCGCATCCGTCCTGATGGTTCAGTGCCCACCGATAATCCCTTTGTCAATCATCCACAAGCAAAACCGGAAATCTGGTCATATGGCCACCGCAGTGTTCAAGGCGCCGCTATTCATCCTAAAACCGGCGAACTGTGGATTCATGAGCATGGTCCACGCGGCGGCGATGAAATCAATATTCCTCAACCCGGGAAAAACTATGGTTGGCCCAAGGCAAGTTATGGCAGTCATTACAACTTTATGCCAATAAAAGATGAACATGCCGAACAGGGTTTCGAAGAACCCCTCTATTACTGGACACCTTCCATCGCACCTTCCGGCATGGTGTTTTATACCGGCAATCAGTTTCCGGAATGGCGCGGCAATTTATTTATCGGCGCATTAGCAGGCAAGCTGATTTCCAGATTATCGACGGATGAAAAGAGAGTTCTCGGTGAAGAACAGTTATTGATGCATACCGCACGTTTTCGCGATGTGGAACAAGGTCCGGATGGTGCATTGTATCTGTTGACAGACGAAGAAAATGGAAAATTGTTAAAGCTAACACCGAAGCTAAAGCTAACACCGAAGCGTAAGTAATCTGAATGCTTGCAAAAATTTGTATCGTTAAAAGGCACGATACCACCCGAAACTACGCTAGAATTAAGCGCGTTAGATATTTTCCTGCCAATCTTTTCCTAACACAGATGGAATCTGTCGTTACCTTATGCAAATACATCCCAACAGTCGTCAATAATGGATGCAATCGATCTCAAAAATCCCACGCTTTATATCAATCGCGAGCTGAGTCTGCTGGAATTCAACCGGCGCGTTATCGAGCAGGCAAAAGATGAAAGCTTGCCATTACTGGAAAGGCTGCGCTTTTTATGCATCGCCAGCACCAATCTGGATGAGTTTTTTGAAATACGTGTTGCCGGTTTGAAGCAGCAAGTTAAATATGGCTCGACACAAACAGGCGCGGACAATCTGTCTCCGGCAGAAGTGCTGGCACGTGTCAGTGAAACAGCGCATCAGATTGTCGAGGAACAATACCGCGTTTGGAACGATATGATTATACCGGCACTGTCCAAAGATAAAATAAGACTGTTACGCCGCGCGCAATGGAAACCCCAGCCCAGCCGCTGGATACATCGTTATTTCAAAGATGAAGTATTACCGGTATTGAGTCCGATCGGCCTGGATCCGGCACACCCTTTCCCAAGAGTATTGAATAAAAATCTGTATTTCATCGTCTCGCTGGATGGAAAAGATGCCTTTGGGCGAGACTCAGGATTAGCCATCGTACAGGCACCACGCTCATTACCGAGAGTCATCCAGATTCCTGCAAAATATAGTGGCGGAAATCATGATTTTGTGATGCTCTCGTCCATTATCCATGCCCATGTGAGTGATCTGTTCCCAGGCATGAATGTCACCGGATGCTATCAATTCAAGGTCACGCGCGATAGTGATTTATTTATCGACGATGAAGAAATAGACGATTTGCTGCGTGCGCTTGAAGGTGAATTACCTTCCCGAAGATTCAGCGATGCGGTGCGCCTGGAGGTCGCGGATAATTGCCCGGATAATCTGAGTCATTTTCTGTTGCAAAAGTTTGAACTGCAGCAAAGCGATCTCTATCAGGTGATGGGGCCTGTCAATTTAGGACGTTTACTGGCGATATGTGAGTTGGTTGATCGCCCGGAACTGAAATTTGTCGGATTTACGCCCGACATACCCAGACGCTTGCTCAAGAATACCAATATTTTTGATGCACTGCATAATGGCGATATCCTGTTGCATCATCCTTTTCAATCATTTGCGCCAGTCATCGATTTTCTGCGCCAAGCCGCCGCTGATCCCAATGTGTTATCCATCAAGCAGACCCTTTATCGGACGGGCGTTGATTCAGTAATTGTCGAAATATTAAAGGGTGCAGCCCGCACCGGCAAAGAAGTCACGGTGGTGATTGAATTGCGGGCACGGTTTGATGAAGAGGCCAATATCGAACTGGCCAGTGAATTACAGCAGGCCGGGGCGCATGTAGTATATGGCGTAGTCAACTACAAGACGCATGCCAAAATGATCCTGGTGGTCAGAAGGGAAGGCCGCGCGCTGCGCCGTTATGTTCATTTGGGAACCGGCAATTATCATGCGCGAACTGCACGCGTGTATACTGATTATGGTCTGTTGACGTGCGACAAGGCAATTGGTGAAGATGTCAACAAGCTGTTTCATCAACTGACCGGATTGGGCCGTGCAGGAAAACTGAAAAAACTCTTGCAATCACCTTTCACGCTGCATAAAGGCATACTCAACCATATCGAGAAAGAAATCGATGCTGCGAGTAAAGGAAAGAAAGCCTGGATCATCGCCAAAATGAATGCCTTGGCTGATCCGGAAATCATTGCTGCACTGTATAAAGCCTCGCAGGCCGGCGTCAAGATTGATCTGATCATCCGCGGCATCTGCTGCCTGCGCCCTGGCATTAAAGGCGTCTCTGAAAATATCAGTGTACGCTCAATCGTAGGGCGTTTTCTGGAGCATACCCGCGTTTATTATTTCTACAATAGTGGCGAAGAGCTGGTATTTTGTTCCAGCGCTGACTGGATGACACGTAACCTGTATTACCGGGTGGAAGTATGCTTTCCGATTGAAGAAAAACGCACCAGTGATAGCGTCATCGAATATGGATTGCTCAGTTATTTGTCCGACAACACGCAAGCTTGGTTACTGCAAAGTGATGGCTCGTACAAGCACCTGAAGCCAGGCACCTCTAAACCGCGCTCGGCACAACAACAGCTCCTGGAACATTATTGCGATTTACCTTAGAAGCCAAATTTACGGGCTCCACTTTGTGGATTTCCCTTACTTACCTGTCTCGAACCTCCATTATTCAATAATTCTGACAACTCATGCAATAAACCCTGCAGTGAAGATTAATTGCGCAAAAATTGTTACTCAGCTATTGATTGTCATCGCTGACGTATAAACTCATCGAATTAATAATCGAATAAATTGTAGCTATCGAATCTAAGTAAATACTTAGATAATAATGAGTAATATCCTACTTTACTTATTAAATTAGCAACTCTACTATCGAACGGGTATCGTCCGAGAATTGATGTTCAGCATTCAGTTACTCTGCCCAATACATTACAAAAAATATTTAACTGAGCGTTATTTCCTGAAAAAATTATAAGGTGAATCATATGAAACCGTCAGAAAATAAAATATTAGCTATTAACATAAGCAAAAAATTTAGTATTGCTGTCGCATTTATGGTGCTACTGATTGGCTTGAGCATATCACCACCAGCAAAATCAGCGCTGGTTGGCAAAGGCATAGCAGATCCTAATCATCATTTTCCTAGCTGGTTTTCCGATGCTAATGGCCTTGCCTTGCAGATGTGTTTAGATGGCGATGGCGCTACTGGCCCATGTTTCTATGACCCCGTCATAGCAGGCAATGCTGTTTCCGAAGCGAGCGGCTTTGGTGAAGAGGCGTTCTGGTGGTCGGCTGAAGCTGATATAGATTTGGCTGGCGGCGGAGGTGCTCTTTTAGTGCTGGCATTGGAGGCAGCCTATGCTTCGGGAGATCCAGCGCCGAACGAACAAATTGCCTTTGGGCGCGTCCGTATCCGAATCGATGTGCCTGCAGGCGGTGAAGGCATCTATAAAGTCCGGCACCCCTATCTAGGAGCCAGCTGCGACGACGAAGTCTTTAACGTTACAACGACCGGTCCTCGCGCGATTAATGTAACGCGCGATGTTGGCGGCGGCGCCCCATTTGACGCCGCGTTAACCAGTGAAGTCGGCCCTTTCTTAGTATGGGATCCAGCCATCGCTCCGACTGCACCGGCTGGTTATGTGGGCGATCCCAATATTCCTCACCAAGTGAAGAATGGCCGTTGCGGTGTTAACTCCTTCCGCATCGAAGGTCCGGTCGGGGTGGACTTGGATGGTAACGGTAGTAATGTTGTGGAAACTAATCTATTTTCAGTCCAAGGTAAAATTTTTGATCCGTCGAGTGCCCCACCGGGAATTGAGCCTGTACGCACAAGCTACTTGCGTTCCACTAACGCATCTGGCGTAACGACGTCCCGTATCAATTCATGGGTAAAAGCACCACCCACTTCAACCGTGACGTTTAATGGTCCACAAGCTAGCCAAAATGGACTCATGACATTTGATGGGGAAAGTACGTTCTTTAAACGCGCTACATTAAATGCAGCCAATAGCGATCCAATGCCTGCTCAGGTAGAGATTGTTGCCACCAATGCTAGCGGTGACAGTACGACTAAGCTCGTCAATGTCATCGATCAAGTAAATATCACAACAGCCACTTGGAGCAGATCAGCACAAACGCTAAAAGTAGTAGCCGTTTCCAGCGACAAGATTGTTGCAGGCGATATTCCCGTGCTTACCCTGAAAATAGGTTCGGCAGCTCATCAAATGACCCAGTCTGGCGCTGCTGGTCGGTATGAGTTGGTGCTGGCAAATATTCCAGTGCCACCAGCAGTAGTTACAGTAACATCTTCAAAAGGGGGTACCAATACCCGAGGAGTAGCAGACTAATGAGTAACCGGTAAGGCTGGCGGCGCTTATTACTCTGATACATATGAATACTAGAGAGTAAGCGCCTGTCCATACTGATGATTGATAGCGCTTCTATAACTAACAACTCATACAATCAATATCTACCGCTCAAAGCAAAGAGATGTAAGAATTTGAGAAACTGAATAAAATCTATACAGATTAAGTTATAAACTTAAGCCAATATGGAACCCTATTTTATTTTTGTTTGTTAATTACCGGTGAAATAAATAAGGCAGGTAACGGTCTATTTGGTTGCCTTAATTTTTTATGGTATGCCACTTTTTGGCTTAACTCATCCTGCTCTATAGCTTTTACCTCAGAAATTCTAGGTACATAGGGTTGTGTGAATAATGGGTCTTCAACTTTTTCAATACGCTTCGTTTTTTTACAAGTTATTTCATCATTGAAAGAATCTCTTATTTCCCCTTGCCTTATCGAAGAGGAGATTGTTTTCTTACTTTGAGCAGTTAGAGCATTATATTTTGATTTTCTTTTCTCAGCGGAATCTTTATCTGAAATTTGCGATGATGCTCTTTTTAATTCAAATTCTTTTATTTCCTCTGTTCTAATTTTGGTTTTAAGCAATTTCTCTACTCCTAGTAATAACTTATTTTCTTCCTTACTTACTAGAGAAATTGCAAATCCTTTCGCTCCTGCTCGACCTGTTCGGCCAATACGATGCACATAATCTTCAGGATTATTCGGTAACTCAAAATTAATCACATATGTTAATTCTTCGATATCAAGACCCCGTGCCGCTACATCAGTAGCCACAAGTACCCGGATAAGGCCTTGCTTAAAGCTATTCAATGCTTGAGTGCGCTGTAGCTGATTTTTATCACCATGTATCGCTGCGCTTGAGATCTCATGGCGGCTCAATTGCTGCACCAGACGATCTGCACCTTGTTTAGTTCGTGTAAAAACCAATGCCTGTTGCAGGTCCTTCTGCTTAATTAAGAAAACTAAGAATTCCTGTTTTCTTATAGATTCAATCTGATAAACAATATGAGTTATTAATTCATTGACTGAATTTTGCTTTGCAACTTCGATCAATATCGGTTTTCTCAATATCTTACTTGCGAGCTTTTTGATCTCTTCAGAGAAGGTAGCTGAAAACATCAGATTCTGCCGGTGCTCAGGTAATTGCTGAATAATCTGTTTGATATCAGGCAAAAAGCCCATATCCAACATCCGATCAGCTTCATCTAGAATCAACATTTCTACTTTAGTCAGTGTTATGGTCTTTTGCTGAAGGTGATCCAATAATCGACCCGGTGTTGCTACCAAAATTTCTACACCTGAACGAACAGTGTCGATTTGAGCATCGATATTCACCCCACCGTATATAACGGCGGATTTGAGAAATGAATATTTTCCATATATTCTTACATTTTCATATATTTGAACAGCAAGCTCTCTGGTTGGAACTAAGATTAACGCACGAATTGGATGCTTTGCTGGTGACATACTATTATTGGCATAAGTCTCCAGTCTTCGTAACATTGGAAGAGTAAAACTTGCTGTTTTACCTGTGCCTGTCTGGGCGCCACCCATGACATCGTGGCCTTGCAAAATTACTGGTATTGCTTGTTCTTGAATTGGTGTTGGTTTAGCATATCCCTGATCAGAGACAGCGCGCAATAAATCGATTGATAAACCGAGTTGCTCAAATGACATATCTTTTATTTCACTACTCCTGCTAAGTATTTGCTCAATTTGCTATATCCTCCTAAAGTCATAAGGATCTCGAAGATCTTCTGGCTCTTTGCTCTGTTAACTAATAACTACTTTGAATTGAATAAAATAAAAGAACCCGTACAAATATTCTTCTTGTACGGGTTCTTTCGATTACGTTATCAATTCCATTATTTGGAAATAAAGCACCCCGCCGCAAGCAGCGGGGTATTAACTGCGCTTTTCAATCTGCTGGTTTTCAACCAGCTTTTGCCCTAAGGAGCGGGGAATTGAACCCGCAGAGATTAAATATCTCCAAAATGATACTAAAACTCAGGAAAAATAACTCAGAGTAAGTAATTAAGCTACTCTTCATCTTCCTCCTCATCGTCATCTTCACCCTGAGCTTCACTTTCTACGGCTGGACTAGCGCCTTCGCTCTCGTCTTCTTCGTCCTCTTC